>NZ_JALMEZ010000030.1:0-18524 GCF_023242495.1 Pseudomonas sp. MWU13-2862 | reverse complement strand
ACTACTGGTTTCGCGACTACTCCCGCCAACAAGATCCTACCTTCCGACGTATCGCACACAAATCCAAAAACATTATTTGCTTTATTTGTATACAAAAGCATAATTCGTTTCGTGCGAGTTCCTGACTTTACAGTCAACAAACCCGTGCTGCCTCAAAGAGCCGTTGCCCGCCCCTGCGCCCGGCTCTGGAAATAACAATAAAACTCTTGAGGAGTACTCGCTGTGGAAAGCCGCAAATCCGAAGCCCCCCTGCTGGACCTGTCGCCACCGTCAAGTTCAGGCCTGCTGGAACGCCTGTTCAAGCTCAGGTTGCATGGCACCACGGTGAAAACCGAACTGATCGCCGGGTTGACCACCTTCATCACCATGGCCTACATCATCTTCGTCAACCCGAACATCATGGCCGACGCCGGCATCGACCATGGCGCCGCCTTTGTCGCCACCTGCATCGCCGCCGCCCTCGGCTGCCTGCTGATGGGCCTCTACGCCAACTGGCCGGTGGGACTCGCACCGGGCATGGGCCTGAACGCGTTCTTCACCTACACCGTGGTCGGCACCATGGGCTACCACTGGGAAACCGCCCTCGGTGCGGTCTTCATCTCCGGCGTGCTGTTCATGGCCCTGACCCTGTCGAGGATCCGCGAATGGCTGCTCAACAGCATTCCCGTCAGCCTGCGCCATGCGATGGGTGCCGGGGTCGGGTTGTTTCTCGGGGTGATCGGCCTGAAAACCGCCGGGATCATCGTTGCCAGCCCCGCCACCCTGATCAGGCTCGGCGCCCTGCATGAGCCCGGCCCATTGCTGGCCGCCATCTGTTTCCTGATGATCGCAATCCTCAGCTACCACCGGGTCTTCGGCGCCATCCTCATCAGCATCATCACCGTGACCCTGGCCGGCTGGGGCCTGGGCCTGGTGGAATACCACGGCATCTTCTCCACCCCACCGAGCCTGGCCCCGACCTGGATGGCCATGGACCTGAAGGGCGCATTCAACGTCAGCATGATCAGCGTGGTCCTGGCCTTTCTCTTCGTGCACATGTTCGACACCGCCGGCACCCTGATGGGCGTCGCCCAGCGCGCCGGCCTGGTCAACCCCGACGGCCGTATCGAGAACCTGTCCCGGGCAATGAAAGCCGACAGCGTCTCCAGCGTATTCGGTGCCGTGGTCGGTGTGCCACCCGTTACCAGCTACGTGGAAAGTGCCGCGGGTGTTGCCGCTGGTGGTCGGACTGGTCTGACCGCTGTTACTGTAGGTATCCTGTTTGTGGCGGCCATGTTCTTTGCCCCGCTGGCTGGCATGATCCCTGCGTACGCGACCGCCGGCGCGCTGATTTATGTAGCGATGCTGATGATGAGCGGCATGGCGCATATCGAGTGGGACGACGCGACGGACAGTATTCCGGCGATTGTGACCGCGATCATGATGCCGCTGACTTTTTCGGTCGCCGACGGCATTGCCCTGGGTTTTATCACCTATGTGGCACTGAAGGCCGGGACCGGCAAGTTCAAGGATATTTCCGTCAGCCTGTGGGTGCTGTGCGCCATTTTTATCGCCAAGTTCATCTTCCTGTAAGAGAGCCCATGCGGTAGTAACCAGCCTCACTTCGGTGGGGCTTTTGTACGAAGGGAGAAACCTGATGAGTCTGGAAACCTGGTTGTTGTTCAGCAGTGCCGCCCTGGTGGTGATCCTGATCCCCGGGCCGCTGTCGCTGCTGATGATCAGCAACAGCCTGAATTATGGATTGCGTCGTTCATACCCGGCCTTTCTCGGCGGTGTCAGCGCCTCGATCTGCTTGTTGAGCGCTTCGGCCCTGGGCCTGGGTGCGTTGCTGCTGGCCTCGGAGCAGTTGTTCAGCGCCCTGAAGATTGTCGGCGCGCTGTACCTGTTCTACCTCGCCTGGCAGAGCTGGCAGCAATCGCGACAGCCGGCACGGGCGGCGAATGTGCCCGAAACCGCGCCGGCCCCACGCTTTCGTGCCCTGTTTGGGCGCGCCTTTGTGCTCGGCGCCAGCAACCCGAAGGACATCCTGTTCTTCGCGGCCTTCCTGCCGCAGTTTCTCAAGGCCGACCAAGCGTTTCTCGGCCAGTTGCTGGTGATGATCGCCACCTGGACCGTGCTGGACCTGCTGTGCAAGCTGGCCTATGGCCTCGGCGCCCATGGCGCGGCGGGGTATTTGCGCAGTGGCAAGGGACAGAGCTGGTTCAACCGGATCAGCGCCGGATTGTTTGGTGGGGCGGGCGCGGCGTCGTTGTTGAGCCGCTGAAATTTGTGGCGGTCTCAAGGGCCTCTTCGCGGCGGTGCCGCGAAAGGGCGGCACACCCACCACACAAACCACCTGCAAACCCAATCGCCAGACATAAAAAAGCCCGCAGTGAACGCGGGCAAATAACCAAGGAAGCTTTGGCGCAGATGCTTGGGGAATCTAGCTGCCTCGGTAGGTCGAATAGCTGTAGGGCGAAATCAGCAACGGCACGTGGTAGTGCTCCTGCTCGGCACTGATCCCGAAACGCAGCACCACCACGTCGAGGAACGCCGGCTCCGGCAGCGCCACGCCACGAGCCCGATAGTAGTCACCGGCATGGAACTGCAACTGATAGACCCCGGAGCGGTAATCGGTCCCTTGCAGCAACGGTGCATCGCAGCGCCCGTCGCTGTTGGTCAGGGCGCTGGCGACCAGCTCCAACTGTGCGCCTTCGACCCGATACAGCTCGACCTTGATCGAACTGCCGGGGCAGCCATGCGCGGCATCCAAAACATGCGTAGTCAAACGTCCCATTGCTTCTGCGGGCCGCCCTGCCCTTCAGGCAGATCAGGCCTCGCGCCTCCCGGAGTCAGTGGATAAAGGAGAGGCCATGCTCCAGAGGGGCGGCCCGGAAATAATTAAGACACTTTTACAAAAAATTGTACACAATAAATTCAAGCTTTTTTCTAACACCCCCGGCTCGGCCCAGCCAGCCACGAATAGAGCGCAATCACTTGCCCGCAGAAGACCTCAGAACCACTAGCTGACCGATCAGGCAGGTTTCTTGCAGTGTTCCCCGAGGTGAAACCTGCGGTCATCAAACGGAAAGAAATGCAAAAATACGGGCTTACAAAATGATTATAAAGTTGTATACAATCACTTCATCGCCGTGACGCCACCCGGTTTTGACGGGGCACCACGCAACCGTCACCACGAACAAGAAGGAAGACTGCAGTGAGCGCCGACTACCCACGCGACCTGATCGGTTACGGCAGCAACCCGCCTCACCCCCACTGGCCGGGCAATGCCCGCATCGCCTTGTCCTTCGTGCTCAACTACGAAGAAGGCGGCGAACGCAACATCCTCCATGGCGACCCGGAATCCGAGTCCTTCCTCTCGGAGATGGTCGCGGCGCAGCCTCTGCAGGGCGCGCGCAACATGAGCATGGAGTCGCTCTACGAGTATGGCAGCCGTGCCGGCGTGTGGCGGATTCTCAAGCTGTTCAAGCGTTTCGATATTCCCCTGACCGTGTTCGCCGTGGCCATGGCCGCCCAGCGCCACCCGGACGTGATCCGCGCCATGGTCGCGGCCGGTCACGAGATCTGCAGCCACGGCTACCGCTGGATCGACTACCAATACATGGACGAAGCCCAGGAGCGCGAGCACCTGCTCGAAGCCATCCGCATCCTCAGCGAAATCAGCGGCGAACGCCCATTGGGCTGGTACACCGGACGCACCGGGCCGAACACCCGCAAGCTGGTGATGGAGGAAGGCGGCTTCCTCTATGACTCGGACACCTACGACGACGACCTGCCCTACTGGGAACCCGACAGCCCCACCGGCAAGCCGCACCTGGTAATTCCCTACACCCTCGATACCAACGACATGCGCTTCACCCAGGTGCAAGGCTTCAACAAGGGCGACGATTTCTACCAGTACCTCAAGGACGCCTTCGACGTGCTCTACGCTGAAGGCGACGAAGCGCCGAAGATGCTCTCCATCGGTTTGCACTGTCGCCTGATCGGCCGCCCGGCACGCCTGGCCGCCCTCCAGCGCTTCATCGAATATGTCAAAGGCCATGACCGGGTCTGGTTCAGTCGTCGGGTCGATATCGCTCGCCACTGGCACGCCACCCACCCTTTCCAGGGAGTCGCGAAATGACGGCCTTCAAGACCCTCAAGCCCTCGACCTTGAGCCGCGAAGCCTTTATCCAGGCCTTCGCCGATATCTACGAACATTCGCCCTGGGTCGCCGAAAAGGCTTTCGACCTGGGCCAGGACGCCGACCTCGACGAGGTCGAGCCCCTGCACCAGCACATGAGCGACATCCTCTTGAGCGCCGATCACGCCAGCCAGCTGGCCCTGATCAACGCCCACCCGGACCTGGCCGGCAAAGCCGCCGTGCAGGGTCAACTCACCGAAGCCAGCACCAACGAACAGGCCGGCGCCGGCATTCACCAATGCTCGAACGAAGAGTTCCAACGCTTCACCGAGCTGAACGACGCCTATAAAGCCAAGTTCAAGTTTCCCTTCATCATGGCGGTAAAAGGCAGCAACCGGCATCAGATCCTCGCCGCGTTCGAAGTGCGCATCCATAACCCGGTGGACACCGAGTTCCAGTGCGCGCTGGCCGAGATCAACAAGATCGCCCTGTTCCGCCTACTGACCCTTTAGCGAGCCGTACCTGAACCCGGCAAGCCTCCCCAGCCACTTATTAAAAGGCAGACAAAAAGCATGAAAGCTTACGCCGTACCTTTCGAGAAGTTCGTCAACCTGGCCGACGCCCGCCTGGGCACCAAGATCCTCTCGGTCACCGACGACTGGTTCGCCGACGCCAACCGCCTGTTCCAGCCGACCCCGGCCGTCTGGAAAGAAGGCGTGTTCGATGACAACGGCAAGTGGATGGACGGCTGGGAGTCGCGCCGCAAGCGTTTCGAAGGCTACGACAGCGCGGTGATCCGCCTCGGCGTCGCCGGCTCGATCAAGGGCGTGGACATAGATACCTCGTTCTTCACTGGCAACTATCCGCCGTCGGCCTCCCTGGAAGCCTGCTTCCTGAGCAGCGGCGAGCCGGACGAAAACACCCAGTGGGTCGAAGTGCTGTCCGCCGTCGAGCTGCAAGGCAACAGCCACCACTACCACGAGATCAGCAACGACCAGGCCTTCAGCCACCTGCGTTTCAACATCTATCCGGACGGCGGCGTGGCACGCCTGCGGGTCTACGGTATTCCATTCCGTGACTGGTCGGCGGTGGGCGACAACGAACAGGTCGACCTGGCTTCCGCCCTCAACGGCGGCCGCGCCCTGGCCTGCTCCGACGAGCATTTCGGCCGCATGAGCAACATCCTCAACCCGGGCCGTGGCGTCAACATGGGCGACGGCTGGGAAACCGCGCGCCGGCGTACCCCGGGCAATGACTGGGTGATCGTGGCTTTGGGTCATCCGGGCGAGATCGAACAGATCATCGTCGACACCCTGCACTTCAAGGGCAACTACCCGGACAGCTGCTCGATCCAGGGCGCCTTCGTCAAGGGCGGCACCGACAGCCAGATCGAGACCCAGAGCCTGTTCTGGCGTGAACTGCTGCCGAGCCAGAAGCTGGAAATGCACCAGGAACACAGCTTCGCCGAACAGATCAAGGCGCTGGGACCTATCACCCATATCCGCCTGAACGTGTTCCCGGACGGTGGCGTAAGTCGCCTGCGGGTGCTGGGCAAAGTCGCGAAGTAACCCCATGGGTGGTTCTCGCGCCTCGCGCGGGAACCACCGATACACAGAATTCGAGAACAGAAGAACCGCATGCGCACACTGACGATTGAACCGCTGAGCAAAGAAGCCTTCGCCCCCTTCGGTGACGTGATCGAAACCGACGGCAGCGACCACTTCATGATCAACAACGGTTCGACCCAGCGCTTCCATCGCCTGGCGACGGTGCAAACCGCCAAGCCGGACGACCAGGCGATCATCAGCATCTTCCGCGCCGACGCGCTGGACATGCCCTTGACCGTGCGCATGCTCGAGCGCCATCCGCTGGGCAGCCAGGCTTTTATCCCGCTGCTCGGCAACCCCTTTCTGATCGTGGTCGCGCCCCTTGGCGATGCACCGGTATCAGGCTTGGTCCGCGCCTTTGTCAGCAATGGCAGGCAGGGCATCAATTACCATCGCGGCGTCTGGCACCACCCGGTGCTGACGATCGAAAAGCGGGATGACTTCCTGGTGGTTGATCGCAGTGGCTCCGGCAACAACTGCGATGAGCATTTCTTCAAAGAGGATGAGTACCTGATCCTCGCCCCCCACCAATAAGAGAAGGTCTGATCACTCCCGAAAAAGAGTGACAGGCGAGAGGTAAAGACTGTGCAAGCACATCTGATGGAATGGCTGAACCTGAGCGTGCGCTGGATTCACATGATCACGGGCGTGGCCTGGATCGGTGCATCGTTCTACTTCGTCTGGCTGGAGAACAACCTCAACCGGGTCAACCCCAGGGACGGCCTGGCGGGCGATCTGTGGGCGATCCACGGCGGCGGTATCTACCACCTGGAAAAATACAAGCTGGCCCCGCCGACCATGCCGGACAACCTGCACTGGTTCAAATGGGAAGCCTATTTCACCTGGATGTCGGGGATCGCGCTGCTCTGCGTGGTGTTCTACTCCAACCCGGTGCTCTACCTCGTGGCCCCCGGCAGCGGCCTGAGCGGCCCCGAGGGCGTGGCCATAGGTATCGGCGCACTGATCGCCGGCTGGTTCGTCTACGACTTTCTCTGTGACTCGGCCCTGGGCAAGCGCCCGGCCCTGCTCGGCTTTATCCTGTTCGTGCTGCTGATTGCCGCCGCCTACGGGTTCAGCAAGGTATTCAGCGGTCGCGGCGCCTACCTGCATGTCGGCGCGATCATCGGCACCATCATGGTCGGCAACGTGTTCCGCATCATCATGCCGGCCCAGCGCGCCCTGGTGGCGGCCATTGCCGAGAACCGCACGCCGGACCCGAGCCTGCCGGCCAAGGGCCTGCTGCGTTCGCGGCACAACAACTACTTCACCCTGCCGGTGCTGTTCATCATGATCAGCAACCACTTCCCGAGCACCTATGGCAGCCCGTACAACTGGCTGATCCTGGCCGGGATCGCGGTGCTGGCGGTGATGGTGCGGCACTATTTCAACACTCGGCACAACAGTCACAAATTTGCCTGGACCTTGCCGGTCGCGGCCCTTGGGATGATCTGCCTGGCCTATGTCACCGGCCCGTCGCCGGTCCCGAGCGCACCGCAAGTGGCCAAGGCCCCGGCGAAGATCGAGTACCAGCCGTTGCCGGAAACCGCGTTGGGCGGCAAGCCGGCCCAAGCCACGCCAGCGGTACCAGAGACGCCAGCCGTTACCGCCGCACCAGCCGCCGCCGCAGCTCCGGATTCGGTTCCTGCGCCAACGACCACAGCGAGTGCCGCCGACGTCAGCTTCGACAAGGTTCACCGTGTGATCCAGGAGCGCTGCGCGGTGTGCCATTCGGCCCAACCCACCAGCCCGCTGTTCAGTTCGGCGCCGGCGGGGGTGATCTTCGATACCGCGCAACAGATCCAGCAATTGGCTCCACGTATCCAGGCCCAGGCCATTACCACCCAGATCATGCCGTTGGGCAACATCACCCAGATGACCCAGCAGGAACGTGACCTGATCGCGGCCTGGATCAACCAGGGGGCACGCACCAACTGAATGTCGCTGTTAGCCAGCTGATTTGGAGACACCGCGTTACCTGTAGGAGCGTGGCTTGCCCGCGAAGCTTTTAGCGATCTTGAAAGCCTCTTCGCGGGCAAGCCCTGCTCCTACAGGTTCGAGATCAACCGTGAAGCGGTTGCGTTGCCCCGGCTACAAAAAACGCTGTCCGCAACCACACAGCGCTAAAACCACAAGAATAAAAAAATCCGAGGTGTTGCATGTCCGAGTTATCCGAACCGCGCATCCCCGCCGCACCCGCTCTCCAGCGTCTGCCCCTGTTGCAGCTGATCCTGGTGGGCCTGCAACACGTTCTGCTGATGTATGGCGGCGCCGTCGCCGTACCGCTGATCATCGGACAGGCCGCCGGCCTGGGTCGTGAGGAAATCGCCTTTCTGATCAACGCCGACCTGCTGGTGGCCGGTATCGCCACCGTGGTGCAATCCCTCGGCATCGGCCCCATGGGTATCCGCATGCCGGTGATGATGGGTGCCAGTTTCGCCGCCGTCGGCAGCATGGTGGCCATGGCCGGCATGCCCGGTATCGGCATGACCGGGATCTTCGGCGCCACCATCGCCGCCGGTTTCTTCGGCCTGCTGATCGCCCCGTTCATGTCCCGGATCGTGCGTTTCTTCCCACCCCTGGTCACCGGCACCGTGATCACCGCCATCGGCCTCTCGCTGTTTCCGGTGGCGGTCAACTGGGCCGGTGGCGGCAGTGCCGCGACACAATTCGGTTCGCCGATCTACCTCACGGTGGCCGCGCTGGTGCTGGCCACCATCCTGCTGATCAACCGCTTCATGCGCGGCTTCTGGGTGAATATCTCGGTGCTGATCGGCATGCTCCTGGGCTATGTGCTGTCCGGCGTCATCGGCATGGTCGACCTCAGCGGCCTGGCCCAGGCGCCCTGGCTGAAAGTGGTCACCCCGCTGCATTTCGGCCTGCCGCAGTTTCACCTGGCACCGATCCTGTCCATGTGCCTGGTGGTGGTGATCATCTTCGTCGAGTCCACCGGGATGTTCCTCGCCCTGGGCAAGATCACCGGCCAGGACGTCACCCCACGCATGCTCCGGCGCGGCTTGCTGTGCGACGCCGGCGCGTCGTTCCTCGCCGGTTTCTTCAACACCTTCACCCACTCCTCCTTCGCCCAGAACATCGGCCTGGTGCAGATGACCGGTGTGCGCTGCCGTTCGGTGACCATCGTCGCCGGGCTCTTCCTGATCGTCCTCAGCCTGCTGCCCAAGGCCGCGTTCCTGGTCGCCTCGATTCCGCCGGCGGTACTGGGCGGCGCGGCCATCGCCATGTTCGGCATGGTCGCGGCCACCGGGATCAAGATCCTCCAGGAAGCGGACATCTCCGATCGGCGCAACCAGTTGCTGGTGGCGGTGAGCATCGGCATGGGCCTGATCCCCGTGGTGCGACCGGAGTTCTTCGCCCATCTGCCGCTGTGGATGGGTCCGATCACCCACAGCGGGATCGCCATGGCGACCTTGAGCGCCGTGTCCCTGAACCTGCTGTTCAATGTGCTGGGGGGCGCCGAACGGGCGGCACTCAGCGGGCATGTTCACCCCCACTGACACCTTTGCCGGCGGACGCGAGCGCTCTGGCACGGGCGCTTGAGCCCTCGGGCGCGAATCAGTATGCTGCGCGCCCGCTGGAATCCGCTCGAACAAGCCATCGCCACCGACACCTGACCCAAGCGCCTCTCTATCCCGGCGCGGGACAACCCCAAGGCCTATGGAAGCCCTCACCACTCGACTGTCCCACGGACAGCCGAACGCAGGGTCTTTGACTGTTTTTTGCCTTAAACCGGCCCTTGCCAGAAGCAGGCAGGCCGCTGAACCGGCGATGGCCGACAGAAAAAAAGCGCCGAACCCAGAGCGCTGAACGACGGAAGCCTTGAACCACTGACCTTAGGGAGCAACCCAATGAAGCGCACCTCTACGAGCCTGATATTGTCCGCCACCTTGCTGAGCGCAGGATCCGCCTGCGCGGGCGACCTGCTGCAATGGCAGAACAACAGCCTGACCTACCTGTACGGCAAGAATTTCACCGTCAATCCGCAGATCCAGCAGACCGTCACCTTCGAACACGCCGACGCCTGGAAGTACGGCGACAACTTCTTCTTCCTCGACCGGATCTTCTATAACGGCAAGGCCGATACCCGCCTCGGCCCGAACACCTACTACGGCGAGTTCACCCCGCGCCTGTCCATGGGCAAGATCTTCGACCGTTCGTTCGCCTTCGGCCCGGTCAAGGATGTGCTGCTGGCCATGACCTACGAGTTCGGCGAAGGCGACACCAACGCCTACCTGTTCGGCCCCGGCTTCGACCTGGACGTACCCGGTTTCGACTACTTCCAGCTGAACTTCTACCAGCGCCATACCGACAGCAACCGCCCGGGCAGCAATATCTGGCAGATCACCCCGGTCTGGTCCTACACCATCCCAGTGGGCCATTCCAACGTGCTGATCGACGGCTATATGGACTGGGTGGTGGACAACGACCGCAATGCCCAAGGGACCTACCACGCCAACCTGCACTTCAATCCGCAGATCAAGTACGACCTGGGCAAGGCCCTGCATTGGGGCGAAAAGCAGTTGTACGTGGGGTTTGAGTACGACTACTGGAAGAACAAGTACGGCCTCCAGAGCAGCAGCGACTTCAGGACCAACCAGGACACCGCGAGCCTGTTGGTCAAGTACCACTTCTGAGGGTGCCAGGCGCTTGAACGCACCGTGAATCCTGCAGGAGCCGGCAAGTCCTGCCGCTCCTGCAGTTTGCTCATTCAGACGTGTGGGAGGGGCATTCTTGAGCCTTGCGCAAACCCGGTGCTACCATGCCCAACCGCCCGGGCCGGCAAGGAAAAACCTGGTTTATGAGCACCATCCGCGAACGCAACCGTGAACTGATCCTGCGCGCCGCCAGCGAAGAGTTCGCCGACAAGGGCTTCGCCGCCACCAAGACCAGCGATATCGCGGCCAAGGCCGGCCTGCCCAAGCCCAACGTCTACTACTACTTCAAATCCAAGGACAACCTCTACCGCGAGGTGCTGGAAAGCATCATCGAGCCGATCCTCCAGGCCTCGACCCCCTTCAACCCCGCGGGCGTGCCCGCCGAGGTACTGGCCGGTTATATCCGTTCGAAGATCCGTATCTCCCGCGACCTGCCGTTCGCCTCCAAGGTCTTCGCCAGCGAAATCATGCACGGCGCGCCGCACCTGAGCCCCGAGCAGGTGGAGCAGCTCAATGCCCAGGCCCGACACAATATCGCCTGCATCCAGACCTGGATCGACCGCGGCCTGATCGCCCCGCTCGATCCCCATCACCTGATGTTCAGCATCTGGGCCGCGACCCAGACCTATGCCGATTTCGACTGGCAGATTTCCTCGATCACCGGCAAGGCCAAGCTGGAAGACGTCGACTATGAAGCGGCGGCGCAGACCATCGTGCGGTTGGTGCTCAAGGGCTGCGAGCCGGATCGATAGTCAGACAGACACCCCGGCATCCGCCACCAGCCCCAACGCCTCGATTGCACTGATCGCACACTGCTCATCGATATCCGAAGTATCCCCGCTAATCCCGATGGCCCCGATCACCTTCCCCTCCTGATCGCGAATCAACACCCCGCCCGGCGCCGGCACCACGCTGCCCTGCCCCAGGCTGTTCAATGCCGCCACAAACGCCGGTCGCTGCTGCGCATCCAACGCCAGCAAGCGCGAGCCCTTGCCCAGGGCGATCGCGCCCCAGGCCTTGCCGATGGCGATCTGCGGACGCAACAGGCTCGCCCCATCCTCGCGTTGCAGTGTCACCAGGTGACCACCGCCATCCAGCACCGCAATGGTCAGCGGTGCTGCCGAAATGACCCGGCCGGCGGCAATCGCCTCGCTGGCCAGACTGACTGCGACGTTCAAGGTTAAAGCGCTCATGGTGCCGTCCTTATCGAGTGAGGAGAGAGCCGTCGCTGCTCCTTTTCAGAAGCAGTTCGGCCAAACAAATAGAACACAATGTTAAGTATTTTTGTATACAAAAATATAGAAACCCTCATTAAACCCTTGAGAAACGGCCCCAGAACGAATCCACCAATCATTTTAGAAAAGGCATTGACCAGCGCCGCCTTGCGTGAATACACTCGCCACACAGCAACTTGTATACAATTACAAAACGCAAGAGGCACAAAACAATGAGCAAAATGAGAGCAATCGAAGCCGCCGTCCTGGTGATGCGTCGCGAAGGCGTGGACACTGCCTTCGGCATTCCCGGTGCCGCGATCAACCCGCTGTACAGCGCGTTGCAAAAGCTCGGCGGTATCGATCACGTCCTTGCTCGCCACGTCGAAGGCGCCTCGCACATGGCCGAGGGTTACACCCGCACCAAGGCCGGCAATATCGGCGTGTGCATCGGCACCTCGGGCCCGGCCGGCACCGACATGGTCACCGGCCTGTACAGCGCCAGCGCCGACTCGATCCCGATCCTCTGCATCACCGGCCAGGCACCGCGGGCACGCTTGCACAAGGAAGACTTCCAGGCCGTGGACATCACCAGCATCGTCAAGCCGGTGACCAAGTGGGCGACCACCGTGCTCGAACCCGGCCAGGTGCCCTACGCCTTCCAGAAAGCCTTTTATGAAATGCGCTCCGGCCGCCCCGGCCCGGTGCTGATCGACCTGCCGTTCGATGTGCAGATGGCGCAAATCGAATTTGATATCGACGCCTACCAACCACTGCCCCCGGCCAAGCCAGGCGCCACACGGATTCAGGTCGAGAAGGCCCTGGCCCTGCTCGACCAGGCCGAACGCCCGCTGCTGGTGGCCGGTGGCGGCATCATCAATGCCGATGCCAGCGAACTGCTGGTGGAGTTCGCCGAACTGACCGGCATTCCGGTGATCCCGACCCTGATGGGCTGGGGCACGATTCCCGACGATCACCCGCTGATGGTCGGCATGGTCGGGCTGCAAACCTCCCACCGCTACGGCAACGCCACGCTGCTCAAGTCCGATGTGGTGCTGGGTATCGGCAACCGCTGGGCCAACCGTCACACCGGTTCCGTGGAGGTCTACACCGAAGGACGCACCTTCATTCACGTGGACATCGAGCCGACCCAGATCGGCCGCGTATTCACCCCGGACCTGGGCATCGTGTCCGACGCCGCCGCGGCCCTGACGGTATTCATCGAAGTGGCCCGTGAATGGCAGGCCGCCGGCAAGCTGAAGGACCGCAGTGCCTGGCTTGCCGATTGCCAGCAGCGCAAGGCCAGCCTGCAGCGCAAGACCCACTTCGACAACGTGCCGGTCAAACCCCAGCGCGTCTATGAAGAGATGAACCAGGTGTTCGGCAAGGACACCTGCTACGTCAGCACCATCGGTCTGTCGCAGATTGCCGGCGCGCAGTTCCTCCATGTCTACAAACCACGGCACTGGATCAACTGCGGCCAGGCCGGGCCCCTGGGCTGGACCATTCCGGCCGCGCTGGGGGTGGTCAAGGCCGACCCATCGCGCAAGGTCGTGGCACTGTCCGGCGACTATGACTTCCAGTTCATGATCGAGGAACTGGCGGTGGGCGCGCAGTTCAAGCTGCCGTATATCCACGTGGTGGTGAACAACTCCTACCTGGGGCTGATTCGCCAGGCCCAGCGCGGCTTCGACATGGACTACTGCGTGCAATTGTCTTTCGACAACCTCAACGCACCGGAGCTCAACGGTTATGGCGTGGACCACGTCGCCGTCGCCGAGGGCCTGGGTTGCAAGGCCCTGCGGGTGTTCGAACCGGACCGGATCCAGGGCGCGCTGCGCCAGGCCCAGGCGATGATCGAGGAGTTCAGGGTGCCGGTGATTGTCGAGATCATCCTGGAGCGGGTGACCAATATTTCCATGGGCACCGAGATCAACGCCATCAACGAGTTCGAAGACCTGGCGCTGGTCGGCAACGATGCGCCGACGGCGATTGCCTTGCTCGACTGATCCCACACCCGCTAGGGACAAGCTTGCCAGCGCAGTCGATATCACCTTCACTGCCGCTATCGCTGCGCCCGCAGCCTGTCCAAACGCTTTGTATCGATTCGCCAGGAGACTCCCATGCCACGCTTTGCCGCCAACCTGTCCATGCTGTTCACCGAAGAGGATTTCCTGGCCCGTTTCAAGGCCGCCGCCGAGGCCGGTTTCAGCGGTGTGGAATACCTGTTCCCCTACGACTTCAGCTCCGCCGAGATCAAGGCGCAACTGGATGCTCACGGCCTGACCCAGGTGCTGTTCAACCTGCCGGCCGGCGACTGGACCAAGGGCGAACGCGGGATTGCCTGCCACCCGGACCGGGTCGAGGAGTTCCGTGCCGGGGTCGATCTGGCCATCGCCTATGCACAGGTGCTGGGCAATACCCAGATCAACTGCCTGGCCGGCATCCGTCCCCAGGGCGTCGACGACGCCGTGCTGGAAAAGACCTTCGTCGACAACCTCAAGTACGCCGCCGGCAAGCTTGAAGCCGTCGGCATCCGACTGGTGATGGAAGCGATCAACACCCGCGACATCCCCGGTTTCTACCTGAACACCACGGCCCAGGCCCTGTCGATCCGCCATCAGGTGGGCAGCGCCAACCTGTTCCTGCAATACGACATCTACCACATGCAGATCATGGAGGGTGACCTGGCGCGGACCCTGTCCGACCACCTGGCCGAGATCAACCATGTGCAGTTGGCCGACAACCCCGGGCGGCATGAACCGGGGACCGGAGAGATCAACTATCGATTCCTGTTCGAGCACCTGGACCGCATCGGTTATCAGGGCTGGGTCGGTTGCGAATACAAACCGCTGACCAGCACCGAAGCCGGGCTGGGCTGGTTGAAAACCCATAACGCGACATAAGAAAAAGAGGACGTAGTCATGGCTAAAATCGGTTTTATCGGCACCGGCATCATGGGGCATCCCATGGCCGCCAATCTGCAAAAGGCAGGTCACAGCCTGTTCCTGTCCAACCACCACGACGCCGCGCCGGTCGACCTGATCAGCGCCGGCGCGGTGGCCCTGGCGAGCCCGAAGGAAGTCGCCCAGGAAGCCGAGTTCATCATTGTCATGGTGCCGGATACCCCGCAGGTCGAGGATGTGCTGTTCCGTGCCGACGGGATTGCCGCCGGCGTCGGTCCGGGCAAGATCGTCATCGACATGAGCTCGATCTCGCCCACCGCGACCAAGGCGTTCGCGGCCAGGATCAACGAGAAAGGCGCGCAGTACCTCGACGCCCCGGTGTCCGGCGGTGAAGTCGGCGCCAAGGCCGCGACCCTGAGCATCATGGTCGGCGGCGACGCCCAGGCCTTCGCCCGCGCCCTGCCGCTGTTCCAGAACATCGGCAAGAACATCACCCTGGTGGGCGGCAACGGCGACGGTCAGACCGCCAAGGTGGCGAACCAGATCATCGTCGCCCTGAATATCCAGGCGGTGGCCGAGGCGCTGTTGTTCGCCGCGAAAAACGGCGCCGACCCGGCCAAGGTACGTGAAGCACTGATGGGCGGCTTTGCCTCGTCGAAAATCCTCGAAGTGCATGGCGAACGCATGATCAAGGGCACCTTCGACCCGGGCTTCCGCATCAGCCTGCACCAGAAGGACCTGAACCTGGCGCTGGCCGGTGCCCGCGAGCTGAATATCAACCTGCCCAATACCGCCAATGCCCAGCAGGTATTCAACACTTGCGCGGCGATCGGCGGCAGCCAGTGGGACCATTCGGCACTGATCAAGGGCCTGGAGCATATGGCGAACTTCTCGATTCGCGAGCGCTAGGCCCCTCCCGGCTCAACGCGGTCAACTGTAGGAGCCGGCTTGCCGGCGATGAGGCCCATGAGCCTTGCATCGCCCGATCAGCCGCCATCGCCAGCAAGCTGGCTCCCACAATGTAGCGTCGAGCACAGATCCTGTAGGAGCAGAGCTTGCTCGCGAAAGCGGTCTTGCGCCCCCCAAAGAATCCCCCTGACACCCCACCATGCCGAAGATCCCCAGCACACCCCACTGCCCCGACTGGGCAACCGCCCTGCTCAACGGCTTCAGCCAGATCTTCCTCCAGCGCCATCCGCTCTGCGGCCTGTGCTGCCTGCTGGCAATACTTCTGGCGGCACCGAGCCTGGTTGGCGGCGCGTTACTCGGCGGCCTTGCCGGCCTGCTCACCGCCCAGCGTCGCAGCTACCCCAAGGCCGAGCGCCAGGCCGGTCTCTACAGCTATAACGGCGTACTGCTGGGCCTACTGATCAGCCTGCAGTTTCCCTGGTCGATACTGATCCCGCCACTGATCATCGCCGCCTCCGGCCTGAGCGCGATCCTGGTCCGGCAGTGGCTCAAACACACGGGCGACGTTCAAAGCCTGCCCGCCTACACCGCGCCCTTTGTCGGCCTGAGCTGGTTGCTGCTGGCGTTCACAACCCATGACCCGACAAGCAGCTCGCCACTCCCCCTCGCAGACACCTTCGCCTACGCCAATGCCGCCTTCATGGGCCTGGGCCAGATCATGTTCCTCGACCAGCCCCTGGCGGCCTTGTCGATCTTCATTGGACTGCTGATCGCCAATCGCCGCGCAGCCGTCTGGGCGGTCCTCGGCAGCACCGTCGGGCTGGCCTTCGCCCTCCTGCATGATCCTGCGTCACCCGCCCAGTTCGGCCTCGCCGGCTACAACCCGGCGCTGGTCGCGCTCGCCCTGAGCCAGCAACAGCGCGCCCCCTGGCCCGCGCTGATCGGCATGCTCCTGGCGAGCGTGCTGACACCGGGCTTTGCCGCCCTCGGCCTGGCCCCGCTGACCGCCCCCTTTATCCTCGCCTGCTGGCTGATCCGGGCCGGAGCCCGCGTGCTACGCCAGGCCAGCGACGACAACGGCCAAGACCGCCGGCTTGCGCATTGATCGGCAATCCCCCACGCTTCCCACATCCATAAGCTTGGGCAACACCTCATGAATAGCAACAACGACTGGCGCCAGCGGCTCTACGTCATGGTTTTCCAATCCGACACCGTCGCCGGCAGGCGCTTCGACAAAACCCTGCTGCTGATTATCCTCGCCAGCCTGGTGATCGTGATCCTCGACAGTATCGAGAGCTTTCACCAGACCTTCGCCACCCCCCTGGCCTATATCGAATGGGGCTTCACCTTCATCTTCGCGGTCGAGTACCTGCTGCGCCTGTACTGCTCGCCACGGCCGCTGCGCTACGCCTTCAGCTTCTACGGGCTGGTGGACCTGCTGGCCATCGTGCCGGGGATCCTCGCCCTCTACTACAGCGACGCCCAGTACCTGCTGATCATCCGTATCATCCGCATGCTGCGGATCTTCCGGGTCCTCAAGCTCGGCCCGTACCTGAAACAGGCGCACTACCTGCTCGACGCCCTGCGCGGCAGCAAGCAGAAGATCCTGGTGTTCCTGCTCAGCGTCTGCACCCTGGTGATCGTGTTCGGCACCCTGATGTACGTGGTCGAAGGCCCGGAGCATGGCTTTACCAGCATTCCCAAGGGCATCTACTGGGCTATCGTTACCCTCACCACCGTGGGTTATGGCGATATCGTGCCCAAGACCGTGTTGGGCCAGGTGATTTCCTCCCTGGTGATGATCACCGGTTACTCGATCATCGCCGTGCCTACCGGGATCTTCACCGCCGAACTGGCCAGCGCCATGCGCGGCGATTCCCACAAGCACGACTGCCCGGTTTGCGGGAAAAACAGCCACGAGCCGGAAGCCTCTTTCTGCTCTCGCTGTGGGAATCCGCTATACAAGAAAATAGAATAAACAAAGCACTTTTTAATCTTTAAGTGACTATGTCAGCGCCGTTATAGTTGCTGGCAAATTGCCCCTCTCTCAGCTGAAACAAGGACTGCGCAGTGAAAAAACTCTTTGGCGCTTCACTTCTGGCCGCTGGCCTGGCCTTTGGCAGCCTGGCCCAGGCCGCACCGACCTTGCTGAACGTTTCCTACGACGTGATGCGTGACTTCTACAAGGACTACAACGCGGCATTCCAGAAACACTGGCAGGCCGAGCACAATGAAAACATCACCTTGCAGATGTCCTTCGGCGGCTCCAGCAAACAGGCGCGTTCGGTTATCGACGGCCTGCCGGCGGACGTGATCACCATGAACATGGCCACCGACATCAATGCCCTGGTGGACAACGGCAAGCTGGTGCCGGACAACTGGGTCACCCGCCTGCCGAACAACAGTGCGCCGTTCACCTCCGCCACCGTGTTTATCGTGCGCAAGGGCAACCCCAAGGCCCTGAAAGACTGGCCGGACCTGCTCAAGGACGGTGTCCAGGTGATCGTGCCCAACCCCAAGACCTCGGGTAACGGCCGCTACACCTACCTGTCGGCCTGGGGTTATGTGCTGAAGAACGGCGGTGACGAGAACAAGGCCAAGGAGTTTGTCGGCAAGCTGTTCAAGCAGGCTCCGGTGCTCGATACCGGCGGCCGCGCAGCGACCACCACCTTTATGACCAACCAGATCGGCGATGTGCTGGTGACCTTCGAGAACGAAGCGGAAATGATTGCCCGCGAGTTCGGTCGCGATCAGTTCGAAGTGGTCTACCCGAGCGTGTCCGCCGAGGCCGAGCCGCCGGTGAGCGTGGTGGACAAGGTGGTCGACAAGAAGGGCAGCCGCGCGGCGGCCGAAGAATACCTGAAGTACCTGTGGTCGCCGGAAGGCCAGGAAATCGCCGCCAACAACTACCTGCGCCCGCGTGATCCGCAGGTGCTGGCCAAGTTCACCGACCGCTTCCCGAAAGTCGACTTCCTCTCGGTGGAGAAGACCTTCGGCGACTGGCGCACGGTGCAGAAGACCCACTTCAATGATGGCGGTGTGTTCGATCAGATCTATAACGGCAAGTAACTGATACCACCCGGCATTGAAAACAC
>NZ_JALMEZ010000003.1:0-529915 GCF_023242495.1 Pseudomonas sp. MWU13-2862 | reverse complement strand
GAGAATCGAACCGCTGAAGAGGCGAAAACACACTGCCTTTTCAGCTACTTCCACACTTCGATGAATTGAAGCGAACCGCGCATCAAAACCCTCAAAACCTTTGTAACTCATTGAATCTCAAAGGCTTTTCCGTTTCGACTGCGCCGGAAGTGGGGCGAATTATAGAGCCGTGGAATTTCCCGTCAACGCTTATTTTCACTTTTCTGTCATAAGCGTGGAAAACGGTATGGAAACCCCAGGTTTTGCGGTGTTCGAACTGGCCTCTTCGCGGCGGTGCGGCGATCCGACAAGCCCTGCTCCTACAGTCCTCTGTCGTTCCCCAATTTTGTATACGACGCAAACCTGTAGGAGCAGGGCTTGCCCGCGAAGAGGCCCTTGAGCCTTGCACCACCTATACGGACGCCATCGCCAGAAATGGCGCTTCTATATAGATAGAAGGGAGCAGGGCGCCTAGAGGACGCCCGCTTCACGCAATGCCGCGACCGCCTCCGGCGCCAGGCCCAACACCCGCTGCAACACCTCCAGCGTGTGCTCACCCAACAGAGGAGGGGCGTTGCGATACTCCACCGGCGTCGCGGACAACCGGATCGGACTCGCCACCTGCGGCACCACTCCCGCCAGCGGATGCGGCAACTCTACCGCCAGGCCACGGGCCTGCACCTGGGGATCGGCGAACACCTGCGACAGATCGTTGATCGGCCCGCATGGCACACCCGCCTGCTCCAACTGCGTCACCCACTCAACAGTAGTCTTGAACACCGTCGCCTGGCGAATCAACGGAATCAGCACCGCCCGGTTGGCCACCCGCAGCGTATTGGTCTTAAACCGTGGATCGTCCGCCCACTGCGGCTGACCCGCCACCTCGGCAAACTTGCGGAACTGTCCGTCATTGCCCACCGTCAGGATGAAATCACCATCAGCCGTCGGGAAGTCCTGATACGGCACGATATTCGGATGGGCATTACCCAGACGCTTGGGCGCCACTCCGGTGGTCAGGTAGTTCATGGCCTGGTTCGCCAGGCACGCCACCTGCACATCCAGCAACGCCATATCGATATGCTGGCCGCCGCCACCCTGATCGCGATGGGCCAGGGCCGCCAGAATCGCCACCGTCGAATACAACCCGGTCAGAATATCGGTCAGCGCCACCCCCACCTTCACCGGCCCGGCACCTTCATCCCCCTCGGGCCGACCGGTCAGGCTCATCAACCCACCCAGCCCCTGGATCATGAAGTCATAGCCGGCACGCTTGGCATAGGGTCCGGTCTGACCGAAGCCGGTGATCGAGCAATAGATCAGCTTCGGGTTGAGCGCCTTGAGCGACCCATAATCCAACCCATAAGCCGCCAAGCCACCCACCTTGAAGTTCTCGATCAGGATATCGGACTTGGCCGCCAGCTCCCGCACCAGGTGCTGCCCCTCGGGCTGGGTGAAATCGATGGTCACCGACTGCTTGTTACGGTTGGCCGACAGGTAATAAGCCGCCTCCGTGGTGTTCTCGCCGTAGGCGTCCTTAAGGAAGGGCGGACCCCAGGCGCGGGTATCGTCGCCATTACCCGGCCGCTCGACCTTGATCACCTCCGCCCCAAGGTCCGCCAGAATCTGGCCGGACCAGGGCCCGGCCAATACTCGCGACAAATCCAGCACTCGCAGATGCGATAGCGCGCCCATGAGCCAAGCTCCTTCTATTAATAGAACGCCTGGAGGCCGGTCTGCGCGCGCCCGAGGATCAGCGCATGGACGTCATGGGTCCCTTCATAGGTATTCACCACTTCCAGGTTCACCAGATGACGGGCGATCCCGAACTCGTCGGAGATGCCGTTGCCACCGAGCATGTCACGAGCCATACGGGCGATATCCAGGGACTTGCCGCAGGAATTGCGCTTCATGATCGAAGTGATTTCCACCGCCGCGGTACCTTCATCCTTCATCCGCCCCAGACGCAGGCAGCCCTGGAGGGCGAGGGTGATCTCGGTCTGCATATCGGCCAGCTTCTTCTGGATCAGTTGGGTCGCCGCCAATGGCCGGCCGAACTGTTGACGGTCCAGGGTGTACTGGCGAGCGGTGTGCCAACAGAACTCGGCGGCGCCCAGTGCCCCCCAGGAAATGCCATAACGCGCGGAGTTGAGGCAAGTGAACGGGCCTTTCAAGCCACGCACTTCAGGGAAGATGTTCTCTTCAGGGACAAACACGTTATCCATGACGATCTCACCGGTGATCGATGCCCGCAGGCCGACCTTGCCGTGAATCGCCGGAGCACTCAGCCCCTTCCAGCCTTTCTCGAGCACGAAACCACGGATATCCCCGGCATCGTCTTTGGCCCAGACCACGAATACATCGGCGATCGGGCTGTTGGTGATCCACATCTTGCTGCCGGTCAGGCTGTAGCCGCCGTCGACCTTGCGTGCACGACAGATCATCGCGCCCGGGTCGGAACCATGGTTCGGCTCGGTCAGACCAAAACAGCCAATCCATTCGCCGGAGGCCAGCTTCGGCAGGTACTTCTGCTTTTGTGCCTCGGTGCCGAACTCATTGATCGGCACCATTACCAGGGAAGACTGCACACTCATCATCGAGCGATAGCCCGAATCGACACGCTCGACTTCCCGGGCGATCAGGCCGTAGCTGACATAGTTCAGCCCGCTGCCACCGTACTCCACGGGAATGGTCGCACCCAACAGGCCGACTTCGCCCATTTCACGGAAGATCGCCGGGTCGGTCTTTTCATGACGGAAGGCTTCGAGCACCCGTGGCGCCAACTTGTCCTGGGCGAATTGCTCGGCCGTGTCGCGGATCATGCGCTCTTCTTCAGTGAGCTGTTGATCCAGCAGCAGGGGATCGATCCAGTTGAAGCTTGCCTTGGCGCCCATGGGTGAGTCCTCGTGAAGTCAGTGAAAAAGGTCTGGACTGATCCTAGGCGCCACCCAGCCATCCGGCAAACGAGGATTTCGCATACTGTTGTGCTAATTTCTCACTCCGAGAAGCTTTCAACCGCTATTTAGCATCATCTTTAGTGAGGTTGCCGTACATGCGCCGCAAAATCCCCAGTACCACCGCGCTGATCAGCTTCGAAGCCGCGGCCCGTCACGAGAGTTTTACCAAGGCCGCCCAGGAGCTCTCCCTCACTCAAGGTGCCATTTGCCGACAGATCGCCAGCCTGGAGGAGTTTCTTGGCGTCGAACTGTTCCGACGCTCCCGACGCGGCGTAAAGCTGACCGAAGCAGGGCTTTCCTACAGTCGGCGGGTTGCCACGCAACTGGACGCAGTGGAGCGCGACACGCTGTCGGTCATGGGGCAGCAGGGCGCCAACGTCATCGAACTGGCCGTAGTCCCGACCTTCGGCACCCAATGGCTGCTGCCCAGGCTCAAGGACTTCCAGCAGCAGCACCCGGAAGTCACCGTCAACCTGACCAACCGCACCCGACCGTTTCTTTTCGCCGATACCGACTTCGACGCCGCGATCTACTTCGGCGATGCCGACTGGTCGGGTACCGAGTCCCATCGGCTGATGGGCGAGAACCCCATGCCGGTGTGCAGCCCCAGCCTGCTGGGCAGCCAGCAAAGCCTCAGCGCCACGCGGATCGCCGAACTGCCGCTGCTGCAACAGACCACCCGGCCCTATGCCTGGCGCCAGTGGTTCAACGCCCAGGAGCTGAATGTGCCCCGCGACATGACAGGGCCGCGCTACGAGCTATTCTCCATGTTGGCCCAGGCCGCCATGCACGAGATGGGCGTCGCGCTGATTCCACCCTTCCTGATCCAGCGGGAACTGGAAGAGCGGCGCCTGGTGATCGCCAACCCCAATGCGTTGTCCAGCATCAAGGCGTATTACCTGATGATTCCCGAGCGAAAGGTCGAATCGGCGTCCTTGCGCGCTTTTCGTGACTGGCTGATAAACCAGGCGCACGGCTATAGCCTCCTGTCTTCAAGGCCCACAGCAACTACCTGACCCTGTAGTCAATTACTCTTAACACCTACAGATATAACAATATGTCGCCTTTAGGCAGACTGTACCGATACCCGCAAATTTGGTACGAAAGTGCCTGCCAGCAAGGCTTGTAAGGCCTATTTCCGTCCAATACCGACTCATTCACGCCACCGATTCGAATTTTCTTCAATTCCATCCAGAATCCTTGTGAGCCCCCTGTATTATGGGCTCATGGCGTTTACCTGCGACATTTGGTCACAGCGTGACTTGTAGTTAATCTCGCGTCACCTTTCAGAATATCTTGAAGGGTGTGGTTTTCACCTGCAAAATGCCGCGCCCCGCCGACAAATCCGGCGGGATCGTGCTGATCGGCCGCTCCAGACGCACCATCCGCAGTGCGCTGGCCTCTTATAAAAAAGATCACGCAGGAGATTTGACGTGCACATTGGTGTTCCTCTCGAAACCCAGACGGGTGAAACCCGGGTTGCTGCAACCCCGGAAACCATCAAGAAGCTGATCGGCCAGGGTCATAAGGTCACTGTGCAAAGCGGCGCCGGGCTTAACGCCAGCGTTGTCGACAGTGCCTATGAAGCGGCGGGGGCGGCCATTGGCAACGCCAACGACGCCTTTGGCGCCGAGCTGATCCTCAAGGTGGTGGCGCCCAGCGACAGCGAACTGACGCTGATCAAGCGCGGCACCGTCCTGGTGGGCATGCTCAATCCGTTCAACAACGAAACCCTCGCCAAGCTCGCCGAACACGGCATCACCGCCTTTGCCCTGGAGGCCGCGCCACGCACCTCCCGCGCCCAGAGCCTGGATGTGCTGTCGTCCCAGGCCAACATTGCCGGCTACAAGGCAGTGTTGCTGGCGGCCCATCACTACCCGCGCTTCATGCCAATGCTGATGACCGCGGCGGGTACCGTGAAGGCCGCGCGCGTGCTGATCCTCGGGGCCGGTGTCGCCGGCTTGCAGGCCATCGCCACCGCCAAGCGCCTGGGTGCGGTGATCGAAGCCTCGGATGTGCGCCCTGCAGTGAAGGAACAGATCGAATCCCTCGGCGCCAAGTTCGTCGACGTGCCCTATGAGACCGATGAAGAACGCGAATGCGCGGTCGGCGTCGGCGGTTATGCCCGGCCGATGCCCGCCAGCTGGATGCAGCGCCAGGCCCTGGCGGTGCACGAGCGCGCCAAGCAGGCCGATATCGTCATCACCACCGCGCTGATCCCGGGTCGCAAGGCGCCAGTGCTGCTGAGCGCCGAGACCGTCGCGCAGATGAAGCCCGGCTCGGTGGTCATCGACCTCGCGGCAGCGCAAGGCGGCAACTGCCCGCTAACCGTGGCGGACCAGGTGGTGGTCGAAAATGGCGTGACCATTTGTGGCCCGACCAACCTGGCCGGCGCAGTCGCGGCGGATGCTTCGGCACTCTATGCGCGCAACCTGCTGGACTTCCTCAAGCTGGTCTTCAACAAGGAAGGCCAATTCGAAGTGAACCTCGAAGACGACATCGTCGCCGCGTGCCTGATGTGCCGCGACGGCCAAGTCATCCGCAAAAACGCCTAAGCAGGGATTCAGACGATGGAAGAGCTTATCTCCCCCGGTATCTACAACCTGATCATCTTCGTGCTGGCGATTTATGTCGGTTACCACGTGGTCTGGAACGTTACACCTGCGCTGCACACGCCCTTGATGGCGGTGACCAACGCGATCTCGGCGATCGTCATCGTCGGCGCCATGCTGGCCGCCGCCCTGACCGTGACCCCGCTGGGCAAGACCATGGGCACCCTGGCCGTCGCGCTGGCGGCGGTCAATGTGTTCGGTGGCTTCCTGGTGACCCGCCGCATGCTTGAGATGTTCAAGAAAAAAGCCCCGAAAGCGGTAAAAGAAGAGGCGCCCAAGTAATGAGCATGAATCTCGTCACGACGCTCTACCTGATCGCGTCGATCTGCTTTATCCAGGCCCTCAAGGGCTTGTCGCACCCGACCACGTCAAGGCGCGGCAATCTGTTCGGCATGCTCGGCATGGCCCTGGCGATCCTCACCACCATCGGCCTCATCTATAAGCTGGGTGCCGAGCTTGCCACGGCCGGCATCGGCTACGTCATCGTCGGCCTGCTGATCGGCGGCACCGCCGGTTCGATCATGGCCAAGCGGGTCGAGATGACCAAGATGCCGGAACTGGTCGCCTTCATGCACAGCATGATCGGCCTGGCGGCGGTGTTTATCGCCATCGCCGCGGTGGTCGAGCCGCAATCCCTGGGTATCGTCAAACAGCTGGGGGATTCGATCCCGCCGGGCAATCGCCTGGAGCTGTTCCTCGGTGCCGCGATCGGTGCTATTACCTTCTCCGGTTCCGTGATCGCCTTCGGCAAGCTGTCGGGCAAGTACAAGTTCCGCCTGTTCCAGGGCGCACCGGTACAGTTTGGCGGGCAGCATAAACTGAACCTGCTGCTGGGCCTGGCCACCCTCGGCCTCGGCCTGACCTTTATGCTCACCGGCAACCTCAATGCCTTCGCCCTGATGCTGGCCCTGGCCTTCGTCCTCGGCGTGCTGATCATCATCCCCATCGGCGGCGCCGACATGCCGGTGGTGGTGTCGATGCTCAACAGCTACTCCGGCTGGGCCGCGGCGGGGATCGGCTTCTCGCTGAACAACTCGATGCTGATCATCGCCGGCTCCCTGGTGGGCTCAAGCGGTGCGATCCTCTCGTACATCATGTGCAAGGCGATGAACCGTTCCTTCTTTAATGTACTGCTCGGCGGTTTCGGCAACACGGCCGACGCTGGCCCGGCTGGCGCGAAAGAAGCGCGTCCGGTGAAATCCGGTTCGGCTGACGACGCGACCTTCCTGCTGACCAACGCCGACACCGTGATCATCGTACCGGGTTACGGCTTGGCAGTAGCCCGCGCGCAGCATGCTTTGAAAGAGCTGACCGAGAAGCTGACCCACCGTGGCGTGACCGTGAAGTACGCGATTCACCCGGTGGCTGGTCGCATGCCTGGCCACATGAACGTCCTGCTCGCCGAGGCCGAAGTGCCTTACGACCAGGTGTTCGAGATGGAAGACATCAACTCCGAGTTCGGCCAGGCCGACGTGGTGCTGGTGCTCGGTGCCAACGACGTGGTCAACCCGGCGGCGAAGAACGATCCGAAATCGCCGATTGCCGGCATGCCGATTCTCGAGGCCTTCAAGGCCAAGACCATCATCGTCAACAAGCGCTCCATGGCCAGCGGTTATGCCGGTCTGGACAACGAACTGTTCTACCTCGACAAGACCATGATGGTCTTCGGCGATGCGAAGAAGGTCATCGAGGACATGGTCAAGGCTGTCGAGTAAAAGCTTGCGCTAACGCAATATCAAAAACCCCGGCCTCCCGTAGGCTGGGGTTTTTCTTTGTCCGCAAAAAACCGACCAAAGGCGCTGAATCCTCAATCGGCATTCGACCTTGGTCGCGCGGCGAAACTTTTTGAAACCTCTAGACTGCGCATCTTGCTTCCGTTGCCTGAGATAACACGCCATGTACCGTGATCGTATTCGCTTGCCTTCGTTGTTGGACAAGGTCATGGGCGCAGCCGACGCTGCCGCCCTGATTCAGGACGGCATGACCGTCGGCATGAGCGGCTTCACCCGCGCCGGTGAAGCCAAGGCCGTGCCCCATGCACTGGCCGAGCGCGCCAAGACGTCGCCGCTGAAAATCACCCTGATGACCGGTGCCAGCCTGGGCAACGACCTCGATAAACAGCTCACCGAAGCCGGCGTGCTGTCGCGCCGTATGCCATTCCAGGTGGACAGCACCCTGCGCAAGGCGATCAACGCCGGCGAAGTGATGTTTATCGACCAGCACCTGTCGGAAACCGTCGAGCAACTGCGCAACAAGCAGCTCAAGCTGCCGGACCTGGCGGTGATCGAAGCCGTGGCCATCACCGAAGAGGGGCATATCGTGCCGACCACTTCGGTGGGCAACTCGGCCAGCTTCGCGATCTTTGCCAAGCAGGTGATCGTCGAGATCAACCTGGCGCACAATCCGAACCTGGAAGGCCTGCACGACATCTATATCCCCAGCTACCGACCGACCCGCACGCCGATCCCGCTGGTAAAGGTCGACGACCGCATCGGTAGCACCGCGATCCCGATCGACCCGGCCAAGATCGTTGCCATCGTGATCACCAACCAGCCCGACTCGCCGTCCACCGTCACCCCGCCAGACGACGACACCCAGGCCATTGCCAGTCACCTGATCGCCTTCCTGAAGGAAGAAGTGGCCGACGGGCGCATGACCAACAAGCTCGGCCCGCTGCAGGCCGGGATCGGTAACATCGCCAACGCGGTGATGTGCGGGCTGATCGACTCGCCGTTCGAAGACCTGACCATGTACTCCGAAGTGCTGCAGGACTCGACCTTCGACCTGATCGACGCCGGCAAGCTGTCCTTCGCCTCCGGCAGCTCGATCACCTTGTCGAGCCGGCGCAACAGCGATGTGTTCGGCAACCTGGAACACTATAAAGACAAGCTGGTACTGCGCCCGCAGGAAATCTCCAACCACCCGGAAGTGGTGCGGCGCCTGGGCATCATCGCCATCAACACCGCCCTGGAGTTCGACCTGTACGGCAACGTCAACTCCACCCACGTCTGCGGTACGCGGATGATGAACGGCATCGGCGGCTCCGGCGACTTCGCCCGCAACGCGCACCTGGCGATCTTCGTCACCAAGTCCATTGCCAAGGGCGGGGCCATTTCCAGCGTGGTGCCCATGGTCAGCCACGTCGACCACACCGAGCATGACGTGGATATCCTCGTCACCGAAATCGGCCTGGCCGACCTGCGCGGCCTGGCGCCACGGGAACGGGCGAGGGTGGTGATCGACAACTGTGTGCATCCGGACTACCGCGAAGCCCTGAACAGTTACTTCAATCGTGCCTGTGCCCTGGGCGGTCACACCCCACACATCCTCCGTGAAGCACTGAGTTGGCACATCAACCTGGACGAAACCGGGAAGATGCTGCCGAGCTGATTGATACAGTTGGGCGCTGACGCAAACACAGTTTCGTCAGCCCCTCTGCATTTCTCGGCAATGTGAGAAAAACTGTACTGCTGTACCGGTCATTTCCCACCTTGAATCACCTCGGATCTCCCTCGGCCAGACGAAAATGCACCATTTAGAGGCAGACAGGTACAGTTGCCTCAGTTTCGAGCAGTACAGCACCCTTAAACAGTTAACTGAGCCCTCACAATACAGATGAACTGTATCTACAGAGACTAGGCAAAGAGGAGGATCATTGGCATCAGTTAAACCACTACCTAATCCCGCCACAAGCGGAAGGATGCTAATCATGGAACGTACACTCAGTTCCGACATGTTCTACGAAAACACCGCTACTGACGCTCAAGCTTCGATGCCTCTGCGCGTTCTCGCCAACCTGATGTTGTGGCAGCGCCGCATTGCCAGCCGCCATCAACTGGCTCGCCTGGATTCGCGTCTGCTGGCCGATGCCGGGATCAGCGAAGCACAGCGTTACGAAGAGTTGAGCAAGCCGTTCTGGCGCTAAGCAGCGCTCGCTGGCCCTGACCCACCGGGTCCACCGCCAGCACCCGAATTGAAAAAACAGAGCCCGTCGCGGGAAACCGCGACGGGCTTTGTCGTTTCCGGCAAGTGGATTTCAGGAAAAGGCGCGAGAAAACACCAGACAGGTACAGTTATATAGATATAAAAATATACCAGTACACTTTTGCTCAACCTGAACGAACGCCTCTAAACCGCGGATCAGCCGACGAAACTCGCTTTCAGCAGGCAGGGAACTCTGTCTAATATCGCGGTCTTAGGTAGCCAGCAGCGCGGAATGTGCGTCTGAGGTTTATCGTCCATTGTGTTCGAGTGGCGGCCTTTATCCGCTGCCACTGTTCCTCTTCATCCCCCTGGAGATTCACCATGTCCCGCCTTCGCCTGCTGAGTGCCGCCGCCCTGTTGACCCTGGCCAGCGCCGCCCATGCCAGCAGCTTTATTGTCACCACCGACTCGTTGGTCGGCGCCCTCAAGGCCACTTCCGACGCCTCGTCCGATGCCACCTCGTCGTTGCGCGACAACAAGATCGTGCGTGCGGCCCAGGATGACGCCGCCAGCTTCGTCGCCAGCAATGGCCAGATCCGCAGCGTGAAGCTGGAAAGCGCCTTCGACACCATCCGTCGCCAGGCCCCGCAATTGCAGGCCAGCGATGCACAGTTGGCCCAGGCGATCCTGGCCATCTGAAACCCTGGCGCATGGGCCGTGGATTCCGCTAGCCTGGGCGCTCGCTCAATAAGACATAGAGACCCATGCGCTCACTCACCTTATTGCTCATAGCGCTCGCCTGGATCAGCCAGGCCCAGGCCTTCGACCTGACCACCCAGACCCTGGTCGGCAGCGGTTATGTCACCAGCCAAGTGACCACCGCGCCCTTCGACCGTAAACTGATACTGGCCGCCCAGGATGACGCAGCCGCTTTTGTAGCCAGCGATGGCCAACTGCGCGGCGCGCAACTGGAGTCGGCCCTGGCGTACCTGCGCCGAACCCAGCCAAAACTTCATGCCAGCGACCTTGAACTGGCCCAGGCAATTCTCGTCCAATAGTCACTTTGCATTCCCGGAGACCTTTACATGCGTACCCCCCTGATCGCCGCCGCACTCGGCCTGCTGTTGCTGACCGACGTGGCTTCGGCGCACACCCTGGTGGCTACCAGCAATATGCTTGTACGGGCCACGGGCCGTACCCTCGACTTCACCTCGGACACCACCACCTCGATCCGCGACTCGAAAGTGGTCCGGGAAGCCCACGACGACGCCGCCAGTTTCGTCGCCAGCCAGGGCGATATCCGTGGGGCCCACCTGGAAGCCGCCTTTGCCGCCTTGCGTACTGAAGTGCCAGGCGCCCGTGACGCCAGCGATCAAGACCTCGCCGAAGCCATTCTCGCCCTGTGAGATTACTCACCGGCGGGCTGCTGGCCTGCGCCCTGTTGCTGTTCGGCAACGCGGCCCAGGCCAGCCTGCAATTGCACCTCAAGACCGAAGGTCTGAGCCCGGCCGAGCAACAGGCCAGCCAAGTGTTGATCGATGAGGCCATGGCCCATCTGCCGCCGCGTTTTATCGAACAGCTGGACCGCAGCATTGATTTTGTCTGGTCGACCCAGATGCCGGACAACGCCTACGGCGAGGCCTCATTGGTCTCCGAAGTGGACCTCAATCGCAGGCTGTTGCCCGGCCTGGTGGACGGTTCGGCCGCGACGAAAAAAACCAATCGGTCCCACGGCACCGTGCGCGAGGAAATGCTCGCCACCGTTCTTCACGAACTGACCCATATTTATGACCGCGCCCGCTTGTGGCCCGACGCCGAACGGACGCTGATCCAGCGCTGCACCCAGCGTGACAGCAATACCGGCCTGGTCGGCCTGCCCGATCAATGCCGGGGCCAGACCGGCCGACGCTTTACCCTCAGCGACGACCCGCGCCTGCTCGACCTCGCCGGCTGGCCACAAGTGGTCGGCACCCGTGGCCAGCGGGAACAGCGCAACAGCCAGGTCGTGCGCAGCCCGGATATCTACGAGACCACCAATCCCAAGGAGTTCGTCGCGGTCAATATGGAGTACTTCCTCCTCGACCCGGCCTACGCCTGTCGCCGTCCGGCACTGTATCGCTACTACCAGGAACGCTTCGGTTGGGCGCCACCGGCCAAGGACAGCTGCGACCGGGCGTTCCCGTTCCTCAACGCCGGCAATGACTTCGGCAAGACGCCCCTGGGCAAGATCGACCCCGAGCGGGTCTACGAAGTCGACTACCTGCTGGCCGAAGCCAACCAGAACTGGGTCAGCCGCTGGGGCCACAGCATGCTGCGCCTGGTGATCTGTGCCCCGGGCCGGCCACGGGGGCCGGATTGCCGGCTGGACCTGGACCAGCACCTGGTGCTGTCCTATCGCGCTTTCGTCAACGACGTCCAGCTTTCGACCTGGGGTGGGCTGAACGGGGCCTATCCGTCGCGGCTGTTCGTCTTGCCGCTGTCCCAGGTGATCGACGAATACACCAAGACCGAACTGCGCAGCCTGGCCTCGGTGCCGCTGAAGCTGTCGCGCAAGGAAATCGAGGAAGTGGTCGAGCACGCCGCCGAAATGCACTGGAGCTACGACGGCAACTACTACTTCATCAGCAACAACTGCGCGGTGGAGACCTTGAAGCTGTTGCGCAGCGGCAGCGACAACGCCCAGCTCAAGGGCCTGGACAGCATTGTCCCCAATGGTTTGCTGGAGGTACTCAAGGGCCGTGGCCTGGCCGACACCAGCGTGCTCGACGATCCCCGTGAGGCCTTGCGCCTGGGTTACCGCTTCGACTCCTACCGGGATCGCTACCAGGCCATGTTCGATGTCTTGAGAAAACAGTTGCCGATCAAGCAGGAAACCGTCGAGGACTGGTTGTCGCAGCCCGCCGAAGCGCGCCGCCCATGGTTTGCCCAGGCCAACCTGCGGGCCAGCGCGGCCATGCTGCTGCTGGAGCAGGCGAGCTTCCGGCGACAGTTGCTGCTGGCCCAGGACGAGGTGAAACAGAAGTACCTCGGTGCCCGCGACATCAAGCTCAAGGACAACGACATGGACAAGGCCAACCGTACCTTGCAGGAGATCCTCGCCAACAGCGGTTACCTCAGTCGTCCGGCGGAATTGCTCGGCAGCAGCGGCTATGGTTTGCCACAACCGTCCGAGTGGAAGCGCCTGGAAGCCGAGAGCAGCCAGCGCCAGCAGCAACTGCAGCGCCTGACCGGCGACCTCGACAAGGAGATCCGCAAGTTGCTGGACCCGGCCCGGGAAGCGCAGATCGAGGCCAGCGAAGCCAACCTGAAGATCGTCGGCGAACACCTGCGGGCGCTGCACAAGGCGGCGGGTGGGTTGGAACTGCCTTGAGGGTTAGGCCATCGTTACGCGATCAAACCAATATCGCGGGCTTTGATATCGTTAATGACAGATACCAACAATTCGATACTTATCCCAGCGCCAGCTTCACCTCCTGCTCGTAAAGCCTGACGGAAGGGAACTTGACAGCGTCAGGAGACAGCCTAGGCTCAACAGCATCGCTCTAGGTACGCCCTCCCACTGAAGGCGCATGAAGTAAACCACGAACGTTGAAAGCCCGGTGCGACCCAAGCACTTCCTTTCAATATCTGTGGATGCGGGATGTCTCGGCAAGAGAACGAGAGAGTCAGATCGGGCAGCAGTAATGACTTCCATATTCTGAGAGTTGGAGCTGCCCACAACAGTATTGATCTCATAGAGCGAAACAGGGCTGTTGATATCGCCAACGTAGGTGATATGCCAGTCCTTCTTGCAGAGGCTTGAGTTCAGTCAACGTATAATACGCGTCAAGAAACTCAGTGCCTCAATCGCCTACATTGAGGACACAAAAAATGAAAAAAGAAACTCCGGTTATTGCATCGGCCCAAATGCCATTTTCTATTGAGCATGAAGGTGATCTGCACCTTACACTCTCCCCGGTCTTGTATTTAAAAGCCGGACTGGGAGAACCCTTTGAGTACCGAAAAACAAACAGCACCAGTCTTAGCGGAGGGCGCTATTATACAGATGTCCGCACCAACGATTATGGGCAACAATATGGATACACCACCGCGTCTCATGAGTTACAGTTCAAGAGTTCATCTACTGACTATCACTTCAACGCATTCAAATTCGGAAATCAAGTAACTTACTCAACCACTTCTCCTGGCGCTGCCCTCAGAACTTTTCATTGGATCTTCGAAGATTTCCAAACCAGCATTGGTCTTGAGGTGCATGAACTGGAAACTCATGCGGATCACAAAAAAGAAGAAACCGATACTTGGTGCCGGGTACAGATTAATGATCAGGTCATTCAATATTCTTCTGCTGATACTCTACGCCCCGCCCCTAAAAAAAAGGTCTCACACGTAATTATTAGTGAAAAGGATAAATTCTCCATCCTGTCCAATGTTAATGTTTATTTTTCAGGTTGCGATGTATACAGAGCCCTTCCTTCTGGTCAAGTAATCATGGTTGACCGCCACGGTAATGGCTTCCCCAGTCTGGCCTCCGAATACTACCTCACACCTGGCAAAGGTTATCCTACCCGATTAACAACCCTGACAATCAAAGATGGCTTTTCGGATGCAACCGCTGTCATCGAGTTCGATTACGATGCCTCCAAAAAACAGGTGACCATGACGATAAAATCATTTACGAGCAGACTGTGTGATATCCGAGACGCTTCATACATTATTGATGCTCCCAATGCGATTTGTTTTGCGCTATAGAGCTGCCTGGACTTTTTATGATGTCGGCTGAAAGCCTTATGATTATTGTCTCTTCGGGGGGTGACAGTGGCTTTTGCCGGCATCGCATGTTCGATTGGTGTGATGGCCAGCAGACCGTTTATGTCGTAGGGCCGGCCCGCAATGCGGGCCTGCAACAACTGGCGGCACCGGCCATGCAAGTCGTGACCGGTGCCTACCAGCAAACCGGGCCAGAGCTGACTTGACCCTCCCCCCCTATCTCCATATCCTCGCAGCTGTCACGACACATTCGTGATCGGATTTGACGGTCCGGTTTCTAACGAGATACGACGCACCCCTTGTACCGCCGCGTGGGCACCTCCGTGCCTGTTGCATGGCTTTATGGCGGCTGTGCGTGGGGCATCTTCGGGTGCGCCGGGTTTTCTCGTTTCCGGTCCGTCAACCTACGCACAGTTGCCACCCGTTCGTTTGACGGCGTCTGGTGGTAGCCCAAAACGAGAATCTGAATGATGAAAAAGCCTACCAGCCACAAAGTCCCTTTCGGTCGCTACAACGAAACCAACGCAACACTTTTTAGTGTCAATGCCGACGTCCCCCTGATCCATCTGCTGGAAAACGCATCCATCGCCCTCGACTGCTCTTGCGCACTAAACGAAGAGTTGGCCTATGGGGACAATCCCCATCGTCGCTCCTTGCGATGGACTGCTCTTCAGCTGGACGAAATGGCCAAGGCCCTGATCGACGCCGCAGTGCTCGGGGTGCTTGCTGATCAATCCCCAGTGGTTGAACAAACGCACTGATTACCCGAGAAATCAGGAACAGGTCGTATTACGCCGATACGACCTGCCTGTCGTCCAATTTTCAGCAACGAAAGCTGGCTGAAAGCTTGCCCCTTTAGCATCACCTCACCGCCGGCACCAGACCGGTCGGCCGTGGCGCGTCTTGAACACGCCCCGTGGCCCAATCACAACAACAAGATGGTGATACCGATGTCCGCTAAGACCCGCCTGTTCGCTGCAACTCCGTTCGTCCCTTTCGCGCCGCTCGCCCAGCACTGACCCCAGTCGCTTCGCCCTTCCCCTGCCGCGTTACGCCCGGAGCCTCCCCATGCTGACTTTCCTTGGCTTTGCCATGGTCATTACCTTCATGTACCTGATCATGACCAAGCGCCTGTCCGCGCTGATCGCCCTGATCATCGTCCCCATCGTCTTCGCCCTGTTCGGCGGTTTTGCCGCAGGCATCGGCAAGATGATGATCGACGGCATCACCAAGCTCGCGCCCACCGGCGTGATGCTGATGTTCGCCATCCTGTATTTCGCCCTGATGATCGACTCCGGCCTGTTCGACCCGGCCGTGTGCAAGATCCTCAAGCTGGTCAAGGGCGATCCGCTGAAAGTCTCGGTGGGCACCGCCGTGCTGGCCCTGGTGGTGTCCCTCGATGGGGACGGAGCCACCACCTATATGATCTGCGTCGCCGCCATGCTGCCGCTGTACAGCCGCATCGGCATGAGCCCGCGGATCATGGCCGGGCTGATCATCCTCGCCGGCGGGGTGATGAACATGACCCCCTGGGGCGGACCGACCGCTCGTGCCGCCAGCGCGCTGCACGTCGATCCCTCGGATATCTTCGTGCCGATGATCCCGGCCATGCTCGCCGGGGTCCTGGCGATCCTGGTCATCGCCTATTTTTATGGCCTGCGCGAACGGGCACGCCTGGGCGAGCTGCATGTTGTCGGCGATGAAGTCGACCACAGCGAAATCAGCGTCTCGCAATACCCGGATGCCCGCCGGCCGAAACTGATCCTGTTCAACGGCGCCCTGACCATCGCCCTGATGGGCGCGCTGATCGCCGGCCTGCTGCCGTTGCCGGTGCTGTTCATGGTGGCGTTCAGTATTGCCATGATCGTCAACTACCCGTGCCTGCAACAGCAGAAGGAGCGCATCGCCGCCCACGCCGGCAGTGTGCTGGCAGTGGTCGGGCTGATCTTCGCCGCCGGGATCTTCACCGGTATCCTGTCCGGCACCGGCATGGTCGACGCCATGTCCAAGAGCCTGCTGGCGGTGATCCCGCCGGCGCTCGGCCCTTACCTGGCGCCGATTACCGCGCTGGTGAGCATGCCGTTCACCTTTTTCATGTCCAATGACGCCTTCTACTATGGCGTGCTGCCGGTACTGGCCGAAGCCGCCAGCCACTACGGCATCAGTGCGGTGGAAATGGCCCGTGCCTCGATCGTCGGCCAGCCCGTCCACCTGTTGAGCCCGCTGGTGCCCTCGACCTACCTGCTGGTGGCCCTGGCCGGTATCGAGTTCGGCGATCACCAGCGCTTCACCCTCAAGTGGGCGGTGCTGGTGTGCCTGTGCATATTGCTGGCCGCCTTGTTGCTGGGGACCTTTCCGTTGTACGGCAGTCTATAAGGCAATGATTCACTGTCGTGTCGGCGCACGGACTTCAGAAGCTGAAGCCTGGCGCCGATACGGCTCAAATACTCGTTCAAAGGAATAGATATGGATTGGCTGACCAACCCGGAAATCTGGGTGGCCTTTTTCACCCTGACCGCCCTGGAGATTGTCCTGGGCATCGACAACATCATCATGATCTCGATCCTGGTCAGCCGCATGCCCCGGCACATGCAGCAGCGCACACGGATCTTCGGCCTGGCCCTGGCGATGGTCACGCGGATCCTGCTGTTGCTGTCGATCACCTGGGTCATGCGCCTGACCGACGACCTGTTCGTGGTCTTCGGCCAGGGTATTTCCGGGCGTGACCTGATCCTGTTCTTCGGTGGCCTGTTCCTGCTGTGGAAAAGCTCCCAGGAGATCTACCACGGCATGGAAGGCGAGGAAGAAGCCGGCGAAGGGCCGAAAGGCAAGGGCGGCAACTTCCTCTACACCATCATCCAGATCGCCATTATCGACATCGTGTTCTCCCTCGACTCGGTGATTACCGCCGTGGGCATGGTTTCCCATGTGCCGGTGATGATCGCGGCGATCGTGGTGGCGGTACTGGTGATGATGCTGGCCTCGAAGACCATCGGCGACTTTATCGACAAGCACCCGTCGCTGAAGATGCTCGCGCTGTCGTTCCTGATCGTGGTCGGCACCGTGCTGATCGCCGAAGCCTTCGACGTGCATGTGCCCAAGGGCTATGTCTACTTCGCCATGGCCTTCTCCCTGGCGGTGGAAGCGATCAACATCAAGATGCGTACCGCTATGCAGAAAAAGAAGCAGGAACACGAAGCCGGGGAACGACACAAGGATGTGGCCGGTCAATAACCCTGAACGGTGGGGGCCGGCAACCGGTTCCCACGACGCCTTATGGAAATATGACATTTTTGTTTCAGGTCCGGCGCCGATCATGCGATGCTGGCGCTCGGCCAAATAGCCAACTACAGCTTAAGGACAAGTCGTAGAAAAAAGGCGAACCGTCACAATCCGAACTTGCCCCCATGGGGCACCCGTCATGCCAGGGGGCCGTCCATGCTGACCCTGCTCAATCTGCTTTCCGCCGTGACCCTGCTGATCTGGGGCACGCACATCGTCCGTACCGGCATCCTGCGGGTCTACGGTTCACACCTGCGCCACGTCATCGGCCGCAATATGTCCAGGCGCCCCCTGGCCTTTATCGCCGGGATCCTGGTCACCGCCATGGTCCAGAGCAGCAATGCCACCGCCATGCTGGTCACCTCCTTCGTCGGCCAGGGCCTGATGACGCTGACCCCGGCCCTGGCGGTGATGCTCGGCGCCGACGTCGGTACCGCGCTGATGGCCCGGGTGCTGACCTTCGACCTGTCCTGGCTGTCGCCGCTGCTGATCTTCCTCGGGGTGATCTTTTTCCTCTCGCGCAAGCAGACCCGCGCCGGCCAGCTCGGTCGCGTGGGCATCGGCCTGGGACTGATCATCCTCGCCCTGCAACTGATCGTCGAAGCCGCCGCGCCCATCACCCACGCCCAGGGGGTGAAGGTGATGTTCGCCTCCCTGACCGGCGATATCCTTCTCGATGCCCTGGTCGGCGCGCTGTTCGCGATGGTCTCCTATTCCAGTCTCGCCGCCGTGCTGCTGACCGCGACCCTGGCCGGCGCCGACGTGATCAGCCTGCCGGTGGCCATCGGCCTGGTGATCGGCGCGAACATCGGCAGCGGCGTGCTGGCCTTCCTCGGCACCAGCATGCAGAACGCCGCCGGCCGCCAGGTGGCCCTCGGCAGCCTGCTGTACAAGCTGATCGGCCTGCTGCTGATCATCCCGGCGCTGACCCCGCTGGCACACTGGCTCGACGGCCTCGAGTACAGCCCCCAGGAAATCGTGATCGGCTTCCACCTGCTCTACAACACCGCGCGCTGCGTCTTGCTGCTGCCCAGTGTCGGCCCGATGGCCCGGGTCTGTGCCTGGCTGCTGCCGGAACGGCCCGAGGTCAACGGCAAGGCCAAGCCCCGCCATCTCGACCCCGCGGCCCTCGACACACCGAGCCTGGCGCTGTCCAACGCCGTACGGGAAACCCTGCGCATCGGCGACCTGATCGACAGCATGCTCGACGCCATGCTCAATGTGCTCAACGGCAAGCAGACCGCCGTGGCCATCGAGATACGTCGTCTGTGCGACGACGTCGAGGTGCTTTGCAGCGCGGTCAAACTCTACCTGGCGCAGATGCCTCGGGAAGACCTCGGCGAACAGGACAGCCGGCGCTGGGCGGAAATCATTGAACTGGCGGTCAACCTGAAGCTGGCCGCCGACCTGATCGAGCAGATGCTGCGCAAGGTGCAGCGGCAGAAGACCTCGCAGCGCCGCTCGTTTTCCGAGGACGGCCTGGAGGAGCTCGCCGGGCTGCACCGGCAATTGATCGACAACCTGCGCCTGGGCCTCACGGTGTTCCTCGGTGCCGATCCTCAGACCGCCCGGCAACTGCTGCGGGAAAAGCGTCGTTTCCGCGCCCAGGAACGGCGCCTGGCCCACGCCCACGTCAGTCGCCTGCAGCGCGGCGTGGTGCAGAGCCTGGAAACCAGTTCGCTGCATCTGGAGCTGATTGCCGACATGAAACGCCTGAATTCGTTATTCTGCGGCAGCGCCTATGCGGTGCTGGAAACCACCGAGACCGGTGCCCTGGCCCCAGAAGAACTCGACGACATCAGCCAATCGTCTTGAACGTCCATGGTTGCACCGTTGTCTTTGCGTAGGACCCCGCCTTCGGAAAATGGTTATGCGTTGCCTGCTGTTCGCCTGCCTGCTGCTCAATACCCTGCACGCCGCCGCCCTCGATCGCTTCCAGGTCGAGGGTTATCAATTGCCCAACGGCCTGCAACTGCTGCTCAAACCCGGCAGCGAACGCGGCCACGTGGCGATCCGCCTGGTGGTGGGGGTCGGGTTCGACGATTTCTCCTGTGCCGACAAGGAACTGCCACACCTGCTCGAACACCTGTTGTTCAGTGGCGTCGACGCCAGCGGTGAAGGCGGCCTGGAAGAACGCATGCAGGCCCTGGGTGGCGAATGGAACGCCTACACCAGCAATGCCGACACCACCTTCGTGATCGAGGCCCCGGCCGCCAACCAGCGCAAGATTCTCGACCTGCTGCTGGAGATCCTCACCCGTACCGAGCTCAGCGACAACGCCATTGCCGCCGCCAAGCAGGTGGTGGAGCGCGAGGAGGGCGGCCATTACTCGCACTTGCAGCGCTGGCTGGACCACCAGGACTTCGGTCACAACGCCAGCAACCAGCTGGCGGTGGAGCTGGGACTCAAATGCGCCGAGCGCGCCGATGTCCAGCACCTGACCCGGGAGCAGTTGGAGGCCGTGCGCAAGAACTGGTACGCGCCGAACAATATGACCCTGATCATGGTCGGCGAGCTTGATCGCCTGCTCCCGGCCTACCTGGACCGGGCCTTCGGCGCCCTGGCGCCGATCGAGCCCAATGACCACCAGCCGCTGCCGGAAATCCATGACCAGGCCGCCGCCGCGCAACGCGACCTGCCACGCGGCTGGGTCGGCAACGGAGCGAAAATCCACTGGCTGTTTCCGGAGCCGGCCCTGGAAGGGCTGCCCGACGAAACCTTCGATCTGCTCAAGGACTATCTGGACTGGGCGCTGTATCGGCATTTGCGCCTGGACCACGGCCTGTCCTATGGGCCGTGGAGCGAACGCGAAGTGCTGGGCGGCGTCGGCTTCTTCAGCGTCAACGCCGATGTCGAACGCGATAATCTGGACGACGCCCGACAGGTGCTCGAAGCGCTCAGGGCCCGTCTGCTCAAGGACGGCCTCGACCCGGACACCTTCGCCCGCCTGCAACAAGCCGCCATTGCCCGCCAGGCCTGGGCGGTGCAGGGCAACAGTGCCCTGGCCGACTATTACTGGGGGGCGCTGGGCGACTACGAGGACGGCCATTTTGCCGACCCGGCCCAGGCCCTGCGGGCGGTGACGCTGGCGGATGCCAACCAGGCGCTGCGCCAGTTGTTCAAGCAGCCGGGCTACCTGCGGATCGAAAAACCGCTGCTCAGCGATGAACAGCTGATCGGCCTGGGCGCCGCCCTCGCGGGCTTGCTGCTGATCGGGCTGCTGGGTTGGCGGGCTTATCGACGCTAGACCGCGTTATCGTTCATCGCGAGCAAGCTTGCTCCTACAGGATTTGTGTCGTGCCCGGGCTTTGCGTACGACGCGAGTCCTGTAGGGGCATGGGGCCACCACAAACACGACTAATCGCGCCTGAAACGGTATTGTGTCGTGATCTTTCAACTGCCTGACTGTGAACTGCCGAATGCCGAACTGGACCCTGCATATCCAACGCCTCCTCGCACTGATGAAGCGTTATCCAGGGGTGATTGCGGCTTTCGGCTTCTGCTCCGGTATCGCCAGTTTCATCCTGGTTGATCGCCAGCAGAACTCCGCCAGCTGGATTGCGGTCATTCTGCTGGTGAGCTGGCTCTGGTTGATGCTGGAGAACGTCCTGACGCAGTTCTTCAGTCGCCTGTTCAAACACGATATCCCCGAGCCGCTGCTGCGCTATGCCACGCAGATGATCCACCAGCAAAGCCTGTCCTTTGTCCTGCCGTTCTTTTTCATTACCACCACCTGGAACAGCAGCCAGTTGCTGTTCACCGGGCTGCTCGGCGCGGCGGCGCTGGTCTCGATCATCGATCCGCTGTACTACAACTGGCTCTCGCCGAAACGCTGGCTGCTGCTGGGATTGCATACCCTGACGCTGTTCGCCGCGCTGCTCACCGCGCTGCCGATCATCCTGCACCTGACCACGCCCCAGAGCTACCAGCTGGCCCTGGGCATCGCCATGCTGTTGTCGATCCCGAGCCTGGCGGTGAGCCTGCCGCTGCGCAGCTTGCGCGGCTGGTTGATGCTGATCGGCGTGACCCTGGCGATTGGCGGCGCGGGCTGGTTCCTGCGCTCGTGGGTGCCGCCGGCGACCTTGTGGATGACCGAAGTCGCGGTGACCACCGAGCTACAGGACCGCACCCCGGGTGAGGGCCTGGAGCAAGTCAGCACCCAGCAGGTGCGCAAGGACGGGCTGTATGCCTACACCTCGATCAGTGCGCCGCGCGGGCTGGACGAGCGGATCTACCACGTCTGGCAGTTCAACGGCCGCGAAGTCGACCGCATCGCCCTGGATATCCATGGCGGGCGCAAGGAAGGTTATCGCGCCTGGTCGCACAAGCAGAACTTCCCGGCTGACCCCACCGGTGACTGGCAGGTGCGAGTACTGACCGAGGGCGGCCAGATGCTCGGCGTGCTGCGCTTCAAGGTGAGCGACTAGAGATCAGGGGCCAGATCGTGCTATTACAGAGGCCAGTATCAATGTCTGTTAAGCACGGAGCTTTCAATCATTAGCGCAACGGCCGGCACCGCCCACCTGGATACCTCGAGCAGTCCCGCGCGCCTGAGGATCAGTGGTGACTGGACGCTGGCCCATTACGCCAACCTGAAGCAGCGGGCCGCCCAATTGGTCGGCCAATACGACGCCAGCACCGATATCGACCTCAATGACCTCGGCGCCCTCGACACCGCCGGCGCGTCGTTGCTGGTGGAGCTGCTGGGGGCCGATCGCCTCGGACGTTCGGCCGAACACCCGGACTGCCGCATCAGTGCCGCCGACCGGGCCCTGCTGCACACCGTGTATTGCTCCCTGGCGGATTTCTGCGAACCGGTGCGCGAACCGGAAGAAGCGGCCGGCATCCAGTTGCTCGAACGCATTGGCAAAGCCGTCGATGCCGTCTGGCAAGACACCCTGCAACTGCTCGGGTTTGTCGGCCTGATCCTGGAGACCCTGGCGCGGGGGATTTTCAACCCACGGCGCTGGCGCATGACCGCGACCGTCGCCCATATCGAACAGACCGGCCTCGACGCCGCCCCGATCGTCGCCCTGCTGACCTTCCTGGTGGGCGCCGTGGTGGCCTTTCTCGGCGCCACGGTGCTGAAAAGCTTCGGCGCCAGTATCTTCACCGTCGACCTGGTGGCCTTCTCCTTCCTCCGTGAGTTCGGCGTACTGCTCACCGCCATCCTGATGGCCGGGCGCACCGCCAGCGCCTTTACCGCGCAGATCGGCTCGATGAAGGCCAACGAGGAGATCGACGCCATTCGCACCCTCGGCCTCGATCCCATGGAATTGCTGGTGCTGCCCCGGGTCCTGGCCCTGCTGATCGCCCTGCCGATGCTGACCTTCCTGGCGATGCTCTGCGGGATTGTCGGCGGCGGCGTGGTCTGCGCCTTGTCCCTGGGGATCTCGCCGGCGATGTTCCTGTCCCTGTTGCAGGCCGATATCGGCGTCCAGCATTTCCTCGTCGGCATGGTCAAGGCGCCGATCTTCGCCTTCCTGATCGCCGCCGTCGGTTGCCTGGAAGGTTTCAAGGTCAGCGGCAGTGCCGAGTCGGTCGGCGCCCACACCACCTCCAGCGTGGTCCAGTCGATCTTTATCGTGATCGTGCTGGATGCCGTTGCCGCGTTGTTCTTCATGGAGATGGGCTGGTGAGTCGACCGCCACGGGCGCCGAGCGAGGCGGTGATCGAAGTGCGCGGGCTGTGCAATCGCTTCGGCAGCCAGAGCGTCCACGAAAACCTTGACCTGGACCTCTACCGCGGCGAAATCCTCGCCGTGGTCGGCGGCTCCGGCAGTGGCAAGTCGGTGCTGCTGCGCAGTATCGTCGGCCTGCGCAAACCCAGCGAGGGCAGCGTACGGGTGTTCGGCCAGGACCTGCGCAGCCTCTCGGAACAGGCGCGTTCCCAGGTCGAACGGCGCTTCGGTGTGCTGTTCCAGAAAGGTGCGTTGTTTTCCTCCCTGACGGTCACCGAGAACGTCGCCCTGCCGCTGATCGAACACGCCGGCCTCAGTCGGCGCGATGCCGAACACCTGGCGGCGGTCAAGCTGGCCTTGGCCGGCCTGCCGCTGTCGGCCGCCAACAAATACCCGGCCTCGCTGTCCGGCGGCATGATCAAGCGCGCCGCCTTGGCCCGCGCCTTGGCGCTGGACCCGGACATCCTGTTTCTCGACGAACCCACCGCCGGCCTCGACCCCATCGGCGCGGCGGCCTTCGACCAACTGATCCTGACCCTGCGCGATGCCCTGGGCCTGAGTGTGTTCCTGGTCACCCACGACCTCGACACGCTCTACACCATCACCGACCGGGTCGCGGTGCTGGCGCAGAAACACGTACTGGTGGCCGATGCCATCGACCGGGTCGCCGAAACCGACGACCCGTGGATTCACGAATACTTCCATGGCCCGCGTGGCCGCGCCGCATTTGACGCGGTAACCCCGCACAAGGAGGGATGAGATGGAAACCCGTGCCCATCATGTGATGATCGGCCTGTTCAGTGTGCTGGTGGTCGTGGCCGCGTTGCTGTTCGGCCTGTGGCTGGCCAAGTCCAGTGTCGACACCGCGTTCAAGGACTATGAAGTGGTGTTCAACGAGGCGGTCAGCGGCCTGTCCAAGGGCAGCCCGGTGCAATACAGCGGGATCAAGGTCGGCGACGTGCTGCAACTGAGCCTCGACCCGAAAGACCCGCGCCGGGTGCTGGCACGCATCCGCCTGGCCGGCGACACGCCGATCAAGGAGGATACCCGCGCCAAGCTGGCCCTGACCGGCATCACCGGCACCTCGCTGATCCAGCTCAGCGACGGCACGCCGCAGAGTCCCGAGCTCAAGGGCAAGGATGGCAACCTGCCGCAGATCATCGCCTCGCCGTCGCCGATCTCACGCCTGCTCAACGACAGCAACGACCTGATGAGCGGGATCAACCTGCTGCTGCACAATGCCAACGAAATGTTCTCGCAGAAAAACGTCGCCCAGGTCAGCCAGACCCTGGACAACCTCCAGCAAGCCACCGGGGCGATTGCCGGCCAGCGCGACGATATCCGCCAGACCCTGAAACAGATGACCCTGGTCAGCAAGCAGGTCAGCGCGACCCTGGAACAGACCACCGCGCTGATGCACAACGCCAACGGCCTGCTCGACAACCAGGGCAAGCAGGCCCTTGGCAGCGCCGAACGGGCCATGCAATCCCTGGAGCAGAGCACCGCGACCATCAACACGCTGCTAAGCAAAAACCAGGACTCGGTCAACAGTGGATTACAGGGCTTGAATGAACTGGCCCCGGCGATCCGTGAACTGCGTGACACCCTCAGTTCCCTGCGCGCGATCTCCAAGCGCCTGGATGCCAACCCCAGCGGCTACTTGCTGGGCCGTGACAAGAACAAGGAATTCACCCCATGAGGCATGCCCCTCGTGTATTGAGCCAGCTTACCCTGGTTGTCGGCCTGGCCTTGAGCGGCGCCTGTTCGATCCTGCCCCAGGCGGACCCGGCGGATGTCTATCGCCTGCCGACGGCACAGAACAGTGTTCCGGCGCCCAACAGCCAGCCGGTCAACTGGTCGTTGCGCATTGCCAAGCCGATTGCCAGTGACGCCTTGAACAGCCCGAATATCGCCGTGGTGCCCCAGGGTGACCTGATCAGCCACTACAAGGCCTCACGCTGGAGCGATCCGGCACCGGTGTTGCTGCGCAACCGGATTCTCGACGCCTTCCAGCGCGACGGCCGGGTGCGTCTGCTGAGCACCGACGACAGCAACCTGCAGGCGGATTTCGAGCTGGGCGGCGAGTTGCAGGCCTTCCAGACCGAGTATCGGGGTCAGGGAGCCGAGGTGGTGATCCGCTTCGATGCGCGGCTGGTCCGTGGGATTGACCAGCGGATCCTCGCCAGCCGGCGCTTTGAAGTGCGCCAGCCGATCAATGACAAGCAGGTGCCCGGCGTGGTGGCCGGCTTCGGCCAGGCCGGCGACAAGCTGATGGCGCAGATGATCGGTTGGGCGGTGCAGCAAGGCGAGGATTCAGCCAAACGCTGATCAGCCGAAGAACCAATAGCACACCCCGATCGCCGCCAGCACCCCGGCCAGTTCCGCCAGCAAGGCGCAGCCCACCGCGTGTCGCGCCCGCTGGATATTCACCGCGCCGAAATACACCGCCAGCACATAGAAGGTGGTTTCGGTGCTGCCCTGGATCGTCGCCGCCACCAGCGCCGGGAAGCTGTCCACGCCCTGGGTCTTCATGGTCTCGATCAACATCGCCCGCGCCGCACTGCCGGAGAACGGCTTGACCATCGCTGTCGGCAACGCATCGACAAAGCGCGTATCCCAACCGGCCCACTGCACCAGGTGACGAATGCCGTCGAGGCCGAAGTCCAGCGCCCCGGAAGCCCGCAGCACACCAATCGCGCAGAGCATCGCCACCAGGTACGGCAACAGATTCCTGGCGACATCAAAGCCCTCTTTTGCCCCTTCGACAAAAGCCTCGTAGACCTTCACCTTGCGTAACGCGCCAATGACCAGGAACAGCATGATCAGGCCGAACAGCGTCAGGTTGCCGAGGATCGACGACAGGCTGGCCAACGCCGTGGCCGACAGCCCGGCCAGCACTGCCATGAAGCCGCCGAGCAGCAAAGCGCCGGGAATCAGGTAGGCCAGCACTACCGGGTCCCACAACCGCAGGCGCTGCATCACCGCCACCGAGAGCAGGCCGACCAGGCTTGAGGCGCAGGTGGCCAGCAGGATCGGCAGGAACACCAGGGTCGGGTCCGCCGCGCCTTGCTGGGCGCGGTACATGAAGATGGTCACCGGCAGCAGGGTCAGGGACGAGGCATTGAGCACCAGGAACAGGATCTGCGCGTTGCTCGCCACGGTCTGGCTCGGGTTGAGCTCCTGCAGGGAACGCATGGCCTTGAGGCCGATGGGCGTGGCGGCGTTGTCCAGGCCCAGGGCGTTGGCCGCAAAGTTGAGGGTGATCAGGCCGATGGCCGGATGGCCGCGCGGCACGTCCGGCATCAGGCGGCTGAACAGCGGCCCCAGGGCCTTGGCCAGCCAGTCGACGATCCCGGCCTTTTCGGCGATGCGCAGAAAGCCGAGCCAGAGGGTCAGGGTGCCGAACAGCAGGACCATGACATCCACCGAGAGCTTGGCCATGGCGAAGATGCTTTCCACCATCGCGGCGAAGATCGCGGGGTTGCCACCCACCAGCCATTGCGCCAGCGCCGAGACGGTCGCCACTACGAAAAAGCCAAGCCACAGGCCATTGAGCATCGGGAAAACTCCTTGAAGATGCGGCGAATGATAGCGGTCGGGCCAGAAACAACAAACCCCGGAAAGTCCGGGGTCTATCGATCAGCTTTGGCAGTACGCGGACCTGTAGGAGCAGAGCTTGCTCGCGAAGGGGCCAGCGAGAGCACTAGAGGCTTCGCCAGCAAGCGCCATTCAATCAGCCCTTGGAAGCCTCGCCCGCCGGCAGCGGCGCCTTGCTGCGCCAGTGCGGCAGGGAGTTCCAGTAGCGCTCGCCCTTGGCATCGTCGTACATGCCTTCCCAACGGGAAATCACCAGCACCGCCAGGGCATTGCCGATCACGTTCAGCGCGGTCCGCGCCATGTCCATGACCCGGTCGACACCGGCGATAAAGGCCAGGCCTTCCAGCGGAATACCGACGCTGCCCAGGGTCGCCAGCAACACCACGAAGGACACGCCCGGTACCCCGGCAATGCCCTTGGAGGTGACCATCAGGGTCAGCACCAGCAGCAATTGCTGGCTGATGGACAGGTCGATGCCATAAAGCTGGGCAATGAAGATCGCCGCGATGCTCTGGTACAGGGTCGAGCCGTCGAGGTTGAAGGAGTAACCGGTCGGCACCACAAAACTGCAAATGGCTTTCGGCGCGCCGTAGGCTTCCATCTTCTGGATCACCCGTGGCAACACGGTTTCGGAACTGGCGGTGGAGTAGGCCAGTACCAGTTCGTCCTTGAAGATGCGCATCAGCTTGATCACCGAGAAGCCGAACAAACGGGCCACCAGGCCGAGCACGGCAAAGGCGAAGAACAGGATGGCGGCGTAGACCAGCAGCACCAGCTTGGCCAGCGGCAGCAGGGAGGCGAAGCCGAAGCTGGCGACGGTCACCGCGATCAGGGCAAACACACCGATCGGCGCGTAGTTCATGATCATGTGGGTGACCTTGAACATGCTTTCCGAGACGCCCTGGAACATCTTCACCAGCGGGTCGCGCAACTCGGCCTGCAGGCTCGACAGGCCGAGGCCGAAGAGCACCGAGAAGAAGATGATCGGCAGCATTTCGCCGCGGGCCATGGCGGCAAAGATGTTCGAAGGAATCAGGTTGAGGATGGTTTCGATAAACGCATGCTCATGCTGCACTTCGGCGGCAGTGGCCTTGTACTTGGAGATGTCCACGGTGCCCAGGGTGCTCATGTCGATGCCCGAGCCCGGGTGGAACACGTTGGCCAGCAGCAGGCCGACCACAATGGCGATGGTGGTGACGATCTCGAAGTAGACGATGGTCTTGAGGCCGATGCGCCCCAGCTTCTTGGCATCGCCGACACCGGCAATGCCGACCACCAGCGAGGAAATGACAATCGGGATAACGATCATCTTGATCAGGCGGATAAAGATATCGCCTGCCGGTTGCAGGACGTTGCCGATCCACCAGGCCTTCTCGGCACTGAAATGGTTGAGCAGCGCGCCGACTGCAATCCCCAGTACCAGACCGATAAGGATCTGCCAGGCGAGGCTGAGCTTTGCCTTCTTCATGTCGTTACCCTTGCTTCAAGTGGAGTCGGACAGAAGCCCCTCACCGTTGCACTGATGCAGGTCAGGTGATGGCAACTGTCCCCCATGGAAGGTCATCGCCCACCGGCCTGATGGCTTTTTGGCAGGCGAAAAAAGGCGCAACTATTCCCATGCAAGGGGGGGACGTCTAATGCCGTAAACGCCTACCCCATGCCGAATCGGCATGACCTTTGTTCAGCAATACGACCGTTTTGTCCCCCATCAACAGGACATTTCAGCCGAAAAAAGTGCCGTAGACCGGCCATTTCAAAGCATTTTTTCCTCTACGGCACGGGAATGAAGCGAGGCCAAATAAGTAGAAAACTCCTACAAATTCAATCGTAAACGAGGGGTAATCAGAGGGGTGTTTCTAGACGTACGGTCACATCGGAAAAATGCACCCGCGGAAAAGGCCACTTAATGTCAGAACGACATAGGGTCAAAGCGGCAAACGCGGTCATGCAAAGACAGGAGCGGCCGCCCGTCAGCAGGGCGGCTGTGGCCTCATGGTCAGCCTCGACCACGGCGTCCGAACAGGAAGGAAACCACGAACATCACCAGGAATACGACAAAGAGGATCTTGGCGATACCCGTGGCTGTACCGGCGATGCCACCAAAGCCCAATACCGCGGCGACAATGGCAATGATCAGGAATGTGACTGCCCAGCTCAACATGGTGATTCTCCTCGACTTACAAGTGTTTGGATGCAGCCTTTACTGCTCCGGGTACTGCCCCGGGCTATCATCCGACAGCCCGGTTCTTGCCTAGAACACCCAGCGCTGCTGCAACGGCTCGTCAGGCACCTGGGCTTGATCGACCGACGTCAGGCGGTAGGCGGCGGGGTCGCTGATACTGGTAGCGGTCGCGCTGAAATGGGTTTGTTGCAGGGCATGCCCGGGCAGGCGCTGGACCTGGACACTGGCCTGGTTCCAGCGTTGGAACTGCTGGCCGGCAATCAGCGTGACCAGCAACGCCAACACGGCAAACAATCCTTGCTGCAAGTGCAGTGGCGAGAGATGGAGATGGGCGGCACGTGGGCGATTCATCCTGAAACTCCTCCGACTCAATGATGGGTGTTGCGGGGTCGGCAGAGATGAACCAGACCGACCACCGCGAATGTTCTTGAGAGGAACATTGCAGTCTGCATGCCAGCTTTTTTATTGAAAAAATATCAATAAAATCAATAAGTTATAAAATACACAAGATTGATCGACCAGCATCCTGCACGATGCCCGCCATACGGTCGTGCGTATTGCACGATGAATCCGTAGGAAATAGCCCTACCAAAAGAATAAATAGTAAGAAAATCAGTAGGAATTAGCTGAGAGCCCAACTGTCGGAAGCAAAGAGCCTAAAAAATTCCCCAAATCAGCGGGTTAGCAATCAGGGGCGCAGACCGTTACCCTGCTTGTCATAAGGTCAATCAGAAACAGCTCTCTAACGTGCCGGATATTTCCGGTAGAGACTGAAAACTTTTACTAAAGGAGCATGGGAGATGGAGTCCGCCACGGAACATCAAGGCCGTATTCTGCTGGTGGATGACGAGTCCGCCATCCTTCGCACCTTTCGCTATTGCCTGGAAGACGAGGGCTACAGCGTCGCCACGGCGAACAGCGCGGCCCAGGCCGAGGCCTTGCTGCAGCGCCAGGTTTTCGACCTGTGCTTCCTCGACCTGCGCCTTGGCGAAGACAACGGCCTCGATGTCCTGGCCCAGATGCGCATCCAGGCGCCCTGGATGCGCGTGGTGATAGTCACCGCCCACTCAGCCGTGGACACCGCGGTCGACGCCATCCAGGCCGGTGCCGCCGATTACCTGGTCAAGCCGTGCAGCCCGGACCAACTGCGCCTGGCCACGGCCAAACAGCTGGAAGTGCGGCAACTGTCGGCGCGCCTCGAGGCCCTGGAAGGCGAAGTGCGCAAGCCCAAGGACGGCCTCGACTCCCACAGCCCATCGATGATGGCGGTGCTGGAAACCGCGCGGCAGGTGGCCGGCACCGACGCGAACATCCTGATCCTCGGCGAGTCCGGGACCGGCAAGGGCGAACTGGCCCGGGCCATCCATGGCTGGAGCAAACGCGCGAAGAAATCCTGCGTGACCATCAACTGCCCGTCGCTGACCGCCGAGCTGATGGAAAGCGAGCTGTTCGGCCACAGCCGCGGGGCCTTCACCGGCGCCAGCGAAAGCACCCTGGGCCGGGTCAACCAGGCCGACGGCGGGACGCTGTTTCTCGACGAGATCGGCGATTTCCCCCTGACCCTGCAGCCCAAGCTGCTGCGCTTTATCCAGGACAAGGAATACGAACGGGTCGGCGATCCGGTGACACGACGGGCCGATGTGCGGATTCTCGCCGCGACCAACCTCAACCTCGAAGACATGGTCCGCGACGGGCGTTTTCGCGAGGACCTGCTCTATCGCCTGAACGTCATCACCCTGCACCTGCCGCCCCTGCGCGAGCGCAGTGAAGACATCCTGATGCTCGCCGATCGTTTCCTCGCCCGCTTCGTCAAGGAATACGCGCGACCAGCCCGCGGCTTCGGCGATGAGGCCCGCGAAGCCCTGCTCAACTACCGCTGGCCGGGCAATATCCGTGAGCTGCGCAACGTGGTCGAACGCGCCAGCATCATCTGTCCCCAGGAGCGCGTGGAGATCAGCCACCTGGGCATGGCCGAGCAACCGGCCAACAGCGCACCGCGCATCGGCGCCGCGCTGAGCCTGGACGAACTGGAGAAAGCCCATATCGGCGCGGTACTGGCCAACAGCGATACCCTTGACCAGGCCGCCAAGACACTGGGCATCGACGCCTCGACGCTGTACCGCAAACGCAAACAGTACAACCTGTGAGTAGCCCACCATGAAGCTCACGATGAAGCTGCGCACCCGGCTCTTCCTGAGTATTTCGGCACTGATCACCGTCGCCTTGCTGGGCCTGATGCTCGGCCTGGTCAGCGTGATGCAGATGGCCAAGACCCAGGAGTCGCTGGTCAGCGACAACTTCATCACCCTCGACCTGGGCCTCAAGCTGCGCCAGAGCCTGGGCGACCAGTTGCTTCTGATGCTCGGTGACAAGCCGGACCAGGCCGCGCTCGAGGCCTCGCGCGAACACTATCTGCAACTGCTCCACGAAGGCATCGAGCATGAGCAGAGCAACGACGTGCGCAGCGGCTTCGCCCAGGCCCGTATCGACTACGAACGGTTCTACCAGGCCTTCGCCCGTTCACGGGACGGCAGTGGCAGCATCGAGGAGCTCACCAACACTTTCAATATCCTGCGCAACGGCCTGATCGCCGAGCACAAGCAGGCGCTGGACAACATCAGCGCCACGGAAAACGATGCCCGCGAGCGGGCACTGCTGGTGGCCGGGCTGCTGGGGTTTGTCGGCCTGGCGGTGCTGATCATCGGCTTCATCACCGCCCACGGCATCGCCCGCCGTTTCGGTGCACCGATCGAGGCCCTGGCCGAGGCGGCGGACCATATCGGCCAGGGCAACTTCGACGTCACCCTGCCGATTTCCCCCGCGGTCGAGATGAACCTGCTGACCCGACGTTTCGGCCTTATGGCCGAGGCCCTGCGCCAGCATCAGGCAACCAACATCGACGAATTGCTCGCCGGCCAGCAACGCTTGCAGGCCGTGCTCGACAGCATCGACGACGGGCTGCTGATGATTGACCGTGAAGGCCGCCTGGAGCACCTCAACCCGGTGGCACAACGCCAGTTGGGCTGGGACGGCGATCGCCTCGGCCAAGGCCTTGGCGAGGCGCTGCAGCGGCCCGAACTGGACGAACAACTGCAATTGATCCTGCGCGGTGCCAGCCTGGAACGGGCACCGGAAGACCTCGAGGTCGAGGTCGAAGGGGAGTCCCGCCTGCTGACCTACAGCCTGACCCCGGTCAGTCATACCCAAGGCCATATTCTCGGCGCGGTGATGGTGCTCCACGACGTCACCGAACAGCGGGCCTTCGAGCGGGTGCGCAGCGAGTTCGTCCTGCGCGCCTCCCACGAACTGCGCACGCCGGTCACCGGCATGCACATGGCCTTCGGCCTGTTGCAGGAGCGCGTGCATTTCGACAGCGAATCGCGGGAAGCGGACCTGCTGAACACGGTCAACGAAGAAATGCAGCGGCTGATGCAATTGATCAACGACCTGCTGAATTTCTCCCGTTACCAGAACGGCCTGCAGAAACTGACCCTGCTGCCCTGCGATATCGAGACACTGCTCGAGGCCTGTCGCCTGCGCTTTGCCGAACAGGCCCTGAGCCAGGGCATCGACCTGCAGGTCGAGCTGCAGCCGCCCTTGCCGCGCCTGCCGGCCGATCAACCGCAACTGGAGCGCGTCCTCGACAACCTGCTGGACAACGCCCTGCGCCATACCGCCCGGGGCGGGCAGATTCGCTTGCAGGCCCGGCGCCATGGCGAGCGGGTCATCATCAGCGTCGAGGACAACGGCGAGGGTATTGCCTACGGGCAACAGGGACGCATCTTCGAACCTTTCGTCCAGGTCGGCCGCAAGAAAGGCGGCGCCGGCCTGGGCCTGGCCCTGTGCAAGGAGATCGTGCAACTGCACAGCGGGCGGATGGGCGTGTATTCACGGCCGGGGCAGGGCACGCAGTTCTATATGGCGCTGCCGCTCTAGCGGCCCCGCGACCTAGGCCTCGTCGTCTATTCGTCGCGAAGCCAGGCGTCGGCCGCGAGTGATCAATTCGACGAACTGCACCGCCGTCAGCGCCTGGGCAAACAACCAACCCTGACCGTAATTGACCCCTTCGCTGCTGAGCAGCAGGGCCTGGTGCTCGTACTCGATGCCCTCGGCGATCACCCGCAAGTGCAGCGCATGGGCCATGCGGATGATATGCGGCGCCACGCCACTGCTGGCGGCGTCATGGCCCAGGGCGTCGATAAAGGCCTTGTCGATCTTCAGGCAATCCACCGGCAGCGTTTGCAGATAGGCCAGACTGCAATAGCCGGTGCCGAAGTCGTCGATCAACACCTGGTGGCCGACATCCCGCAGGGCCTGCAAATTGTCCCGTGCCACCACCACGTCGATCAGACCACGCTCGGTGACTTCGAAGGCAATCTGCCGGGCACTGACCCGATGCCTGCGCAACAGGTCGGCAATCACCTCGCCGATACGCGGCACCATCACATCGCAAGCCGCCAGGTTCACCGAGATGTACAGCTGCGGATTGGCCCGCAGCAGGTGACCCAGCTGGTCCAGCAGCCGTTGCAGGACAAAATCGGTGATCTGGCGGATCTGCCCGGTATTTTCCGCCAGGGGAATGAACAGGTCGGGACTGGTCAGCGTGCCGTCCGGCCGGCGCCAGCGGATCAGGGCTTCGGCGCCCACGCACCGACGGCTGCCGAGGTCGAAGATCGGTTGATACAAGACCTGGAACTCGCCGCGCCGCAGCGCGCCTTGCAGTTCGCCGTTGAGCGATTGGCGCTGGCGGGCCAACTGCAAGGTCAGGCCGCCGATGCAGAAGGCAATCACCAGGCTCACCGAGAGCAGCCACCACCACAGCGGGTCGATGACCAGCGGCATGGCCGCGCGCGGCGCGACCATCACCAGCTGGTATTCCGGGGTGCGGGTGGGCATGCGGTAGATCAATTCATTTGGCGTGATCAGCAACGGGTCCTGGCCCTTCACCGGCCAGCCGGGGGGTGGCCAGTCCTGCTCCGGCCCGAGCACCGGAATCGCCCGCCGGCCACGGTCGACCACCACCAGCAGGCTGGCCCTCGGCGGCAGTTCCACCACATCGCTCAAATGGCCACGGGAAGTGGATACCCGGAAGTGACCGCGCCCCAACATCAGGGCGGCCAGGTTGTCATTGGGCTGGGCCGAGGTATTGAGCCAATAGCTGTAGGTCGGCCCGCGGATATCCGGCATCCCCAAGGTCACCTGGGCATCCTGGTTCGGCCAGTTGGAACAGGACCGGGTGGCGTCGACATAGAAGGCTTCGTAGATAAAGCGATAGTTGAAGCTCAGTTGCTGCAGGGTGCCGATCATGGCCGGGCTACAGTCCCGCAGGGGCTGGGCCTCCAATTGATCGAGCCCCTCGCGCAGTTGCCCGAAAAGCTGCTCCAGCCGCTCCAGGAAACGTTGCCCCTGGGCATTCATCTGTTCGCTTTCGTGCTGCCTGGCCTGGTGCATCACCACCCCCAGGCTGCCGGCCAATAACAGGGCGACACTGAACAGAGCCGCCAGCAATGCCAGCAACCAGGGACGATGGAACCAGGAGCGCAACGTCTGGCGAACCGGCATCAGCGAATATCCGAAGACTTACCAATGAGTTATAGCAACAGATTGGCGAATCGGCGCTGACCGTCCGGCGCTGACGTTATTTTGACTGGTTGAGCACCTGGAGGATCGCCGCACTTTGCGCATCCGGCAGGCCGTCGAAACGAGCCGGGCGGAAGTGCATCTGGAACGCCGCCAGGACATGACGCGTGGCAACATCCAGCTCGCCGGTCTGCGGCGTGGCATAGCCCAGGCGCATGAGCTGCTGCTGGAACCAGGTGATGCTCGGCAGTTGCGCGGTGTAGACGGTCTGCTGCCGGGCGACCGCCTGCTCGTCAGGCCATACGCCGAGGCCTTCCGCGGCCAGGCGCTTCCAGGGCAGCAACGGGCCCGGGTCCTGTTTGCGCAACGGCGCGATATCGCTATGGCCGATCACATTGCGTGGTTCGATGTGATTGCGTTTGACGATGTCCTTGAGCAGCACGATCAATGCCTGGATCTGCGCTTCGCTGTAGGGGTACCAGACGCGGCCGGTGGGTGTATCGCGGAAACCCGGATTGACGACTTCAATGCCAATGGAGCTGGAGTTCAGCCAGGTGCGTCCCAGCCACTCGCTTTCCCCGGCGTGCCAGGCGCGCTGGCTCTCATCCACCAGCTTGAAGACCGTGGCGCGGGGGTCGTCGCCGATCAGGTAATGGCTGCTGACCTGGCCATGGGTCAGCAACCGCAGTGAGTTCTCCATGTTTGCCGAGGTGTAGTGCAGGATCACGAACTGCACGCGATTGTCGTAGTTGACCGAAGGGTGGCTGGTGTCCATTCGCGGAGCGCTGGCGCAGCCCGCCAGCAGCAGGATCGAAAGAAGGAGAGGGAACAGTTTCATGGCAGCGGCAACAAATGAAGACAGTAATTTGACAGCATAACGTACTGGCAGGCACAGCAGCGCCAAATACACTGTTACCTGATGCAACCTGGAATACCCTCCTGACCCTGCCCCCACAACTTCGGGCAACGCGGTCACTTGTGGGAGCCGGCTTGCTGGCGATGAGGCCCGCAAGCCTTGTATTGGCCGTGCGCCATCGCCAGCAAGCCGGCCCCTACAACTCAGCCTTGTTCGATGCGGTTACGCCCGGCATTCTTGGCCCGGTAAAGCGCCTCATCGGCCCTTTTCAGCGCATGGTCGCTGCGCTCGCCGGTCTTGAACGCCGACAGCCCGACCGACACGGTGATGGTCACGCGCTCGCCCTTGAAGTGGAACGGACAGGCCTCGATGGCCGCGCGCAGGCTCTCGGTCAATTTGAGCCCCGCGGTGACCGAGGTATCGGGCACCAGCAGGACAAACTCCTCGCCGCCGAAACGGGCAATGAAGTCACCGGGACGCAGGCGCTTGCGCAACTCGCCGGCAATGATCTTCAGCACCTTGTCACCGGCCAGGTGGCCATAGTTGTCGTTGATCCGCTTGAAGTGATCGAGATCGAGCATGGCGATCAGCAGGGTGTTGCCATGCTGCTGCCACTGCGCCATTTCCTGCTCCAGGCGCTCGCTCCAGGCCGCACGATTGGGCAGGCCGGTCAGCGGGTCGACCAGGGCTTTCTGGCGTTGCTCCTCAAGGTGGTCACGATAACCCTGGGCCTCCTGCTCCATATGCGCCACGCGTTCGGCCAGGCTTTGCAGGCGCACGGCAACCTCCTGCTCGCGGATGGCCCGCTGTTGCTGGTGCTGGTCCATGGTGCCCAACAAACCTTCGAGGCGGTTTTCCAGGACATGCTTGAGGCTTTCCAGGTCCGCGGCATCCTGCACGCTGCTTTGCAGGCTATCGACATGCTCGCGCAACTGGCTGTGCAGCTCGTTCGCCGCCGTACGCCCTTCGGCATGCCCGGCACTGGCCGCCTGCAAGTTGCTCTGGAACGACTCCAGGCGTTCGTTGAGTTGCTTGAGGTAGATCTGGAAATCGTGTTGACCGCTGTCGTTGATCGCCAGCATCAACACCGCCAGATCATCGAGGATCGGCAGCAATTCGTACCAGTTCAACCCATGTTCGAGGCGGTGGCGCATGGCTTCGGCATGGGCCTGGTGACGTTCGGGCAGGGTCAGGTCATCGAGCAGGCCCAACAACGTCGACTCGATATGTTCGGCCACCGAGCTGTAGGACGGTTCCGGGGATTCGGGCAAGGCGAACAGCACATCCGGCTCGGGGTACTCCGGGTCGACGGCCGCCAGCGCTTCAGCCATCACCGGGGGCAGCGGCAGGCTGTCGATAAACACCGTAGGCGCGGGATGCGGCGCAGGGGCTGGCGCTTCAGCCGGGGCGGCCGCCTTGACGGCAGGCGTGGGCACCATGTTGGGCTCGACAGCCAGAATCGGCGGTTGCCCGGCCGAGCTCGCCATAGCCACGGATGGCACTTCGGGCACCGCCTCGGCGACAGCGGCAGACGGCTCCGGTTGCACCACCTGCGGCACATAGGCCACCGCATCGACGGGCTTGGCCGCGGGCACCAGCTCGGGCTCAGTAGCGGACGGCGATGCCGGCACAGGCACTTCGAGCTCGGCTGGCGCTGCGGCCTCAACTGGGGCAACAGGGGCCGGGGCGGGCGCCGCTGCCGGCTCGACGGCAGGGGCCGCTACGGGTACAGGTGGTGTGGGTGCGGGTGCATGAACAGCCTCCGGCACTTGAAGCTCGGGGTCACGCGCCACGGGTTCGACCGCGCGGGTCGGAACCTGTTCGGCCCCGGCGGGCTCGGCCGGCGACTGACCCGGGGCGGTTTCTGGCGGACTCTCCTTGCCACCGAACAACCGTTGCAACAGGCCGGGACGCCCTGGCTCGGCCGGCTGCTCAAGCTGCGTCAGTGCCTTGCCTTGCAAACCACTGAGCTCGCTGAGCAGCAACGGGATTTCCCGCGCCTGGCCGGCACGGCCCTCAAGCTGCTTGGCGAAGTTCTTCAGCGGCCGCCGGACTTCACGGGTCAGCGGCAAGGATTGCAGCTGGGTCACCAGCGAGGTCAACGCGGTGCTCACCTGCTCGGCGCGGGTCTCGCGACGCTGTTCGGAGTCGAGCACGGCTTTTTCCAAGCGAGGCAGCAGCGCCGCCAGGCCCGCGTCCATATCGTCACTGCGGATGATATCGCGCATTTCCTTCATGCACTGGTCGACCGCGCGGTCGGTCCCTTCCGCCGCCAGGGTGCTGCGCACCAGCCCACGGCGAAGCAGGTCCAGACGGGCGTCCCAACGACGCTCGAGCTTTTCCTGTTGTTCGATGCTTTTAAGGTATTTCTCTTTCCAGCGTTCGACTTCTTCGCTGCTCATGCCGGCGTCCGCGAGATTTAGCTACTCAAGGCCGGCAACGTATCAGAACCGATGGAGCCTGGCAGGCGAATTTCGACGGCCACCGGCAAATGATCGGAAATAGGTTGGGCCAGCACCTCGACTCGCTCCAGCGTCAGGCTGGGGCTAAGCAGAATGTGGTCCAGGCAACGTTGTGGACGCCAACTGGGAAACGTGGCTTCCACCTGCGGTGCGAGCAAACCGAGGTCGCGTAAAGGCGAGTGTAGCAGCAGGTCGCTGGCCTGGGTGTTCATGTCGCCCATGAGCACCAGGTGCCGAAAACCGCCGATCAGCTCGCGGATATAGGCCAGTTGCCGGGTACGCGCCCGCGCCCCCAGGGCCAGGTGCATCATCACCACCACCAAGGCTTCCGAGCCCTCGCCAAAGCGCACGAGAATGGCTCCGCGCCCGGCCGGCCCCGGCAAGGGATGATCCTCGATCGCCGAGGGCCGCAAACGGCTCAGCACGCCATTGCTGTGCTGGCCCAGGCGCCCGAGGTTGCGATTGAGTTGCTGGTACCAGTAGGGAAAGGCCCCGAGCTGGGCCAGGTGCTCGACCTGATTGATATAGCCTGAACGCAGGCTGCCACCGTCGGCCTCCTGGAGGGCCACCAGGTCGAAATCGGCGAGCAGGCCGCCGATCTTCTGCAGGTTGTCCGCCCGCCCGGTATGGGGCAGCAGGTGTTGCCAACCACGGGTCAGGTAATGTCGATAACGCTGGGTGCTGATGCCCACCTGGATATTGAAACTGAGCAGGCGCAGGCGGTTGTCCGCCGGCAGGCCGGTGCTCTCCAGGTGACGCTCGTTGACCTTGGGCTCATGCAGGCCAACGAGACGCTCCGTCCCCCAGCGCCCGATCACGGCGGCGGCCTTACTTGGCCGCCGTCATGGCGGCCCGCTCCTTGGCGATCAGCTGGTCGGCGACATTCAGTGCGGCTTCTGGACCACCAGCAGTGCCGAGGTCGAAGCGGTACTTGCCGTTGACGATCATGGTCGGTACGCCACTGACTTCATACTTCTTGGCCAGATCACGATACTGGGCCATCTTGCCCTTCACGGCGAAAGAGTTGAAGGTTTCCAGGAACTTGGTCTTGTCTACGCCTTGGGTGGCGACAAAGTCAGCCATGTCGTCAGGCTTGACCAGTTGCTTGTGTTCCTTCTGGATGGCATTGAACACCGCGGCGTGGACCTTATGCTCGACACCCATGGTGTCCAGGGTCACGAAGAGCTGGCCGTGGGCATCCCAGGGGCCTCCGAACAACGCCGGAATACGCACGAAATTCACATCGCTGGGCAGCTTCTCGACCCAAGGGTTGATGGTCGGCTCAAAAGCGTAGCAATGCGGGCAGCCGTACCAGAACAACTCGACCACTTCGATTTTGCCCGGCTCGGCAACCGGTACAGGGTTGCTCAGTTCCACGTAGGTCTTGCCGGCCTCAAGTGGCACATCGGCGGCCTGGGCCGTCATGCCGAACAGGCTGGCGGTGACGAGTGCGGCGCTGAGAATCAGATTACGCATGCTTTGCTCCTGGACATGGAAAGTGGCCCCAGACGCGACCTGTAACTCAGACAGACCGGTGCGGGCTCTAGTTCGATAATTAGTGTAACGGCAGCGGCCACAAAAAAGGGCGGCCAAGGCCACCCTTTTATCGTTGCAGCAGCGGATTAATCGATCATTAACGTTGCCAAAGATGACAATCCCCCGCGAACCTGACCGTCAGAGCCTCAGTGCAGGCCCTGTACGTAGTTGGAAACGGCTTCGATATCCTTGTTGCTCATCTTCGCGGCGATGCTGCGCATGATCATGGTATCGCCGTCGTTGCTGCGGTTGCCTTCGCGGAAGTCGGTCAACTGCTTGGCGATGTATTGCGCATGCTGGCCGCCCAGGTGCGGGAAACCGGCGGCGGCGTTGCCCGCGCCATTGGGCGAGTGGCAACCGATGCAGGAGGGCATGCCCTGGTCCAGCTTGCCGCCGCGGAACAGCTCTTCGCCGCGGGCCACGACCTTGGGATCGGCGGCGCCGACGCTGCCTTGCTGGCTGGAAAAGTAGGCGGCGATATCGGACAGGTCCTGATCGCTCAGGTTGGTCAGCAGGCCGGTCATTTCCAGCACCGTGCGCTTGCCCGACTTGATATCCTGCATCTGCTTGGTCAGGTAGCGCTCGCCCTGGCCGGCGAGTTTCGGAAAGTTGGGGGCCATGCTGTTGCCGTCGGGCCCATGGCAGGCTCCGCAGACAGCGGCCTTGGCCTGACCGGCCTTGGCATCGCCGGCGGCCTGGGCCAGGCCTGTGATCCCCAGGGTCAACAGCAGACTCACGATCAGTTTGTTCATCAGCTAATCCAACTACGGCTAAGGGTTAAGAGTTATGGACCGGGCTTACTCGCTCATCCACTGGATGATGCTTCGGTAATCCTCGGTACTGCAGTCCATGCACAAACCACGCGGCGGCATCGCCTTGAAACCCTGGGTCACGTGTTGCACCAGCGTCTCCATACCTTGCGCCAATCTTGGCTTCCAGGCCGCCTGGTCACCCTTTTGAGGGGCCATCGGCAGCTGTCCGGCATGGCAGGCACCACAAACACGGTTGTACACGGCTTCCGGATCCTGTGTAGCCTGCGCGCTGTAAAGCGGCATCAAGAGCCCGGCGGCCAGCAGCCATTGGGTCATCAATGACCTTCTCAGGGTTGGGAACGTACCGCGTTCTACTGCGCGGTCTAGGTCTATCGCCCCCGTGGGCCTTATCCTATGCAGGGACAAAGCACACACAAAATCTGCGGCATTATATACTGGCGCTACTGAAACGGAAATGACACTGCTGCCGCGTCCATCCCCGGCACCGCCCATATCGGAAATCCCATGCAACTCAAGAACCCCATTCTCGGCCTGTGCCAACAGTCCACCTTCATGCTCAGCGCCGCCAAAGTCGACCAGTGCCCGGACGACGAAGGTTTTGAAGTGGCCTTTGCCGGCCGTTCCAACGCCGGCAAATCCAGCGCCCTCAACACCCTGACCCATGCGAGCCTGGCGCGCACCTCGAAAACCCCGGGTCGCACACAGCTATTGAACTTCTTCAAGCTAGACGATGATCGGCGTCTGGTCGACCTGCCGGGCTACGGATATGCAAAAGTTCCTATTCCGCTGAAGCTGCACTGGCAGCGTCACCTGGAAGCCTACCTGGGTGGCCGGGAGAGTTTGAAGGGTCTGATCCTGATGATGGACATCCGCCATCCGATGACCGACTTCGACCTGTTGATGCTCGATTGGGCGGTGGCCAGCGGCATGCCGATGCACATCCTGCTGACCAAGGCCGACAAGCTGACCTACGGCGCGGCGAAGAACACCTTGCTCAAGGTCCAGGCGGAAATCCGCAAGGGCTGGGGTGACGCCATCAGTATCCAGCTGTTCTCGGCGCCCAAGCGCCAGGGCCTGGAAGAGGCCTACACTGTATTGGCGGACTGGATGGAACTGGCGGACAAGGGCGCAGAAGCGGCGGCGGAATAAGGCTCGCTTTTGAGGCCCGACAGACGGACACCAAACTGGCTGTGGTGCGCTCAGGCAAGGCAAAAGCGCGGCGTGAAAGGCGAAGTTTACTGGCTGTAAATGAGTCTTTCACGCCGCGCTTTTAACGCAGCATGAGCGTGCCACAGCCAGTTTGGGGGCAAAAAAAACCCCGGACTTCGTATGGGGAGGGGAAGTTCGGGGTCCAAGTTCCGAACCGCTAGGGCGGCGTCCGGAATATCTGCCAACACTTAACACAACATAGGAGCATCGAAGGGCTTCACCAGCCATTCAGTAACTCTGAGTGTCGTTTTGCCGATTTAGTTCCGAAAATCTTCAAAAACTATTTGGCATAAGTGCCGCCTATTTCTGAACTAATGGCCTTTCGATGGTGTTTTGCCGCGACGCCATGTCGCGGCAAATGTCGGACTCAGTGCGCCTCATCCCAGTTGTTGCCCACGCCCACATCCACCAGCAACGGCACATCCAGCTGCACCGCGCCGCTCATGTAGGCGCGAATCTTCTCGCTGACCTCTTCCACCAGATCCTCACGCACCTCCAGCACCAGTTCATCGTGCACCTGGAGGATGACCCGGGCATCCAGGCCGGATTCGCAGAGCCAGTTATCCACCGCCACCATGGCCTTCTTGATGATGTCCGCCGCCGTACCCTGCATCGGCGCGTTGATCGCCGTGCGCTCGGCGCCGGCACGCTCCTGGGGCCGGTTGGAGTGGATCTCCGGCAAGTACAGCCGACGCCCGAACAGGGTTTCGACATAACCCTGCTCCGAGGCCTGGCCGCGGGTGCGCTCCATGTATTCGCGAACCCCCGGGTAGCGAGCGAAATACACGTCGATGTAAGCCTTGGCGGTCTTGGTGTCGACGCCGATGTCCTTGCCCAGCTTCTGCGCGCCCATGCCATAGATCAGGCCGAAGTTGATGGCCTTGGCGCTGCGGCGCTGGTCGGACGTCACCGCGCCCAACTCGACCTTGAACACTTCCGCCGCCGTCGCCGTGTGCACGTCGAGGTTGTGGCGGAAGGCATTGAGCAGGCCTTCGTCCTTGGACAGGTGAGCCATGATCCGCAGTTCGATCTGCGAATAGTCTGCTGCCAGCAGCTTGTAGCCCTTCGGCGCGATGAACGCCTGGCGAATGCGCCGGCCCTCGGCGGTGCGCACCGGGATGTTCTGCAGGTTCGGATCGCTGGAGGACAAGCGTCCGGTGGCCGCCACCGCCTGGTGGTAGGAGGTGTGGATACGCCCGGTACGCGGATTGATCTGTTCCGGCAGGCGATCGGTGTAGGTGCTTTTCAGCTTGCTCATGGAGCGGTACTGCATCAGCACCTTGGGCAACGGATAGTCATCCTCGGCCAGCTTGGCCAGTACTTCTTCAGCCGTGGACGCCTGCCCCTTGCCGGTCTTCTTCAGCACCGGCAGGCCGAGTTTCTCGTAGAGGATCGCCCCCAACTGCTTGGGCGAGCCGAGATTGAACTCTTCGCCGGCGATCACGAACGCCTCGCGCTCCAGCTCCACCATCTTCTTGCCCAGCTCGATGCTCTGCACCCCGAGCAACTCGGCATCCACCAGCGCGCCCTGGCGCTCGATCCGCGCCAGCACCGGCACCAGCGGCATTTCGATATCGGTGAGCACACTGAGCAGGCTCGGCGTCGCCGCCAGTTGCTCATGCAAGGCCTGGTGCAGGCGCAAGGTCACGTCGGCGTCTTCGGCGGCATAGGGCCCGGCCTGTTCCAGGGCGATCTGGTCGAAGGTCAGTTGCTTGGCGCCCTTGCCGGCGATGTCCTGGAAGCTGACGGTGTCGTAGTCGAGGTACTTCTTCGCCAGGCTGTCCATATCGTGCCGGGTCGCCGTGGCATTGAGCACGTAGGACTCGAGCATGGTGTCGAAGGCGATGCCGCGCACCGTGATACCGCACGCCGGGTCGCCGCCGATGGCGCAATTGGCGAGGATATTCATGTCGAACTTGGCGTGCTGGCCGACCTTGAGCTTTTCCGGGTCTTCCAGCAGCGGCTTCAAGGCCCGCAACACGCTGTCGCGATCCAGTTGCTGCGGCGCATCGATGTAGGAATGGGTCAGCGGCACATAGGCCGCTTCATTGGCCTGTACGGCGAAGGAAACACCGACCAACTGCGCCTGCTGCGCGTCGAGCCCGGTGGTTTCGGTGTCGAAGGCAAAGAGCTTGGCGCCCTTGAGTTTCTCCAGCCAGGCATCGAAGCGGGCCTGGTCGAGGATGGTTTCGTATTGTGGCTCACTGGGAGCCTCGGCCACTGGCGGGGCAGCGTCCGCCGGCCCGGCGTCGAAGAGCCCGGCGTTGTCCGCCGCAGGCGCCGCCGCAGCGGCCAACTCAATGCGCTTGGCTTCACGCTGCAACTCGTCGATCCAGCTCTTGAATTCCAGCTCGGCATACAGCTCGGCGAGCTTTTCCCGATCCGGCTCGCCCAGGTGCAGGTCGTCCAGGCCGATCTCCAGCGGCACGTCGACCTTGATGGTCGCCAACTGGTAGGACAGGAACGCCATCTCCTTGTGCTCAAGCAACTTGGCCGGCAAGGTCTTGGCCCCGCGAATCGGCAGGTTCGGCACCTGGTCGAGCTGCTCGTAGAGTTCTTTCAAACCACCGTTGACCCCCACCAGCAAGGCCACGGCGGTTTTCTCGCCGACCCCCTTGACTCCGGGAATGTTGTCGGAAGAGTCGCCCATCAACGCCAGCAGATCGATGATCTGCTCGGGAGCGACGCCAAACTTCGCCTTTACGCCCTCCACATCCATCGAGGTTTCGTTCATGGTGTTGACCAGCGTAATGTGCCCGTCGACCAACTGCGCCATGTCCTTGTCACCGGTGGAGATCACCACCGGACGGTCAGCGGCCGCGCTACTGCGGGCCAGGGTGCCGATCACATCGTCGGCTTCCACGCCTTCCACGCACAGCAACGGGAACCCCATGGCACGCACGCTGGCGTGCAACGGCTCGATCTGCACGCGCATATCGTCGGGCATACTCGGGCGGTTGGCCTTGTAGTGGGCATACATTTCATCGCGAAAGGTCCCGCCCTTGGCGTCGAAAACTACCGCGAAGGGGCTTTGCGGATACTGTTTGCGCAGGCTTCTGAGCATGTTCAGCACGCCCTTGACCGCCCCGGTGGGCAACCCCTTGGACGTGGTGAGCGGCGGCATCGCGTGGAAGGCGCGATACAGGTAGGAAGAACCGTCCACCAGGACGAGAGGAGCTTGGTTCATGAGTACGATCAACCTTTTCGGCGGGTGCGGCGCTAGAATAGCCGGACCGTTGACGACAAAGGGACAAGGTTATCATGCGTAAACTCAATCGCCTGTTATTGGGCGGCTTGCTTGCGCTCGCGCCGCTGGCCGTCATGGCCGCGTCGGATGCGCCTTCAGCCGAACCAGAAGTGACGATTCACACGGAAGGTGACAAAACGATCCAGGAATACCGGGTAAATGGCTTTCTGTACGCCATCAAGGTCACCCCCAAAGGTGGCAAGCCCTACTTTCTGGTCCGTGCCGATGGTACTGATGCAAACTATATCCGCTCGGACCAGCCCGATATGCTGATTCCAGCGTGGAAGATCTTCGAGTGGAAGTAAGCCCTTAACTTTAATCGGCGCCGCCTTGAGCGGCGCCCGTACTGGCAGTTTTAACCATGTCTGTGTTCACCCCCCTGGCTCGGCCCGAGCTGGAAACCTTTCTCGCCCCTTATGGGCTCGGTCGTCTGCTCGATTTCCAGGGAATTGCCGCCGGCAGTGAAAACACCAATTTCTTCATCAGCCTGGAGAAGGGTGAATACGTCCTGACCCTGGTTGAACGCGGACCGGTGCAGGAAATGCCGTTCTTCATCGAACTGCTCGACGTGCTGCATGACGCCGACCTGCCGGTCCCCTATGCCTTGCGTACCACCGACGGCCAGGCCCTGCGCGAACTGGCCGGCAAGCCGGCGTTGCTGCAGCCGCGACTGGCCGGCAAGCACATCAAGGTCGCCAACGCCCAGCACTGCGCCCAGGTCGGCGAGCTGCTCGGTCATCTGCACCTGGCGACCCGTGACAGGATCATCGAGCGCAAGACCGATCGCGGCCTGGACTGGATGCTCGAAGAGGGCGAGAAGCTGAAGTCGCACCTGGACGAGGGGGCGCGCGGCTTGCTGCAAGCGGCGCTGGAGGAGATTGGCCGGTACAAGGCGCAGATCCTCGCGCTGCCAAGGGCCAACCTGCACGCCGACCTGTTCCGCGACAATGCGATGTTCGAAGGCACCCACCTGACCGGGTTGATCGACTTCTACAACGCCTGTTCCGGGCCGATGCTCTACGACGTGGCCATTGCCTTGAACGACTGGTGTTCGGATGACGCCGGGGTACTCGACGGGCAACGGGCCCGGGCACTGCTGGGCGCGTATGCCGGTCTGCGGCCGTTTACCGCGAGTGAAGCCGAGTTGTGGCCGGCCATGTTGCGGGTGGGCTGTGTACGTTTCTGGCTGTCGCGGCTGATTGCCGCCGAGTCCTTTGCCGGGCAGGACGTGCTGATCCATGACCCCATGGAGTTCCAGCGCCGCCTGGCCCAGCGCCAGCAGGTCAGCTGCTCGTTGCCGTTCGCAATGTAGGAGCGAGCTTGCTCGCGATGGTAGTCCAGGCGCCGCGGGGCATCAGGTTCCCCGCGTTATCGTTGACGGCCATCGCGAGCAAGCTCGCGCCTACAAGTGCTCCAGGCACCCCGCCAGGTCATTACCCAGCTTCTCCAACACCTGCTCATACCCATGGGCCGACGCCGGCGTGTAGCCACCCAGGGCATCCAGCTCGGCCAGCTTCACCGGCAAGCCGCTCACCAGGGTTTCCGCCAGGCGCGGACGCAACGGCGGCTCACTGAATACACAGGTCTTGCCCACTTCCTGCAAACGCGTGCGCATCGCCGCCACGTGCTGGGCGCCCGGCTGCACTTCGGCGGCCACGCTGAACACGCCGGTGTGCTTGAGCCCATAGGCATCCTCGAAGTAATCGAAGGCCTCATGGAAGACAAAGTACGGCTTGCCCACCACATCCGCCAGACGCGCCTTCAACCGCGCATCCAGGGCATCGAGCCGCGCATCGAAGGCCTTCACGTTGCCTTGATAGCGCTGCGCATTGGCCGGATCGGCCGCACTCAGGTCCGCGGCCATGCGCGCGGCAATCACCCGGGCATTCACTGTCGATAGCCACAGGTGCGCATCCAGCGTGCCCGGGCGATGATCGTGATCATGCTCGTCGGCATCTTCAGCGTGGGAGTGGCTATCTTCGGCGAACCGGCGCAATTTCATCCCCGCCAGGTCCTGCACCGCGACGGTTGGCAGGCTGCGGCCCTTGAGCACCCGGGGCAGGAAGCTTTCCATGTCCGGGCCGATCCAGTAGAGCAAATCCACCGACTGCACCTTGCGTACATCGGAAGGCCGCAACGCGTAGTTGTGCGGCGAAGCGCCCGGCGGCAGCAGTACTTCAGGGGTGTCGACGCCCTCCTGCACGGCGGCGGCAATCAACTGCAGGGGCTTGATGCTGGTCAGTACGCTGACTTGCGCCTGAACCGGGGAAATCACCAACAAACTGGCACTGATCGCGACAAAAAAGGCAAAAAGACGGGGCACGATGAACACTCAAGGCGGCAGGAACAGGTAACATAATAACGTCTCTCACAAACGCCGTCGCCGCTCATGCCCAAAACCCCTCTCGCCAGTCGTCCCCATGATCACTCTCACTGCGTGCACAGCGCGCTGTCCGACGCCGATGCCCTGTGCGCACGCCAGGGCCTGCGCCTGACCGCCCTGCGGCGGCGGGTGCTCGAGCTGGTCTGGCAGAGCCACAAGCCCCTGGGCGCCTATGACATCCTCGCGGTACTGAGCGAGCAGGACGGCCGCCGCGCCGCGCCGCCGACCGTCTACCGCGCCCTGGACTTCCTGCTGGACAACGGCCTGGTCCATCGCATCGCCTCGCTCAACGCCTTTGTCGGCTGCAACCATCCGGAACATGCCCACCAGGGCCAATTCCTGATCTGCCGCCAGTGCCACGCCGCCATCGAGCTGGAACAAAAAGCCATCAGCGACGCCATTATCGGCAGCGCCCGCGACGTCGGTTTCGCCGTCGAGGCCCAGACCGTCGAAGTGATCGGGCTCTGCTCGGGTTGCCAGGGGGCCTGATGAGCACTGCGCTGATTCGCCTCGAGCAGGTGGGCGTGACCTTTGCCGGGCAGAACGTGCTCGACAATATCCACCTGAGCGTCGAGCCCGGGCAGATCGTCACCCTGATCGGCCCCAACGGCGCCGGCAAGACCACCCTGGTGCGCGCCGTGCTCGGGCTGCTCAAGCCGGATCGCGGGACGGTCTGGCGCAAGCCGAAACTGCGGGTCGGCTATATGCCGCAGAAACTCCATGTCGACCCGACCCTGCCGCTGTCGGTGCTGCGCTTCCTGCGCCTGGTGCCGGGCGTCGACCGCGCGCGGGCCATGGCGGCCCTGGGCGAAGTCGGTGCCGAACAGGTGATCGACAGCCCGGTGCAAAGCATCTCCGGCGGCGAAATGCAGCGGGTGCTGCTGGCCCGCGCGCTGTTGCGCGAACCGCAACTGCTGGTGCTCGACGAACCCGTGCAAGGCGTCGATGTCGCCGGCCAGGCCGAGCTCTACAGCCTGATCACCCGCCTGCGCGACCGCCACGGCTGCGGCGTACTGATGGTCTCCCACGACTTGCACCTGGTGATGAGCACCACCGACCAGGTGGTCTGCCTCAATCGCCATGTCTGCTGCTCCGGCCATCCCGAGCAGGTCAGCGGCGACCCGGCCTTCGTCGAGCTGTTCGGGCAGAACGCCCAGAGCCTGGCGATCTATCACCACCACCATGACCACGCCCACGACCTGCATGGCGCCGTGGTCAGCGACGCGGCCCCGGCGGCCCACACCCACGTTCATGGAGAAAGCTGCAAGCATGGCTGATTTCCTGCTCTACGCCCTGCTTGCAGGCTTGGCCCTGGCGCTGGTGGCGGGCCCGTTGGGTTCGTTCGTGGTCTGGCGGCGCATGGCCTATTTCGGCGACACCTTGTCCCACGCAGCCCTGCTCGGCGTGGCCCTGGGCTTTCTGCTGGACGTCAGCCCGACCCTGGCGGTGACCGTCGGCTGCCTGCTGCTGGCGGTGTTGCTGGTGACCTTGCAACAACGCCAGCCCCTGGCCTCCGACACCCTGCTGGGGATTCTTGCACCGAGCACCTTGTCCCTCGGCCTGGTGGTACTAAGCTTCATGCATGAAGTGCGGATCGACCTGATGGGTTACCTGTTCGGCGACCTGCTGGCCATCAGCACCACTGACCTGTACTGGATCCTCGGTGGCAGCGCGGCGGTGCTGGTGCTGTTGATCAGCCTCTGGCGGCCGCTGCTGGCGATCACCGTGCATGAAGAACTCGCCACGGTGGAAGGCTTGCCGGTGGCGTCGTTGCGCATGGCGCTGATGCTGCTGATCGCGGTGGTGATTGCAGTGGCGATGAAGATCGTCGGCGTGCTGCTGATCACCTCTTTGCTGATCATCCCGGCCGCCGCCGCCCAGCGCCACGCCCGTTCGCCGGAGCAGATGGCCCTGGGTGCCAGCCTGCTCGGCATGCTCGCGGTGTGCGGTGGTCTGGCGCTCTCCTGGTTCAAGGACACCCCGGCGGGGCCGTCCATCGTGGTCACGGCCGCCGGCCTGTTTCTGCTGAGTTTTGTCCTGCCACGCAGAGGGGTGTAGACTTGCTCGTTTTTTGCGCAATTAGAGAGTCGCAGGAATGAAGCCGTTCGCCTCCCGTTATCTGCTCCTTGTCGCATTTTCCCTGCTGCTGGGCGCCTGCCAGAGCACCCCGCCGGTGGACACCTCGGTGCCCGACGCCCGGGTCGCGGCCATCGCCGCGCTGGAGCAGAGCATCAGCAGCAATGAACTGGCCACTGCCGAGGACCAATTGGGTGCCTTGCAGACGCAGTCGCCGGACGATCCCCAATGGGTGACCTACCAGCGGCAGCTGGCCGAAGCCTATTTGCAACGCAGCCAGATCGTCCTGCAAAAAGGCGACGTCAACGCCGCCGCCACGGCCCTGAGCCGTGCCCGGGCACTGATGCCCAAGGCACCGGCCCTGACCGGCGGGGTCAACGGTGCGATTGCCCAGGCACGCAAGGCCGAGCTGGAAAAGGCCGAGGCCGCGCTCAAGGCTGCCGAAGCCAAACCAGCAGCACGCTTGATTGATCCGAGCGCCGAGAGCAGCACCATTGCCCTGAACATCCAGGACATTGCGCAACTGCGCAAACAGATGGATGCGCTGGCGGCGGACGTGGTGAATTACCAGTGCACGGTGACCTTCCAGGTGCCGCGCACCCAGGATTACCCGTGGCTGGCGACCTTGCTGGAAAAACGTGTGAAGAAGCTCGATGCCGATTTTGCGCTGACGATCGACAAGCAGATCGACCGGCAGGTGAAGGCCCAGGTGGTCTTGAGCCCACGCAAGCCTTGAAGCCGGCGCCCGCCGCTTGCTCCTCAAGCGGCGGGTGAAACATTATCCGAGCCCGCGATTACAGCCCATCACGCAGTATCTCGATACGCCACCGCTGACGTGCATCGATAGGGTTTCTGTAGGTCGAAACCCAGTCCGGGCTGACCTGCGGCGAAACACCATTTTCGTTGGGCATCACGTCGCCCGCCGAAGGCGCTCCGGGATAACTGGCCCACGGGATATTGAAGCGGTTGAAGGCGTTGACCGGCACATCGTCGAAGGCCATCGAGCCGTCCGGCTTTGCCGAGGGTCGCGTCCCCTGGACAAACAGCCGCCAGTCCAGGTTATAGAGCGAATGAATCCGGTCGGCACGCCACTCCCATTGTTGGCGATTGTCGATACGGCAGGTTTCAGTCGACAGCGCACCCGAGCGCTCCTGCAACGCAAGGCACTTTCCAGACCCACGGTTTACATAACGACTTTCCGAGTCGAGTCCCCATAGATGGCTTTTTTGCTGGGCATTGCACGCGGCAAGCGTCACCGTGCTCCCCGACTCGACCAGGCATCTTCCGGCACCGTCCTGGGAGCGGATAAGCACCGACATCTCGCGAGTCAGGTAAGGACTTGATAAATCCAGGACAAACTCACTGTTATGGGCATAGTTGACCAATTCGCTCCTCTTCTTGATCTGGGTCCGATCCCGCCACCATTCATCCAGTTGGAGGTCATAGCCGGCACCGACTATCACTTTCGCATTGCCGCTGTAACTGCCCGGTAACTCCCAGACACTGTAGGTTTCCAGGCTGGCCTGGCGCATCATCGGCGTCATGCGACTCTCTGTCAGAATCGGCCCGTTGGCGGTGACCCTGTCAATCAACGCACTTCTGAGACGAGGTGCGATGGGGGCCACCCAATGCGCGCCGCGGTTATTTGACGATGCCAACAACGAGTAGTCCTTGAAGCTGGTCGCCAGGGTTTTGCTATTGGTGTGCTCATAACTGGCACCCAGACTGAAAGGGGATTTGGCCACGTAGGTGGCCTTATCCGTCGCTCCGGGTCCGAATTCGGCACCTACCGAGCCACCGATGGTGAAACCACGGGTCTGCGTCTCGTTGTAACTGAACTCCGTTCGGCCATCACTCGGGGGAGCAAATCTCACCAGGCCCGGACCGGCACCGGCGGCCTCGACCACATGGCTTACCCGGTACGTCTGGGGCAGATAGGAGGCCCAGAGATTCCTGACACCGGGTATCGGTGTGAGAATGCCATTTCTCTCCGATTTAATCGTCGTCGGATTACCCTTGATAATAATGAACTTCTTGTCTTGAGCGCGCAGGGCACTTCTGATGATCTCGATATTGGCCAATGTCGAGACTTCACCCCTGCGGCCCGTTTGAGACAAGTTGAATGTCAGGCTCGGCACCGCTGTAAAATCCGAAGAACTTACTTGCACCGGAGCACCGGCAGGTGGATATTCTGCCGATCCCTGTAATGTCGCGACGCCTTCTTCCGCCTCAGTGGCCGTATGCCCATCTTGCCCGGACTGCCACTTCAGCACTTGTTCTTCGAGTGCGGCAATCTGTTCCTGCGTGTTCAAATCATCGAAACCCTGGACCTCTACCTGGGCGTTATTTTTTCGGTAAAACAGCGTATAGCGCGAGGAACCGGCGATACCAAACAAAGCGGCAACCTGCCCCTTCAACTCGGCATTATCACCGTCCATTTTCAGCAAAACAGGTATCTGCTCGGCAAACAGCTGACCCACCTTGGCCTGAACGTCCTCATCTTGCGTAACGGCCGCGATATCCAGATAAGCCAAAGCAATACCTGCCCGCTGCCGCTCTATCTCCTCGGGCTCCAGGGCATCGGCCATCAGGCGTGGCCAGGCCTCAAACGTCTCCGGAAGCACCTGTGCGGAAGGGGGGCCGAACATCAGCAGTTTTTGAGAGGAGATAATATTCTGGGCGCTCGACGAACCCGTCGAACTATCACTGGCGGCTGCGATATTATGAATCGACAGGGCAAGCAAACCCATAACCATGGTCTTGAGTGGTTTCAATGCGATCACCTTATTTATTGTTTCCAAACTTATCGGAAACACGGAAATTCCGTGTCAAACAAATAAAACGACTAAGGCCATCCATTGCTTTCCGGCTAAACACTCAATTCACAAATTTCAATCAAGAAACTTGTAACACCCGAAGATAACACCCCACTTCGGGAGCCGGATTAGTTAAAAGCCTACTTGAACAAAAACAACAAGTCTCGGAAAAAGCCGATTCAAAATATTAACATCCAGAAGCCGAATTGGATCCACTCGCTACTATAAGACCCTGAACTTCACACAAAAGAAACCTCCTACACAACACAGCACAATCGATGTAAACCCGTTACCCGCTGATGGGGAGACTGCCAGCCAATACCGCCACTCGACGGCGCCCGGCGCGACGACCGCCGCTGATCGAGATATGCCCAAATTAAAGGTAGAATGCGAAATAAATGCTAAGACGACCTATACGGACAGGCTAAAATGCCCGCCCGGCTAACCGCTGACCTTTTTCCATTGCGCCCCACAAGGTTCGCTACGTGATCGAGTTTCATAACGTCCATAAAACCTACCGGGTCGCCGGTAAGGATATTCCCGCCCTGCACCCCACCAACCTGCGGGTTGAGAACGGCCAGGTCTTCGGCCTGATCGGTCATTCCGGCGCGGGAAAAAGTACCCTGCTGCGTCTGATCAATCGCCTGGAAGCCCCCAGCGGCGGCCAGATCATCGTCGACGACGAAGAGGTCACGGCGCTCGACGCCAATGGCCTGCGGCGTTTCCGCCAACAGGTCGGGATGATCTTCCAGCACTTCAACCTGCTGGCCTCCAAGACCGTGGCCGACAACGTCGCGCTGCCGCTGACCCTGGCCGGCGAGCTGTCCCGGCGTGAGATCGACCAGCGGGTCGCCGAACTCTTGCAACGGGTCGGCCTGTCCGACCACGCGAAGAAATACCCGGCCCAGTTGTCTGGCGGCCAGAAGCAGCGGGTCGGCATTGCCCGCGCCCTGGCGACCAAGCCGAAGATCCTGCTGTGCGACGAAGCCACCAGCGCCCTCGACCCGCAAACCACCGCGTCGGTCCTGCAACTGCTGGCCGAGATCAATCGCGAGCTGAAGCTGACCATCGTGCTGATCACCCATGAAATGGACGTGATCCGCCGGGTCTGCGACGTGGTCGGGGTGATGGATGCCGGCGTGATCGTCGAACAGGGTCCGGTGGCCGAGGTGTTCCTGCACCCCAAGCACCCGACCACTCGCCGCTTCGTCCAGGAAGACGAACAGATCGACGAAAGCGAGCAGCGTGACGACTTCGCCCATGTGCCGGGCCGTATAGTGCGTCTGACCTTCCAGGGCGAAGCCACCTACGCGCCGCTGCTGGGTACCGTCGCCCGTGAAACCGGCGTGGACTACAGCATCCTTGCCGGGCGCATCGACCGCATCAAGGACACCCCTTATGGGCAACTGACGCTCGCCGTCACCGGCGGCGACATGGAGGCCGCCTTCGCGCGCTTCACCGCCGCCGACGTCCATATGGAGGTACTGCGCTGATGGACCTGTTTCTGAATTTCTTCGCCAACGTCGACTGGGCGGATATCTGGGAAGCCACAGGCGATACCATGCTGATGCTCGGCACCTCGCTGGTGTTCACCATCCTGCTGGGCCTGCCCCTGGGGATCCTGTTGTTCCTCTGCAGCCCGCGTCAGTTGCTGGAGCAGAAGGCTACCTACGCGATCCTGGCCTTCGTGGTGAACGTGGTGCGCTCGCTGCCATTCATCATCCTGCTGATCGTGATGATTCCGTTCACCGTGCTTCTCACCGGCACCTCCCTGGGCGTGGCCGGGGCCATCCCGCCGCTGGTGATCGGCGCCGCGCCGTTCTTCGCGCGGCTGGTGGAAACCGCGCTGCGCGAAGTCGACCGGGGCATTATCGAAGCCACCCAGGCGATGGGCGCGACCACCCGCCAGATCATTCTCAATGCTCTGTTGCCGGAAGCCCGGCCGGGCATTCTCGCGGCGATTACCGTGACCGCCATTACCCTGGTGAGCTATACCGCCATGGCCGGTGTGGTCGGTGCCGGCGGCCTCGGCGACCTGGCGATCCGCTATGGTTACCAGCGTTTCCAGACCGATGTCATGGTGGTCACGGTGATCATGCTGATCGTCCTGGTGCAGGTGCTGCAGAGCATCGGCGACCGGCTGGTGGTGCACTTTTCCCGTAAGTAAAATCCGCCTTTTACACCTGAATAAGCCGGCCCCAGGCCGGCATGCGCCCCTCACATGGAGTCGTTCGATGAAAAAACTGATTGCTGCCTTTGCCGCCGTTGCCGCCCTCTCGGCCCACGCCGCCGAAACCCTGACCGTTGCCGCCTCGCCGGTCCCCCACGCGGAAATCCTCGAGTTCGTCAAACCGGCCCTGGCCAAGGAAGGCGTGGACCTGAAGGTCAAGGTCTTCACCGACTACGTGCAACCGAACGTGCAAGTGGCCGAGAAACGCCTGGACGCCAACTTCTTCCAGCACCAGCCGTACCTGGATGAGTTCAACAAGAGCAAGGGCACCCACCTGGTCAGCGTTGCCGGCGTGCATGTGGAGCCCCTGGGCGCCTACTCCAGCAAGTACAAGAAACTCGCCGACCTGCCAGGCGGCGCCAATGTGGTGATCCCGAACGACGCCACCAACGGCGGCCGCGCCCTGCTGCTGCTGCAGAAAGCCGGCCTGATCAAGCTGAAGGACGCCACCAACATCCTGTCGACGCCCAAAGACATCGTCGAGAACACCAAGGACCTGAAGATCCGCGAACTGGAAGCCGCCACCCTGCCGCGCGTGCTGACCCAGGTCGACCTGGCCCTGATCAACACCAACTACGCCCTGGAAGCCAAGCTGGACCCGGCCAAGGACGCACTGATCATCGAGGGTAGCGACTCGCCGTACGTGAACATCCTGGTGGCCCGCGAGGACGACAAGGATTCGGACGCGATGAAGAAGCTGGTCGCGGCGCTGCACAGCCCTGAAGTGAAAGCCTTCATCCTCGAGAAGTACAAGGGCGCGATCGTACCGGCGTTCTAAGCCACACAGTTAAGACCGAACACCGTTCCTGTAGGAGCAGGGCTTGCCCGCGAAGCTTTTAGTGGCCTTCAGGGCCGCGGGCAAGCCCTGCTCCTACAAGGGTTGGTGCCGTTTGCAAGGAATCGAACAGGCCGTTATACCGGCTGACGCAGACACTCCAGCAGACAATCCAGCGCCGGCTGCCGCTGGGCGCGACGCAACACCGCAATCAACTGCCGCTCGAAAGTCAGCTCGCCCAACCCGATCACCCGCAACTGATCCGCCCGCTGCAACCACAGTCCCGCCCGGGGCACCAGCGACACCCCCAGCCCGCACTCCACCATCCGCGCAATCGCTTCCAGCTCATCCAGCTCCAGCGCATCGCGTACCTGTATCCGCTGTTCCCGCAGAAACTGACTGACCAGCCGCCCGCCAAAGGATGCCCGGTCATACCGTACGAATGGCTGCTCGGCGAGCAATTGCAGCGGGTCATCCCCCGGCAGATGCAGCGACGCGATCAGCACAAAGGGCTCGCTGGCCAGGGGAATCTCCAGCAACTCCTTGGGCAGCTCGAACGGCGGCTTGATCAACAGCGCCAGGTCCAGCTCACCGGCATCCACCTGGCCCAGCAGATTGAGGGAAACGCCCGGCACCAGCTTCAACTCCACCCGTGGCGCCGCCTGGCGAAAGCGCGGCAAGGCCTGGGGCAACAAACCGGTCTGCACCGTGGCAATGGCGCCGATACGCAACTCCCCCTGCCACTCGGCGGCGCTCGTCGACAGGGCCATCTGCCCGTACAAGGCGAGGATCTGCTCGGCCAGGGGCAGCGCATGGCGACCCGCCGCATTCAGCACGGCGGCCCGCCCACTGCGATCGAACAGGCGCACCCCGAGGTTCTGCTCCAGCACGCGCATCTGCGCGCTGACCGCCGACTGGGTCAGCCCCACCTGCTGGCCGGCGGCGACAAAGGTGCCTTCGCGGGCAACGCGGATAAAGGTATTGAGTTCACGAAGCATGGCTTACTCAACAAAAATAGTCGGGCTCGGAAGCAAGAATATGCGCTTTTCAGCAAAATAATCATCGCTACACTGAAAGCTCCTTCCCCCAGCCTGGTATCCGACATGGCGCTTTCACCGTTCCACCTGGCAATCCCGGTCCATGACCTGGCCGCGGCCCGACATTTCTACGGCGATGTTTTTGCCTGCCCGGAAGGACGCAGCAGCGATCACTGGGTGGACTTCGACTTCTTCGGTCATCAGTTGGTGATTCACTACCAGGCCAAGACGGCGGCCCAGGAACAGGCGTTGAGCAACCCGGTGGACGGCCACGACGTGCCGGTACCGCATTTCGGCGTGGTGCTGGAATGGGAAACCTGGGAAGCGCTGGCCGAGCGCCTGAAAGAGAAGGGCACGCGGTTCGTGATCGAACCCTACGTGCGCTTCAAGGGGCAGGTGGGCGAACAGGCAACCATGTTCCTGTTCGACCCGTGCGGCAATGCCCTGGAGTTCAAGGCCTTCAAGGATATCGGGCAGATGTTTGCCAAGTAGCCGCTATTTGCGCGTGAGCAAATCCGGCAACTGCGCCACCAGCTTCTGGTTGTTCAACGGCGCGCGGATAAAGCCGCGCTGAGTACCGTCCGGCCCGACGATCGCCAAGTTGCCGCTATGGTCAACGGTGTAGTTGGGCTTGCTGGTGTCCGCCGGAATAAACGGAATGCTCAGCGCATTGGCGACCTTCTGCAGGTCGTCGATCGAACCCGCGGTCAGCCCACGGAACTCTGGATCGAAGTAACCCAGGTACTGCTTGAGCTGCTGCGGCGTATCGCGGTTCGGGTCGACGCTCACCAGGATCACCTGCAACTGGCCCACCGCGTCCTTGGGCAACTCGCTCTTGATCTGACGCAGTTGGGCAAGGGTGGTCGGGCAGATGTCCGGGCAGAAGGTGTAGCCGAAGAACAGCAGGCTCCACTTGCCCTTGAGCTCGTCGACCTGCACCGGCTGGCCGTTCTGGTCGGTCATCTTCACCCCGGGCAGCGAACGGCTCTGGGGCAGCAGGATGATCCCCGCATCGATCATCGCCGTGGGCTCGCCCTGGCGCTGGTTATGGATCACTTTGTTGACCGTCAGGCCCAGGACCAGGGCCACCACGGCGACAAGAATAAAAACGGTTTTCTGAACTCGAGTCATAGATTCAACAATAGGTAGTGATCGACAAGCAGCGCGATAAACAGCAGGAACAAGTAGTAGATAGAGTACTTGAAGGTGTTGATCGCCGCATGCGGCTGACTGCCACGGTACAGCACCCACGCCCAGTTCAGGAAGCGCGCGCCCAGGAGCGTGGCGCAGACCAGGTAGAGCAGGCCGCTCATGTGGATCACGAACGGCAGCAGGCTGACCGCCAGCAGGACACAGGTGTAGAGCAGGATATGCACCTTGGTGTAATGCTCGCCATGGGTCACCGGCAGCATCGGGATATCCGCCTTGGCGTACTCTTCCTTGCGGTGGATGGCCAGGGTCCAGAAGTGCGGCGGGGTCCAGGCGAAGATGATCAGCACCAGCAACAGCGGTTCGGCGCTGACATGGCCGGTGGCCGCGACCCAGCCGAGCAACGGCGGCGCCGCCCCGGCCAGGCCGCCGATCACGATATTCTGCGGCGTGGCGCGCTTGAGAAAGCCGGTGTAGATCACCGCGTAACCGAGCAGGGACGCCAGGGTCAGCCAGGCCGTCAGCGGGTTGGTGAAACTCAGCAACAAGGCCTGCCCGAGCACCGCGAGGACCAGCGCGAAACTCAGCGCCGCCGCCGGCGATACCCGGCCCTGGGCCAGCGGCCGCTTGTGGGTGCGGGCCATCAGCGCATCGATGCGCCGATCCACCACATGATTGACCACCGCCGCGCCGCCGGCACACAGGGCGATGCCCAGGTTGCCGAACACCAGCACGGTCCAGGGCACGCCGGCACGGGTCGCGAGAAACATGCCCACCAGCGAGGTGATCAGCATCAGCACCACCACCTTGGGTTTGGTCAGCTCCAGGTAGTCGCGCCAGAGCGCCTGGGCCTGGGCCTCACCGATTACAGTCGCCACGGCATTTCTCCCTTGATCGTGATGGGCGCATGGACCGCTTTGATCGGGCTCAGACGCCAGCGTGCCGGCGCTTGCGCGCGCACCCGGACCAGCGCGGTACGCGCGTGGTAGTTGACCAGCACCAGCGTCAGCAACAAGGCCGCGCCGCCGGCATTGTGCGCCACGGCCACCGGCAGCGGCAGATGAAAGTAGACATTGCTCAGGCCCAGGCAGATCTGCGCCGCCAGCGCCAGCAGCAGCAACCCGGCGAGCCGGGTCATGCCCACCGCCCGCAGTTGCCAGGCCAGGCCTAGCAGCACCAGGGTCACCAACAGGGCGCCGATGCGGTGGGTCAGGTGAATGGCCGTGCGCGCATCGCTGTCGAGCTGGCCGCCCAGGTAGTTGGGGCCGATATGCTGGGTCAGGTGGAAACCGTTGGCGAAATCCGCGTTCGGCCACCATTGCCCGTGACAGGTCGGCAGGTCGATACAGGCCACCGCCGCATAATTGGAACTGACCCAGCCGCCGAGGGCGATCTGCAGAATCACCAGCAGCAACCCGGCCGTGGCCCAGCGCTGCAAACGCCGTGGCACCGCCAGCGCCGGCAGCACGCCGGACAGGCGCAAGGTCAGCAGGAACAGCAGGCTCAAGGTGGCAAAACCGCCGAGCAGATGGGCCGTGACCACCTGGGGCCAGAGCTTGAGGGTGACCGTCCACATGCCGAAGGCCGCCTGGGCGAAGACCACTCCCAGCAGGAACAGCGGCAGCTTCAGTGGTTGCCCGTCACGCCGGCGTTCATGCCAGGAGCGTGCGGCCAGCAGCACGATCAGCAGCCCCAGGGTCCCGGCGAAGTAGCGATGGACCATCTCGTTCCAGCCCTTGTGGGCTTGCACCGGGGTATCGGGAAAATGCAATTCGGCATGGGCCAGCTGGGCTTCGCTCTGGGGCACGCTGATAAAGCCGTAGCAGCCCGGCCAGTCGGGACAGCCCAGGCCGGCGTGGGTCAGCCGGGTGTAGGCGCCCAGCAGGACGACAATCAGCGCCAGCAGCGTGGCGAACAGCGCGAGGCGAAATCCAGGTTTGGCCATGACGATGCCCTCATCCGATATTCGACAGTTTCAACAGTTGCACCAGGTCGTTGAGCAGGTCCTTGCCGTTGACCCCCGCGTCATAACGCAGCACCAGGTTGCCGTGGGGATCGACGATCCACAGTTGCGCCGCGCCGTTGCCCTTGGCCTCCCGGTTGTAGGCCGCAAGATCCAGCGGGTAGCGTTGCAACTGCGGGTATTCGCGCTTGAGCTTGGCGTCGTAGAACGTCTCCAGGGGTTGCGCCGTCGCCAGGGCATGGCTGGCCCGGGAAGCATCGCGGCCCAGGGCGATCTGGATCTGCCGCGCCAGGTAGACCAGTTGCTGGCAGTCCGCGGCACAGTCCCCCGGCGCGGTCACCAGCATCTGCCAGCGCTGCTCGTCGGTCTGCACGCCCAGGTCGGCACGGCTTTCGCCATTGCCGATCAACTCGCCGTGATAACTGCGGCTCTCCGGCACCCAGAACTGCAACTTGTACATCCCGGTGGCGAGGACCATCGGGCCGATCACCACCAACAGGATCATGATCAGTTGCCAGCGACCGCGGGCACGCCGTGGCGGGGTCGGGGCTTCAGCTGTGTTCAGTGGATTCATGGCCGCTCCCATGGTGTTTCTCCCTTGCGTTATGCCATCCGAGGTAGAGATAAAGGCCGAACAGCGCCAGTGCCATGGCGAACCACTGCACGGCATAGGCCACATGTTTTTCCGGCCCCATGCCTTCGGAGACCACCGGCCAGCCGGCCTCATAGGCCGCCGGGCCGGACTCCTGGCGCAGTTCGTAGTTGAAACCTGTGCGTCCCAGCTCCGCCCAGAGCTTGTCCGGGTCGATCGCGGTCACCAGCCGTGGCCAGCTCGCATTGGCCGGGTCGCTGCCCAGCTGGAAGGTCGCGCCAGGCGAGACATACACCCAGGCGCCGATTTCCAGCCGCTGCGCAGGGGTGCTGAACACCGGCGGCGTGCGCCGATCCGGCCAGGGCAACCAGCCCCGGTTGACCAGCAACCACAGGCCGCTGGCCTCGTCGTGGAACGGCTGCAACAGCTCGACGCCGACCCGGTCGTCGCGCATGCGGTTATCCAGCAGGTAACTGTGTTCGGCGTCGAACTGCCCGCTCAATCGCACCCGCCGAAAGGCCGGATCGGTCATGGCTTTCAACTGGTCGCTAGCCACCGGTTCGGAAGTGCGACGCTGGGCATGGTTTTCCAGCAGCACGCGTTTCTGCTCGCTGCGACTCAGCTGCCAGAACCCCAGGCAGACCAGCAACGGCAGCAGCACAAGCACCACCAGGGTCGGCGCGATGCCGGGCTGGAAGCGCCTCATGACCGCGCTCCGGCGGCCGTTATTCGACTCGCTATACTCAATTGCATGCGCATCTCCCCCGGAGTCTCACCATGTTGAAAGCGGCGATTGTCCTGATGCTGTTGGCCACGGTGGCCAGCCTGTTCAGCGGCCTGTTCTTCCTGGTGAAGGACGACGCGCACTCCAAGCGCCTGGTCCATGCCCTCACCGTGCGGGTCGGGCTTGCCGTGATCACCCTGGCCTTGATCACCTGGGGCTTTTTCAGCGGCCAACTGGTGTCCTCGGCGCCCTGGTAAAACCCAGGGCCCGGCAAGGCTCAAAGCACGTAGACGAACACGAACAGGCCGATCCAGACCACGTCGACGAAGTGCCAATACCAACTGGCCGCTTCAAAACCGAATTGATGCTCGGCATTGAAGTGCCCGCGCATGACCCGCATCAGCATCACGAACAGGATCAGGGTGCCGATGGTCACGTGGGCACCGTGGAAACCGGTGAGCATGAAGAAGGTCGCGCCGTAGATGCCCGAGCCCAGGGTCAGCCCCAACTCGTGATAGGCATGCATGTATTCCTTGGCCTGGAAGCTCAGGAACGCGATCCCCAGCAGCACGGTGATCGCCAGCCAGATCTTCAGCGCGCCGCGATGGCCGTTCTTCAGGGCATGGTGAGCGATGGTCACGGTGACGCTGGAACTGACCAGCAACACGGTATTGAGCAGCGGCAAGCCCCAGGGACTGATGGTTTCCCTGGGTCCGGGAAAGAGCTTCGGATCGGGGTTGTTCAGCAAGGGCCAGGCATTCTGGAAGTTCGGCCACAACAGGTGGGCGATCCCTTTCGCGCCACCGTCACCGGCCAGCCAGGGCACCGACAGATTGCGCACATAGAACAGCGCGCCGAAGAAGGCGATAAAGAACATCACCTCGGAAAAGATGAACCAGCTCATGCCCCAGCGGAACGAGCGGTCCATCTGCGGGCTGTAGAGCCCGGCGCGACTTTCCTTGATCACCGTGCCGAACCAGCCGAAAAGCATATAGGCCAGCAGCAGTCCGCCGACGAAGAAAATCAGCGGGCCGTGGGAATCCGGGCGCGCCGCCTTCAGGTCGTTGAACCAGGTGCCCAGACCGAACATCGTGGTCAGCATGCCCGCCGTGGCAATGATCGGCCACTTGCTCTGGGCCGGTACGTAGTAATGCTCATGAATCGCCATTTATTGTTCTCCTTATCGGGCACGCCAAATGTCCTAGCCGCCCGTACCCGCCACGGGCGGATTGCGGGCGGTGATGTCGAACAGCGTGTAGCCCAGTGTCAGTTGCTTCACATCCTTGGGCATGTCGCGGTCAACGATGAAACGTACCGGCATCTCGATGCGCTGCCCGGGCTGCAGGGTCTGCTGGGTGAAGCAGAAGCATTCGGTCTTGTGGAAATACACCGCCGCATTCGCCGGGGCGATGCTCGGGATGGCCTGGGCCTTCATCACATGGTCGGTGGGGTTGTAGGCCACGAAGAGCATCTCGTTGACGGCACCGGGGTGCACGGTCAACTGGTTGGCCTTGGGATAGAACTCCCAGACCATGTCGACGGCATTGGTCGAGAGAAACTGCACGCCGATCTTGCGTGACAGGTCGACCACCTGCTCACCTTCATACTGCCCGGCGGTCTTGCCGTTGATCCCGAAGGCCTTGCACATCACGTCGTAGAGCGGCACCAGGGCAAAACCGAAGGCGAACATCGCTACCACCACCAACAACAGGCGTGTGACCAGGCGCTTGAGCGAGATCGAGTCGGCCATGATCTATTTCACTTCCGGCGGCGTGGTGAAGGTGTGGTACGGCGCCGGTGACGGAATGCTCCACTCCAGGCCTTCCGCGCCATCCCAGGGCTTGGCCGGGGCCGGCGGGCCGCTGCGGATGCACTTGATGACGATAAACAGGAACAGCAGCTGGGTGACCCCGAACATGAAGCCACCGATCGAGGAGACCATGTTGAAGTTGGCGAACTGCAGGTTGTAGTCCGGCACCCGCCGTGGCATCCCCGCAAGGCCCACGAAATGCATCGGGAAGAAGGTCAGGTTCATGCCGATGAACGACAGCCAGAAGTGCAGCTTGCCGAGGGTTTCGTCGTACATGTGGCCGGTCCACTTCGGCAGCCAGTAGTAGGTGGACGCGAAGATCCCGAAGATCGCCCCCGGCACCAGCACGTAGTGGAAATGCGCCACCACGAAATAGGTGCCGTGGTACTGGAAGTCCGCCGGCGCCATCGCCAGCATCAGCCCGGAGAAGCCGCCGATGCTGAACAGGATGACAAAGGCCACCGCAAACAGCATGGGCGTCTCGAAGGTCAGCGAACCTTGCCACATGGTGCTGACCCAGTTGAACACCTTCACCCCGGTCGGCACCGCGATCAACATGGTCGCGTACATGTAGAACAGCTCGCCGACCAGGGGAATGCCGACCACGAACATATGGTGGCCCCAGACGATGAACGAGAGGAAGGCGATGCTCGCCGTGGCGTAGACCATCGAGGTGTAGCCGAACAGCGGCTTGCGGGAAAACGCCGGGATGATCGCACTGACCGCGCCGAACGCCGGCAGGATCATGATGTACACCTCGGGATGGCCGAAGAACCAGAACACGTGCTGGAACAGCACCGGATCACCGCCACCGGCGGCGCTGAAGAAGCTGGTGCCGAAATGGATATCCATCAGCATCATGGTCACGACACCCGCCAGCACCGGCATCACCGCGATCAGCAGGAACGCGGTGATCAGCCAGGTCCAGACGAACAGCGGCATCTTCATCAGGGTCATGCCCGGCGCACGCAGGTTGAGAATGGTCGAGATCACGTTGATCGCGCCCATGATCGAACTGATGCCCATCATGTGGATGGCGAAGATAAAGAAGGTCACGCTTTCGGGCGCGTAGGTGGTCGACAGCGGCGCATAGAAGGTCCAGCCGAAGTTCGGCCCGCCGCCGGGCATGAACAGGGTCGAGACCATCAGCGAGAAGGCCGCCGGCAACAGCCAGAAGCTGAAGTTGTTCATCCGCGGCAAGGCCATGTCCGGCGCGCCGATCATCAGCGGGATCATCCAGTTGGCCAGGCCGACGAAGGCCGGCATCACCGCGCCGAAGACCATCACCAGGCCGTGCATGGTGGTCATCTGGTTGAAGAACGCCGGCTCGACAATGTGCAGCCCCGGCTGGAACAACTCGGCGCGGATCACCATGGCGAAGGAGCCGCCGAGCAGGAACATGGCGAAGCTGAACCACAGGTACAGCGTGCCGATATCCTTGTGGTTGGTGGTCAGCACCCAGCGCATCAGGCCCTTGGCGGGACCGTGGGCGGCGTGCTCATCGTGGCCGCCATGGCCATGGTCATCGATCACTGCACTCATGTCCTGTCTCCTGCAAACGGGGGAACGGCTTGGCCCGGGAGCCTCGGCTCCGACCGGTTCAGCGAACACGCAACGGAGCTGTTCATTTGCTGCCCTCCGCCTGCTTCAGTGCCAGGACTTCCTTGGGCGTGACCATGTCGCCCTTGTTGTTGCCCCAGGCATTGCGTTCGTAGGTCACGACGGCGGCGATATCGACTTCCGACAACTGTTTGCCGAAGGCCGCCATGGCCGTGCCCGGCTTGCCGAAGAACACCCGGTGCAGGTGGTCTTCCTTGGGACCGGTGGCGATTTTCGAGCCCTTGAGTGACGGGAACATCGGCGGCAGGCCCTGGCCCTCGGCCTGGTGACAGGCCACGCAGGTGGTGTGGTAGACCTTGTCGCCGCGCTCCTTGAGCTCGTCGAGGGTCCACTCCTTGCTGGTCAGTTCCTTGAGCTTGGCGGACTCGGCCTTGCGATCGGCCAGCCAGCTGTCGTAGTCGGCCTTGGTGCGGACATCGACCACCACCGGCATGAAACCGTGGTCCTTGCCGCACAGTTCGGAACATTGCCCGCGGTAGAGGCCGGGCTTGTCGATCCGGGTCCAGGCTTCGTTGAAGAACCCCGGAATGGCATCGCGCTTGACCGCCAGGGCCGGCACCCACCAGGAATGGATCACGTCGGCGGAGGTCACCAGGAAACGCACCTTGGCGCCCACCGGCAAGACCAGCGGCTGGTCGACTTCCAGCAGGTAGTTTTCGCCCTTGGGCGCCTGGTTATGCATCTGTTCGGCGGGGGTGGACAGGTTGCTGAAGAACTCGACATCCTGGCCCAGGTATTTGTAGTGCCATTTCCACTGATAGCCGGTGATCTGGATATCGACGTCCGACTCACTGGTGTCATACATCTTGATCAGCGTGGCGGTCGCGGGAATCGCCATGACCACCAGGATCAGCAAGGGCACGATGGTCCAGAGGATTTCCACGGTGGTGCTTTCATGGAACTTGGCCGCCACCTGGCCGGTGGAGCGTCGGTGCATGATCATCGACCAGAACATCGCACCGAACACGATGATGCCGATCACCACACAGATCCAGAAAATGGTCATGTGCAGATCGAAGATCTCGTGACTGACTTCCGTCGCTCCTGGCGCCATATTCACGGTCCAGGCGGCATGCGCCTGACTGAATATCGACCACAACAGGAGGCCCATCCAGACTCGTGGATGTCGCATCATTGCGGGTTCCCCTTATCGTTCTTGTTATCCCGCCGGCTTTCACCTGCGGCCAAGGGAATGGTCGTACTGCGTAAGCGGACCATTCGGCCGGGCCTGCAACAGCTGCCGGGCGTCAACAGCTAACTCCCTACGAAATCGAGTATAGACAGCGACCGGGACAGCGCCATGCGATCTGGGAAATGAACTGAAGGCGACTTTGCATCAGGCTGGAGGCCACGAATTACCTGGGGCAGAGCAGAAATGACGGCAAACCGATATAACCCACGCATATAAGCATGAAATAATTATTACAAATGCGTCTGAACATCTTTTATAACCCAGCTACTTTGTACTCTCCCTATTTTCCCTTTGCCGTCCCCCCCTGGAGTTTTCATGAACACCGCCGCATTGCGCGAGCAGATTCAACGTGCCCATCAACACGAGGCCGGTAGTGGCCAGTTGACGCGTCAACTTGAAGTTCAATTGCCGCACCTTCACCCCGCTATTCAACTGCCGGATGTTGACGCCAAAGGTGTGCTGACCCGGTTTGTCAAAGCCTATATCGACCTGGTTCCCGATTTGCTGGATGCGGCCAATGAGGTGGCGCGCGAAGCCGGCATCGAATCGCAGATCAAGCCGGTGCTGACTATCGCCGAGCAGTTTTTCCTGCAACCCCCGGCGATCCTGGAAGGCCATGTCGGGCTCGACGGCCTGCTGGACGAAGCCTATCTGGCGCATCGCCTGGTGGAGGAGGTCAACGACCTGTACATCAAGCATTTCGGCCAGCCGCTGATTCCCTCGGACATTACCGTGGCCAACCTGATCGCCCACCAGTTGATCGGCGAGACATTCGCCAACCAGCTGGATGAAGCAGTGCATCACGCGGTCGATGAAATGCTCAACGAAGAAAGTTTTGCCCTGGAGTCGGTGGAAGCCTATCGCGAGCGCCTGTACAGCCCGGACACCGAGGCGGCGTGGAAGCGCTGGCCGTGCCTGTCGCGCCAATTGGGCGTGGGGCTGGAGCTGGAGCAGCCGGGCGCTTGAACCGACAACGCAATTGATCGCAACCGAACGCGATCCGCTGCCGACGCGCGCTCTTGTAGGAGTCGAGCTTGCTCGCGATCGGCTGCGCAGCAGTCGTAAAACCTGCGCATGCGGTGCATCTGGCACACCGAGTCAGCCGGACTGCGGTCGCTGCGCGCCCGATCGCGAGCAAGCTCGGCTCCTACAGGTTTTGTGGCGTTTTACCCTCGTCAGGCTGCGGCGGAACCGATACCGCTGGTGGTCCGCAACCGCCCTTCCAGGCGCCGTTTCAAGCCATGGGCCTCGATCACCAATCGCGAACCCTTGGCCCGGTTGGCGCGGTCCCACTCCTCCAGCAACTCCAGGCAAGAGTGGTCGATATAGCTCAGGTTGCCCAGCGGCACGTGCACCACCGTGCCCGTGGGAACCGTCGACAGCACCCGGGTCAGCGCAGGCACCTTGAGAAAGGTCGCCGCTCCCAGCAGGCGCAGCTCCATCTCACCCTCGGCAGGCAAGTCCACCAGGCTGATTTTCAGGCGCGAGGCTTTCCAGGCCAGCTTCGCCAGGGTCAGGCCGAAACCGATCAACACACCCGTCAACAGATCAGTGCAGACAATCGCCAGGGCCGTGGCCCCATAGGTCAGCATCGGCATGCGCCCGTAGCGCCCCAGGCCGCGAAAGACCTTGAGGTCCACCAGCTTGATGCCCGTATACACCAGCACACCCGCCAGGCTCGCCACCGGAATGCTTTGCAGCACGCTGGACAACAGCAGCACAAAGGCCAGCAGCCACAAGCCATGGAACATCGTCGACAGGCGGGTCCGGGCACCGGCCTGGACATTCGCCGAACTGCGCACGATCACCCCGGTCATGGGTAGCGCCCCGAGCAAGCCGCAGAGCATGTTGCCCACCCCCTGCGCCGACAGTTCGCGGTCGAAGTCCGAACGCTGGCCGTCGTGCATGCGGTCCACGGCGGCGGCTGAGAGCAGGGTTTCGGCGCTGGCGATAAAGGCCACGGCAAAAGCCGCGATCAGCAGGTTGGGATCGGCCAGGTTGAGCAGGTCGGCGGGCCGCAGCCAGTCGATGGCCTCGGCCAGGTTGGCGGGGACTTCCACGCGCTTGACCGACAGCGCCAGCAGCAGGCTCGCCAGGGTCGCCAGGCCCACGCCAAGCAACGCACCCGGGACAAAGCGCAGGACATGGGGTTTGCGCTTGTCCCAAAGCCACATCACCAGGATGGTTCCCAGGCCCAACGCACCGGCCTGCCAGCCGCTGCCTTCGCCGGAAAACGCCTGGCCCACAGCGGCGGGGAAGCCCAGCAGGTTGTCCAGCCCCGAGGGTAGGGGAGAGCCGTCGAGCATCACATGGACCTGGGACAGCACGATCAACACACCGATCCCGGCAAGCATGCCGTAGACCACCGCCGGGGCGGTCACCCGGAACCAGCAGCCCAGGCGCAGGCGGCCAGCCAGTAATTGCAACACGCCGGCCAGCAACAGGATCGGCCCGAGCATGGCCATGCCGTGCTCGCGCACCAGTTCGAACACCAGCACCGCCAGACCCGCGGCCGGACCGCTGACCTGCAACGGTGAACCCGCCAGCCAGCCCACCACCAATCCACCGATGATGCCGGTAATCAGCCCTTTGGCCGGTGGCATGCCGGACGCGATGGCGATCCCCATGCACAGCGGCAGGGCCACCAGGAATACCACCACGGAAGCCAATAGCTCCCGTGGCAAAACCGCTTTCAGTTGTGCTGCACGCATGATGAATCTCCCGAGGATTTCTTCAGGCATGGCCAAGCCCGACCGCTCGAACGTCGGTCGTGGCTGAACCCAATGGATGGAGGAGGCTTCAGGCGCTAGAAGCGGGCTTTGGGCGTCGCACTCGGGATCGGATGAGTGCCATCGAGGGGCAGGAAGCAGGCCCGATCGGCGTCATACGCTTTGATTTCGCTGGTTTCGATGTTGTAGATCCAACCATGGATAAACAGGTGACCGTTGGCCATGCGCGAGGCTACCGAAGGGTGCGTGCGCAAGTGCTGCAACTGGGCGATAACATTTTCTTCGGTCAGCACCTGCATGCTTTCACTTTCGTTGGCACAGTTGCAGTTTTCATGGACCATGGTCTTCGCCACTTCGGCATGGCGCAGCCAAGCCTTGACCGTGGGCATCTTTTCCAGGCTGTCGGGGTTGAGCACCGCACGCATGGCGCCGCAGTCCGAATGCCCGCAGACGATGATGTGCTGCACGCCGAGGGCCAGCACCGCATACTCGATGGCGGTCGAGACACCGCCGTTCATCTGCCCGTAGGGCGGCACCACGTTGCCGACATTGCGGGTCACGAACAGGTCGCCGGGCGAGCTATGGGTAATGAGTTCAGGCACGATCCGCGAATCCGCGCACGTGATGAACATCGCCCGGGGGCTCTGGGCCGTAGCGAGTTTCTTGAACAACTCTTCCTGCTGCGGAAAAATTTCATGATGAAAATGCAGGAAGCCATCGACGATATGCTGCAACGCCGCATCGGCGGTTTCGGCCCCGGGGAGCCCTGGTGCCGACGCAGCCGACGGCTGTTTATCCTTGTCACTCATGATTCATCCTCTTTTCTGACGGATTGAAGGGGATTTTCCTGATTTGGCTCGCTCGCGCCAGCACCCATCGGATCAATACGCCCGATTCCTTGAACGCACCTGTACACAACAGGCAGCTTCACCCTAGTCGCGAAAACTTAACTCAAGCTGAATCAGAGGCTCTAGGACGGACGTTCCAGAAGCTTCTTACGCGCTTACCCGAGAGTATAGGCGCAGGCCAAACGCCAGCAGACACCTTTGTCCGGATCATGGCTCAGAGTAACGACATTTGCCCTCCGGGAGGACAAAACGCCGTGCAATCGAGGTTGTAACCTTCGCGGCGGTTGAGGCCCAGACGCTTGATGGCCTTGGCAAAACGTTGCGCCAGCAGGTCGGCAAACGGCCCTTCGCCGCGCATCCGAGCACCGAATCGGCTGTCGTAGAGCTCGCCGCCACGGGTCTGGCGAATCAGGCTCAAGACATGGGCTGCCCGTTGCGGATAGTGGGCGGCGAGCCACTCCTCGAACAGCGGCGCTACCTCCAGGGGTAGGCGCAGCATCATGTAGGCGGCGCTCTGGGCACCGGCGTCGCGGGCCTCGGTGAGCAGGCTTTCCAGCTCGCTGTCGTTGATCATCGGAATCATCGGCGAACATAAAACGCCCACCGGGATACCTGCTTCACCCATGACCCGGATCGCCCGCAAGCGCGCCTTGGGCGCCGCCGCACGGGGCTCGAGGATGCGCTTGAGTTCGTCGTCGAGGCTGGTCAGGCTGATCATCACCGCCACCAGGCGCTGCCGTGCCAGTTCCGTGAGCAGGTCGAGGTCGCGCAGGATCAGCGAGCCCTTGGTGACGATGGTCACCGGATGCCGATAACGCAGCAACACCTCGAGGATCCGTCGGGTGAGCTGGTGCTCGCGTTCGATCGGCTGGTAGGGATCGGTGTTGGAGCCCAGGTTGATCGGGGCCACCCGATAGCCCGGCTTGGACAATTGCTGCTCCAGCACGGCGGCGGCGTTGGTCTTGGCGATCAGCCTGGTTTCGAAATCCAGGCCTGGGGACATATCCCAGTAGGCATGACTGGGGCGTGCGTAGCAGTAGATGCAACCGTGCTCGCAGCCGCGATAGGGATTGATGGAGCGGTCGAAGGGCAGGTCCGGCGAGGTGTTGCGGGTGATGATGGATTTCGCCGTCTCGATGCGCACCTCGGTGCCCTGGGTCAACGGGACTTCCTGGTACCAGCCGTCGTCCTCGGCCACCGAACGATGGGACGCGAAGCGGTTGTGCGGGTTGGTCGCGGTGCCACGGCCACGGGGTGGGAGCGGGGTGAACATTGGAAAGGCTCCATTACTGTATTTATATACAGTAATGGAGTCAGGCGAATCTGCCTAGCACCGTCTGGCAGGCGCCAGCCTACGGTTTGGCCGGCATATCCTCCTTGCGCAACGCCGCCACATCGCTGGCCTTTACTGCGCCGCCCTGATTACCCCAACTGCCGCGAATGAAACCGACCACGTCCGCCACTTCCTGGTCCGACAATCGCCAGGCAAACGCCGGCATGGTGAAGTTCGAAGGTGCGGTGTGGGTCGCCGGCAAGGTGCCGCCCTTGAGCACGATATGGATCAACGACGTCGGGTCCGCCGATTGCACCACCGGGTTACCGGCCAACGCCGGGAACACCCGGGTATAGCCGTGACCGTCGGTACGGTGGCAGGCCGCGCAGTTGTCGATATAGACCGACGCCCCCGGCTTGCTGTCATCACCTTTCCACAGGGCTTGTGCGACCTGCGGCTCATAGGCGTGAGGCGCGTCCTGCGGATCCACCGGCGGCAAGCTCTTGAGGTAGCGGGCAATCGCCGTCAGATCGTCATCGCTCATGTATTGCATGCTGTGCACCACCACATCGCTCATGCCGCCGAATACCGCGCTGCGATCGCTGCGACCGGTCTTGAGGAACTGCACCAGCTGCGCTTCGTTCCAACTGCCGAGGCCATCCTTATGGTCGCCGCGCAGGCTTTTCGCGATCCAGCCCTCGAGCGGCGCGCTGCCCGCCAGGAAGGCACTGCCGTCATTCGCGCTCAAGGCTTTTTCCTGCATGGTCAGGGCCCGTGGCGTATGGCAGGCACCGCAATGGCCGAGGCCTTCGACCAGATAGGCGCCACGGCTCACCACCGGGTCAGCGCCGCTGCCGGCCTGGTATTCGGCGACCTTGGGCGCAAACACCCAGCGCCAACCCGCCAACGGCCAGCGCATGCTCAGCGGCCAGGGGATATCGACGGCCTTGTTTTCCTGGGCCACCGGCGCCACGCCCTTCATGAAGTAGGCGTACAGCGCCTGCATATCGCTGTCGCTGACCCGGGCGTAGGACGGATAGGGCATCGCCGGGTAAAGCGTACTGCCGTTCTTGGCGACACCATGGCGGACCGCCTGGTCGAAATCTTCGAAGCTGTAGGCGCCGATCCCACTTTTATCCGGGGTGATATTGGTCGAATAGATCGTGCCGATGGGCGTCTGCATCGGCAGCCCGCCGGCGAACGGCTGGCCGCCCTTGGCCGTGTGACAGGCCACGCAGTCCCCGGCTCGCGCCAGGTATTCTCCCTGCTTGATCAGGGCCGACGGATCGGCCTCGGCGGCGCTGACCGCGCCATTGCCCAACAACGCCAGGGTGGCGATAACCAGTGCTTTCATGTTTATCGCTCCTTATGCCTGGACCAACGGGCCGGGATTTTTCAGGTACTGCTCGCGGATCGCCCGGGCCGACCAGTAGGTCAGCGCCGCCACCAGGCCGGTGGGGTTGTAGCCCAGACCCTGGGGGAAAGCCGAAGCGCCAGGGACAAAGACGTTGTGCACATCCCAGCATTGCAGGTAGCGGTTCAGGGCGCTGGTCTTCGGGTCGGTGCCCATGATCGCGCCACCGTTGAGGTGGGTGGTCTGGTAGGACGACGTGTTGAAGTGCTCACCGACCTGCTTGCCCAGCAGGGCAATGGACTTGGGGTTCATCGCCTCGGCGACCTTGCTCAGTTTGTCGACCATGAAGCGGTTCATCTTGATGTCGTTTTCCTGCCAGTCGAAGGTCATCCGCAACAGCGGCAAGCCGTAGGCATCACGGTAAACCGGGTCGAGATCCAGGTAGTTGCCCCGATAGGACTGGTGCGCACCGTGGGCATCCATCGACACCTGGTGGGTGTAGTAATCGGCCGTGGCACGTTTCCAGGCACTGCCCCAGGCTGGTGTGCCCGGCGGGTTCGAAGTCCCGGCAATCGGCCGGCTGCCGGCCTGGTTGACCCACATCGGCGACCCGCCGACAAAGCCATGGGGACCGTGGTCGAAGTTATCGGCGTTGAAATCGTCGATCGCCACACCGTTGCCGCCGGCACCGATAAAGTTGTTGGTGTACACGTCCTTGTCGAAGAAGGCCTTCACGGTGGCCATGTTCTGGTAGGCGAAGTTCTTGCCCACCACGCCTTCGCCGGTGATCGGGTCGTAGGGCTTGCCGATGCCGGACAGCAGCATCAGCCGCACGTTATGGAACTGGAAGGCGCCGAGAATCACCAGGTCGGCCTCTTGCTCCACCTCGCGGCCCTGGGCGTCGATATAGGTCACGCCGGTGGCCTTGCTTTTGGTGCTGTCGAGATTGACCCGCAGCACGTGGGAATTGGGCCGCAGTTCGAAGTTCGGCACCTGGCGCAACGCCGGCAGGATGTTCACGTTCGGCGAGGCCTTGGAATACATGTAGCAGACATAACCGCTGCAGAAGCCGCAGAAATTGCACGGGCCCATCTGCGCCCCGTAAGGGTTGGTGTAGGGCCCTGAAGTATTTGCCGATGGCAGATTGTAGGGCTTGTAGCCGACCTCGCTGGCGGCTTTCTGGAACAGCTGCGCGGAGTAGGTGTTCTTCTGCGACTCCAGCGGAAAGGGATTGGAGCGATCCGGCGCGTAAGGGTTGCCGCCCTTGCCCTGGCCGACCAACTGGCCCTTGACGGTCCAGGCCTGCCCCGAGGTGCCAAAGACCTTTTCGGCATGGTCGAAGAACGGTTCCAGCTCTTCGTAGCTGACGCCGAAATCCTGGATGGTCATGTCCTTGGGAATGAAGTGTTTGCCGTAGCGCTCTTCGTAGTGACTGCGGATGCGCAGCTCGATGGGATCGACCCGAAAGTGCACGCCAGACCAGTGCAGCCCCGCACCACCCACGCCATTGCCCGGCAGGAACGCGCCGAGCTGGCGGTTCGGCAGGGCGACGTCATTGACGCTATGGCGAATGGTGACGGTTTCCTTGGAGATATCCTGGAAGAGTTTCTTGCGCACGCTGTAGGTGAGCTCGTCGATCACCTGTGGGTAATTGCCGTCTGGGTAGGTGTCCTGCATGGGACCGCGTTCCAGGGCCACGACATTGAGCCCGGCTTCGGTCAGTTCCTTGGCCATGATCGCCCCGGTCCAGCCGAAACCGACGATTACCGCGTCGACCTTCTTCATTTGAATCGCCATGCTCATGCCCTCTCGCCGCGAATGGATACAGCCGGGAAGGGGTATTGCTCGTTGCGTTCAACCCAATCCATAAAATCGGCGCGGGCGCCGGGAAAGCCGATCATGGTCCAGCCGACCAGACCTTTGTTGCCGCCATGGATCGGGTCGCTGAAGAAACCTTCCTTGGTGTTTTGCAGCAGGAAGCTGAAGAAAATCTTCGGCGGGACACTGTCGAAATCGGCGTCTCCGACCTCCAGTCGCTTGAGCAAGGCATCCTGGGTAGCGCTGTCTTGCGCGACAAAGGTTGAACCCTGCAGCTTCTTGCACCAGGCCTCCGTAGCAGCGATGCCCAGCCGATAGATCTCGCGGGGCACCAGTTTGCTTTGCCAACCCATCTCCGGCGGCGCATCGGTGGCGAAGGGCCCCTGCATAAACCACAAGGCGCCACTGGCGTAAGGGGTGTTCATTTGCCGGTCGATAAATTCCGGCACACCGGCTTCCAGGGCACCCGGCCCCTGGGCGTCGGCCGGAATCAATCGGGCCACGGCGGCATTGAGAAAAGCCCATTCCTCGGCGGTGAAAAAGCTCGGCTCGTAATGCCCGCTGTTGACCGGAGCCTTGTCGGCGGCCGCTGGCGTCACTTGCGAGGCGGCTTGCAGGACACTGCTGCCCAACGCGCTGCTCGCCACGGTGACCACCGGGATCAAGGTCAGGGTTTTGCGCAGGAACTCACGCCGCGGGTTATCTCGATCTTGATCAGACATGGCGTTACCTCACTCATCTTGCACGCACGGATTAATCGGTCACTTCAATTGAGCAACCTGTCTTTTTCGGGCAGCGGTCTCTATCGAGACACCTCGGATTGAGAACACACTGGCAACCTTTAGTTACAAATGATAGCAGCCTAAGCATCAAGATAAATCGATTCAGCTAAAAATCTCGACCTTTTCCGGCCTTCATTCCGCCTCTCTCACAAATCTTTGACGCTCGACTCACGGGCTTTTGATCCGTAAAAATCAATGCTATAGGGCAATATCGAGTTTTCTTTTTCCGGGCGCCGTCCATCTATGTCGATCGTTCGCTGGTTTTCCCTCCTTGGCCTGATGCTGATCAGCGGCCTGGTGCTGCTCGCCGCCCAGGCCGGCGACAACAGCAACCAACGCCCGCCGCAATGGGCCACATCGGTGGGCAACCAGTACAACCTCAACCAGATGACCCCGACGCTCTATCGCAGCACCTTGCCCGACAGCAATGCCGTGCCGATCCTGGCCAGGCTGAACATCACCACGGTCATCAACTTCCAGCCGGAGGCCGACTCCAGCTGGCTGTCGGCCCCGAACATCAAGCAGGTGCATCTGCCCTACCGGATCGGCCATGTCGATGACGCCGACGTGTTGACCGTCTTGCGCGCGATCAAGGACGCCGAGGACCGGGGTTCGGTGCTGATCCACGACCGGAAGGGCACGGAACGCGCCGGCCTGATGGCGGCGATGTACCGCGTGGTGGTGCAGGGCTGGAGCAAGGAGGAAGCCCTGAGCGAAATGATGATGGGCGGATTCGGCGACAGCACGCACTTCAAGGACAGCATCCGCTACATGATGCAGGCGCCGGTCGACAAGCTACGCGAAGCCCTCGCCAGCGGCGCGTGCAGCACCAGTCCCTACGCCACCTGCGCGGTGCAGAGCTGGCTCAAGTCTGTGAGTGCCGAGGATGAGCCGGGCGTAACCCGGCTCAGCAAATAGCCCCTGGGCGGCTATTGGCCGTCGGGCTTTTTCAACTTGGGATTGGGGAAAAACTGCACGGTCTGGACCTTGTTGTCCTGCGGCGCCTTGACCGGTGCGGTATTGACCCGCGTACCCAGCTCCTTGGGCACCGACAAGCCCTGTTCATTCAGGGTATCGGCATAACCGCAAGCCACGCACTCACGGTGCGGAACGTCGTCTTCGCTCCACATCATCAGCTTGTCCTGCTCGCTGCACGCCGGGCAGACCGCCCCGGCGATAAAGCGCTTCTTGGTCTTGATCACGGGTGCCTCGCTCATGCCGCGGCATCCTCGCTCAGGCCGCTATGACGCAAGAGTGCGTCAATCGACGGCTCGCGGCCACGGAAGTCGACGAACAGCACCATCGGCGCCTGGGAGCCACCGCGGGCCAGGATCGCTTCACGGAAGGCACGACCGGTCTGTTCGTTCAGCACACCCTCTTCCTCGAACTTGGAGAAGGCGTCGGCCGACAGCACTTCCGCCCATTTGTAGCTGTAGTAGCCCGCCGCGTAACCGCCGGCGAAAATGTGCGCAAAGCTGTTGGGGAAGCGGTTGTAGGCCGGCGGACGCATCACCGAGACCTCGTCGCGCACGCCTTCGAGGACCTGTGCCACGCTGCGGCCGTCGCCGTGGGTGGCATGCAGTTCGAAGTCGAACAGCGAGAATTCCAGCTGGCGCACCATCATCAGCCCGGACTGGAAGTTCTTCGCCGCGAGCATTTTTTCCAGCAGATCCTGGGGCAACGGTTCGCCGCTTTCGTAGTGACCGGAGATCAACGCCAGGCCTTCAGGCTCCCAGCACCAGTTTTCCATGAACTGGCTCGGCAGCTCCACGGCATCCCAGGCCACGCCATTGATACCGGACACGCCGGCATGGTCGATACGGGTCAGCAGGTGATGCAGCCCATGGCCGAACTCGTGGAACAGGGTGGTGACTTCGTCATGGGTCAGCAGGGCCGGCTTGCCGCTGTCGGCCGGGGCGAAGTTGCACACCAGGTTGGCCACCGGGCTTTGCAGGACGCCATCAACCGTACGCCGACGATCACGGGCACCGTCCATCCAGGCCCCGCCACGCTTGTTGGCGCGGGCATAGAGGTCAAAGAAGAAACGCCCGACGTGCTGGCCGTTTTCCTTGATTTCGAACAGGCGGACATCCGGGTGCCAGGTGTCGAAACCGCTCTGCTCGGCAATCTCGATGCCGTACAGGCGCTGGACAATGGCGAACAGCCCGCCGAGCACCTTGTCGATCGGGAAGTAGGCGCGCAGGGCTTCCTGGGAAACGCTGTAGCGTTGCTCACGCAGCTTCTCGCCGTAGTAACCGCTGTCCCAGCTTTGCAGCTCGGCACAGCCTTGTTCGGCGGCGTAGGCCTTGAGTTGTTGCAGGTCCTGGGCGGCAAACGGCTTGCTGCGCTTGGCCAGGTCGCGCAGGAAGGTCAGCACCTGGTCGCTGGAGTCGGCCATCTTGGTCGCCAGGCTCAATTCCGAGAAGCTGGCGAAACCCAACAATTGCGCCAGTTCCTGGCGCAGGTCGAGGATTTCTTCCATCACCGGACCGTTGTCGTACTGGCCGGCATTCGGGCCCTGGTCCGAGGCCCGGGTGCAGTAGGCGGCGTACACCTCTTCGCGCAGGGCGCGGTCCTGGGCGTAGGTCATCACCGCGTAGTAGCTCGGGAATTCCAGGGTGATCAACCAGCCGTCCAGGCCCTTGGCCTGGGCCGCGGCGGCCATTTGCGCCTTGGAGGAGTCGCTCAGGCCGGCAAGACCGGCCTCGTCGGTGACGTGCCGGGTCCAGGCCTGGGTCGCGTCGAGCAACTGGTTGGAGAAGCGGCTGCCCAGTTCGGACAGCTTGCTCTGCACCTCCGCATAGCGCTTTTGCTGCTCGGGCGGCAGGTCGATACCCGACAGGCGGAAGTCGCGCAGGGAGTGTTCGAGAATGGTTTTCTGGCCGACGTCGAAGCTGGCGGCCTGCGGGCTGTTCGCCAGGGCTTCGAACGCCTGGAACAGTTCGCGGTTCTGGCCCAGCTCCGTGGAGTAGGCGCTCAAGGCCGGCAGGCAGGCCTCGTAGGCTTCGCGCAATTCAGCGCTGTTGCACACCGCATTCAGGTGGCTGACCGGACTCCAGGCGGCGCCCAGACGATCGTTGAGTTCATCCATCGCCAGGATCAGCCCGGCCCAGGTAGGCTGTTGGCCTTGGGTGGCGAGGATTTCGGCGATGGCCGCGCGGTTGTCCGCCAGGATCTGTTCGATGGCCGGCAGCACGTGTTCGGCGCGGATCGCCGAGAACGGCGGCAGGTCGTAGGACTGCAGAAGAGGGTTGTTCACGCTCACGGTTGGCACCTTGGCTGGAAGAAACATGGGCCCATCTTAATTACAATCGACGTCGACCGCAGCTATCAACCAAAGAGAGAGCGCCTATCGTGTCCCTTCGCACCTATCAGAATCTCACGCCGGCACTCGGTGAACGGGCCTTTGTCGACCGTTCGGCGGTGGTGATCGGCGACGTCGAAATCGGCGCCGACAGCTCCATCTGGCCGTTGACCGTGATCCGCGGCGACATGCACCGCATCCGCATCGGCCAACGCACCAGCGTGCAGGACGGCTGCGTGTTACATATCACCCACGCCGGGCCTTTCAACCCCGAGGGTTTCCCGCTGCTGATCGGCGACGACGTGACCATCGCCCACAAGGTCATGCTGCATGGCTGCACGGTGGGCAGCCGGATTCTGATCGGCATGGGCAGCATCGTCATGGATGGCGCGCTGATCGAGGACGAGGTGATCGTCGGCGCCGGCAGCCTGGTGCCGCCGGGCAAGGTCCTGGAAAGCGGCTTTCTCTATGTCGGCAGCCCGGTCAAGCAGGCGCGCGCGCTGACGGACAAGGAACGGGCGTTTTTCACCTACAGCGCGGCGAACTACGTGAAGCTCAAGGACCTGCACATGGCCGAAGGTTATCACCAGGCCGTTTGATTATTTTTTGTACAGCCAGGACATTCCATGCATTACCAGACGATTCTCTTCGACCTCGACGGCACCCTGACCGACCCGCGCGAGGGCATCACCCGTTCGATCCAGTACGCGCTGGGCAAACTGGGGATCGACGAGCCGGACCTCGGCAAGCTCGAACACTTTATCGGCCCGCCGTTGTTGCAGGCGTTCATGCAGTTCTACGGGTTTGACGAGGCCAAGGCCTGGGAGGCGGTGAACTTCTACCGGGAACGCTTCAAGGTGACCGGGCTGTATGAGAACCGGGTGTTCGAAGGGGTCATGCCGTTGCTGGAGCTGCTGGGCGGGCAGGGGCGCACCTTGTATATCGCCACGTCCAAGCCCTGGGTGTTTGCCCGGGAGATTGCCCGGCATTTCGATTTTGCCCGGCACTTCAAGATGATCTACGGCAGCGAGCTGGATGGCACGCGGACCGACAAGGTCGAGCTGATTGCCCACCTGATCGCCGAAGAAGGGTTGGAACCGAGCGATACGCTGATGATCGGCGACCGCAAGCACGACCTGATCGGCGCGCAACGCAATGGTCTGGATGCGGCGGCGGTGGGGTATGGGTTCGGCAGTTTCGAGGAGTTGAGTGCGCAGCAGCCGGCTTATCATTTCCAGACGCTGGCGCAGTTGCATCGGGCGTTTGTGTAAGACGTGAAACCGTGTCGCCTGCATCGCGAGCAAGCTTGCTCCTACAAGATATCGGTCGTCCGCAACTTATTGGCACGACACAAACATTGTAGGAGCAAGCTTGCTCGCGATGGCGCCCTTCAGCCAGGCATCAGCTTGCGCAACGCCGCCGTACGCTCGCCAACCGGCAAGCCCCCCAGCTTTTCCACAGCCTTGAAGAACACCGGCCAGTCGCCATTCACCTGCTTGAACAACGCCGCAAACGCCGGCACCCACTGGTCATACAGCCCGAAGGGCAGCAGCTTGGCGTTATTCAGCGGCCCGTTGATCCAGGCGTCATAACGCTTGTCACCCGCCCACTGACTCGCCTGCATCTGGTGGTACTCGTCCCGCAAGCGCTGGAACTCCTGCGCCTTGCGCTCACGCATCTGCTCGACCGGCAAGGCCTGCGCATACAACTGCTGCAAGCGCGCCCGGGTCTTCAGCACCAGCTCGATAAACTGATCCTTCTGCGCTACATCGTTGACCTTGGCCGGCGGCAAGCCTCGCGCCGCCCGCCATTGCCGCGTGCCTTCCTGCTCGACGAAGTTGGCATAGGACTCATTGAACTCGGTGTCGTCCTTTACATAAAAACGCTGGTGCGCCAGTTCATGAAAGATCAGCGTCGCCAGGCGCTCGTCGCCCCAGGTCAGCATCGAACTGATAATCGGATCGTCGAACCAGCCCAGCGTCGAGTAGGCCTCGACCCCGCCGATATACACGTCCATGCCCTGCTGCTTCTGCAGCGCCGCCTCACCCCGCGCCGCGCCCTGGTTGTAATAGCCGCGATAGGCCACGCAACCGGCAATCGGGAAACAATGCTGCTGCGGGGTCAGGGAAAATTCCGGCGTGGCAAAGACATTCCAGACCACATAAGGGCGTTTGATATCCGCATACAAGCGGTAACTGCGGTTGTCCGGCAGGTGCAGATGCTCGCTGGCAAAGGCCCGCGCCTGCTGGGACTGGGCCAGGTGTTCGCGCAGTTTCGGGTCCCGGGCCGGATCGGCAATCACCTCGGCCACCGGCTCCCGGGCGTGCAACAGGCTCAACTGGCCACCGGCCAGCTGGCTATAATAATTGAGACTGCTGCAACCACCGAGCAACAGCAGCAAGGCGCCTATCGAACCGCGTACCACGGGCCTGAACATCATGGGAATCACCTGCAGGGAGCAGACACAAGACTAGCGCGCGGGCTGAAGGCTTTTCCATGAAGATTATCGAGGTTGAGGTGTTCACCGCAGGGAGGCCCCACCACAAGCTTCACGCCCGGGCGTCCCGATACCCCTGAACGCAGGTATGCTGATCTCCTGAACAGAGTGGAAACATCATGCGCAAACATCTCCCCGTACTCTTCGCCCTGGCCAGCCTGGGCGGCTGTATCAGTCCGTTACCGGCGGTGAATCCGCAAATGGCCTGGGTCGACCTGGACACCCACACCGGTACGGTGATCATGGCCGAAAGCCTGGACAAGCAGCGTCTGCGCGACGGACGCTTTTTCCAGGTCACGCCGGGCAGCCATGACCTCCTGGCTCGTTTCGATTACGAGGTCTATATCGGCGGCATGGCGATGAACACCGACCCGCCGAACCGGCTGTGCTACCTGAGCGTGCACTACGACCACTTCGAAGCCGGCCGGCGCTACCGCCTGGAGGGTATAGCCCTGGGCTTCAACGCCAGCGCGCGGCTGTACAACGACAAGGGTGAAGTCGTGGCGGAGCAGAACAATGTGTTCTGCATTCCGTAGCTTCAGCGGTCGTTCTTCTGGTAGATGATTTTCTTGCTGCCGCCTTCACAACTGCCCACGACCATGTTCTGGTCGTGGACTTCATCCCTGGCAACGATCTCCAGGGTGTAGGAACTGACGCCGGCCGCCTGGATCTTGGTTTCGATCTCGGACTTGAGCTCTTCACACGGCTTGGTCGCGGCCAGGGCCGAGGTGGCCAGCACGCAACAGAAAATCCCCAGGGCAATACGTTTCATGGTCGAACTCCTTGACTACGGCAGCGCGTCGCCAGGGCGTACGCGCAAACTGCCACAGTTCATTCGACCACACTTGCGCCAGCCAAGTTCTGAGCCACCTCACATCCCTGGGTCTTGCCAGTGCGCAATCAGTGCACCAAGGTCCCGGTGAGGCTGATCTTCGCGTTCAACACCTTGGACACCGGACAACCTTCCTTGGCCTTTTTGCTCAGCTCATCGAACTGCTGCTGGCTGGCGCCGGGGATTTTCGCCTTGAGAATCAGGTGCACCGCGGTGATCGCAAAACCACCGTCAACCTGGTCCAGGGTCACTTCGGCCTGGGTGTCGATACTGTCGGCCTTGAGCCCGGCCTCGCCGAGAATCATCGAAAAGGCCATGGAGAAACACCCCGCGTGGGCGGCACCGATCAGTTCTTCCGGGTTGGTGCCCTTGCCGCCTTCGAAACGTGCCTTGAAACCGTAAGGCGCTTCACGCAACACCCCGGTTTCCGTGGAAATGGAACCAATACCGGTTTTCAGGTCGCCTGCCCAATGAGCCGATGCTTTCTTCGTGATACTCATAGCTGCCTCCTCAAAAGCCGGCGCGAAGGGTTCACGCCGGGGTCAAGGTTCTGAGGATAGACGCTGGATTAAAGTTCACCCCGTAAGACTCATCTGAAAAAAATGCAGGTTAAAAACAGCTCTCCTCTTGAAACTCGGGTATATGCCCACATTCCCTGGAGACCGGCAGGTTTTTCGACAGCAGACGAAGCCTGCGTACCCTCACAGGAGTAGCAGGCTCATGAAGCGACTGTCCGACGTCAAGTTTTCCACCCTCGACCTGGTGCCCGTGCGCCAGGACGGCAGCCCGGGCCAATCCCTGCGCAATTCGCTGGATCTGGCCCGTCATGTGGAGAAGTTCGGCTACCACCGCTTCTGGGTCGCCGAGCACCACAACATGGACGGGATCGCCAGTTCGGCGACGTCCGTGCTGCTGGGTTACCTGGCGGGCGGCACCTCGACCATTCGCGTCGGTTCCGGCGGCGTGATGCTGCCCAACCATGCGCCCCTGGTGATCGCCGAACAGTTCGGCACCCTGGAAAGTCTCTATCCCGGCCGTATCGACCTGGGCCTGGGCCGCGCCCCGGGTTCCGACCAGATGACCGCCCGGGCCCTGCGCCGCGAGCGTTCGGGCAGCGCCGACGACTTCCCCGAAGATGTCACTGAGCTGATGGGCTACCTCGGCCCGCGCACACCGGAACAACGGGTGATCGCCATGCCGGGCACCGGTACCCAGGTGCCGGTCTGGCTGCTGGGTTCGAGCCTGTTCAGCGCACAGCTGGCCGGGGAGCGGGGTTTGCCCTACGCTTTCGCCTCACATTTCGCACCGCGCTACATGCATGAGGCGATTCGCGTCTACCGCAATCACTTCAAGCCTTCGGCGGTGCTCGACAAACCCTACGTGATGCTCGGCGTACCGCTGGTGGCCGCGGATACCGATGAAAAGGCCGACTACCTGGCGACCTCGGTGTACCAGCGCATCCTTGCGCTGATGCGTGGCCAGAGCCTGGTGCAACGGCCGCCGGTGCAGACCATGGATGGCCTGTGGCTGCCCCACGAAAGAGAAGCGGTGGCGAGTTTCCTCGGCCTGGCGATGGTCGGCAGCCCCGAGAAGATCCGCGCCAAGCTGGAAGTCCTGATCGAGCAGACCCAGGCCGATGAGCTGATCTTCACCTGCGACCTGTATGAACATGCCGATCGACTGCATTCCTACGAGTTGCTGGCGCAGGTCATGAAGGGCTGACGGCCAGCCACAAAAAAGCCGGCGCCAGCGCCGGCTTTGATATCCACTTACGCTTATTTGCGCTTGTAGACGATTTCCTTCTTACCCGCATCGCAGGTGCCAATGGTCTTGCCATCGGTACCGCTATTGCCGGCTTTATCGACGATCTGCAGCGAATAACCATGAACGCCCTTGGCTTCAAGCTTGTCCTTGATGTCCTTCTCCACCACGTCGCATGGCTTGCCCGCCGCAAGGGCGGTTCCCGCCACACTCAACAACGCTACCGCCAGCACAAGCTTCTTCATCGATCATATTCCCTGGTCAGATCAAAAAAAGTGCGTCGGCTTTTGGGCGACGCACCTCGGGCTATTTAGCACCCTCTGTATAGCAATCAATATGGCAGTCGGCCAGCCTATAAGTTCAAAAGGCCAGTATTTGTTCAGCTATTGGCGATTCTGAAGCCGACTTTCAGGGTGACCTGGAAGTGCGCGGCCTTGTTGTCCTTGATATGCCCACGGGTATCAAGCACCTCGAACCACTCCAGATGCTTGATGCTTTTACCGGCTTCGGCCAGGGCATTGTTGATGGCGTCTTCGATACTGGTGGGGGAAGAACCTACCAGTTCGATTTTCTTGTAGGTGTGGTGGTCGCTCATGCTGTTCTCCTAAGTCCCGGGGGCTGTCCAGAGAGCCTAGCAGTGATTTTTCCCACAGCTCGGATCGATAGATCCTGAGATGCGATGCAGATTTTCTGCACTTTCACCGCGCGCTGGAGTCCCAATCTGCACACGCCACTCAACTGCGGGAGAACGCCGATATGGCCAGCAACGCACTACGCAAAGCCTCATTGCAAAGCATGGAAGCCGAAATCGAGAGCCTGCTCAAGTCCCTCGAAAGCCTCAAGGACGACGCCTCGGACGAGTCGCGCAAAACCCTCAAGGCCCTCAAGAGCAATGCCGAGAACGCACTCAAGCATTCACGTCACCTGCTCAGCGATGCCTATGAAGAGGTCAAGGTCAGAACCCGCGAAACCGGGATTGCGACCCGTGATTATGCCCAGGAACATCCGTGGACAACCGCCGGTGTCGCGGTGGGTGCGCTGGGGCTTTTGGCCGCTTACCTGTTGTGCAAACGCGGCGATTAAGCCCTGTGTTCCAACTCGGTCTTGAGCCATTGGGCCAACTGCTGGGCGCGTCCGTCCGTGGCGCGCCGGGGTAGCCACAAGGCCAGCCGCCCCGGGGTTTCATTGAAGCCCCAGGGCGCCACCAGCCGACCGCCACGCAAATCGTCCGCTACCAGCGGCTGCGGCGCGATCGCCACCCCCAAACCGGCCACCGCCGCTTCGAGCAGGTAGTACAGATGCTCGAAACCCTGTCCGTACTTCAACTGCGCCGCATCGATACCGTTCTGCCGCGCCCAGCTGGGCCAGGCCTGGGGTCGTGAGGTGGTGTGCAACAGCGCTTCACCCACCAGGCCACGGGCCGGGGCCCGCAGCAATGACTCGTAACGGGCAAAATGCGGACTCATGACCGGGCCGATGCGCTCGCTCGCCAGTTCTATAACCTGCATATCCGCCGGCCACGGCGGCTCGGCGAACAGCAGCAGGGCATCGAGCCCCGGCTTGCGCGGATCGAGATCGCCTTCACCCGCCGACAGGTGCAGGCGCAGGTCGGGCAAATCGGCATTCAGCCGCCCCAGTCGCGGAATAAACCAGCGCGCCAGCAGGCTCCCGGAACAGCCCAGCACAAAGGGCGCGTCCGCCGTGCTCTGGGTCAACTCGGCGCAGACCGCCCGCAGCCGCTCGAACGCCTCGAAACTGGCGTCGCGCAGGCGAACGCCCGCATCTGTGAGTTTCAGGCCGCGACCTTCCTTGGCGAACAGGCTCAGGCCCAGATGCTCCTCAAGCACTTTCAACTGCCGGCTGACCGCTCCATGGGTCACATGCAGCTGTTCGGCGGCCTGACTGACGCTGTTCAAGCGGGCGGTGGCCTCGAAGGCGCGCAAGGCATTGAGCGGGGGAAGGTCGCGGCTCATGGTATCTGTGAGTTTTCCTGACAGGTTGCGGCGATCTTATCGGTTTTCATCCGCGCCTGTCATGGTTAGAGTGAACCCCATCAAACATTCAATCGCCCACCTGGAGCCTCCCATGACCCAGTCCAACCTGCGCAACGGCCCCGACGCCAACGGCCTGTTCGGCGCATTCGGCGGCCGCTACGTGGCCGAAACCCTGATGCCGCTGATCCTCGACCTGAACCGCGAATACGAAGCCGCCAAGATCGATCCTGCGTTCATCGAGGAACTGGCCTACTTCCAGCGCGACTACGTCGGTCGTCCGAGCCCGCTGTACTTCGCCGAACGCCTGACCGAACACTGCGGCGGCGCGAAGATCTACCTCAAGCGCGAAGAGCTGAACCACACCGGCGCCCACAAGATCAACAACTGCATCGGCCAGATCCTGCTGGCGCGGCGCATGGGCAAGAAACGCATCATCGCCGAGACCGGCGCCGGCATGCACGGCGTGGCCACCGCCACCGTCGCCGCGCGCTTCGGCCTGGACTGCGTGATCTACATGGGCACCACCGACATCGAGCGCCAGCAGGCCAACGTGTTCCGCATGAAGCTGCTGGGCGCCGAAGTGATCCCGGTGGTCGCCGGCACCGGCACCCTGAAGGACGCGATGAACGAAGCCCTGCGCGACTGGGTGACCAACGTCGACAGCACCTTCTACCTGATCGGCACCGTCGCCGGCCCGCACCCGTATCCGGCCATGGTCCGCGACTTCCAGGCGGTGATCGGCAAGGAAACCCGCGACCAGTTGCAAGCCCAGGAAGGGCGCCTGCCCGACAGCCTGGTGGCGTGCATCGGTGGCGGCTCCAACGCCATGGGCCTGTTCCACCCGTTCCTCGATGACACCAGCGTCGAAATCATCGGCGTCGAAGCGGCCGGCCACGGTATCGAAACCGGCAAGCACGCCGCCAGCCTGAACGGCGGCGTCCCGGGCGTGCTGCACGGCAACCGGACCTTCCTGCTGCAGGACGACGACGGCCAGATCATCGATGCCCACTCGATTTCCGCCGGCCTCGACTACCCCGGCATCGGCCCGGAACACGCCTGGTTGCACGATATCGGTCGCGTCCAGTACACCTCGATCACCGATCACGAAGCCCTGGCCGCGTTCCACCAGTGCTGCCGTCTCGAAGGCATTATCCCGGCCCTGGAAAGTGCCCATGCCCTGGCCGAAGTGTTCAAGCGTGCGCCGACCCTGCCCAAGGATCACCTGATGGTGGTCAACCTGTCCGGTCGCGGTGACAAGGACATGCAAACCGTCATGCACCACATGCAACAGTCCCAGCAGGAGAAACACTGATGAGCCGCCTGCAAACCCGCTTTGCCGAGCTGAAAGAACAGAACCGCGCCGCCCTGGTGACCTTTATCACCGCCGGCGACCCGGGTTATGACACCTCCCTGGCGATCCTCAAGGGCCTGCCCAAGGCCGGTGCCGATGTGATCGAGCTGGGCATGCCCTTCACCGATCCGATGGCCGACGGCCCGGCGATCCAGCTGGCGAACATCCGTGCCCTGGGCGCCAAGCAGAACCTGGCAAAAACCCTGCAGATGGTTCGCGAGTTCCGCGCCGAGAACAACGACACCCCGTTGGTGCTGATGGGTTACTTCAACCCGATCCACCACTACGGCGTACCGCGTTTTATCGCCGATGCCAAGGCCGCCGGTGTCGACGGCCTGATCGTGGTCGACCTGCCGCCGGAACATAACGGCGAACTGTGCGACCCGGCCCAGGCCGCCGGCCTGGACTTTATCCGCCTGACCACGCCGACCACCGACGACGTGCGCCTGCCCACCGTGCTCAACGGCAGCTCCGGCTTCGTCTACTACGTGTCGGTTGCCGGTGTGACCGGTGCCGGCTCGGCGACCCTGGAACACGTCGAAGAAGCGGTGGCCCGCCTGCGTCGTCACACCGACCTGCCGATCAGCATCGGTTTCGGTATCCGCACCCCGGAGCAGGCCGCGGCCATCGCCCGGTTGGCGGATGGTGTGGTGGTCGGCTCGGCGCTGATCGATCACATCGCCAACGCCAGCAGCGATGAGCAGGCCATCGATGGCGTGCTGAGCCTCTGCGCGGCCCTCGCCGAAGGCGTACGTACCGCGCGCTGAACCACGCGGCACGGCACAGAGGGATCCAGGGCCACCACCTTGGGTCCCTTTTTCATGGGCACCAACCTGAGCGTTTATTGACAGAACTGCGCTGTCAAAGGGGTAATCATTACATGCTCTTTCCGGGAAATACTGGCAAGAGACGGCCGCGCAGGAGCGCTGGATCGTTACCCATGAACATGGATGCCCCCTATGACCCTCGCTGTCGCCTGTACCTTCCTCGATCACCTGTCCGTCACTGAAATCCCGCGCCCAAAGCGGCTCGGGTCGGTCACTTCGCTTCCACGCCAAACGCCGCCACCGCGACAAGACCTGTCCAGCCTGTTCGCGTTCGAAGCCCTGGCGCCCAGTGCCACGAGCCTGGCCTCCGATCCCGCAAGAACCGCCGGCGAGCCGGCAAACGACGCCTCCTTGCGCGAACGCCTCGAAGCCCTGCGACACGGCATGAGCGAACAGCATGATCGCTGGCGATAACGTCGGTGCCGGCCAAAGGTAAAGTTCCTGATACAAAGGAATCTAAACGCCACCATGCGGACTAATAAAGTATGACCCGGGGGTTTGAAGCCAAATCTTCACCCCTATTCGATGTATTGCCCGTGTGGTGAGGAATGCCCCCGATGAAAATGCCCAAACGCCTGATGGCCGGTCTTGGTCTGCTGGTACTGAGCGCCAGTCCGCTGCTGCATGCCGAGGATCAATGGCACGGCGAAGACCATGATCACGGTGGCTATGACCAACGGGGTCCCGACAGAGGCCCGGACAGGGGACATGACGAGCGCAATATGCACCGTCCGCCCCAGGACTTCGGCCCGGTCCGGCAGATCATTCATGATGACCGTGAACACTTCGGCCGTGGCGCGCCACCGCCACCGGGCTACCGTCTGGAACGTGGCCGGCCGCTGCCACGGGGCTACGAAGGCGAGCGCCTGGACGACCGGGCACTGAGCCGCCTGCCGAGGTATGAGGGTTACGAGTGGCGGCGCATGGGCAATGACGTGGTCCTGATTACCATCGGCACCGGGGTTGTCTACGAGATTCTCGACGGCGTGCTGAACTGACCGCCTAGAACAGCGACAGATCCAATGGCCTGACCGCCCCCATCCAGATCCCATGATCGCGATGGTCGGCCAGGTCATCGCCGGTCAGGGGATGGATGAACACCACCAGGCCCTTGCGGTGCAACGCCAGCCACGGCAAGACCACGCCGATATATTGCGCTTCGAACGCCAGTTGGCAGCTCCAGTCCGGATGAGGCCCCACCGGGCGCTCGTGCATCCGCCCCATCTGCAGTGGAAAGGTCGTCGCCGCCAGCTCACATAGCTCACGGGCCTGCTCCAGTGTCGAAGCATCGAAATAGATGTGGGCGTGATAACCCTTGATACGTTGCATGCCGCTCTCGTTCAGCGTCGGTTAATGGCCTAACGCTACACCGCAATCGAGGGCAAGCCCAGCCCCACCAGCGATTGCGCACTGTCGGCCTGCTCGGCCATCAACCAGTCGAAGAAACGCTGGATCAGCGCGCCACGCCGTTTACGCTGGGGCAAGACCACGTAATAGCCAAAAGTGGAAATCGCCGTCTGGCTGATCGGCCGGCATAACAATCCCTGCTCCAACAGATTATCCACCAGGTGACGCCAGCCGATGGCCACGCCCTGGCCGCCGATCGCCGCCTGGATCAGCAAGGTGTAGTTGTCGAAGCGCAATTGCCCCGGCGCCGGTGCCGTGGTCAGTCCCAGTTCGCGAAAAACCCCGCTCCAGTCGAACCAGTGGCTGCTGTTTTCGCCCTTGAGGTGCAGCAACGGAAACTCCAGCAAGGCCTCGGTGGGCAGCGGCAGCTCGCGGCCCTTGAGCAATTGCGGGCTGCACACCGGAAACACTTCCTCGCTGAACAGCCAATGACTCTCGCCCTGCTTGAAACGGCCCTTGCCGAACAACACCGCCACATCGATATCAGTGCGCAACATGTTGTGGCTACGCTCACTGGTCACCAGGCTGACATCGACCTGCGGATTGGCCGCATGAAAACGGTGCAGGCGCGGCATCAACCAATAGGCGGCAAAAGCAAAGTCGGTAGCGACCTGCAGCACCTCGTGCTGACGCTGGGCGGTGACCGCGCTCAAGCCACTGTCGATGCTCTGCAAACCGGCCTGCACCTGCTCGAACAGAATCGAGCCGGCTTCGGTCAACTCGATGCCCCGGTAGATGCGGTCGAACAGGCGGGTGGTCAACTGGTCTTCCAGGCGCTTGATCTGCTGGCTGATGGCCGGCTGAGTCGTGCCCAGCTCCACCGCCGCGGCGGTAAAGCTGTGATGACGGGCCGCCGCTTCAAAGGCCCGGAGCAGATCGAGGGACAGGTCACCCAGCGCTTCATACATAAGCTGTACTTATCCTAGTCATTGTTTGGTAGGGGCTTTACCACAGATTCCGTGGGCCACATGCTGGATCACAGCACTATCGCATAACAATTCACTATGGAATGCCGCGATTACATGAAGCGCAAGAACATTCTCTTCATCATGGCCGATCAAATGGCCGCGCCCCTGTTGCCGCTCTACGGTGCATCGCCCATCAAGCTTCCGAACCTGAGCCGCCTGGCCGCCGAAGGCGTGGTCTTCGATGCCGCCTACTGCAACAGCCCGCTCTGCGCGCCGTCACGTTTTACCCTGGTCAGTGGCCAGTTGCCGAGCAAGATCGGTGCCTACGACAACGCCGCCGATTTCCCCGCCGACGTACCGACCTATGCCCACTATCTGCGGCGCATGGGCTATCGCACCGCGCTGTCGGGCAAGATGCACTTCTGCGGGCCGGACCAGTTGCATGGCTACGAAGAGCGCCTGACCAGCGATATCTACCCGGCGGACTATGGCTGGGCGGTGAACTGGGACGAGCCCGACGTGCGGCCGACCTGGTACCACAACATGTCCTCGGTGCTGCAGGCCGGTCCCTGCGTGCGCACCAACCAGCTGGACTTCGATGAAGAGGTGGTCTTCAAGGCGCAGCAATACCTGTTCGACCATGTGCGCGAAGACGGCAACCAGCCGTTCTGCCTGACCGTGTCCATGACCCACCCCCACGATCCCTACACCATTCCCAAGGCCTTCTGGGACCTGTATCGCGACGAAGATATCCCGTTGCCGCAGACCCCGGCCCAGGACAGCCTCGATCCGCATTCCCAGCGTCTGCTCAAGGTCTACGACCTGTGGGACAAGCCGCTGCCTGTGGATAAGATCCGCGATGCCCGTCGTGCCTACTTCGGCGCATGCAGCTATATCGACAGCAACGTCGGCAAACTCCTGCAAACCCTGGAGGAAACCGGGCTGGCCGAGGACACGGTGATCGTGTTCTCCGGCGACCACGGCGACATGCTCGGCGAGCGTGGCCTCTGGTACAAAATGCACTGGTTCGAAATGTCCGCGCGGGTGCCGCTGCTGATCAGCGCCCCGGGTCAGTTCGCCGCCGGACGCGTCAGCGCCGCGGTCTCCACCGCCGACCTGCTGCCGACCCTGGTGGAACTGGCCGGCGGCACGCTGCAGGCCGAGCTGCCGCTGGACGGGCGCTCGCTGGTCCCGCACCTGAAAGGCGAGGGCGGCCACGACGAAGTGTTCGGCGAATACATGGCCGAAGGCACCATCAGCCCGCTGATGATGATTCGTCGCGGCGCCTACAAATTCATCTACAGCGAAGACGACCCCTGTCTGCTCTTCGATATCCACCATGACCCACGCGAGGAGGAAGAACTTAGCCAATCAGCGCCGCACCAAGCACTCTTCAACGACTTCCTGGCCGAAGCCCGGGCGAAATGGAACATCCCGGCGATCCACCAACAGGTGCTCGCCAGTCAGCGCCGACGGCGTTTCGTCGCCAGCGCATTGACCCAAGGAAAGCTGAAGAGCTGGGATCACCAGCCACTGGTGGACGCCAGTCAGCAATACATGCGCAACCATATCGACCTCGACGATCTGGAACGCAAAGCGCGTTATCCACAACCCTGCCAAAATCAATAACGAACGTAAGGGGAAGGCGATGAAGAAGTTATCCACAGCACTGACGGTAGGCCTCCTGGCCATGAGCAGCCTGAGTGCCTATGCCGAGCAGAGCTGCGACACGGTGAAAATGGCCGATCCGGGCTGGAGCGATATTGCCGCGACCAACGCCATCACCAGCCTGCTGCTGGATGGCCTGGGCTACAAGGCCAAGGTCGACACCCTGGCGGTGCCGATCACCTATGGCGGTCTCAAGGACGGCCAGGTGGATGCGTTCCTCGGCAACTGGATGCCGGCGCAGCAGGGTTTCTACGACAAGTTCGTGGCCAACGGCGATGTCACGCAACTGGCGAAGAACCTCGACGGCACCGAATTCACCCTGGCGGTCCCGGATTATGTCTGGGACGCGGGTGTGCATAACTTTGCCGACCTGAACAAGTTCGCCGACAAGTTCGACAAGAAGCTCTATGGCATCGGCTCCGGGGCCCCGGCCAATATCTCGCTGGGGGAGATCATCAAGAAGAACGAGTTCGACCTCGGCCAGTGGAAACTGGTGGAGTCCAGCGAGCAGGCGATGCTGGCTGAAGTGGCCCGTTCGGTGAAGAAGCAGAAGTTCGTGGTGTTCCTCGGCTGGACCCCGCACCCGATGAACGTGCAGATGAAGATGCACTATCTCAAGGGCGGCGAGAAATACTTCGGTGATACCGGTAGCGTCTATACCGTGACCCGCAAGGGTTATGCACAGGCCTGCCCGAACGTCGGCAAGTTGCTGAGCAACCTGAGCTTCACCCAGGACATGGAAAACAGCATCATGGCCGAAGTGGTGAACAAGAAGCTGACCAATGCCGACGCGGCCAAGGCCTGGATCAAGGCCAATCCGGCGGTGCTGGACAAGTGGCTGGACGGGGTCAAGACCGTGGATGGCCAGGATGGGTTGTCGGCGGTGAAGGCCAAGCTCTAACGGCCAACACACAATCCGACGTGTAGGAGCCGGCTTGCTGGCGATGGCGGCCTTGAGGGCTGTGCAACGTTCAAGGGCCTCTTCGCGAGCAAGCTCTGCTCCTACAGTTAGGCGGCGAGCACAGGCATTGTGCACGGCACAAAATCTGTAGGAGCCTGGCTTGCCAGCGAAGAGGCCCGTAAGCCTTGCATCGACCGTCTGGTCCATCGCCAGCAAGCCGGCTCCTGCAGGTCGGTGTTTCACCGCGAAAATCCCAGATATACCCCTCACCCTGACGCCGACTCATCCGACCGAGAGACCCATGGGCTGGACCAACCGCCACAAACTCCTGCCATTTCTCAGCTGGTTGCCCCGGCAAACCCGCGCCAGCGTCAGCCGTGACCTGATCGTCGGCCTGAGCGGCGCCATCCTGGCCCTGCCGCAATCGGTCGCCTACGCGCTGATCGCCGGCCTGCCACCCGAATACGGCCTCTACGCGGCCATCGTCCCGGTACTGATCGCCTGTCTCTGGGGCTCGTCCTGGCACCTGATCTGCGGGCCTACGGCCGCCATTTCGATTGTCCTGTTCGCCAGTGTCAGCCCCCTCGCGGTACCCGGCAGCCAGGACTACGTGACCCTGATCCTGTTGCTGACCTGCATCGCCGGGATCTTCCAGTGGCTGCTGGGCATGCTGCGCTTCGGCGCCTTGGTGAACTTCGTCTCGCATTCGGTGGTGCTGGGTTTCACCCTGGGCGCCGCCGTGGTCATCGCCCTCGGGCAGTTGCCGAACCTGCTGGGGCTCGATATCCCCAACCAGGCCACCGCCCTGAACAGCCTGCTGCAACTGAGCCAGCACCTCGGCGAACTGGACAAACCCTCGCTGCTGCTGGGGCTGGGCACCCTGATCCTCGGCTTTACCCTCAAATCCCTGCTGCCACGCTGGCCGACCCTGCTGATCACCCTGGTCCTGGCCAGCACGCTGGTCTGGCTGTGCCCGGGCCTGTTCGGGCATGTGCAACTGGTCAAGGGTTTTATCGGCCGGTTGCCGCCGTTCAGCGCCTTGCCGCTGGACCTGGAGACCATCCTGCGCCTGCTGCCCAGTGCCGTCGCGGTGGGCATGCTCGGGCTGGTGACCAGCCTGTCGATTGCCCGCTCGTTGTCCGCACGTTCGCAACAATTGCTCGATGCCAACCAGGAGGTCCGCGCCCAGGGCCTGTCGAACATGATCGGCAGCCTGTTTTCCGGCTACCTGTCCGCTGGCTCGTTCACCCGCGCCGCGCTGAGTTACGAGGCCGGGGCCTGCTCACCGCTGGCCGGGGTGTTTTCTGCGCTCTGGGTAGCGCTGTTTGCCGTGACCGGCTCGGCGCTCATTGCACACATCCCGATCCCGGCGATGGCCGGCAGTATCCTGCTGATCAGTTGGGGATTAGTGGACCGGCGGGGGATTCGGGCACTGTTCCGGGTCAGTCACGCCGAGTTCGCGGTGATGGCCCTGACCTGCGTGGCGACCTTGCTGCTGGAGTTGCAGACGGCAATTTACGCCGGGGTGCTGGCCTCGCTGTTTTTCTACCTCAAGCGCACCTCGCAGCCACGGGTGCAGCATTGGCGCGATGGCGACGAGGATGTGTTGCGGGTGGGGGGGTCGATCTTTTTCGGTGCCAGCCATTACCTGCAAGTGCAGTTGCAACGGTTGCACGGGGTGAAGGTGGTGATCGAGGCGCAGCAGATCAACTTTATCGACTACTCGGGGGTTGAGATGCTGCATCAGGAAGCCCGGCGGTTGATACGCGAAGGCCGTAGCCTGACCCTGAGACGGGCGCGGGCGCCGGTGGTGGAGGAGTTGGTGAAGCTGGAGGGTGTGGATAAGTGCCCGATCCTGTTTGAGGATTGATCGCCCGACGCGATCTTGTGGTCATCGCGGTCCCTTGCGGGAGCCTGGCTTGTCGGGACGCCGCATCGCAGCGAATGGGCCCTCAAGATCGCCAAAAGCTTCGCGGGCAAGCCCTGCTCCTACAGTATGTCGTCGTTCAGAGAGCGGGTGCACGCCACCAATTTGTAGGAGCAGGGCTTGCCCGCGAAGAGGCCCTGACAAACGACACAAGACTCAAGGGCCTCCTACAAAGCCAGCAACCGCCGCAATTCCGCCAGCACCGGCGCGGTATCAGGGCGCACGCCGCGCCACAGCAGGAAAGCTTCCGCCGCCTGCTCAGCCAACATGCCCAGGCCATCCATCGACACCGCCGCGCCATTCTCGCTCGCCCAGCGACAGAACGCCGTCGGCTCCTTGCTGTACATCATGTCGTAGCAGAAGGTCTTGCCCGGCTCGATCAGGCTCGGCGCAATCGGCGGCACATCCCCCGACAGGCTCGCTGAAGTGGCGTTGATGATCAGGTCCACCGGCTCCCGCAGCCAGTCAAACCCACTGGCGGACACCGGCCCCAGGTCGGCGAACAGCTCGGCCAGCAACTCGGCCTTCTCCACGGTCCGATTGGCGATGATCACCGAAGCCGGCTGCTCCGCCAGCAACGGTTCCAGCGCCCCACGTACCGCACCACCGGCACCCAGCAGCAGGATACGCTTGCCCTTCAGGCTGAATCCGGCATTCACCGTCAGATCGCGCACCAGCCCGGCGCCGTCGGTGTTATCGCCCAACAAACTGCCATCAGCCAGCTTGCTCAGGGTATTCACCGCCCCGGCCCGCTGCGCCCGGGCCGTCAGGCTGTTGGCCAGGCGATAGGCCTCCTCCTTGAACGGCACCGTCACATTGGCCCCGCGCCCTGCTTGGAAAAACGCCCGGGCACAGCCGGAAAAATCGTCAAGGGGCGCCAGCAGGGTGCTGTAAACCAACTGCTGGGCCGTCTGCTCGGCGAACAGACGGTGAATCAACGGCGACTTGCTATGGCCGATGGGATTGCCGAAGACGGCATAACGATCCATCAGACAGCCCCCTCCGCCAGCCAGTCGCGGTCCTGCAGGAAGTATTCGGTCAACCGCGCCTCTTCACTGCCCGGCTCGGCCTTCCAGTCGTAGCCCCAGCGCACTTGCGGCGGCAACGACATCAGGATCGACTCGGTGCGACCGCCCGATTGCAGGCCGAACAGGGTCCCACGGTCGTACACCAGGTTGAACTCCACGTAACGACCACGACGAAACTCCTGGAACTCGCGCTGCTGTTCGGTCCAGGCCTGGGCCTTGCGCCGCTGCACAATCGGCAGGTAAGCCTCGATATAGGCATCGCCGATCGCCCGCATGAAGGCAAAGCTGGTGTCGAAGTCCCACTCGTTCAGGTCATCGAAGAACAGGCCGCCGATACCGCGCGGCTCGTTGCGGTGCTTGATGTGGAAATAGCTGTCGCACCAGGCCTTGTAACGTGGGTAGACATCGGCGCCAAACGGCGCACAGGCGCGCTCGGCCACCCGGTGCCAGTGCACGCAGTCTTCTTCATTGCCGTAGTAGGGCGTCAGGTCGAAACCACCGCCGAACCACCAGACCGGTTCCTCGCCTTCCTTCTCGGCGATGAAAAACCGCACATTGGCGTGGGACGTCGGCACGTGGGGGTTATGCGGGTGAATCACCAGGGACACGCCCAGGGCCTCAAAACCACGCCCGGCCAGTTCCGGCCGATGGGCACTGGCCGACGGCGGCAGGCCGTTGCCGAAGACGTGGGAGAAGTTCACGCCGCCTTTCTCGATGACCTGGCCGTTGCCGATCACCCGGGTCCGACCGCCACCACCAGCGGGGCGGGTCCAGGCGTCTTCAACGAAACGCGCGCCACCGTCTTCGGCCTCCAGGGCGGCACAGATACGGTCTTGCAGGTCGAGCAGATAGGCTTTCACGGCCTCGGTGCGGGTAGTCATGGCTTCACCTTGATCGGGCAAAGCTACTCGGCACATCGGACGGCCGGTAGCAAAGAGGCGCGTAGCATAGCACCGCGTTTGTACTCATCGCAGTTGACGAAGGTCAAGCGAAGGAGTCCGATAGGGCCCTTGCATCGCGCTGCACGGCGCCCCTTTGTGAAATGTCCAAGGAGAGAAAGATGGCCAAACGTATCCTGTTTCGCGCCCATGGCGGCCCGGAAGTCCTTGAGTATGTCGACTACACCCCCGCCGAGCCGGGCCCGCAGCAGGTGCGGGTACGCAACCACGCCATCGGCCTGAACTTTATCGACACCTATCTGCGTAGCGGGCTGTATGCACCACCAGCCATGCCGTCGGGCCTGGGGGCCGAGGGGGCGGGCGTGGTCGAGGCGGTCGGCAGCGAGGTCAGCCAGTTCAAGGTCGGTGATCGCGTGGCCTATGGCAGCGGTCCACTGGGCGCCTACAGCGAAGTGCATGTGCTGCCGGAAGCCAACCTGGTCCATCTGCCGGACAGCATCAGCTTCGAACAGGCCGCCGCGGTGATGCTCAAGGGTCTGACGGTGCAGTACCTGTTGCGCCAGACCTATGAGTTGAAGGGCGGTGAAACCGTGCTGTTCCATGCGGCGGCCGGCGGTGTCGGCTTGCTTGCCTGCCAGTGGGCCAAGGCCCTGGGCGTGAAGCTGATCGGTACCGTCAGTTCGCCGGAAAAGGCGGCGTTGGCCAAGTCCCTCGGCGCCTGGGAAACCATCGACTACAGCCATGAAGATGTGGCCAAGCGGGTGCTGGAACTGACCGATGGCAAGAAAGTGCCGGTGGTGTATGACGGCGTGGGCAAGGACACCTGGCTGACTTCGCTGGACAGCCTGTCGCCCCGTGGGCTGATGGTCAGCTTCGGCAATGCCTCGGGCGCGGTGGATGGGGTCAATCTGGGGATTCTGGCGGCCAAGGGCTCGCTGTATGTGACCCGGCCGACACTGGCGACCTACGCCAACAACGCGGAAAACCTGCAGGTCATGGCGAAGGATCTGTTCGGGATGATCACCAGCGGCAAGCTGAAGATCGAGATCGGCGCGCGGTACAGCCTGGCGGAAGCGGCCAAGGCCCACACCGAACTGGCGGCACGGCGGACTACCGGGTCGACGGTGCTTTTGCCTTGATCGGGGTGGATGGCCGCTGCTGACGCAGCGGTTCGCCAGCAAGCTGGCTCCTACAGTATTTGTATCGTGGCACCTTTTTGTGATCGACACCGTCCCTGTAGGAGCCAGCTTGCTGGCGATGAACGATAACGCGGTCCCCTTGTGGGAGCTGTGCTTGTCGGGCCGAACTTACGCCGGACGCACCACCTTGCCGGTCGCCAGGTCGCGGATCAGGCTCGGGTTCTTGCGCCCGCCCAGGTTACCGCCCAGCACCAGGTCGATCTGCCCCCGGAAATACTGCTCCACGCGAATCCGCGTGCGCGCCGCCGGCCGCCCCTGGGGATTGGCCGAAGTGGAAATCAGCGGCCCCACCAACGAACACAGATCCCGTACCAACGGATGATCGCTGACCCGCAGGGCCACGGTGTCATGCACACCGGTGACCCACTCCGGCAGCAAGTCCTGATGCGGCACCAGCCAGGTATTGGGCCCCGGCCAGGTACTGGCCATGCGGTCGATCCAGTCTTCCGGGAAATCCTCGAAGAGAAAATCGAACTGGCGGATATTGTCGGCGATCAGGATCAAACCCTTGTCCACCGAACGATTCTTGATCGCCAGCAAGCGGTCCACCGCCTCTTCGTTCCAGGGATCGCAACCCAAACCCCAGACCGCCTCGGTTGGATAGGCAATCACCGCTCCTGCGCGAATTTCTCGTGCGGCTTCTTGCACACGCCAACTCTTGACCATTACTCGTTCTCCGGATTCAAAGCTGCTCGCAGTTTACTCAGGTAAACCTACCTCGCGCGAGCTAACCAGCGTCCGTTTTCATTGGCAACCCGGCCTTCAAGCTCCAGTTCGGTCAGCGCCGCCAAGACTCGCGGTAATGCCCAGCCACAGGCGTTGGCCAGGGCCTCACTGCTTTGCGGTGCGGCATGCAGCAAGCCTAGCAGCGGATGCTCGGGCACGGCGGGAATCGCGCTGGCGGTCACTCGTTGCCAACCGCGCAGGGGTTCGAGGATATGTTCGACGGTTTCCACCAGTACCGCACCGTCGCGGATCAACTGATGACAGCCCTTGGCACCGGGGTGATGGATCGAGCCGGGAATCGCATACACCTCGCGCCCCTGTTCCGCCGCCAGCCGGGCGGTGATCAGCGAGCCGCTGCCGACACTGGCCTCCACCACCAGCACCCCCAGGGACAAGCCGCTGATAATCCGATTGCGCCGGGGGAAGTTGCTCGGATGGGGCGGCGCCTCCAGTGGCAACTCGGAAACCACGGCGCTGCCATGGGCAATCATCGCTTCCGCCAACCGCCGATGACGCTGTGGATAAAGATTTTCCAGACCGGTGCCGAGTACGCCGATCGTTCGCCCGCCGACGTCCAGGGCCGCCTGATGGGCCGCCCCGTCGATCCCCAGCGCCAGCCCGCTGGTGATGACAAAACCGGCACCGGCCAGGCTCCGGGAAAAGGCCGCCGCCGTATCCATGCCCGGCTTGGAAGCACGCCGACTGCCAACCAACGCCAACTGCGGTTGTTCCAGAATGGCAGGATCGCCGGCCACGAACAGCAGCGGCGGGGCGTCGTCCAGTTCGGCGAGAAGGGCGGGGTAATCGGCCTGGTCCCACATCACCAGATGACAAGCCGGGCGCTCTAGCCAGCGCAATCCAGCGCTGGCAGCGTCCCGCACTTCAGGACTGCGGCGCGCCTCGGCACAGGCCGCCGGCAAGCCCAGCGCACGCCAGGCAGCGGCGGGTGCACCGAGGGCCGCCGAGGCCGAACCGAAGGCTTGAATCAGGGTTCGAAAGCGCCGCGGACCGAGTTCCGGCAGACGATGCAGACGCAGGCGGGCTTCCAGCTCCGCCGGGGACAGGGAGGTACAGTTGGACAACGACATCGGATCATCCTTGATCTGTGGCGGTCCTGGAACAGCTGGAACAAGCTGTGGATAACTCTGTGGGTAACCTGTTTAGCCTGCTAACGGAATCGGCCCTGCGTTATCGTCCGGCGCTACGGGTTGCGCACCTTGTCCATGACTGTCAGGGACCGCGTGGCAGTGAGTACTAAACCATAGCTGAGCTTTTCGTAGGTGCGGAACACCATCAGCAGGCCCGAACGCTCGTCGGGGACCTTCACCCGCTGCCCGGTGACCTGGTCGTGCACGGTCTCGCCGGTCTTCATCACCGCTAGAACGTTGCCTTCGACCAGGCCATCGCGTCGACCTTTATCGATCGTGACCACGTCCATGACGCCGATCTGTGTAACACCCCGTGGCACATCTATGATCGTGCCGCGGATCTGCGCTTGCGGCGCGCTGGGCATGAACGTCGAATTGACCGGGCGCTCTTCGCTGACGAACAGGCGGTCCCCCAGGCGAACTTCCTGGGTGGTGCGGCGCAGGTTCAGGGTGCCGATATCGCCTTCGGTCGCCACCAGCTCGCCGGTGCCGACGTCGTCGGCGTTGATCCCCAGGAACTCCTTGGTCTGCGCGTCGGTATAGACCTTGCCCTGGCGGAACAGGCCATACACCGAGTGCGCCGGGTCGAACACGCCACGGGCGTAGATCCGGTCGCCCATGCCGCTGAGCACCCGCTCATTGTTGCCGGCCAGGATATACGGGGCTTTCTGGAAGTCATTGGGGCTGTCGACAATGCGGTTGCTCAACAGGAACGCATTGATCTTTTCCAGCGGAATGCTCGGAATCGCCTCGGCCACCGGCGAGCGGCGCACCTGCGGCGACAGTTTCACGGTCCCCCGCGACACACCGCGATCCACGACCAATCGTGGCTGACCGTCGACGAATTGCAGCGTCAGCGTATCGCCGGGGTAGATCAGGTCCGGATTCGCCACCTGGGGATTCGCGTGCCAGATTTCCGGCCACTTCCACGGCTCACTGAGAAACTTGCCGGAAATGTCCCAAAGTGTGTCACCGCGCACCACCGTATAGCGCTGTGGATAACCGTCCTTGAGTTGCACTTGCGCCTGCACGACGCCGGTGACAGCCAGCAACAGGGCGAGTAGTGTTTTCCTCATGCAGTGAATCCCTTTATTATGTGCCTTCGCGTGAAACGCCAGAGCCCCCGCGGCTCGCTCCCAAGGAGAACGTTTTACAACGGTAGCCGATCCCACCGGGATATTTCGGCAACCGTCTCTGACTTTACCTCACAAGTGCAGCAAATACGCCTATGGCCATTTTAAACATCCTCGAATTTCCAGACCCGCGCCTGCGCACCATCGCCAAACCCGTGGCCGTGGTGGACGACCAGGTGCGGCAGCTGATCGATGACATGTTTGAAACAATGTATGAAGCCCCGGGTATCGGCCTGGCGGCGACCCAGGTCAATGTGCACCAGCGCATCGTGGTCATGGACCTGAGTGAAGATCGTAGCGAACCCCGGGTGTTCATCAACCCCGAGTTCGAAACCCTGACCACCGACGTCGACCAGTACCAGGAAGGCTGCCTGTCGGTGCCGGGTTTCTATGAGAACGTCGATCGCCCGACCCAACTGCGGGTCAAGGCCCTGGACCGCGACGGCAAGCCGTTCGAGCTGGAGGCCGAGGGCCTGCTGGCGGTGTGCATCCAGCATGAGTGCGATCACCTGAACGGCAAGCTGTTCGTCGATTACCTGTCTACGCTCAAGCGCGACCGGATCAAGAAGAAACTGGAAAAGCTGCACCGCCAGAACGCCTGATCCGCCCCTTCCTGTATCTCCTGTAGGAGCGAGCTCGCTCGCGATGGACGTCAACGATAACGCGGGGTACCTGATACCCCGCGCTGCCCCGGCCACCCTCGCGAGCAAGCTCGCTCCTACAGTATCCAAGCGAGCCCTTTTTATGTCTGAGCCACTGCGCATCGTCTTCGCCGGCACCCCCGAATTCGCCGCTGAACACCTCAAGGCCCTGCTCGACAGCCCTTACGAGATCGTTGCGGTCTACACCCAGCCGGATCGTCCGGCGGGCCGTGGGCAGAAGCTGATGCCAAGCCCGGTCAAGCAACTCGCCCTGGAGCACGGCATTGTCGTCCTGCAACCGCCGACCCTGCGCAGTGCCGAAGCCCAGGCCGAACTGGCAGCGCTCAAGCCGGACCTGCTGGTGGTGGTCGCCTACGGCCTGATCCTGCCGCAGGTGGTGCTGGATATCCCGCGCCTGGGCTGCATCAACAGCCACGCCTCGCTGTTGCCGCGCTGGCGCGGTGCCGCGCCGATCCAGCGCGCCGTGGAAGCCGGCGATAGCGAAAGCGGCGTAACCGTGATGCGCATGGAAGCCGGGCTCGACACCGGGCCGATGCTGCTCAAGAGCGTCACCCCGATCAGCGCCGAAGACACCGGCGGCACCTTGCACGACCGCCTGGCCGAACTCGGCCCGCCCGCCGTGCTGCAGGCCATCGCCGGTCTCGCCGCCGGGACCCTCGAAGGTGAAGTCCAGGACGACAGCCTTGCCACCTACGCCCACAAGCTGAACAAGGACGAGGCGCGCATCGACTGGAATCGTCCGGCGGTGGAGCTGGAGCGACTGATCCGCGCCTTCAACCCCTGGCCGATCAGCCACAGCACCCTCAGTGGCGAAGCCCTGAAAGTCCTCGCCGCCAGCGTCGCCGAAGGCCAGGGCGCGCCGGGTGAAATCCTCGCCGCCAGCAAGGACGGCCTGATCGTCGCCACCGGCACCGGTGCCCTGTGCCTGACCCGCCTGCAACTGCCCGGCGGCAAGGCGCTGAACTTCAGCGACCTGTTCAACAGCCGCCGCGAGAAATTCGCCCTCGGTACGGTGCTCGGCCAATGAACCCGCGTCTGGCCGCCGCCAAGGCACTCACCGCCGTCCTCAACGGCAAGGCTTCGCTCAACAGCTCGCTGCCGCTGCAACTGGACAAGGTCGAGGCCCGTGATCGCGGCCTGACCCAGGACCTGGCCTTCGGCACCGCGCGCTGGCAGCCACGCCTCTCGGCACTGGCGGCCAAGCTGCTGCAAAAACCCTTCAAGGCCGCCGACGCCGACGTCGAAGCCTTGCTGCTGGTCGGTCTCTATCAACTGCTCTACACCCGCGTGCCGGCCCATGCCGCCATCGGCGAAACCGTCGGTTGCGCCGACAAGCTGAAAAAGCCCTGGGCCAAGGCCTTGATCAATGCCGTGCTGCGCCGCGCCCAGCGGGAAGGCGAGGCGCTGCTGGCCGAGCTGGAACATGACCCGGTGGTCCGTACCGCCCACCCGCGCTGGCTGCAAAAATCCCTCAAGGCCTTCTGGCCGGAACAGTGGGAAGCCATCTGCGCGGCGAACAACGCCCATCCGCCGATGATCCTGCGGGTCAATCGCCGCCATCACTCGCGCGATGCCTACCTCAAGCTGCTGGGCGACGCCGGGGTCATCGCCCACGCGTGCGTCTACAGCCCGGACGGCATCGTGCTGGAAGAGGCCTGTGACGTACGCAACCTGCCCGGCTTCAATGAAGGCTGGATCAGCGTCCAGGACGAAGCCGCGCAACTGGCCGCCGACCTGCTGGACCTGGCCCCCGGCCAACGGGTGCTCGACGCCTGCTGCGCCCCCGGCGGCAAGACCTGCCATATCCTCGAAGTCCAGCCACAACTGGCCGGCGTGGTCGCCGTGGACCTGGAGGCCAAGCGCCTGGTGCGGGTACGCGAGAACCTCGCGCGCCTCGGCCTGGACGCCGAACTGATCGCCGCCGACGGCCGTGATGTCGCCACCTGGTGGGACGGCAAGCCGTTCCAGCGCATCCTGCTGGATGCCCCGTGCTCGGCCACCGGCGTGATCCGCCGCCATCCGGACATCAAGCTGACCCGCCAACCCGACGACATCGCCGCCCTGGCCGCCTTGCAAGGCGAGCTGCTGGACGCGATGTGGACGACCCTGGAAGTCGGCGGCATCCTGCTCTACGCCACCTGCTCGACCCTGCCGACCGAGAACACCGAAGTGATCGAGGCCTTCCTCGCCCGCACCTCAGGTGCCCGCGAACTGGATATCGCCGGGGACTTCGGCCTCAAGCAGCCCCACGGTCGCCAGTTGCTGGCCCAGCAAGGCGGGCACGACGGTTTCTACTACGCCAAGCTGATCAAGATCGCCGCCGCGCGCGGCTGAGCCGGGACAACGGAGCGACCCGATGAAAATCATCATCCTCGGTGCCGGCCAGGTCGGCGGCACCCTGGCCGAACACCTGGCCAGCGAAGCCAACGACATCACCGTGGTCGACACCGACGGCGAGCGCCTGCGCGACCTCGGCGACCGCCTGGACATCCGCACCGTGCAGGGCCGCGCCTCGTTTCCGACCATCCTGCGCCAGGCCGGCGCGGATGACGCCGACATGCTGGTGGCGGTGACCAACAGCGACGAAACCAATATGGTCGCCTGCCAGGTCGCCCACACCCTGTTCCACACCCCGACCAAGATCGCCCGGGTCCGCGAGGCGGCCTACCTGACCCGCGCCGGGCTGTTCGACAACGACGCGATTCCGGTGGATGTGCTGATCAGCCCGGAGCAGGTGGTCACCCACTACATCAAGCGCCTGATCGAACACCCGGGGGCCTTGCAGGTGATCGACTTCGCCGAAGGCAAGGCCCAGTTGGTGGCGGTCAAGGCCTACTACGGCGGGCCGCTGGTGGGGCAACAACTGCGCCAGTTGCGCGAACGCATGCCCAACGTCGACACCCGGGTGGCGGCGATCTTCCGCCGCGACCGGCCGATCATGCCCCGTGGCGACACGGTGATCGAAGCCGACGACGAAGTGTTTTTCATCGCCGCCAAGGCCCATATCCGCGCCGTGATGGGCGAAATGCGCCGTCTCGACGAGCGCTACAAGCGCATTGTTATCGCTGGCGGCGGGCAGATCGGCGAACGGCTGGCCGAAGCCATCGAAAGCCGTTACCAGGTCAAGATCATCGAGAAAAACCCGGCCCGTTGCCGCCACCTCTCGGACAGCCTGGACAGCACCGTGGTGCTGCAAGGCAGCGCCTCGGACCGCGACCTGCTGCTGGAAGAGAACATTGCCGACACCGATGTGTTCCTGGCCCTGACCAACGACGATGAGGCCAACATCATGTCGTCGCTGCTGGCCAAGCGTCTGGGGGCGAAGAAGGTCATGACTCTGATCAACAACCCGGCCTATGTCGACCTGGTCCAGGGCGGCGAGATCGATATCGCCATCAGCCCGCAACTGGCGACCATCGGCACGTTACTGGCCCATGTGCGCCGGGGCGATATCGTCAGCGTGCACTCGCTACGGCGAGGGGCGGCGGAGGCCATCGAGGCGATTGCCCATGGCGACGCGAAGTCGAGCAAGGTGGTGGGTCGGGCCATCGCCGATATCGCCTTGCCGCCAGGGGCGACCATCGGTGCGATCATTCGCGACGAAGAGGTACTGATCGCCCACGATGCGACGGTGATCCAGGCCGGCGACCATGTCATCCTGTTCCTTGTGGATAAAAAACAGATCCGCGATGTGGAAAAGCTGTTTCATGTCGGCCTGAGCTTTTTCTGACCCATACCGAGGATCACCATGCTCGAATCACTGGAAAAAATGCTCGCCAAGGGTGTGGATAACTCGCTGCTGCGCTTCGGCCTCGGCAAGGGTTACCTGGACCTTGGGGAAAACACCAAGGCCGCCGAACACCTGCAACGCTGCGTCGGTTTCGACCCGAAATACTCCGCCGCCTGGAAACTGCTGGGCAAGGCGCATCAGGCCGCGGGCGACAATGCCGCCGCCAGAGAGGCGTGGGAACAGGGACTGGAAGCTGCCCGCGCCCATGGCGACAAGCAGGCGGAAAAGGAAATGACGGTGTTTCTGAAAAAACTCGAAAAAGCCGCGCTCAAAGATCAATAAAGCGCAGGCCGATACCGTCGGCGTCGACCCGGACCACTTCCATCCGAATCCGCGGCGCCACCGCCGGCAGACCCTGCACCTGGCCATAGACCACCGCGCCGGTGGTCAGGCGCGACAAGCTCGGGTGCGTCACATACACACCTTTACTGGATAGATTGCGCGTGTGCCCCAGGCACTCGCCGATGCTGGGGTGTTGGATCTTGATGCGTAGAGAATTCTTGTTATTGGACATCTACTGCGTCCTGAAAATACATCTGTGGATAAATCCCCGTCGCTGACTTATCCACAGATCATGCCAATCCTGTTTCAATACCAGCGCTTCTCACCCGCCGGACGTCGGCGAAAGCGCTTCATGCTCCACATGTACTGGTCCGGATAAGCCCGCACATAACGCGCCACCACCTGGCTCATGGCGGCCACGGAGGTCTCTGTATCGGTGCTGTACATGGCTTCGGGCGCAGCTTCGAGGATCACCTTGAAACCCGAACCGTCAGGCAAGCGCAGCGCGTGGAGGAACACCCCCACCGCCTTGCCGCCGGCAAGCATATTGGGCACGAACTTGCTGGTCAGCGCCGTGGTGCCAAGGAAAGGCACGAATACCCCGGCGGATTCGGCCGGTTCCGGGTCAGCGGGAATGCCCACCGCACCACCTTTGCGCACTTCCTTGATCACGCTGAGGATGCCTTCCTTGGTGGAGGCGGCCACCCGGTTGCCCAACTGCACCCGCTGCTTGCGCAACAGTTCGTCCACCGCCTTGAGCTTGGGCGGACGGTAGAAAATGATCGGCTTGCACTGGCTGCAATAGAAGTGATTGAGCACTTCCCAGTTGCCCAGGTGGCTGGTGATGCCGACCACGCCCTTGCCCGAGGCCAGGGCCTCCTTGAGGATGTCCAGGCCTTCGACTTCACGGACCCGCTCCATCGAGCGATGGGCCGGCCAGATCCAGGCACAGGCGCTTTCGGTAAAGGACTTGCCGATGCCCATCAGGCTGCGACCGACCAACTGCTCGCGGGCCACCGGGTCGAGCTCCGGAAAACATTTCGCCAGGTTGATCCGCACCACGTCGCGGGAACGATTGGGCAGCTTCCACATCATCCAGCCGATGGCCGCACCCACCCGTTGCACAGCGCACCAGGGCAACAGGGCAAACAACCGCAACGCCCCCACCAGCATGGCGCCTTTAAACTTGTCCACAGGCCACTCCTGTCGTGATCGAGCTTGTTATCAGCCGGCTATTGTAACCGTGGCGTGGCCAATGTGGCGTAGCGATCACAATCGGTGGTGTGGTCCATGACCATGCCCGAGGCCTGCATGAAGGCGTAGCAGATGGTCGGGCCGACAAATTTGAAGCCGAGTTTCTTCAAGGCCTTGCTCATGGCCTCGGCCTCGGGCGTGACGGCCGGGACCTCGCCGCGCACCTGGAAATGATTGACTTTCTGCACCCCGCCGACAAAGGACCAGAGCAGCGCCACCGGGTCCTCCAGCGTCAGCCAGACCTGCGCATTGCGCCGCGCGGCATTGAGTTTCAGGCGGTTGCGGATGATCCCCGGATCGAGCATCAATTGCTCGATATCGGCGTCGCCCATGGCCGCGACTTTGTGCACATCGAAACCGAACAGCACCTTCCGATAGTGCTCGCGTTTCTTCAGGATGGTGATCCACGACAAACCGGCCTGGAACCCTTCGAGCAAAAGCAACTCGAACAGACGCTGCCCATCGCGCAGCGGCACGCCCCACTCCTGATCGTGATAGGCCATGTACAAAGGATCGTCGTTGCACCAAAAGCAGCGTGGCATAAGGCTCCAGGGGGCGTGCGCGTGGCCGAATCGGGTATACTCCCGCCTTTTGAATCGCAGCCCAAGTAACAGGTGAATTTCGTGAGCCAGCCTACGCCAGCCGTGCGTACCTTCCAAGACTTGATCCTCGCCCTCCAGCAATACTGGGCCGAGCAAGGTTGTGTGGTACTTCAGCCCTACGATATGGAAGTAGGCGCCGGCACCTTTCATACCGCCACGTTCCTGCGCGCCATCGGCCCGGAAACCTGGAACGCCGCCTACGTACAGCCCAGCCGCCGCCCGACTGACGGCCGCTACGGCGAAAACCCGAACCGCTTGCAGCACTACTACCAGTTCCAGGTGGTCCTCAAGCCGAACCCGGACAACTTCCAGGAACTGTACCTGGGCTCGCTCAAGCACGTGGGCCTCGACCCGCTGGTGCACGACATCCGTTTCGTCGAGGACAACTGGGAATCGCCGACCCTCGGCGCCTGGGGCCTGGGCTGGGAAGTCTGGCTCAACGGCATGGAAGTCACCCAGTTCACCTACTTCCAGCAGGCCGGCGGCATCGAGTGCTACCCGGTCACCGGTGAGATCACCTATGGTCTGGAACGCCTGGCGATGTACCTGCAGGGCGTCGATTCGGTCTACGACCTGGTCTGGGCCGACGGCCCGTTCGGCAAGGTGACCTATGGCGACGTGTTCCACCAGAACGAAGTGGAGCAGTCGACCTACAACTTCGAACACGCCAACGTCGAGAAGCTGTTCGAACTGTTCGATTTCTATGAAAGCGAAGCCAAGCGCCTGATCGAGCTGGACCAGCCGCTGCCGTTGCCGAGCTATGAAATGGTCCTCAAGGCCTCGCACACCTTCAACCTGCTGGATGCACGCCGGGCGATCTCGGTCACCGCGCGTCAGCAGTACATTCTGCGGGTCCGTACCCTGGCCCGTTCCGTGGCGCAGGCCTACCTGATGGCCCGGGCCAAACTGGGCTTCCCGATGGCGACCCCGGATTTGCGTGACGAAGTGTTGGCTAAGTTGGAGGCAGCACAATGAGTGCTCAAGATTTTCTGGTTGAACTGGGCACGGAAGAGCTGCCACCCAAGGCCCTCAATACCCTGGCCGAGGCCTTTCTCGCCGGTATCGAAAAGGGCCTGCAAAGCGCTGGCCTGAGCTTCGAAAGCAAGCAGGTCTATGCCGCGCCACGCCGCCTGGCGGTACTGCTGACCCAGCTGCAAACCCAGCAGCCGGACCGCAGCATCAACCTCGACGGGCCGCCACGCCAGGCCGCCTTCGACGCCGAAGGCAACCCGACCCAGGCCGCCCTGGGTTTTGCCAAGAAATGCGGCGTGGAACTGAGCGAAATCGACCAGAGCGGGCCGAAGCTGCGCTACACCCAGAGCATCCAGGGCAAGCCGACCGCCAGCCTGCTGCCGACCATCGTCGAGGATTCGCTGAATGACCTGCCGATTCCCAAGCGCATGCGCTGGGCCGCGCGCAAGGAAGAGTTCGTGCGTCCGACCCAATGGCTGGTGATGCTGCTCGGTGACCAGGTCATCGACTGCACCATCCTCGCCCAGAAAGCCGGTCGCGACTCCCGTGGTCACCGCTTCCATCACCCGCAAAGCGTGCGCATCACCTCGCCGGCCAACTACCTGAGCGACCTGCGCGCCGCTTATGTACTGGCCGACGCCAGCGAGCGTCGCGAGCTGATCAGCCAACGCACCACCGAGCTGGCGACCCAGCAGGAAGGCACGGCGATCATGCCGGCGGACCTGCTCGACGAAGTCAGCGCCCTGGTCGAATGGCCGGTTCCGCTGGTGTGCTCGTTCGAGGAACGCTTCCTCGACGTGCCGCAAGAAGCCCTGATCACCACCATGCAGGACAACCAGAAGTACTTCTGCCTGCTGGACGTCGACGGCAAGCTGCTGCCGCGCTTCATCACCGTCGCCAACATCGAGAGCAAGGACCCGCAACAGATCATCGCCGGTAACGAGAAAGTCGTTCGCCCGCGCCTGACCGACGCCGAGTTCTTCTTCAAGCAGGACAAGAAGCAGAAGCTCGAGCAGTTCAACCTGCGTCTGCAGAACGTGGTGTTCCAGGAAAAACTGGGCAGCGTCTACGACAAGGCCGAACGTGTCTCCAAGCTGGCCGCTTTCATCGCCCCACGTATCGGCGGCGACGCCCAGCGCGCGGCCCGTGCCGGCCTGCTGTCGAAATGCGACCTGGCCACCGAGATGGTCGGCGAGTTCCCGGAGATGCAAGGTGTCGCCGGTTACTACTACGCCCTCAATGACGGCGAGCCGCAAGACGTGGCCCTGGCCCTGAACGAACAGTACATGCCGCGCGGTGCTGGCGCCGAACTGCCGGGCACCCTGACCGGTGCGGCGGTGGCGATTGCCGACAAGCTCGACACCCTGGTCGGGATCTTCGGCATCGGCATGCTGCCCACCGGTAGCAAGGACCCCTATGCCCTGCGTCGCGCCGCCCTCGGCGTGCTGCGCATCCTGATCGACAAGAAGCTGGACCTCGACCTGATCGAGACCGTGGAATTCGCGGTCAAGGCCTTCGGTGCCCGGGTCAAGGCCGCCGGCCTGGCCGACCTGGTGCTGGAGTTCATCTTCGACCGTCTGCGCGCCCGTTACGAAGACGAAGGCGTGGACGTGGCGACCTACCTGTCGGTCCGTGCCCTCAAGCCGGGTTCGGCGCTGGACTTCGACCAACGCGTGCAAGCTGTGCAGAAATTCCGCCAGTTGCCGGAAGCGGCTGCCCTGGCAGCGGTGAACAAACGTGTATCGAACCTGCTGAGCAAGGCCGAAGGCAGCATCCCGAGCACCGTGGAAGCCAAGTACTTCGACAACGCCAACGAGTTCTCGCTGTACTCGGCGATCCAACAGGCGGACCAGGCGGTGCAACCGATGGCTGCGGCACGCCAGTACAACGAATCCCTGGCACGCCTGGCCGCCCTGCGCGAGCCGGTGGATGCGTTCTTCGAAGCGGTGATGGTCAATGCCGAGGACGCCAAGGTCCGCGCCAACCGTTATGCGCTGCTGGCGCGTCTGCGAGGCCTGTTCCTGGGTGTCGCCGATATTTCGCTGCTGGGCTGAGGGCACGTCTTGAAGCTGCTGATTCTCGATCGGGACGGGGTGATCAACCAGGACTCCGACGCCTACATCAAGTCGGTGGAGGAATGGATTCCGCTCCCCGGCGCGATCGAAGCCATTGCGCAGTTGAGCAGGGCCGGCTGGACGGTGGCGGTGGCCACCAACCAGTCCGGCATTGCTCGCGGCTACTACGACATTGCCACCCTGGAAGCCATGCACGAGCACCTGCGTTCGTTGGTGGCGCAACAGGGGGGTGAACTCGGGCTGGTGGTGTATTGCCCGCACGGGCCGGATGAGGGTTGCGCCTGTCGCAAACCCAAGCCCGGCATGTTGCGTACCATCGCCGAGCATTACGGGGTGTCGTTGGCTAGTCTATGGTTTGTCGGCGACACCCTCGGTGACTTGGAGGCGGCGCGGGCCGTCGACTGTCAGCCTGTTTTGGTAAAAACCGGTAAAGGCGAAAAGACACTGGGTAAAACCCTGCCGGTGGGCACCCTGGTTTTTGACGATCTGGCGGCGGTTGCCGCAGAACTTATCCACAACTGAAGCTCTTCTGACCTCCTGACCAAGGACTGTTCGGGAAGCGCTTTTTATAGGCGGGCAATGCCCGCAACGGTAAATGCCGCTATGTCGATCCTGCAGGCCATCAGAACCTTTTTCTTTTACCTGCTGCTGGGCACCAGTTCGCTGTTGTGGTGCTCCCTGAGCTTTTTTATCGCGCCGTTCCTGCCGTTCAAGGCACGTTATCGCTTTATCAATGTGTACTGGTGCCGTTGTGCCCTGTGGCTGACCAAGGTCTTCCTCGGCATCACGGTCGATATCAAAGGTGCGGAGAATGTGCCCGAGCGCCCTTGCGTGATTCTGTCGAATCACCAGAGCACTTGGGAAACCTTCTTCCTCTCGGCCTATTTCTCGCCATTGAGCCAGGTGCTCAAGCGTGAGTTGCTGTATGTGCCGTTCTTCGGCTGGGCCATGGCCATGCTGCGGCCGATCGCCATTGACCGGGACAACCCGAAGGCGGCGCTCAAGCATGTGGCGAAAAAGGGCGACGAGTTGCTCAAGGACAATGTCTGGGTGCTGATCTTCCCGGAAGGCACGCGTGTGCCGTTCGGAACGGTCGGCAAGTTCTCCCGGGGCGGTACGGCACTGGCGGTAAACGCCGATCTGCCGGTGCTGCCGATTGCCCACAACGCCGGCAAGTTCTGGCCGAAGACCGGCTGGCTGAAGAAACCCGGCACCATCACGGTGGTGATCGGCAAGCCTATGATGGCCGAGGGCAGCGGGCCACGGGCGATTGCCGAGCTCAATGACAGGGTCCAGGCCTGGAACGAGCAGACCCAGCGGGACATGGGCTCATTGCCGCCGGCGCCGGCGGTAGAGACGCCTGTCGCCATTTGATGGGACTGTGGATAACTTGTGCACAAGATTTTGATTTCTTTCAGAAATACGATGTAAGCATATGATTTTATTGCTTATTTCTCTGTATGACTTTCTGCTGTAAATCGTGCATAAGTTTTTTCGGGCGATAAAAAAACCGGCTTTGATGCCGGTTTTTCAAACTGAAATAGGGTCCACCGCTCGACGCTCGATTAGCGACGAAGAGGCCTTTGAGATCGCCACAACCCTGTAGGAGCCTGGCTTGCCAGCGAAGGGGCCCGCAAGGACGCTAAAAGCTTCGCGGGCAAGCCCTGCTCCTACAGGTTTCGTGGTGTCTGCAAAGTCGTCGGCAACCTCAGACCTTGTCCAGATCCACGCCCTTGGTTTCCTTCAGGCAGAACAACCCCACCACCAGGCTGACTCCGGTGACCAGCACCGGGTACCACAGCCCATAGAAGATATCCCCGGTGTAGACCACCAGCGCAAAGGACACCGTGGGCAGGAACCCGCCGAACCAGCCGTTGCCGATATGGTAGGGCAGCGACATGGAGGTGTAGCGGATGCGCGTCGGGAACAGCTCGACCATCACCGCCGCCAGCGGGCCATAGGTCATGGTGGCAATCAGAATCAGCAAGACGATCAGCAGCACCACCATCGGCTCATTCACTGACGCGCTATCGGCCTTGGCCGGATAACCCGCCGTGGTGATTGCCGAACGCATCGCCGCTTCGTCGTACCCGCTGATCTTCTGTTCTCCCACCGAGACCATCACATTCGTCCCCGGTGCCGCGGCTTGCGAGCTGTAGGGCAAGCCCTGCTTGACCAGGAAGGTCTTGACCTTGTCGCACGGGCTGTCGAAACGCGCCTTGCCCACCGGGTCGAACTGGAAGGTGCAGCTCGCCGGATCGGCCAGCACCACGATCGGTGCCTGGCGGCTGGCCGCGTCGATCTGCGGATTGGCGTAATGGCTCAAGGCTTTGAACAGCGGGAAATAACACACGGTCGCCAGCAACAGGCCGAACATCAGGATCGGCTTGCGACCGATCTTGTCCGACAGCCAGCCGAACAGCACAAAGAACGGCGCACCGATCACCACGCTGATGATCAGCAGGGTATTGGCCTGGGTCGGGTCCATCTTGAGCATCTGGGTCATGAAGAACAGCACGTAGAACTGCGCGGTGTAGAAGGTCACCGCCTGCCCGGCGTTGATGCTGAAGAGGGCGGTCAGGACGATCTTCAGATTCTGCCAGGAGCCGAAGGATTCACGGATCGGCGAGCGGCTGACCTTGCCCTGGGCCTTCATTTTCACGAAGGCCGGCGACTCATGCATGCTCAGGCGGATCCAGGTGGAAATCGCCAGCAGGAAGATCGACAGCAGGAACGGCAGGCGCCAGCCCCAGACTTCGAACTGATCGCCGCTGATATAACGGCTGGCGAGCACCACCAGCAGGGACAGCAGCAGGCCCAGGGTCGCGGTGGATTGAATCCAGCCGGTATACGAACCGCGTTTGCCGGTCGGCGCGTGCTCGGCCACATAAGTCGCGGCGCCACCGTATTCACCGCCGAGCGCCAGGCCCTGGAGCATGCGCAGCAGGACCAGGATGATCGGCGCGGCGATGCCGATGCTGGTGTAGGTCGGCAACAGGCCGACGGCAAAGGTGGAAAGGCCCATCAGGATGATGGTCATGAGGAAGGTGTATTTGCGCCCGATCATATCCCCCAGGCGCCCGAATACCAGGGCGCCGAAAGGCCGGACCAGGAAGCCCGCGGCAAAGGCCATGAGGGCGAAGATAAACGCCGTGGTGTCGTTGACCCCTGCAAAGAACTGCTTGCTGATCACCGCCGCCAGGGCGCCATAGAGAAAAAAGTCATACCACTCGAAAACCGTCCCGAGGGATGACGCAAAAATGATCTTTCGTTCTTCCCGGCCGGTGTTCGCGATAACGCGCACGGGCTGTTGCTCGATGTAGTCCGACATTTGCCATGTCCTCGGCCCTGGGGGCCACAGTGATTATTGTTGTTGTTCCACTGTGGATTCCGGCTGACCGCCACCGGAATCCGCTTTTTGCTGTATGGATGCTAGGTGCCCGCCGGGATCTGCGCTGCTTGAATATCAGAAATGGCCGAGACATCCGCCAGAATCATCTGCGCCGCCTTCTCGGCAATCATCACCGTCGGCGAACAGGTATTGCCGGAGACGATATTCGGGATGATCGACGCATCGGCAACCCGCAACCCCGGCACGCCGTGCACCCGCAGCCGGGCATCCACCACATCCAGTGCGCCATTGCCCATCCGGCAGGTGCCCACCGGGTGAAAGATCGTCGTACCGATCCGCGCGGCCGCCTCATGCAACTGTTCTTCGGTTTGCAGCGCCGCCCCGGGCAGGTATTCCTCGGGTTTGAAGCGCCGCAGGGCAGGGGAGTCGACAATGCGCCGGGTCAGCCGGATCGCCTCGGCCGCGACTTTCAGATCCTCGGGATCGCTCAGGTAATTCGGATCGATCAATGGCGCCACATCGGGATCAGCCGAACGAATATCGATCCGCCCCCGGCTCAAGGGGCGCAGGTTGCATACCGAAGCGGTGAAGGCCGGGAACCGATGCAGCGGTTCGCCGAAGCGCTCCAGCGACAAGGGCTGCACGTGGTACTGCAAATTGGCCGAGGCCCGCTCCGGCGAGGACTTCACGAACGCCCCCAACTGGCTGGGAGCCATGGCCAACGGACCACTGCGGTCGTAGATATAACGCAGGCCCATGCCGACTTTGCCCCACAGGCTATTGGCGACCTGATTGAGGGTGCGGGCATTGCTGAGTTTGTAGATCAGGCGCAGTTGCAGATGATCCTGCAGATTGCCGCCGACCCCCGGCAGTTCGTGGCGCACTGCGATGCCGAGGTTTTCCAGCAAGGGCCGCGGGCCGATGCCCGAACGCTGGAGAATGCCGGGAGAACCGACCGAACCGGCGCACAGGACAATCTCGCGCCGAACATTGAACACATGTTCCTCACCCTGCCAACGCGCGACGACGGCACAGGCGCGGCCGTTTTCCAGGTTCACCCGGTCAACCTGGACACCGGTCAGGATCGTCAGGTTGGGACGCTTGAGGATTGGCCGCAAAAAAGCTTTCGACGAATTCCAGCGCACACCGGAACGCTGGTTGACCTGAAAGTATCCACAGCCCTGATTATCGCCAGCATTGAAATCGCTGACGCTGGCAATGCCGTTTTCTGCGGCGGCATCGCGGAAGGCATCGAGGATAGGCCAGGAATAGCGCTGCTGTTCGACCCGCCACTCGCCCTGGTCGCTGTGGAATTCGCTGGCACCGCCAAAATGGTTTTCGCTGCGCTTGAACAACGGCAGGACATCGTTCCAGGCCCAGCCCGGATTACCTTGCGCGGCCCAGCGATCATAGTCGCCGGCCTGGCCACGCATATAGATCATGCCATTGATCGACGAGCTGCCGCCCAGCACCTTGCCGCGCGGGTAGCCGAGGCTGCGACCTTGCAGGCCGGGTTGCGCTTCGGTCTTGAAGCACCAGTCGGTACGGGGATTGCCGATGCAGTAGAGATACCCCACCGGCACATGAATCCAGGGGTAGTTATCCTGGCCGCCGGCTTCGAGCAGCAGGACATTTTTCTGCGGGTCGGCGGACAGCCGATTGGCCAGCACACAGCCAGCGGGCCCGGCACCGACTATCACGTAGTCATAGGGCAGGTGGGCGGATGACATAGGCAACCTCGCCTTTTTTATTGTTCTTGTCTCCCTTCATGTTATTGATTAGTTTCGAGATGAAAACCTTCGTTTTTGCGCAAGTACTGTGCGTTTTCAAGCAAGGCCGTGAACCCCGTGATTCACAAGGAAGCCCCATGTTCGACTGGAACGACCTGCGTTTTTTTCTCGAGCTGCAGCGCAGCGGACGTCTGCTGACCGCGGCCAAGCGCCTGAACACCACCCACAGCACCGTGGCCCGGCATATCGAGACCATCGAGCAGAGCCTGGGCACCGCACTGTTTGTCCAGCATGCCCAGGGCTACGAACTGACGCCCTCGGGCCAGGCCTTGCTCAAGCATGCCGAGGCCATGGAAAACGTTGCCTTGCTGGCCCAGGAGGAAATCACCCAGGCCATCGCGCCCCTGGGCAAGATTCGCCTGGGAGTGACCGAAGGGATCGGCATCATGTTTCTCACCCCGCGCATGGGCAGCCTGTACGAACGTTATCCGGGACTGGAAGTGGAACTGGTGGCAGTGCCGCGTTTCGTCAGCATCCTCAACCGCGAGGCGGAAATCAGCATCCACCTTGACCGACCGAATGCCGACCTGTTGATCACTCGCAAACTGACCGACTATCGCCTGGCGCTGTATGCCAGCCCGGACTACCTGGCCCGGGCGCCGGCCTTGCAGCACCGGGATGATCTGTCGCAGCACAACTGGATCGGCTATGTCGACGACCTGCTGTTCAGCGAGGAGCTGCTGTTCCTCAACAACTTCTGCCGCACACCGAATGTGATTTTTCGCAGCACCAGCGTCATAGCCCAGCAACAGGCGGCGCGGGCCGGGCTGGGCATTGCGGTGCTGCCCAACTACATGGCCAAGGGCGACCCGCAGCTGGTGCGCGTGCTCCCGGAGGAGACCATCCAGCGCAGCTACTGGATCAGCACCCGACGGGAATTGCATAAGTCCGTGCGCTTGCGGGTGGTGTGGGATTTTCTGCTGGCGTTGTGTGCGAGTGAGCAGGGTGTGTTGCTGGCACCGTGAAAATATCGACCCTCAGCTTTTCTTGAAACACTCCATCTGCGAAAAGCTCCCCCCATTGATGCGAATGGAGGTGGCATCGTCATTGGTGATTTCCTGGGGCGGCGTAAAGCCGAGCATCGAAGAGGCCCGGGTCGCGTTGATCCACTCCAGCCGGCCCTTGATCAGCGCGCCGTCGAGCGATCCGGCGCTGCTGTGGATACGCACGGTGTCCTTGCCATGCTGGTAGAAGAAGACGAACGGCCCGTTCAAACCAGGGCACTCGTAGCTGCTCAACAGCCTGGGCGTCGGCATATAGCCGCTGTTGATGATGCCGACATAGATCACCGAATAACCGATATACGCCAGCAGCGGAACCGCCGCCAACGCCCCGGCCCAGTACCATCGGCGCTTGCGGCTGGATTCGCCTGGCAAAGGCTCGACAGGAAAGTTATCCACAGGCGGCAAAGGCACCTCGGGAGGGAGTAACTCGGCGGCCATGGGTTCACGAACCCCGGGGATATCCTCTGCCGCCGCGACCACCCGAACCACACTGGCCGCCAACGGCTCGGCGAGCACAGGCTCATCCATGGGGGCATGGCGCAAAACCGGCTCGGGCCTGGGCAGCAAACGCAGGTTGCGCTGGATGATCCGGCTCTCCACCAACACAAAAATCGCACAGGCCAGCGGCATCGCCAACACCAGGCCCGGCGCCTGGGTCGCCACCCAATCGGCGATCAGCGGGTCGGACATGCCGATATCCCCGGCCACCCAGCCCAACAAGGCGCCGCCCGCCGGGATCAACCAGGGATAACGCTTGAACAACCCGGTCACAAACAAACTGCCGTACATCAACATCGGGATGCTCAGCAGCAACCCCAGCACCAGAATCCCGATGTTGTCCTGGGCGACGGCGGCCAGGGCCACCACATTGTCCAGGCTCATGGTCAGGTCGGCAAAGACGATAAGCCCGACCACCGACCAGAGCGTCGACCCCGAACGCTGTGGCAAGTGTTCGGCGTCTTCTTCCCCCACCAACAACTTGATGGCAATGACTACCAGCGCGACCATGCCTGCCAGTTTCAGGCAAGGCACCTTGAGCAACAGGCTGATCACCGAGGTGAACAGGATCCGCAACCCGACCGCCACGCCCATCCCGGCGAATAGCGCCTGGCGCATCTGCCGGGCCGGCAGGTGGCGGCAGGCCAGGGCGATGACCACGGCGTTATCGCCGCTCAGCAGCAGGTCGAGCAGGAACACCTGCAACGTCAGGTTGATCCCCTGCATACCGGTATCCAAGCCGATCATCTTGCCGCTCCCGCAACCATCGTCATCAATTCAACAAACCTCCTACACCACAGAACAGACCTGCCAGGGAGGCAAATCCGAATACCAGGCCCACCACCCACGCATACCAGCCCTGTAACCTGAACGCGCCGGCCAACTGCGTACGGGCCAGCCAATAGAGCAGGCCGAGTACCGCCGGCAGCAACAATGCGTTGACCACCCCGGTGAAGATCGACAGTTCGACCAGATTGACCCCGGAACCCACCAGCACCCCGGCCCCCAGCAACATGGCACCGAATGCCGCGTAGAACCAGGGGGCGTCGGCGGGACGCTGCTCCAGGGAATGCCGTCGGCCAGTGGCCTCGCCGACGCCCCAGGCCACGGTCAGGCAAACCACGATGGTGGCCACCAGCGCGCCCCCGGCCAGCCCCATTGCAAAAACCCCGCGCCCGACAGTCTGGCCCAGGGAAGCGGTAAAGGCATCGGCCAGTTGCGGCACGCTGGTCAAGGTGAAGGACGCGTCGGAGCGGTTGAAACACGCCGCCGCGGCAATCACCACGGCAGCCGTGAGAATCTGGCAGAGGGTCGCGCCGAGAAAGGTTTCGATGCGCGCCGCTTTCAGGTGCCGGGCGCCCAGGCCTTTGTCGATCAGCGCCGACTGTTGGTAGAACACCGTCCACGGCATGACGCTGGTACCCAGGTTGGCGGCCACCAGGTAAAGGTAGGAACTGTCGTGAAATGGCATCTGGTACCACTGCGCCGCGATTTGCCGAGGGTCAGGGTGAGCGTTCCAGGCCACGGCGATAAAGGCTACGCCGAACAGGCCCAGGCAAATCGCAATACGTTCGACACCCTGGTAGGAGCCGGTACAGACCATCGCGAAAATCAGCACCACCAACACGCCGATGGTTTCCCATAGCGGTACGCCGAACAGCTCGCCGACCCCGGCCAGTCCGCTCAATTCGGTGACCAGGGCACCGAAACAACTGAGCACCAGCGTTGCCAGGGACAACAACGCAATGCCACGACCGAACCGCAGGCGCACCAGTTCACCGAAGCCCTTGCCCGTTCCCAGCCCCAGGCGGATCGAGAGTTCCTGGGCGGTATACAGCAACGGAATAATGAGGAACTGCAGCAACAGCAGCCGATAGCCCCATTGCGCACCGCTCTGCGCGGCGGTGATCACGCTGCCGGCCTCGGTGTCCGCCAGCATCACCACCAGCCCCGGGCCGACGGCGGCGGCCATCAAGCGCAGCCGGCTCGAGCGGATTGAAATGCTTGGCATCATGTCTGTTCCCGGCTCATGGCGTGCGTCCGTAGATGGCAAAAAAACCGTTCATCAACCCTCGATGGGTGTCAGGGTCGGCTATTCACCTGCGGGCCGCTTTTGAAATCCTTGAGGAACGCCGTATCCGGTGACAGCACCAGCGTCGGCGCGGACTCGGACAAGGACTGCCGATAGGTCTGCAGACTGCGGTAGAGCTTGTAGAACTCGGGGTCCTTGTTGAACGCCTGGGACGAGATCTGGTTCGCCAGGGCATCGGCTTCACCATGGGTGATGCGGCTTTGCCGTTGCGCCTCGGAGATCAGCACCGCCCGTTCACGCTCGGCATTGGCCTGGATCTGTTGCGCCCACTCGAAGCCCTGGGCGCGAAGCTCCTTGGCCTCGCGCTGACGCTCGGACTTCATCCGGTCATAGATCGCCTGGCTGGTTTCGAACGGCAGGTCGGCGCGATGAAAACGCACTTCGGTGACCTCGATGCCCAGGGGCCTGGCCTTCTCCACCACCTCGCTCTGGATATGCTCGACAATCTTCGGCCGCTCGGCGGACAACAGCGACTTGAGCATCACCTGCCCCAGCTCGCGGCGCAGCGACGAGCTGACCAACTGGGCCAGTTGCGCATTGGCCTGGTCCACCGTACGCAGGGCCTGATAGAAACGCAGCGGGTCGACGATGCGATAACGCGCATAGGTTTCCACCTCCAGGCGTTTCTGGTCACCGAGGATCACCTGCTCGGAAGGCGGTGCCAGGGTCAGGATGCGGGTGTCGTAATAGATCACGGTGTCGATCAGCGGCACCTTGAGTTTCAGCCCCGGCGTACGCACCGGCGCGGTCGGCGCGCCGAGCCGGACCACCAGGGCCTGCTGGGCTTCATCGACGGTATACAGCGAGGCGCCGAGGGTCCACAGGACAACCAGTGCGAGGATCACCAGGGCCATACGAATCCGCGGTTTCATCGGGTCTGCTCCTTGGCCGGGCGCTTGTCCTGTTCCGACAGCGGCATATAGGGCACCACGCCCGAGACACCTTTGCCGGACGTATCGATGATCACCTTGGAGGCTTTTTTCAGCACTTCATCGGTGCTTTCCATATACAGGCGCCAGCTGGTCACCTCCTTGGCCTGTGCATAACTTTCGTACACCGCCAGGAAGCTTTTCGCGTCGCCTTCGGCCAGATTGACCGCCTGGGCCTTGTAGGCCTCGGCTTCCTGGTTGATATGGGACGCTTCGCCCCTGGCCCGCGGAAGAATGTCGTTGGCGTAGGACTCGGCCTCGTTGCGCGCGCGCTCCTGGTCGGCCCGGGCCCGCTGCACATCGTTGAACGCATCGATCACCGCCGGTGGCGGATCGACGCGCTGCAACTGGATCTGGGTGATCAGCACGCCGGCTTTTTCATCGTCGAGCAAGCCTTGCAACAAGGTCTTGGTTTCCTCGGCGATCTCCTGGCGCTTGTCCGACAGGGCCGCCTGGATCGGCGTACGCCCGATCACTTCACGCAGGGCACTCTCGGCGGCCAGCTTGATGGCGAATTCGGGCTTGTCCATGCTGAACAGAAACTGCCCGGCGTCCTTGATCCGCCAGAACACCGCGCAATCGGCCTCGACGATATTCTCGTCGCCGGTCAGCATCTGCTTGTCGCGGGACAGGCTGCTGTCGTTCAGGCCGAGCGCGGGAGCGTGGCCCAATTGCAGCTGGTTGACCGTGGTGACCTTGGGCAGCAACACCGTTTCGATAGGGAAGGGCAGGTGGTAATGCAAACCCGCCTCGGTGGTGTCGACCCATTTGCCGAAGCGCAGGACGATACCTTGCTCGTCGGGCTGGACCTTGTAGATGCCACCGACGATCCAGACAAACGCCAGCAACCCGACCACCAGTGCCAGACCTTTGCCTTGCAGTCCCGTGAGGGCAACGAAACGATTGGCTTTGAGGCCCATCGCGCGGGCTTGCTCGCCCAATGAGGCGGAAGACTTTTCCGGTTCCAGGGGAGTCAAGGGCTGCGGGTCGGACATGGTCTTATCCTGGAGGCGGCTGGCCGGGGAAACGGATCAAAGATTCTATTACTAAATATTGCGCAACATCATACAGCCGAGTCCTGAATGACTCCTGACTTGGCGCAATGATTGAAGCGCCTGGATTGCAAATGTGCTGATTGGGAAATATTCCCAGGAGAAGAGCTGGAACCGGAGTGAACCCAGGCTACTTGCCCAGCACCGCCAGATGCATGTCTTGCAAGGACAGGACACGTTTGGCGGCACCCAGCTTGATGGCTTCCCTGGGCATGCCGAACACCACGCAACTGGCCTCGTCCTGGGCCACGGTCGCGGCACCGGCATCGGCCATTTCCTTGAGGCCACGGGCACCATCGTCGCCCATGCCGGTCATGATGATGCCGGTGGCGTTCTTCCCGGCGAACTTGGCTACCGAGCGAAACAGCACATCCACCGACGGCCGATGGCGATTGACCAGCGGGCCGTCCGCCACCTGCACGTGGTAGTAGGCGCCGTTACGCACCAGCATCATGTGCTTGCCGCCCGGGGCGATCAGCGCCAGGCCGGGCAACACCCGATCATTGTTCTGCGCCTCGCGGACTTCAATCTGCGACAGTCCGTTGAGGCGCTGGGCAAAGGAGGCGGTGAATTTCTCCGGCATATGCTGAACGATGACGATCCCCGGGCAGACTCTGGGCAGCACGGTGAGCAGCGCCTCCAGTGCCTGGGTCCCACCCGTGGACGTGCCGATGGCGACAATGCGCTCGGTGGTCTGGGCCATCGCCTGGCTGCCGGCCGCCGACAACATCGCATCGGCGCTCAGCTTGCTGGCCACCTCAAGTCGTGGCGCCGCCGCGCGCGGGGCGAGGTTCCTGACATTGGCACCGGCCGCGCCACGAACGGCGCCGAGCAGATGGGCGGCGGACTCCAACAGGAAGTTCTTAACGCCGCCTTGTGGCTTGGTGATGATATCCACAGCCCCGGCCGCAAGCGCCTGCAAGGTGGTCTCGGCGCCGCGTTCGGTCAGCGAGGAGCAGATGACCACCGGGGTGGGGCGCTCGGCCATGATCTTTTTCAGAAAGGTGATGCCGTCCATGCGGGGCATTTCCACATCCAGCACAATCACGTCCGGCCAGGCCTTGGCCATTTTATCCATGGCGAAGATCGGGTCGGCGGCGACCGTCACTTCGATATCCGGGGCCTGGCCGAGAATCGCCATCAGCACCTGCCGAACCACGGCGGAATCATCGACCAGCAAAACGCTTATTTTTTTCATGACTGCCTTCCAGCGTTTGCAAAGAGAGATGCCGCACCCAGACAGCACCGCTCCAGGTATCGAAGACCAGGCTGCGGTGCCCGGTTCCTCCCAGGTCCATGGCACTGGGTGACAAGCGCAGGCGCTCGGCGATTTGGGTGACGGCCGCGCAGTTCAGGCCGGCGATATCACCGGCGGCATAGTCACGCGACTGTTGCGGAAACATCTCACCACCACCGAACAACTTCAGCTGATACTCGCGGGCCTCGCTCCGATAGCCCTGAATGTGCAGCATCAACCATTCGAAAGCTTCGTCGACATAACTACCGTCGAGGACCTCGCCGCGCTGTCGGCGGCCGGGCAGCAGGCAATGGGATATCCCGCCGAGCTTACGCACCGGATGCCAGAGGATCATGGAAACACACGACCCCAACAGGGTGTGGATACGGGTAGGGCTGTTGCGAAAGCACAGACTTCCGGGAGCCAGGTAGATTTCTTCGACGTCCATGGCAATAGCGGCCTTCATGGCTTTTGATAGATGGAGGGAGCCACCAGCTTGAACGCGTCACTGACGCCGTGCAGGCTTTCCGAATGGCTGATGATGAAATAACCGCCGCGCCGCAGAAACGGCAAGAGACGGTTGACCACTTTGCGCTTGGTCTCCTGATCGAAGTAGATCATTACGTTACGCAGGAAAATGACCTCGAACTCCCCCAGTTGCGGCAGGGTGTCGTTCAGATTGACCTGGATAAAGCTCACCCGCTGACGCAGGCTCTTGTCGATCAGGAAGGTGCCGCTCTGCTGACCAATGCCTTTGAGGCAATAGCGGCTCAGCAACGCGGACGGCAGGTTGCTCGCCCGCTCCATCGGGTAGTGCCCGCTGCGGGCCTTGGCCAATACCTGGGTGCTGATATCCGAGCCGATCACCTCCCACGGCGTACTGCCCAGGCCCTCGGCCAGGGTCATGGCCAGGCTGTAGGGTTCTTCGCCCGAGGAGCTGGCCGCGCTCCACACCCGGAAGGTCTTTCCCGGCGCGGCGCGGGGCAATACCTGTTGGCGCAGGAAGTCGAAGTGCTTGGGTTCGCGGAAGAAGTAGGTCTCGTTGGTGGTCAACAGGTCGAGGGCCACCTGCAGCTCACCAGCGTTCTCCTTGCCCATGATCAGTTTGAAATAGGCATCATAACTGTCCAGTTCGTGATGCTTGAGGCGCTTGAACAGACGCCCGGCGACCAGGGCCTTTTTCGCGGCCGACAAGCTGATCCCCGCCGCCCCGTAGAGCCAGGTCTGGAACTGGGTGAATTCTCGATCCTCGAGCTTGATGCCGTTCAACCTGACGCTCCTTCTTCACCACTCACGGCACCGGGTGTATGTGGCTACCACCGGCCTCCGCCAACTGCGACATCTCATCCACCGACAACACCCGGTCAACGTCCAGGACGATGACGAACTTGCCTTCGACCTTGGCCATGCCACTGATGAAATCGGCGCGAATGCGCGCACCGAAGCTCGGCGGCGGTTCGACCTCGGCCGCCGGAATTTCCAGCACCTCGGACACCGTGTCGACCAGCAAGCCGATATCCTGGGCCCGGCCGTCATCATCGCTGGCTTCGATAATCACCACGCAACTGCGCCGGGTCACGCTCGAACACTGCTGCCCGAAGCGCGCGCCCAGGTCAACCACCGGCACCACGGCACCCCGCAGGTTGATCACGCCACGGACGAAGGCGGGCATCATCGGCACTGGCGTGACATGGCCGTACTCGATGATTTCCTTGATTCCCAGGATGCCGATGGCGAACATCTCGCCGGCCAGCAGGAACGTCAGGTACTGCGCCTCCTGCGTTGGCACCGCCACCGCCTGGCGGGTAGTCATTAATGCACCCATGTTGCTCTCCTGCATGAAAAGGGTCCGCGTCCAGGCGTCGCTCAGAACCGGGTGAACTCGCTTTCGTCGGGGCCGACGGCCTGGGCGAAACTCTTGTGCAGGGCCGGTTGCGGTGCCCGTACGACCGATCGTGCCATGCCACCGGCCGCGCGCGATTTGCCTTGCGCAACGTTCACGCTCGCATTGGCCGCCTCCAGCGTGAAAAAGCTCATCGCCTGCTGCAACTGTTCAGCCTGGCTGCTCATCTCTTCGGCCGTGGCGGCCAGCTCTTCGCTGCTTGACGCATTTTGCTGAGTGACCTGGTTGAGCTGGTTCATCGCGGTATTGATCTGCGCCACGCCGGCAGCCTGTTCTTCGGAGGCGGCGGTAATTTCCTGGACCAGATCGGAGGTCTTGTTGATCGACGGCACCATCTCGTTCAACAAATGCCCGGCCCGTTCGGCCATTTCGACACTGCTGGTGGACAGCTCGCCGATCTCCTGCGCGGCCACCTGGCTGCGTTCGGCCAATTTGCGTACTTCCGCCGCCACCACCGCGAAGCCCTTGCCATGTTCTCCCGCCCGCGCCGCTTCAATGGCCGCGTTCAAGGCCAGCAGGTTGGTCTGGTAGGCAATGTCGTCGATGATGCTGATGCGCTGGGCGATTTTCTTCATCGCCTGGACGGTCTGCTGCACGGAGTCGCCGCCATCGGTGGCTTCCTTGGCCGCCTTGCTCGCCATGCCGTCGGTAACCTTGGCGTTCTCGGTGTTCTGGTTGATGCTGGCGCTCATCTGCTCGACGGAGGCACTGGTCTCCTCGACACTGGCCGCCTGCTCGCTGGTGGCCTGGCTCATGGACTGCGCGGTGGCGCTGACTTCCTCGGACGCGCTGGCCAGGTTGTCGGCGGCGGTGCGCACTTCGCCGATAATCTGCGAGAGCTTGCCGACCATGGTCTGCATCGCCGTAAGCACCTGACCGGTCTCGTCCTTGGAACCCGATGCAATGGTTACCGCCAGATTACCCTCGGCCAACTGGCCGGCAACACCGGCAGCGGCTTTTAGCGGGGTGGCAATGATCCGCGAAATGAACAACGCCAGGGCAATGCCAATGAGCAAGGCCACGATCACCGCGGCCATGATCGACATCCGTCCGTTGGCGTAGATCTCGTTACCCCGTTGATTGGCGGCCGTCGCCCCGGTGTCGTTGAGTTCGATTATTTTCAGCAGATCGGCGGATATCAATTCGAAGGTTCGCTTCGAGTCCCCCCTGAGAACAGCCATGGCTTGCTCGCGCCCACCCTCCTGACGGGACTCGGCGAGCATCTTCTTGCTGCTGGCCAGGTAGGTCTCCCAGTCGTTCTTGAACGTATCGAACAGCGCTTGTTCCGCGGGGCCGGAAATCAGGCCGTCCTTCTCATAGCGGACAATGCGGGTGTCGACCTCCTTGCGGGCATCGGTAGTCTCTTGTTCATACTGAGCTCGCTCCGTCGAATCTTCGGCCAGCAGATAACGAATCTCCTTGATCCGATAGTTGGCGACAAAAAACCGAATGCCCGAGGACAGCCGCACGGAGGGCAGCCAGTTGTCGCGCATGTCAGTGGCGGTCTGGTTGACCTGGCCCAGTTGAATGACAGCAAATGCTCCCATCAGCGCCATCAGGACCAACACCAGCAGAAACGAAGCGATGAGCTTGGTTGCTATTCTCAGATCGTAGAACCATTTCATTGAAGGGCCCCTCCATGTGCGGTGTGGTTGGCTGAGTTGCCAGATTTGCTATCGGTCAAGGAATAAGCAGCGGCTTGCCGGGTTTCACGCTGGACCAGCTCCCCCAGCAACGCCGGAACATCGAGAATCAGAGCGACCTCGCCGCTGCCCAGAATGGTGGAGCCACTGATGCCACGCAGTGCATTGAACAGCTTGCCGAGGGGTTTGATGACGGTCTGGAATTCCCCCAGCAGCTCATCGACCACCAGTCCGGCCTTTTGCTCGGCACAACGGACCACCACCACGTTCTCGCGGCGAAGACTGAGCCCGGCATGATCGAAGTGGTCGCGTAAGCGCACCAGCGGCAGGACTTCCCCGCGCAGGTCCAGGTAGTTGTTACCCGCCAGATTCTGACGCTGCCCGGCACTCAACTCGATGCACTCCTGGACCATTTCCAGCGGCACCACGTAGTGGATCTGGCCGATGCCCACGAGGAATCCGTTGATGATCGCCAGGGTCAGCGGCAGGCGGATACGAATGACCGTGCCTTGTCCGGGTTGGCTATCCAGATCCACCGTGCCACGCAAGAGGGTGATGTTGCGCTTGACCACATCCATGCCCACGCCGCGCCCGGACAGGTTGGTCACCGCTTCGGCGGTGGAAAACCCTGCTTCGAAAATCAGATTGTAGATTTCCTGGTCCGTCAGGTTCGCCCCGACAGGGACCAGGCCGCGCTCGACGGCTTTTTGCAGAATCCGGTCGCGGTTCAGCCCGGCGCCGTCGTCGGCGATTTCCAGGACAATGCTGCCCGAATCGTGAAAGGCGTTGAGCTGCAACCGGCCCTTGGCGGGCTTGCCGGCGGCCTCGCGCAGCGACGGGGATTCGATGCCGTGATCCATCGCATTACGCAGCAGGTGCATCAGCGGATCGCCGATTTTTTCCACCACGGTCTTGTCCAGCTCGGTATCGGCACCGCTGATCAGCAGTTCGATGTCCTTGCCCAGTTCCTGGCTGACATCCCGGACCACACGACGGAAACGGTTGAAGGTGTCGCCGATGGGGATCATCCGCAGGTGCAACGCGCCGTCGAGGATTTCCTCCACCAGTCCCGACACCACCGAAGTGGATTCCTGCAACGGCCCGTTCGAGCTGCCGCGCGCCAACAGGTTGGCCCCGGCGCTGGCGATGACCAGTTCGCCCACCAGATTGATCAGCTCGTCCAGCTTGTCGGCATTGACCCGGACAAAGCGAGCCTCGACCACCGTAGCCTGGGGGGGCTGCTCGCGCTGCCGGCCCTGTTTTTCCAGTGCGGACTGCACCACGGCCGGTTCGACCACCCGTTGTTCAATCAGGATTTCCCCCAGTGGCATGGCCGCTGTCCCGGCCGCCTCGGCATGCTCGCGCTGGGCGCGCAAACCGTCTTCCAGTTCCTTGGCCGTCAGTGCGCCACATCGGGTCAGGATTTCCCCCAGTCGAGCCGGTTCTTCAGGCAGTGCGTTGATAAGTCGCAGGTACTCTTCCATTCGACTGTGGGGCGCCAGGATATGGATCTGGCAGTCGTCACGCACGAAATCGAAGGCCTCGGCGATGGTTTCACGGCTGGCATCGGAATCCAGGTCGATCTCGAAGCCCAGGTGACAGCTCTCGGCATCGAACTGCTCCAGGGCGGGCAGGGTATCGGCGAGAGTGACGATATGGACGATCTCGCCCAGGGTATTCAGGTAGCGAAGAAAGGACAGCGGGTCCATGCCATTGCGAAACACATCCGCGCCGAAACGCAGGGAAATGTGCCAATAGCCGGAGCTGACCGAGTCCTGGCCGGGTACCGGCTGGGCCACCGGGATATCGATCAATGCCGGCACCACAGACGCCGCCCGGACGGCCTGGTAGTTCTGCAATCCCTGGCGCAGCGCCACCTCACGCTCCTGGGCGCTGTCGCTCATCGCCTCACCCGCGCCGGCCACGACCTCAACCAGCTCCAGCATATGGTCGGCACTTCTGAGCAGCAGGGCGATCAACTCGCCATCGACCTGGATGGCCCCGTCGCGCAAGCGATCGAGCACGTCTTCGACGATATGGGTAAACCCGACGATGGGGCTCAAGCCGAACAGTCCGGCGGACCCCTTGATGGTATGCGCCGCACGGAAGATCGCGCCGATGGCATCGTTGTCATCGGGTTCGGACTCCAGCTGCAACAACGATGACTCCATGTCCTGAAGCAGCTCGCGTGCTTCGACGATGAAAGTCTGCTGTGCCTGGTCGAGATTGATCGTCACGATAGAGTCCTTTTTATCGCCCCGGGGTCAGAGAACCGCGGAAGCTTGTAGCCCTGGATCACGGCTGCCCCAGCGTCCCGCCCAGGTCGCAGAGTTCGAATACCTCAAGCACTGCCGGGCTGTGTCCGCTCAGTTGCAGCGCAACGCCCGTACGCAAGGTTTCACGCTTGGCGAGCATCAACAGTTGCAGGCCCGCGCCATCGATTTCAGTGACCTGCGAGAGGTCGATCTCCAGGGGGCTGCCCAGCGTCAGGAATGGCGCCAGTTCCCCATAGAGTTCTGCGGCGGTATAGATGGTCATCTCGCCTTCGATCCCCAGGTGTGGAGTCGAAGTATCTGCTTGGCAAATGATCGGCATACGCGAATCTCCCTGTTTGCCCGGTCCTGGTAGTGCCCGGGCTCAGGGCAGGATCAGCTTGGATACGGCGGCGAGCATCTGCGCCGGCTGGAACGGCTTGACCACCCAGGCCCGTGCCCCCGCAGCCTGTCCCTCCTGCTTCTTGCTTTCCTGGGATTCGGTGGTGAGCATGATGATCGGGGTGAATTTGTAGCTGGGCAGCTTTTTCACCTCCTTGACGAAGGTGATGCCGTCCATGTTCGGCATGTTCACATCGCTGATGATCAGGTGAATTTTCTGCCCGGTCAGCTTGCCCAGGGCGTCCTTGCCGTCACTGGCTTCGATTACGTCGTATCCCGCGCTTTTGAGCGCGATGCTGACTACCTGACGAACACTGCTTGAATCGTCGACCACCATTACATTTTTTGCCATGACCGGCTCCTAAAAGAAGGTGATTTCCTGGGTACTCGTGGGTTTATTGACGTTGACCTTGCCCGTGCGGTGATTGCGCCGCTGTTCATCGGTGGCGTAGGTCAGCTCCATTTCCGCCAGCCAGGCGGGAGCATCGACCACCACCGTGGAACCCGGCACCTGGGCTTCGCGCAAGTGACGGAGCAGGGCTTCCATGTTGTTGCGGACCTGGGCGAGGATCTGGCTGACCCGGTCCTGGAATTGCAGGTTGACCAGCACTTCGGTGACCTCGTCGCGAATCCCCAGGCCTTCGCGTTGCAGCAGGGCCGCGGATTCGGAGAGTTGGCCGGTGATGCTCTTGAAGCGTTCCAGGACGCCCTGGATGCTGGCTTCCGACTCGGCCACCGAATCCTTGTCGTGATCGGTACTGCTGGCCGCGGCCTCCACCAGTTGGGTGATGGCGCCGTTGATGATGTCGACCTTGGCGGACATTTTCTGCCCGGTTTCGCTGGATTGGCTGGATAGGGTCCGCACCGCATCGGCCACCACGGCAAAGCCACGCCCGGCTTCCCCGGCGCGGGCGGCTTCAATGGCGGCGTTGAGCGCCAGCAGGTTGGTCTGCTGGGCGATGGCCGCCACTTCACCGGCCATGGCCCGCAGTTCGCCGGTGTAGCCGGTGAGGTTGCGGACCTGTACCAGCATCTCGTCGCGACTTTTCTGAATGGTTTTGAGCGACTCGATCACATGCAGCAACTCGGCATCGCTCTGGGCCAGGACCTCCAATGCACTGCCCTGGTTGTGGTCGGCCAGATCGCCCGCCGTCGCCTGGGAGTTATCAACGGTCTGTTGCAGATGTTCGGCGATGGCGCTGAAACGGCTGGTCAGTTCAATGATGGCGGTTTCGGTCTCGGTGCGAGAGCTCTCGATTTGCCGGGACCAGATGGGAATGGCTTCGAGGCAGACGGCCTCCAGGCCACCGGTTGGCGCCGTGTCGATGGTGCTCTGAACGGCTTGGGCGTCACTCAGTAGCCGGGCTGACAATTGCCGGTAATGACGCTGGTTCAAAAGTCCGGCGAGCCCCCCCACCACCAGCAGGCATGCCGACCAGGCCAGGTTGGCAGGGCGCCAGTCGCTCAATAGCAACACGCACACACCAAGGGCGGCGGGGATAAGGGGTATCCAGAAAAATGCGCTCGCCTGAGGAGCAGGCCGCGGTAGCTGCAGGTTGCCGGATGACGACATAGGTTCCTCCCTGAATCAGTTGAACAAAGCTCCACTGCACAACAAGGTTATCCGCCAACGGCCCGCTCCCTTGAGGGTGGTGCGGGGTCAGTCGTCGGATAGTGGTAAAACAGTTCAGTTTCCGGGTGAGGCACAATGCCACCTATGGGCATAGATCCTAGAGTGTAGACGGGCTTGTTGAATACAGAAGGGGGATTTTGCTTTTAAATCGTGAAGGGAGAATGCTATGAAATGCACACGTGTAGCCTCGATGGAGGGCCTTCAAGCTAATATTTTGCCCCGTCATCGAAAACCTCCCAGAAAAAGCGGACTAAGCTGAGGAGCACTCTTCGGCATTTCTCAAGGTTACGTAGCATTCTGGGCGACGAGAGCTGTTACTTACCGATTGAACGGGAGCACACCTCAATGAATGAAATCATCAAGTCGCTCAGCCACACTTACCCTAGTTTCACCGCGCTCATAACGGATGCCGCTTTCTTTATCTGCCTACTGTTAGCCCTTCTGCTGTGCTATGGGATGGGAGTACCGGGGCCCAATGGAAGCCCGTGGATAGCCGCCAACGCCTATATCCGCATCAACCGCTGCCTATTTCTACTGATAGGTCTTGTTGTTGGCTGTATTGCCGCCATCCTCTCGGCGCCCTTCAACGGGGTTGATGGCGCCGTCTATTCGTCGATTAGCGGCTCATTAGGCCTACTTTTTACCGGGTACACCGTCAGCAAGCTTGAGCCAATTGCACGAAGCGCACTATTGATACCAATTCCAGGCGCTCCTCCCCAGTTAGACAAAGTGGTACTTAGTTACGGCGCGTTGGCCCTAATCGGCGCAGCTCTGAGCGGAGTATTGGTCGTCACCAACCGAACAGAATGGATAGCCCAGGCGGCTCGCTGCAACCCGGAGCTTTATGGTTATGCGCTGTCCGATAAAGTACGAGACCATTTAACCCCTGATCCAGCAATCTGCACACGGTTAAACATCAGCGCTCCCGAACAGACGAAGCCGCCGACAGCAAAATAAGCCAGCTACTGCCACCGTATCGAGACGCTCTTTCGGCCAACCTTATCGCACGCCAAAAAAAGCCCGCTCGCGCGGGCCTCCTTTGAGCATGGTCAGCCAACCCCGAGGGGTTGGCCGATCCCTTTATTTGTGAAAATGCGCAACTATTCTGTGAACCTACACACCATCAGAAATCCAGGTTCGACACCGCCAACGCATTGCTCTCGATAAAGTCACGACGTGGCTCTACCGCATCCCCCATCAGCGTGTTGAAGATCTGGTCCGCACCGACGGCGTCTTCGATCGTCACTTTCAGCATCCGGCGAACCGCTGGGTCCATGGTGGTTTCCCACAACTGGTCCGGGTTCATTTCACCCAGCCCTTTGTATCGCTGGATGGTGTGGCGCTTGGTGCTTTCGGCCATCAACCAGTCCAGGGCTTCCTTGAACTCGGTCACGGCTTTCTTGCGTTCGCCACGCTGGATGTAGGCGCCGTCATCGAGCAAGGTGCTCAACTGCGCGCCTAGGGTCACAACGGTCTTGTAGTCGTTGCTGCCAAAGAAGTCGCGGTTGAAGGTGACGTAGTTGGACAGGCCGTGGGAGATCAGTTCGACCTCCGGCAGCCAGACGTTACGTTCACGGTCTTCACGCAGGCTGGCTTTGTAGACCAGGCCGGACTTCTCGTTCAGACGCAGACGGACTTCGTACTTGGCCAACCATTCCTGCATCGCGGCGTGATCGCCCAACTGCTCCAGGCTCACCGCCGGCAGGTAGATGAAGTGCTCGGTCAGTTCCTGTGGGTACAGGCGCGACAGACGCTTGAGGGTCTTCATCACCATGCGGAAGTCATTCACCAGACGTTCCAGCGCTTCACCGGAAATACCCGGTGCGTCTTCGTTCAGGTGCAGGCTCGCATCTTCCAGGGCCGACTGCGTCATGTACTCTTCCATGGCGTCGTCGTCTTTGATGTATTGCTCTTGCTTGCCTTTCTTGACCTTGTACAACGGCGGCTGGGCGATGTAGATGTAGCCACGCTCGATCAGCTCCGGCAACTGACGGAAGAAGAAGGTCAGCAGCAGGGTACGGATGTGCGAACCGTCGACGTCGGCATCGGTCATGATGATGATGTTGTGGTAACGCAGCTTCTCGATGTTGTACTCGTCGCGGCCGATACCGCAACCCAACGCAGTGATCAGCGTGCCCACTTCCTGGGACGAGATCATCTTGTCGAAACGGGCTTTTTCCACGTTGAGGATCTTGCCCTTCAACGGCAGGATCGCCTGGGTGCGACGGTTACGACCCTGCTTGGCGGAACCGCCAGCAGAGTCACCTTCCACCAGGTAGAGTTCGGAAAGGGCAGGGTCTTTTTCCTGGCAGTCCGCCAGTTTGCCCGGCAGGCCGGCAATATCCAGCGCACCTTTACGACGGGTCATCTCACGGGCTTTACGCGCCGCTTCACGGGCACGGGCGGCATCGATCATCTTGCCGACCACCAGCTTGGCTTCGTTCGGGTTTTCCAGCAGGAAGTCCGAGAAGTACTTGCCCATTTCCTGCTCGACCGCGGTCTTCACTTCGGAAGAGACCAGCTTGTCCTTGGTCTGGGAGCTGAACTTCGGATCCGGTACCTTGACCGAAATGATCGCGGTCAGGCCTTCGCGGGCATCGTCACCGGTGGTAGCGACCTTGTGCTTCTTCGCCAGGCCTTCCGCTTCGATGTAGGTGTTCAGGTTACGCGTCAGTGCGGAACGGAAACCCACCAGGTGAGTACCGCCATCGCGCTGCGGAATGTTGTTGGTGAAGCACAACAGGTTCTCGTTGAAGCTGTCGTTCCACTGCAGGGCGATTTCCACGCCGATGCCGTCTTCACGCTGGACGTTGAAGTGGAACACCTGGTTGACCGGGGTCTTGTTGGTGTTCAGGTATTCAACGAACGCCCGCAGGCCACCTTCGTACTTGAACAGCTCTTCCTTGCCGCTGCGCTCGTCCTTGAGGACGATGCCGACACCGGAGTTGAGGAAGGACAGTTCACGAATCCGCTTGGCCAGGATGTCCCAGCTGAAGTGGATGTTCTTGAAGGTTTCGGCGGAGGCCTTGAAGTGAATCTCGGTACCGGTGGTTTCGCTGTCGCCGACGGTTCGCATCGGTTCCTGTGGCACACCGTGGACGTAGGTCTGTTCCCAGATCTTGCCGCTGCGACGCACGGTCAGTACCAGCAATTCGGAGAGGGCGTTCACTACCGACACACCCACGCCGTGCAAACCGCCGGAGACTTTATAGGAGTTGTCGTCGAACTTACCGCCGGCGTGCAGCACGGTCATGATGACCTCGGCCGCGGAAACGCCTTCTTCTTTATGCACGTCTACCGGAATGCCGCGACCGTTGTCGCGTACGGTGATGGACTCATCCGGGTGGATGATGATGCTGATTTCGTCGCAATGGCCGGCGAGGGCTTCGTCGATGGAGTTGTCGACCACCTCGAACACCATGTGGTGCAGACCGCTACCATCATCGGTGTCGCCAATGTACATACCGGGACGTTTGCGTACGGCATCCAAACCTTTCAGCACCTTGATGCTGGTCGAGTCGTACGTATTTTCTTCGCTCATGCCTTCACTCCCGATGGTCGTGGGTCTGGGTGATACAGCCTTGTTCCACGTGGAACAAAGCGACTGGCGTTTCCGTCTGCCAGCCTTCCCTCAATAATTCGTGGTCTACACAGGTGATAAACACCTGGCAGCGTAAGTCTTCCAGCAAGCGACAGAGTGCACGACGGTGTTGCTCGTCCAGCTCGGACGGCAGGTCATCCACCAGATAAATACACTGACCGCGCCGGGCCTGACTGACCAGGTGCCCCTGAGCAATGCGCAAGGCACAGACCACCAGTTTCTGCTGACCCCGGGACAATATGTCCGCGGCATTGTGTGCGCCCAATCGAAGACGCAAATCAGCTCGCTGTGGTCCGGCTTGGGTGTGACCCATTTGCTGGTCCCGGTGCAGGGAAGAGGCGAGCACGGCGCTCAGTTCCTTCTCTTTGTCCCAACCACGGTAATAGCTCAGCGTTAAGCCCTCGAGTTCGACTAGCTCGCTCAAGGTTTGCTCAAAGACTGGTTTCAAGACTTTGATGTAAGCGCGGCGGTATTCATCGATTTCGGCGCTGGCCAGGCACAGTTCCCGGTCCCAGGCCGCTTGCGAAGCGGCGTCAAGTGTACCATGCCGCAGCCATGAGTTCCGCTGCCGCAGGGCCTTCTGCAAGCGCTGCCAGGTCGACATGAAACGAGGTTCCACGTGGAACACACCCCAGTCGAGGAACTGGCGGCGGATCTTCGGGGCCCCTTCAAGCAGGCGGAAGCTGTCCGGGTTGATCAGTTGCAGTGGCAGGATTTCCGCCAGTTGCGCCGCGCTCTTGGCGTTCTGCCCATCGATGCGGATCTGGAATTCGCCCTGGCGATCCCGTGATATCCCCAACGCGCTGTGCCCGCCCTCGGCCAACTCCACCTGACCGAAGACCGTGCAGGCGAGTTGTTCGTACTGGATCACCGGTAGCAGACGGGTACTGCGAAACGAGCGCGCGAGCCCGAGCAGATGCAGCGCTTCGAGCACGCTGGTTTTTCCGCTGCCGTTGGCGCCGTAAAGGATATTGATACGCGGGGAGGGGGAGAAGGTCACCGGCTGCAGGTTACGCACCGCGGTGACCGAAACACGACTGAGGGACATCTAGCGTTGGCTGGACATGGGCAGGCGCGACACCGTTACAGGCGCATCGGCATGACGACGTAGGCGGAGTCGTCGTTGTCGGACTCCTGCACCAGCGCGCTGCTGTTGGAGTCGGACAGGATCAGACGCACCTGCTCGGTGGTCATCACGCCCAGCACGTCCAGCAGGTAGCTGACGTTGAAGCCGATCTCCAGCGAACCGCCGTTGTAGTCGACGCTGATTTCTTCTTCCGCTTCTTCCTGCTCAGGGTTGTTGGCCTGGATCTTCAACTGACCGCTGGCCAGTTGCAGACGGATACCACGGTACTTCTCGTTGGACAGGATCGCGGTACGGCTGAAGGCTTCACGCAGTGCCTGGCGATCACCGAGGACCAGCTTGTCGCCGCCTTTTGGCAGAACACGCTCGTAGTCCGGGAACTTGCCGTCCACCAGTTTGGAGGTGAAGGTGAATTCGCCTGTGGTTGCACGGATGTGGTGCTGACCGAGAACGATGCTCACGTTGCCTTCCGGCTCGGTCAGCAGGCGGGCCAATTCTAGGATGCCTTTACGCGGCACGATCACCTGGTGGCGATCCGGCTGACCGATATCGGCCTGCATCGAGCACATGGCAAGACGGTGACCGTCGGTGGCCACGGCACGGATAATACCGGCCGATACTTCCAACAGCATACCGTTGAGGTAGTAACGCACGTCCTGTTGGGCCATGGCGAAGCTGGTGCGTTCGATCAAGCGACGCAGCTTGCTCTGGGCGAGCTGGCAAGTCAGCGAGCCCGGGCCTTCTTCCACTGTCGGGAAATCGTTCGCCGGCAGGGTGGACAGGGTGAAGCGGCTACGGCCGGCTTTCACCACCAGCTTCTGCTCGTCGACCTTGATGTCGATCAGGGCGTCGTTGGGCAGGCTCTTGCAGATGTCCATCAGCTTGCGCGCTGGCACGGTAATTTCACCCGGTTCCGCTGGCTCTTCGAGTTGGACGCGACCGACCAGCTCGACTTCCAGGTCGGTACCGGTCAGCGACAGTTGCTGGCCTTGGACGACCAGCAACACATTGGAGAGCACCGGCAAGGTCTGGCGGCGCTCGACGACGCCTGCGACCAGTTGCAGGGGTTTCAACAGGGCTTCGCGTTGAATAGTGAAATGCATGGTCTAGTCCCTTGCCTTAATAAGCTGCGCTGGTGTCATCAAGTGGTCAGTGTTCGCAGCAGGTTCTTGTAGTCCTCGCGGATGTCCGCGTCGGATTCCTTAAGTTCGTTGATCTTGCGGCATGCATGCAAGACCGTAGTATGGTCGCGCCCGCCGAAGACATCACCAATTTCAGGCAAGCTGTGGTTGGTGAGTTCCTTGGACAAGGCCATGGCGACCTGGCGTGGACGTGCCACCGAGCGCGAACGGCGCTTGGACAGCAGGTCGGAAATCTTGATCTTGTAGTATTCGGCCACCGTGCGCTGAATGTTATCCACAGACACCAGCTTGTCTTGCAGCGCCAGCAGGTCTTTCAGCGATTCGCGGATCAGCTCGATGGTGATGTCGCGGCCCATGAAGTGCGAGTGAGCGATCACCCGCTTCAGCGCGCCTTCGAGTTCACGGACGTTGGAACGAATACGTTGGGCAATGAAGAACGCCGCGTCATGGGGCAGGTCGACTTTCGCCTGGTCGGCCTTCTTCATCAGGATCGCGACCCGGGTCTCCAGCTCCGGCGGCTCTACCGCTACGGTCAGGCCCCAGCCGAAGCGCGACTTCAGGCGCTCTTCCAGGCCTTCGATCTCTTTCGGATAACGGTCGCTGGTCAGGATCACCTGCTGACCGCCTTCAAGCAAGGCGTTGAAGGTGTGGAAAAACTCTTCCTGGGACCGTTCCTTGCGGGCGAAGAATTGAATGTCGTCGATCAGCAAGGCATCCACCGAACGGTAGAAGCGCTTGAACTCGTTGATGGCGTTGAGCTGCAGAGCCTTGACCATGTCCGCGACGAAACGCTCCGAATGCAGGTAGACCACCTTGGCATTCGGGTTCTTCTTTAATAGGTGGTTACCCACAGCGTGCATCAAGTGGGTCTTACCCAGGCCGACGCCGCCATAAAGGAAGAGCGGGTTGTAGCCGTGCTTGGGGTTATCCGCCACCTGCCAGGCCGCGGCCCGGGCCAATTGGTTGGACTTACCCTCGACGAAGTTCTCAAAGGTAAAGGTGCGGTTCAGGTAGCTGGTGTGCTTGAGCGCGCCTTCTACCTGGACAGTGCGCTGTTCGGCACGCACCGGGGCCTGTTGCGAACTGGCGCCGGCCATCGGATCGAAGCTGTCGCGGGACGGTTCCTGGCTGACCTCGACCGCGGTCTTCGGGGTCGGTGCTGGCTGCGCGGTCGGCGTGGCAGTCACCACAACGGGCGCCGGAGCACTGGCGGCCATGGCCTGGGAAGCCGCGGCGGCCAACGGGGCATTGGGCGCGGCACGCGGAGCGGAACTGCGCTTGCTGCCTATTAATAAGGAAAGCGCAGGCGCCAGGCCGTTGCCATGCTCGTTCAACAGTTCGAGCAAACGTCCCAGGTACTTTTCGTTGACCCAGTCGAGCACAAAACGGTTCGGTGCATAGACACGCAACTCGTCGCCTTCGGCTTCGACCTGTAGTGGACGGATCCAGGTGTTGAATTGCTGGGCAGGCAGCTCATCACGCAGAAGCTCCACGCACTGCTGCCAAAGTTCCACTGACACGGATATCCCCTAAGTTGAAAGCCGGTGAGGCAAAAACAAGCGGCCATTGTACCGGCAGGCCGAGCACTTATCCACATGTAGGTTGCAGGGACAACCTGAAGAATCAACCGCTTATCGGTGGACAAAGCGACCAATGGTATGTGCATAAGCTCTGTGGATAACCGCCCCTGAGGGCGTTGCACAAGTGGGGGCGAAAGTCTGTGGGTAACTGGCCTGTGGATAACATGGCATTCCACACACAGCTTATCCGACAGCGCGGCACAGGCGGAGCACCGCTTACCCACCCAGTTGTCATCCTCTGTACAGTAGGTGTTTCATGGCCTCAAGGTACTTATCCACAGATAATGTCTTCCTAAGCTTCTATAAGCTTTACAGAAAAGCTTTAAATAATTCCCTTCTTTATTCTTATATCTAGGTCATGGTGGGTGCCAGGCAGATCGGGCCGAATATCTATATGAAGTAAAAGCTGGTTGGAAATTGACCTGCGGGCTTGCTTTCTCTAGAATCCCCGGTCTCTTAAAACGGGGGCCATTCCGGCCCGTTGTGACGAACCAGGTAGCAACGCCATGAAACGTACTTTCCAACCCAGCACTATCAAACGCGCCCGCACCCACGGCTTCCGTGCTCGCATGGCTACCAAAAACGGTCGTGCCGTCCTGTCGCGTCGCCGCGCCAAAGGCCGTGCTCGTCTGGCAGTTTGATAATCCGGCGCGGGTGGTGAGTCAGGACTTCAGTCGGGAAAAGCGTCTGCTTACTCCTCGGCATTTCAAGGCAGTCTTTGACTCCCCCACCGGCAAGGTTCCGGGGAAAAATCTCCTGCTCCTTGCGCGCAACAACGATCTGGATCATCCCCGTCTGGGGCTGGTTATCGGTAAAAAGAGCGTCAAGCTCTCCGTTGAGCGCAATCGCCTGAAACGTCTGATGCGCGAGTCGTTCCGACTGCACCAGGATTCACTGGTCGGCTGGGACATAGTTATCGTCGCGCGCAAAGGTCTGGGCGATATCGAAAACCCTGAATTGATCCAGCATTTCGGCAAACTCTGGAAACGCTTGGCCCGTACGGCGCCAGCGGTACCGGTAGTCAAAACCGAAACTGTGGGGGTAGACAGCCCAGATGCGTAAACTGGCCCTCGTTCCGATCCAGTTTTATCGCTATGCCATCAGTCCCTTGATGGCCAATCACTGTCGTTTCTACCCCAGTTGTTCTTGCTACGCGTATGAAGCCATCGAAACACATGGACTCCTGCGCGGTGGCTGGCTGACCGTTCGTCGCTTAGGTCGCTGTCATCCGTGGAATGCCGGTGGTTATGACCCGGTTCCACCAATCCCTACCTCCCGTTCTTCTTCGATGGCCGAGTAATCATGGATATCAAACGCACGATCCTGATCGTCGCCCTGGCAATCGTGACCTATGTCGGGGTCCTCAAATGGAACCAGGACTACGGTCAAGCTGCCCTGCCGACCCAGAATGTCGCTTCCAGCACCACCGTTCCCGGCTTGCCGGATTCGGTATCTGGCAACAAAACAAGCGCCAGTGATGACATTCCACGTGCAGCCAATGACACCAGTGCACCTGTTGAAGCACCGGTGGCTGCCAGCAACGACCTCATCCATATCAAAACGGATGTGCTCGACCTGGCTATCGATCCAAAAGGTGGGGATGTTGCCCAGCTGAAGCTGCCGCTTTATCCACGTCGTCAGGACCATCCGGAAATTCCTTTCCAGTTGTTCGACAACGGTGGCGAGCGTACCTACCTGGCACAGAGCGGCCTGATTGGCGCCAACGGCCCGGATGCAAGTTCGGCCGGTCGCCCGCTGTACGCTTCGGCACAGAAAAGTTATCAACTGGCTGACGGTCAGGACCAACTGTCCGTCGACCTGAAATTCAGCGAGAACGGTGTCAATTACATCAAGCGTTTCACCCTGAAACGCGGCCTGTATGACGTAACCGTGTCTTATCTGATCGACAACGAAAGCGCCCAGCCCTGGTCGGGTGCGATGTTTGCCCAGCTGAAACGTGACAACAGCGCCGATCCTTCCTCCAGCACCGCCACCGGCACCGCGACCTACCTGGGCGCCGCCCTGTGGACAAGTTCGGAGCCGTACAAAAAAGTGTCGATGAAAGATATCGACAAGGGCCAGCTGAAGGAAACCGTTCAAGGTGGCTGGGTTGCCTGGCTGCAACACTACTTCGTGACCGCCTGGATTCCGGCCAAGGGCGACAGCAATGTCGTGACCACCCGCAAGGATAGCCAAGGCAACTACATCATTGGCTACACCGGTCCTTCGCTGACCCTGGCCCCAGGCCAGAAAACCGAGACCAGCGCCATTCTGTACGCCGGCCCGAAAAGCCAGGCCGTGCTGAAACAGTTGTCCCCAGGCCTGGAATTGACGGTCGACTACGGCATCCTGTGGTTTATCGCCCAACCGATCTTCTGGTTGCTGCAACATATCCACAGCCTGCTGGGTAACTGGGGTTTCTCGATTATCGTTCTGACCATGCTGATCAAGGGTCTGTTCTTCCCATTGTCGGCGGCCAGCTACAAATCGATGGCGCGCATGCGTGCCGTGGCACCGAAACTGGCGGCACTGAAAGAGCAGCATGGCGACGACCGGCAGAAAATGTCGCAAGCCATGATGGAGCTGTACAAGAAAGAGAAGATCAATCCACTGGGCGGCTGCCTGCCGATCCTGGTGCAGATGCCGGTTTTCCTTTCCCTGTACTGGGTGTTGCTGGAAAGCGTTGAAATGCGCCAGGCACCGTTCATCCTGTGGATTACCGACCTGTCGATCAAGGATCCGTTCTTCATCCTGCCGATCATCATGGGCGCAACCATGTTTATCCAGCAGCGTCTGAACCCGACTCCGCCGGATCCGATGCAGGCCAAGGTGATGAAGCTGATGCCGATCATCTTCACCTTCTTCTTCCTGTGGTTCCCTGCAGGTCTGGTGCTGTACTGGGTTGTGAACAACTGCCTGTCCATCACCCAACAGTGGTACATCACACGTAAGATCGAAGCGGCTACCAAGAAAGCCACTGCGTAACCTACTCTGTGGATAACCACTCAAAACGCCCCCTAGTGGGGCGTTTTGCTATCTGCCATTTCCTAGTGTCGAGACCTGCGTCATGAGCATTCCTCGGGAAACCATCGCTGCCGTTGCCACTGCCCAGGGCCGTGGCGGGGTCGGTATTGTCCGAATTTCCGGGCCTTTGGCGCACACCGCGGCGCTGGCCATCGCCGGTCGCGAGTTGAAACCGCGCTATGCCCACTACGGCCCGTTCCTGGATGGCAGCGGTGATGTGCTCGATGAAGGCATCGCGCTGTATTTCCCGGGTCCGAACTCCTTTACCGGTGAAGATGTGCTCGAGCTGCAGGGCCACGGTGGTCCGGTGGTCCTGGATATGCTGCTGCAACGTTGCCTGCAGCTGGGCTGTCGGTTGGCCCGGCCAGGTGAATTCAGCGAGCGGGCCTTTCTCAATGACAAACTCGACCTGGCCCAGGCCGAGGCGATTGCCGATCTGATCGAGGCCAGTTCCGCACAGGCAGCCCGCAATGCCCTGCGTTCATTGCAAGGCGCCTTTTCCATGCGTGTGCATAACCTCACCGAGCAACTGATCGGCCTGCGGATCTATGTGGAAGCGGCCATCGACTTTCCCGAGGAAGAAATCGACTTCCTTGCCGACGGTCATGTGCTGGCCTTGCTCGATGCGGTGCGCAACGAGTTATCCACAGTGATGCGTGAAGCCGGGCAGGGTGCCTTGTTGCGCGACGGCATGACGGTGGTGATTGCCGGCCGGCCGAATGCCGGCAAGTCCAGCCTGCTCAATGCCCTGGCCGGACGCGAGGCGGCGATCGTCACCGAGATTGCCGGCACCACCCGCGATGTTCTGCGTGAACATATCCACATCGACGGCATGCCCCTGCACGTGGTGGATACCGCTGGTTTGCGGGATACCGACGACCAAGTGGAAAAAATTGGCGTGGAACGTGCGCTCAAGGCCATTGGCGAGGCCGATCGGGTGTTGCTGGTGGTAGATGCAACGGCGCCGGAGGCTGTGGATCCTTTTGCCTTGTGGCCGGAATTCCTCGAACAGCGGCCTGATCCGGCCAAGGTGACCTTGATCCGCAACAAGGCTGACCTGAGTGGCGAGGCCATGGCGATGGAAGTCAGCGAAGATGGCCATGTCACCATCAGCTTGAGCGCCAAGGTCGGTGGCGAGGGGTTGGAGCTGTTGCGCGAGCACCTCAAGGCCTGCATGGGTTATGAACAGACCTCCGAAAGCAGCTTCAGCGCCCGTCGCCGCCATCTGGAAGCCCTGCGGCATGCCAGCGCGGCCCTGGAGCACGGTCATGCACAGTTGACCTTGGCGGGTGCTGGCGAGCTGTTGGCCGAGGATCTGCGTCACGCTCAGCAGTTCCTCGGCGAGATTACTGGCGCATTCAGCTCGGATGACCTGTTGGGGCGGATCTTTTCCAGCTTCTGCATCGGTAAATAGTCTTACCTGCAGCAACCGTATCCCTTGTAGGAACAGGGCTTGCCCGCGAAAGCGTTCCTGAGATCGCTAAAAGCTTCGCTGGCAAGCCATGCTCCTACAGGTTTCGTTGTGTTCCCAAGATCGAATGCCGCTACGTCAGGTATTGCGGCGCCCTAAGATCGCTCTCACTCCTACATTTCTTTGCTGGCCGGATGATTCCAGATCGTTCCGGCGGCTTTTGGCTGCCTGGGATTTACCCCATCAGACGTTTTTCTGTGGATTAAGCCCTGTGAATAACCCTGCCTCAGCTCGGTTGATAACAGGGCCTGAAAACTGAGGATGAACCCGTCTGTGGATAACTACCTGTTTAATCCACAGGCTCAGGCCGGTTATCCCAAACCCTCGTGGCCAGATGACCACAGACTTTTGAATCTCTGTACACATTGATAAATAAGGCCTGTAGCACCTTATCCACAGAAATGGTGCCCGCTAAGAATAAACATAAAAACAAAGATCTTATAAATTTCTTTCTTTTTAATTTCTATTATCCGCCAGTCATCCACAGCTGGTTAAATTTTGTGCAAAGGGTTCTTTAGGAGGGGGGAAGTCCCTATACTTGACGACCTGGCTCAAAAAAGTGGGCCGACCCTATTCCTAATTACCTACTTGAAGCAGGCACGAGGTGCGTGGTGGATTTCCCTTCCCGTTTTGAAGTGATCGTCATCGGCGGCGGTCATGCCGGTACCGAGGCAGCACTGGCGTCCGCACGCATGGGGGCAAAAACCCTGCTGCTGACGCATAACGTGGAAACCCTCGGTGCCATGAGCTGCAACCCTGCGATCGGCGGGATTGGAAAAAGCCATCTGGTCAAGGAAATCGATGCCCTCGGCGGCGCGATGGCCATCGCCACCGATAAGGGCGGTATCCAGTTCCGTGTCTTGAACAGCCGCAAAGGCCCAGCCGTGCGCGCTACCCGCGCCCAGGCCGACCGCGTCCTGTACAAAGCGGCTGTACGCGAGATCCTGGAGAACCAGCCGAACCTGTGGATATTTCAACAGGCCGCTGACGACCTGATCGTCGAGCAGGACCAGGTTCGTGGTGTTGTCACCCAGATGGGCCTGCGTTTCTTCGCCGAATCCGTGGTTTTGACCACCGGGACCTTCCTCGGTGGACTTATCCACATCGGCATGCAGAACTATTCCGGCGGCCGTGCCGGCGACCCACCGTCGATTGCCCTGGCCCAACGTCTGCGGGAACTGCCATTGCGTGTCGGCCGCCTGAAAACCGGTACGCCACCGCGCATTGACGGTCGTTCCGTGGATTTCTCGGTGATGTCCGAACAACCTGGGGATACACCGATCCCGGTGATGTCGTTCATGGGCTCGAAAGAGCAGCACCCACGGCAGGTCAGTTGCTGGATTACCCACACCAACGCCCGCACCCATGAAATCATTGCTGCGAACCTCGATCGTTCGCCGATGTATTCCGGGGTGATCGAAGGCATCGGTCCGCGTTATTGCCCGTCCATCGAAGACAAGATCCATCGCTTTGCCGACAAGGAAAGCCATCAGGTCTTTATCGAACCCGAAGGCCTGACCACCCATGAGCTGTACCCGAACGGGATATCCACATCCCTGCCGTTCGACGTGCAGTTGCAGATCGTCCAATCGATCCGCGGCATGGAAAACGCCCATATCGTGCGTCCCGGTTATGCCATCGAATACGACTACTTCGATCCCCGTGACCTGAAGTACAGCCTGGAAACCAAGGTGATCGGCGGTCTGTTCTTCGCCGGGCAGATCAACGGCACCACCGGTTACGAAGAAGCCGGCGCCCAAGGTTTGCTCGCTGGGGCCAACGCCGCACTGCGCGCCCAGGGCAAGGACAGCTGGTGCCCGCGTCGCGACGAGGCGTATATCGGAGTGTTGGTCGACGACCTGATTACACTGGGTACCCAGGAACCGTATCGGATGTTTACCTCCCGCGCCGAATACCGGCTGATCCTGCGCGAAGACAACGCCGACCTGCGCCTGACCGAAAAAGGTCGCGAACTGGGTCTGGTGGATGACGTGCGCTGGGCGGCTTTCTGCAAGAAACGCGAAAGCATCGAGCTGGAAGAACAGCGCCTGAAAAGCACCTGGGTCCGCCCGGGCACCGAGCAGGGTGATGCCATTGCCGAGAAGTTCGGCACGCCGCTGACCCACGAATACAATTTGCTGAACCTGCTGAGCCGTCCGGAAATCGACTACGCTGGTCTGGTCGCCGTGACCGGGCAGGGCGCCGAGGATCCGCAAGTCGCCGAGCAGGTCGAGATCAAGACCAAATACGCCGGTTATATCGATCGCCAGCAGGACGAAATCGCTCGTCTGCGCGCCAGTGAAGACACCAAGCTGCCTGTGGATATCGAGTACACCGGTATTTCCGGGCTGTCCAAGGAGATCCAGAGCAAGCTCAGCGCAACCCGTCCGGAGACCCTGGGCCAGGCTTCGCGAATCCCCGGTGTGACGCCGGCGGCGATTTCCCTGTTGATGATTCACCTGAAAAAACGCGGCGCCGGCCGTCAGTTGGAGCAAAGCGCTTGAGTTCGTTGGTTACTTCGCAACACGCAGAAGAGTTATCCACAGGTGCCCGCCAGCTCGGCATCGAGTTGAGTGAAACCCAGCACGCCTTGCTGCTGGGTTATCTGGCCCTGTTGATCAAATGGAACCAGGCCTACAACCTCACCGCCGTTCGCGATCCTGACGAAATGGTCTCGCGCCATCTGCTCGACAGCCTGAGCGTGATGTCCTTCGTCGAAAACGGCCGCTGGCTCGATGTCGGCAGCGGCGGCGGGATGCCGGGGATACCCCTGGCGATCCTGTTTCCCGATTCACAAGTGACCTGCCTGGACAGCAACGGCAAGAAAACCCGTTTCCTGACCCAGGTCAAACTCGAACTCAAACTGGATAACCTGCAAGTTATCCACAGCCGGGTCGAAGCCTTCCAGCCGCCGCAGCCGTTCAACGGGATCATTTCCCGGGCCTTCAGCAGCATGGAGAACTTCACCGGCTGGACTCGCCACCTCGGCGACGCTGATACACGCTGGCTGGCAATGAAGGGCGTCCATCCCGCCGATGAGCTGGTAGCATTGCCGGCAGACTTCCACCTCGATAGCGAACACGCCTTGGCCGTACCCGGTTGCCAAGGCCAACGCCATCTGCTGATACTGCGCCGCACGGCATGATTGGGAACACAAGCAAGAATGGCTAAGGTATTCGCGATAGCGAACCAGAAAGGTGGCGTGGGCAAGACCACCACCTGCATCAACCTCGCAGCATCCCTGGTCGCCACCAAGCGTCGGGTGCTGCTGATCGACCTCGATCCACAGGGCAACGCCACCATGGGTAGCGGTGTGGATAAGCACGGCCTGGAAAACTCCATCTACGATGTGCTGATCGGCGAATGCGACCTGGCCCAGGCCATGCACTTCTCCGAGCACGGCGGTTATCAACTGCTGCCGGCCAACCGCGACCTGACGGCGGCCGAAGTGGTGCTGCTGGAAATGCAGATGAAGGAAAGCCGTCTGCGCAACGCCCTGGCGCCGATTCGCGAGAATTACGACTTCATCCTCATCGACTGCCCGCCGTCGCTGTCGATGCTGACCCTCAATGCGCTGGTGGCCGCCGATGGGGTAATTATCCCCATGCAGTGCGAATACTTTGCCCTGGAAGGACTCAGCGACCTTGTGGATAACATCAAGCGCATCGCCGAGTTGCTCAATCCGGAGCTGAAAGTCGAAGGCTTGCTGCGGACCATGTACGACCCGCGTCTGAGTTTGATGAACGACGTTTCCGCACAGCTCAAGGAACATTTCGGTGATCAGCTGTACGACACCGTGATCCCGCGCAACATCCGTCTGGCCGAAGCTCCCAGCTACGGCATGCCAGCGCTGGCATACGACAAACAATCCCGTGGCGCCGTGGCCTACCTGGCCCTGGCGGGCGAGATGGTTCGTCGTCAACGCCGCCCTTCACGCACCGCAGCTCCGGCAACTTAAGGAATCCCCATGGCCGTCAAGAAACGAGGTCTCGGACGTGGACTGGATGCACTGCTGAGTGGTCCGACTGTCAGTTCGCTGGAAGAACAGGCCGTCCAGGCCGATCAACGGGAGTTGCAGCACCTGCCGCTGGACCTGATCCAGCGCGGCAAGTACCAGCCGCGCCGCGACATGGACCCCCAGGCACTGGAAGAACTGGCGCAGTCGATCAAGGCCCAGGGCGTGATGCAGCCGATCGTGGTACGCCCCGTCGGCGGCGGTCGCTTTGAAATCATTGCCGGCGAACGCCGCTGGCGCGCCAGCCAGCAGGCCGGGCAGGAAACTATTCCGGCCATGGTCCGCGATGTGCCGGACGAAACCGCCATCGCCATGGCGCTGATCGAGAACATCCAGCGCGAAGACCTCAACCCGATCGAGGAAGCCGTGGCCCTGCAGCGCTTGCAGCAGGAATTCCAGCTGACCCAGCAACAGGTTGCCGAAGCCGTGGGCAAGTCCCGCGTAACCGTGGCCAACTTGCTGCGCCTGATCGCGTTGCCGGAAGTGATCAAGACCATGTTGTCCCACGGCGACCTGGAAATGGGTCATGCCCGGGCCTTGCTCGGTTTGCCGGATGACCGGCAGGTCGAAGGGGCGCGACATGTTGTCGCACGGGGGCTCACGGTGCGCCAAACCGAGGCACTGGTTCGCCAGTGGCTGAGCGGCAAACAGGAGCCTGTCGAGCCCGCCAAGGTCGACCCGGACATCAGTCGCCTGGAACAGCGCCTGGCAGAGCGGCTGGGCTCTTCGGTGCAGATTCGCCATGGCCAGAAAGGAAAAGGCCAACTGGTGATTCGCTATAACTCCCTGGATGAACTACAAGGGGTACTCGCCCATATCCGCTAAATCTGCTGAAACATTTCCTCATGTAGCGAGCAGTCGGAAATCACTACCCGACAGTTGAATAGGGGCTGAACCGCCCCTATACTCTGCGCGCATTTTGTCGGCACAATTTATGCCAAGTTATTGATGGTTGGCAGCCGACCCTTGAGGAGCGTGAGTGATGGAAACCCGCAGGCCAAACAGGTTGCCGTTCCATCGCTTGGCGGTATTTCCGGTTTTGTTGGCCCAGTTTGTCGTTTTGCTGGTGGCCGCTGTGGCGCTTTGGCAATGGCGCGGTGTCGTTGCCGGATACTCAGGACTCTGCGGAGGCCTGATAGCCTTGCTCCCCAATGTGTATTTTGCTCACAGGGCCTTTCGGTTTTCCGGCGCCCGAGCAGCCCAGTCCATCGTCCGGTCTTTTTATGCCGGCGAGGCGGGTAAATTGATTTTGACGGCAGTGCTGTTTGCACTGACGTTCGCAGGTGTGAAGCCATTGGCGCCGATAGCAGTCTTCGGTGTCTTCGTGCTGACCCAGTCGGTCAGCTGGTTCGCACCCGTGCTAATGAAAACAAGACTTTCGAGACCTTAGGGCGTTTGAGGCAACCATGTCAGCAGAAACAACCGCTTCGGGCTATATCCAGCACCACCTGCAGAACCTGACCTTCGGTCAGCTCCCTACTGGCGGCTGGGGCTTTGCCCATTCCGCAGCAGAGGCCAAGGCCATGGGCTTCTGGGCATTCCACCTGGATACTCTGGGCTGGTCTGTCGCACTGGGCCTGATCTTCATCCTTCTTTTCCGCATGGCGGCGAAGAAAGCCACCTCCGGTCAACCCGGCGCACTGCAGAACTTCGTCGAAGTCCTGGTCGAGTTCGTCGACGGCAGCGTGAAGGACAGCTTCCACGGCCGTAGCCCGGTGATTGCACCGCTGGCCCTGACCATCTTCGTCTGGGTGTTCCTGATGAACGCCGTCGACCTGATCCCGGTCGACTGGATTCCACACCTGGCGATGCTGATCACCGGTGACGAGCACATCCCGTTCCGCGCCGTGTCGACCACCGACCCGAACGCGACCCTGGGCATGGCCTTCTCGGTCTTCGCACTGATCATTTTCTACAGCATCAAGATCAAGGGCCTCGGCGGTTTCATCGGCGAACTGACCCTGCACCCGTTCGGCAGCAAGAACATCTTCGTTCAAGCCCTGCTGATCCCGGTGAACTTCCTGCTGGAATTCGTCACCCTGATCGCCAAGCCGATCTCCCTGGCCCTGCGACTGTTCGGCAACATGTATGCCGGCGAGCTGGTGTTCATCCTGATCGCCGTGATGTTCGGCAGCGGCCTGCTCTGGCTCAGCGGCCTGGGCGTGGTGCTGCAATGGGCGTGGGCGGTGTTCCACATCCTGATCATCACCCTGCAGGCGTTCATCTTCATGATGCTGACCATCGTCTACCTGTCGATGGCACACGAAGAAAACCATTAAGAGCCGTCCCGGCGGCTCTGATGTTCCCGGCGCCTCGGCGCGGGGTGGCCCCGCAAGGGGCCGCGAAACGATTTGTTTTACCGCTTTAAATTAAAAAAACCTAAACCATACGACGTAAAAGTCGGGAGGAAAGATGGAAACTGTAGTTGGTCTAACCGCTATCGCTGTTGCACTGTTGATCGGCCTGGGCGCACTGGGTACCGCAATTGGTTTCGGCCTGCTGGGCGGCAAGTTCCTGGAAGGCGCCGCGCGTCAGCCAGAAATGGTCCCAATGCTGCAAGTCAAAATGTTCATCGTTGCCGGTCTGCTCGACGCCGTGACCATGATCGGTGTCGGTATTGCTCTGTTCTTCACCTTCGCGAACCCCTTCGTCGGTCAACTCGCTGGCTGATCACTCGGATGTTTCGAGTTGATTGGTGTGATGGACAACGAACGAGCGAGGTGTTGGCGTGAACATTAATGCGACCCTGATTGGCCAGTCCGTTGCGTTCCTCATTTTTGTACTGTTTTGCATGAAGTTCGTGTGGCCTCCGGTCATTGCGGCACTGCACGAACGTCAGAAGAAGATCGCGGATGGACTGGACGCTGCCAGCCGAGCAGCTCGCGACCTGGAGTTGGCCCAAGAGAAAGCGGGTCATCAACTGCGCGATGCGAAAGCTCAGGCAGCCGAAATCATTGAGCAAGCCAAGAAACGCGGTAACCAGATCGTCGACGAGGCCCGTGAACAGGCTCGCGTCGAAGCTGACCGTGTGAAGGCTCAGGCTCAGGCCGAGATCGAACAGGAACTCAACAGTGTCAAAGACGCGCTGCGCACCCAATTGGGTAGCCTGGTCGTCGAAGGTGCTGGGAAGATTCTGGGCCAGACAATCGATCAAAACGCGCACGCAGAGCTGGTTAAACAACTGGCTACTGAAATCTAAGCGAGGGCGATCATGGCAGAACTGACCACGTTGGCCCGACCTTACGCTAAGGCGGCCTTCGAGCACGCTCAGGCCCACCAGCAACTGGCCAATTGGTCAGCCATGCTCGGCCTGGCAGCAGCGGTGTCGGAAGACGACACCATGCAGCGCGTGCTCAAGGCCCCGCGACTGACGAGCGCAGAAAAGGCCACCACGTTCATTGACGTGTGTGGCGACAAGTTCGATGTCAAGGCACAGAATTTCATCCATGTCGTTGCTGAAAACGACCGTCTCCTGCTGTTGCCGGAGATCGCCGCTCTGTTCGACCTGTACAAGGCCGAACAAGAGAAATCGGTAGACGTGGAAGTCACCAGTGCTTTTGCATTGAACCAAGAACAGCAAGACAAACTCGCCAAGGTTCTCAGTGCACGACTCAATCGGGAAGTGCGCCTGCAAGTTGCGGAGGACGCCGCCCTGATTGGTGGTGTCGTGATCCGCGCCGGCGACCTGGTTATCGATGGCTCGGTTCGCGGCAAACTCGCGAACCTGGCCGAAGCATTGAAATCTTGAGTTTGAAGGGGCAGCAGAGCAATGCAGCAACTCAATCCTTCCGAAATAAGTGAAATTATCAAGGGCCGCATCGACAAGCTCGATGTGACCTCCCAAGCCCGTAACGAAGGCACTGTCGTCAGCGTGTCTGACGGTATCGTGCGGATTCACGGTCTGGCCGACGTCATGTACGGCGAGATGATCGAGTTTCCGGGCGGCGTCTACGGTATGGCCCTCAACCTCGAGCAAGACTCCGTAGGTGCCGTGGTACTGGGCGCTTACACCAGTCTGGCTGAAGGCATGAGCGCCAAGTGCACCGGCCGCATCCTCGAAGTTCCGGTCGGTAAGGAACTGCTGGGTCGCGTTGTCGACGCACTGGGTAACCCAGTTGATGGCAAAGGTCCGCTGAACAACACCGAGACCGACGCGGTCGAGAAAGTTGCTCCAGGCGTGATCTGGCGTAAGTCGGTAGACCAGCCTGTACAGACTGGCTACAAGGCTGTCGATGCCATGATCCCGGTCGGCCGTGGCCAGCGTGAGCTGATCATCGGTGACCGTCAGATCGGTAAAACCGCTCTGGCGATCGACGCGATCATCAACCAGAAAGACAGCGGCATTTTCTGCGTCTACGTGGCTATCGGTCAGAAACAATCGACCATCGCCAACGTGGTTCGCAAGCTGGAAGAAAACGGCGCCCTGGCCAACACGATCATCGTGGCGGCCAGTGCTTCGGAATCTCCTGCGCTGCAGTTCCTGGCACCGTACTCCGGTTGCACCATGGGCGAATACTTCCGCGACCGCGGTGAAGACGCGCTGATCGTTTATGACGATCTGTCCAAGCAAGCAGTGGCCTACCGCCAGATTTCCCTGCTGCTGCGCCGTCCACCAGGCCGTGAAGCCTACCCAGGCGACGTGTTCTATCTCCACTCCCGTCTGCTGGAGCGCGCATCCCGCGTTTCGGAAGAGTACGTCGAGAAGTTCACCAAGGGCGCAGTGACTGGCAAGACCGGTTCCTTGACCGCGCTGCCGATCATCGAAACCCAGGCTGGCGACGTTTCCGCGTTCGTTCCGACCAACGTGATTTCCATCACCGACGGTCAGATCTTCCTGGAATCGGCCATGTTCAACTCCGGGATCCGTCCTGCTGTGAACGCCGGTGTTTCGGTATCCCGCGTAGGTGGTGCCGCTCAGACCAAGATCATCAAGAAGCTGTCCGGTGGTATCCGTACCGCCCTGGCTCAGTACCGTGAACTGGCGGCATTCGCCCAGTTCGCTTCTGACCTGGACGAAGCGACCCGCAAGCAACTTGAACACGGTCAGCGCGTTACCGAGCTGATGAAGCAGAAGCAATACGCGCCAATGTCGATTGCCGACATGTCGCTGTCGCTGTATGCCGCTGAGCGTGGGTTCCTGACTGACGTCGAAATCGCCAAGGTCGGTAGCTTCGAACAAGCGCTGATTGCTTACTTCAACCGCGATCATGCCGACTTGTTGGCCAAGATCAACGTGAAGGGTGACTTCAATGACGAGATCGACGCTGGCCTGAAGGCTGGTATCGAGAAGTTCAAGGCCACCCAAACCTGGTAAGCCGCAGCGGGAGCCGCAAGGCTCCCGCTTGCTAACCTGATAGGTGTTACATGGCAGGCGCAAAAGAGATTCGCAGTAAGATTGCGAGCATCAAAAGCACGCAAAAGATTACCAGCGCCATGGAAAAAGTGGCGGTCAGCAAAATGCGCAAGGCACAAATGCGCATGGCTGCTAGCCGTCCTTATGCGGAGCGTATCCGCCAGGTAATTGGGCATCTGGCCAACGCCAACCCGGAATACCGCCACCCGTTCATGATCGACCGCGCCGTCAAGCGCGTCGGCTATGTCGTGGTGAGCAGTGACCGTGGTCTGTGCGGCGGCTTGAACACCAACCTGTTCAAGGCCCTGGTCAAGGACATGGCGGTAAACCGCGAAAACGGCGTCGAGATTGATCTGTGTGTGGTCGGTAGCAAGGGTGCGGCATTCTTCCGCAACTTCGGCGGTAACGTCGTCGCCGCTATCAGCCACCTGGGTGAAGAGCCGTCGATCAACGATCTGATCGGCAGCGTCAAGGTGATGCTGGATGCCTACCTGGACGGCCGTATTGACCGCCTGTCCGTGGTGTCCAACAAGTTCATCAACACCATGACCCAGCAGCCTACAGTGGAGCAGTTGATTCCTCTGGTGGCGACCCCGGATCAAGAACTCAAGCACCACTGGGACTATCTCTACGAACCGGACGCCAAAGAGCTGCTTGACGGCCTGATGGTGCGTTACGTGGAGTCGCAGGTCTACCAGGCGGTGGTCGAGAACAACGCGGCTGAACAAGCGGCGCGGATGATCGCGATGAAGAACGCTACCGACAACGCCGGTGATTTGATCAGCGATTTGCAGCTGATCTACAACAAGGCGCGTCAGGCTGCGATCACCCAAGAGATCTCGGAAATCGTCGGCGGCGCTGCCGCGGTTTAACGGTTCAAATATTCAGAGGATCCAGCTATGAGTAGCGGACGTATCGTTCAAATCATCGGCGCCGTTATCGACGTGGAATTTCCACGCGACAGCGTACCGAGCATCTACAACGCGCTGAAAGTACAAGGCGCGGAAACCACCCTGGAAGTCCAGCAGCAGCTGGGCGACGGCGTGGTGCGTACCATTGCGATGGGTTCCACCGAAGGCCTGAAGCGCGGTCTGGACGTTGTCGACTCTGGCGCTGCCATCTCCGTACCGGTCGGTAAAGCGACCCTGGGCCGGATCATGGACGTCCTCGGCAACCCGATCGACGAAGCTGGCCCGATCGACACCGAAGAGCGCTGGGGCATTCACCGTCCTGCGCCTTCCTTCGCGGAACAAGCAGGCGGCAACGACCTGCTGGAAACCGGCATCAAGGTTATCGACCTGGTTTGCCCGTTCGCCAAGGGCGGTAAAGTCGGTCTGTTCGGTGGTGCCGGTGTCGGCAAGACCGTAAACATGATGGAACTGATCCGTAACATCGCCATCGAGCACAGCGGTTATTCCGTGTTCGCCGGTGTGGGTGAGCGTACCCGTGAGGGTAACGACTTCTACCACGAGATGAAGGACTCCAACGTTCTGGACAAAGTGGCACTGGTTTACGGTCAGATGAACGAGCCGCCGGGCAACCGTCTGCGCGTCGCGCTGACCGGCCTGACCATGGCCGAGAAGTTCCGTGACGAAGGTAACGACGTTCTGCTGTTCGTCGACAACATCTACCGTTACACCCTGGCCGGTACCGAAGTATCCGCACTGCTGGGCCGTATGCCTTCGGCAGTAGGTTACCAGCCGACCCTGGCTGAAGAGATGGGCGTGCTGCAAGAGCGCATCACTTCGACCAAGAACGGTTCGATTACCTCGATCCAGGCCGTCTACGTTCCCGCGGATGACTTGACCGACCCGTCGCCGGCGACCACCTTCGCCCACTTGGACGCCACCGTCGTACTGTCCCGTGACATCGCCTCCCTGGGTATCTACCCAGCGGTCGATCCACTGGACTCGACTTCGCGCCAGCTGGACCCGAACGTGATCGGCAACGAGCACTACGAAACCGCTCGCGGCGTTCAGTACGTGCTACAGCGTTACAAAGAGCTGAAGGACATCATCGCGATCCTGGGTATGGACGAACTGTCGGAGACCGACAAGCAGTTGGTATCCCGCGCTCGTAAGATCCAGCGCTTCCTGTCGCAGCCGTTCTTCGTGGCTGAAGTCTTCACCGGTGCCTCGGGTAAATACGTTTCCCTGAAAGACACCATTGCTGGCTTCAAAGGCATCCTCAACGGTGACTACGACCACCTGCCAGAACAAGCGTTCTACATGGTTGGCGGCATCGAAGAAGCGATCGAGAAAGCCAAGAAACTGTAATCCCGGCGCCCGGCAACGGGCGCTAATTTAGGTTGAGGCAATCAGATGGCTATGACAGTCCATTGCGATATCGTCAGTGCGGAAGGGGAGATCTTCTCCGGCCTGGTCGAGATGGTGATTGCGCACGGTGCACTGGGTGATCTTGGTATCGCCTTGGGTCACGCGCCGCTGATCACTAATCTGAAACCGGGTCCGATCCGCCTGATCAAGCAAGGCGGGGAAGCCGAGGTGTTCTACATCTCCGGTGGTTTCCTCGAGGTTCAGCCGAACATGGTCAAGGTGCTTGCCGATACCGTGCAACGCGCTGCCGACCTGGATGAAGCCTCCGCTCAGGAAGCCGTCAAGGCTGCCGAGAAGGCCCTGCATGAACGTGGCGCGGAGTTCGATTACGGTTCCGCCGCCGCACGTCTGGCCGAGGCGTCAGCTCAGCTGCGCACCGTCCAGCAGATCCGCAAGAAGTTCGGCGGTTAAGCCAGGGCTTGTTGTGTGATTGATTAAAAAGGGTAGCCTCGGCTACCCTTTTTTCTTTTTCGCGTTTATCACGTGGTCACAGTCGCTGACCACCCAGGATTGGTAGCCAGTCATGTCTCTCGAAATCGTTATCCTCGCCGCGGGTCAGGGCACCCGTATGCGTTCTTCGCTGCCTAAAGTGCTGCACCCGGTCGCGGGCAATTCGATGTTGGGACATGTTATCCACAGCGCCCGACAACTTGATCCACAGCGTATCCATGTGGTGATCGGCCATGGCGCCGACCTGGTGCGCGAGCGCCTGGCCGCCGATGACCTGAATTTTGTCCTCCAGGACCGGCAGCTCGGCACCGGCCATGCCGTGGCCCAGGCGGTGCCGTTTATCAGCGCCGACACTGTGCTGATCCTCTACGGCGACGTGCCCTTGATCGAAGTCGAGACCTTGCGCCGTCTGTTGGAACAGGCCGGCCCCGAGCAGCTTGGGCTCTTGACGGTCGAGCTGGACAACCCGACCGGTTATGGCCGGATCGTGCGCGATGCCGCCGGCAAGGTCGCCGCCATCGTCGAGCAGAAGGACGCCAGCGCGGAGGAACTGGCCATCACCGAAGGCAACACCGGGATTCTCGCCGTGCCGGCCAAGCGTCTGGGTGAGTGGATGAGCCGCCTGTCGAACAACAATGCCCAGGGCGAGTACTACCTGACCGACGTGATTGCCATGGCGGTGGGTGATGGCCTGGTGGTCGCCACCGAGCAACCCCAGAATGCGATGGAAGTGCAGGGCGCCAACGACCGCCAGCAGTTGGCCGAGTTGGAACGTAACTACCAGCTGCGCGCGGGACGGCGGCTGATGGCCCAGGGCGTGACCCTGCGCGATCCGTCGCGCTTCGATGTGCGCGGCGAGGTGACGGTCGGGCGTGATGTGCTGATCGATATCAATGTGATTCTCGAAGGGCGGGTGGTGATCGAGGACGATGTGGTTATCGGCCCGAACTGCGTGATCAGGAACAGCACCCTGCGCAAGGGCGTGACCATCAAGGCCAACAGCCATATCGACGGTGCGATCATGGGCGAGGGCAGCGATGCCGGTCCGTTCGCGCGCCTGCGTCCGGGGAGCGTGCTCGACGCCCGGGCCCATGTGGGTAACTTTGTCGAACTGAAGAATGCGCACCTGGGTGAAGACGCCAAGTGCGGGCACCTGACCTACCTCGGGGATGCCGAAGTCGGTGCGCGGACCAATATCGGCGCCGGCACCATCACCTGTAACTATGATGGCGCGAACAAGCACAAGACAGTGTTGGGCGAGGATGTCTTCATCGGATCCAACAACTCGCTGGTGGCACCTGTGGATATCTCTTCCGGCGCGAGCACGGCGGCGGGCTCGACTATCAACCAGAATGTCGGTGAAGGGCAGTTGGGCGTGGCCCGTTCCCGCCAGCGCAATATCGATGGCTGGAAGCGTCCGGTGAAGATCAACAAGCCCTGAGTTATCCACAGCGCCGGCGCAAGTTGATTTACCCACAGGCAATGATCATTTCACTTGACTAAGTTTCGATTCGAAGGTCTTATTGTCCCCGTTATCTTTCGAATCGAAACTTAAGTGACTATATCGAAACGCAACACCCCACAACGTCGCCACAATATCTTGGCCATGCTCAATGATCAGGGCGAAGTCAGTGTGGATGAATTGGCCAGGCGCTTCGAAACCTCCGAGGTGACGATTCGCAAGGACCTTGCGGCCCTGGAGAGCCACGGCCTGTTGATGCGCCGCTACGGCGGTGCGATCACCATTCCCCACGAACTATTCAGCGACCCGGCCCAGGCAATTTCCCGCTATAAGCAGGCGATTGCCCGCACTGCCGTGGGACGTATCCGTGAGCACGCGCGTATCATCATCGACAGCGGCAGCACCACCGCCGCGATGCTCCCGCAGCTGGGCCAGCAACCTGGCCTGGTGGTGATGACCAACTCCCTGCATGTCGCCCGTGCTCTCAGTGAACTGGAACACGAGCCGGTGCTGCTGATGACTGGCGGCACCTGGGACCCGCATTCCGAGTCTTTCCAGGGCCAGGTCGCCGAGCGCGTCCTGCGCTCCTACGACTTCGACCAACTGTTCATCGGCGCCGACGGCATCGATCTGGAGCGTGGCACCACCACCTTCCATGAACTGCTGGGGTTGAGCCGGGTGATGGCGGAAGTCGCCCGGGAAGTGGTGGTGATGGTCGAGTCCGACAAGATCGGCCGCAAAATACCCAATCTGGAGCTGCCCTGGAGCAGTATCCATACCCTTATTACCGATGATCGTTTGCCCAAAGAGGTACGCGAACAGATTCAGGCCCGTGGCATCACTGTCATTTGCGCGGTTGCCAGTCAGGAGAAATAGAGCATGTGTGGAATTGTCGGTGCAGTTGCTGAACGTAATATCACGGCCATCCTGGTCGAAGGCCTGAAGCGTCTGGAATACCGCGGCTACGACAGCGCCGGTGTCGCCGTTTTCAGCCATAACGGCACGCTGGAGCGCACCCGTCGCACCGGTAAGGTCAGCGAGTTGGAGCAAGCCTTGGCCGGCGCTCCCATGCCTGGTCGCCTGGGCATCGCCCACACCCGCTGGGCGACCCATGGCGCGCCGTGCGAACACAATGCCCACCCGCATTTCTCCGGCTCCGATATTGCCGTGGTGCACAACGGCATCATCGAGAACCACGAAGCCCTGCGTGAACAGCTCAAGGGCCTGGGTTACGTCTTTACCTCGGAAACCGACACCGAAGTCATCGCCCACCTGCTGAACCACAAGTTCAAGGACCTCGGCGACCTGACCAAGGCCTTGAAAGCCACGGTCAAGGAACTGCATGGCGCCTATGGCCTGGCGGTGATCAACGCACAGCAACCGGATCGCCTGCTGGCCGCCCGCAGTGGTAGCCCATTGGTGATCGGCCTGGGCCTGGGGGAAAACTTCCTCGCTTCCGACCAACTGGCACTGCGTCAGGTCACTGACCGCTTCATGTACCTGGAAGAGGGCGATATCGCCGAGATCCATCGCGACAGCGTGCAGATCTGGGACATCGACGGCCGTCAGGTCGAGCGCGAAGCCGTGCAGTACCGCGATGGCGCGGAAGCGGCCGAGAAGGGCGCGTTCCGCCACTTCATGCTCAAGGAAATCCACGAGCAACCGACCGTGGTCCAGCGCACCCTGGAAAACCGTCTCGGTCCGAACCAGGTCTTGGTACAGGCGTTCGGCCCCCAGGCGGCGGAGTTGTTCGCCAAAGTGCGCAATGTGCAGATCGTCGCCTGCGGCACCAGCTATCACGCCGGCATGGTTGCGCGGTACTGGCTCGAAGGTCTGGCGGGTATCCCGTGCCAGGTCGAAGTTGCCAGCGAGTTCCGCTACCGCAAGGTGGTGGTGCAGCCGGACACCTTGTTCGTCTCCATCTCCCAGTCCGGCGAAACCGCCGACACCCTGGCGGCCTTGCGCAATGCCAAGGAGCTGGGCTTCCTCGGCAGCCTGGCGATCTGCAACGTCAGCATCAGCTCGCTGGTGCGCGAATCGGACCTGACCCTGTTGACCCAGGCCGGTCGTGAAATCGGCGTGGCTTCGACCAAGGCCTTCACCACCCAACTGGTGAGCCTGCTGCTGCTGACCATGGCCCTGGGCCAGGTCCGTGGCACCTTGGCACCGGCTGTCGAAGCGGAACTGGTGGAAGAGCTGCGTCGCCTGCCGACTCGCCTGGGCGAGACCCTGGCCATGGACACCAAGGTCGAGAAAATCGCCGAGCTGTTCGCCGACAAGCACCACACCCTGTTTCTCGGCCGTGGCGCACAGTACCCGGTGGCAATGGAAGGCTCGCTCAAGCTCAAGGAAATCTCCTATATCCACGCCGAAGCCTATCCGGCGGGTGAGCTGAAGCACGGGCCGTTGGCCCTGGTGGACAACGACATGCCGATCGTGACCGTGGCGCCGAACAACGAATTGTTGGAGAAGCTCAAATCCAACCTGCAGGAAGTGCGCGCCCGCGGTGGTCAACTGATCGTCTTCGCCGACGAACACGCCGGGATGGTCAATGGTGAAGGCACCCACGTCATCACGATGCCGCATATCCACGACACCCTGGCGCCGATCCTCTACACCATCCCGCTGCAACTGCTGTCGTACTACGTGGCGGTGCTCAAGGGCACGGACGTCGACCAGCCGCGTAACCTGGCGAAGTCGGTGACGGTGGAGTAAGGCTGCGGGTTTGGCTGTTCTGTATAAAGCCGCCGATCAAGGCGGCTTTTTTTTCCCCGCGATTTATCACTGTGTCGTTCTCGTTGAAGTGCGCGGCCTTTCTTCCGAGGTCTGACGGCCGACAGAAAAATTTTGCACGCTCCCAGGCAATACCTGCAGACTGCTCGAAGTGACGTGAATCATTCCGGGGAAGAATAAGATGGATCGGTTGGCTGCGATGGAAACCTTCGTCTACGTCGTGGAGACAGGGTCCTTTTCCGCGGCAGGCAGACGTCTGAACGTCGGACAGCCTGCTGTTTCAAAAAGCATCGCGCAGCTTGAAGAGCACCTGGGGGTTCGCTTGCTGACCCGTTCGACGCGAGGGTTATCTCCGACCGAGGCCGGCACGCTCTTTTTTGAACGGGCGAAGAGGGTCATCGAGGAGGCCAATGAAGCCGAATTCGCCGCGCGCGGGGCGGGTGCCGGATTGACCGGGACATTACGCATTTCCACGACAGTGACCTTTTCCAGATTGCATATTCTTCCCCATTTGGGGGGATTCCTGGAGATGCACCCTCTGCTTGACGTTGACGTGCTGCTTGACGATCGATCGGTGAACCTTGTTGAAGAGGGGATCGATATCGCCTTGCGCATGGGCAACCTCAGCGATTCGAGTTTGACGGCCAGAAGGATTGCCCGATGCCGACGGTTGGTAATGGCTACGCCCGGTTATTTCAAACGACGCGGTGTGCCCGAGTCGCCCGCGGATTTGGCGGACCATGAAGCGGTGATCTATACCCTGGGCGGAGGGGGGCATCGTGGTTATTCAAAAAAGGCACGACCGAGGAGTCAGTCACCCTCAACGGCCGTGTACGAGTCACCGCTGCCGAGGGTATTCGGACAACGGTATTGTCAGGCTACGGCCTGACACTCTCCTCTGAGTGGATGTTCGCCCCTGAGCTGGCCAGCGGAGAGGTCGTGCCCGTTCTTCAGGACTGGGAGCTTCCCGAAATGGACCTTTGGGCCATCTTCCCGACCGGGCGCATGGCAAGTGCCAAGGCCCGTGCGTTTGTGGCCTATGTAGAACAGTTGATGGGAAACGTCACCTCAGTGGCAGTCATCTGATCCAGGGCGATGCCGGTCTCAGACTTGAGCCATGCCACCGTCGACGCACAGGTCAATGCCCGCAACGAAACTGCTGTCGTCCGAGGCCAGGAACAGCGCGGCTGAAGCAATTTCTTCCGGGCGGCCAAGGCGCCCCAGCGGAACGGCTTTGGCGAACGATGCTTTCAACTGATCGACCTGCTCCTGGGTGGACGCCTGGCTTTCCATGATCGGCGTATCAACCGGGCCCGGGCTCAGGCTGTTGACCCGAATGCCACGGTCTTGCAGCTCCAGTGTCCAGGTCCGTGCGAACGAGCGGACGGCCGCTTTGGTCGCGCTGTAGGTGCCGTAGCCGGGAATGCCTTTGGTGGCGGCGATTGAAGCGGTCAGGATGATCGAGCCGCCATCACGTATCAAGGGAAGTGCTTTTTGTACGGTGAACAACAGGCCCTTGACGTTGATATCGAACGTCCCGTCATAGTGTTCGACGCTGACGTCATTGAGGTAGGTGGGGTCCACGATGCCCGAGTTGGCGACGAGCACGTCAATGCAGCCTTTCTCGCGTTCAACGACCTCGTAGAGTCGGTTTAAATCTTCGGAGCTGGAGACGTCGCCCTGCACGGCTGTCACGTTGCGACCGATCAATGCGACGGCCTTGTCCAATTCGGCTTGGCGCCGGCCGGTGATAAAGACATAAGCACCTTCTTCAACGAAACGCTGGGCGGTCGCAAGACCGATGCCGCTGCTGCCACCGGTGATAACTGCAATCTTGCCTTGAAGCTTGTTCATGGTAATGCCCTCAGGAAGGTAGAACTGAGGGAGGGCCCAGGGTGGCCACTCGCCTCGTGGTGAGGGCCCAAGTGTCTGCTCCATGATTTAAACCGGGAACGCCGGTCACGGGCATAAAACCTATGCCTCATATGAATGAGCGCCCATACCTCTGGACATTTGAACGCGTGCAGGCAACGCTGTCCGATCTCTTGATTCCGAGTGCAGGGGGCCTGGGCACTCGTTGTTTCATCCATTAGCGAAGGATAATTCAATGCCGTTTGTGACGATCGATGGACAACCGCTGCACTTCCTCGACCAGGGCGCGGGCGAGGTGGTGGTGCTGGGCTCCAGCTACCTGTGGGACAGCGGCATGTGGGCACCGCAGATCGCGGCACTCTCGCAACACTACCGAGTGATCGTGCCCGAACTCTGGGGCCATGGGCAGTCCGGACAGCTGCCGGAGAACACTCGTAGCCTCGACGATCTGGCGAATCAGGTGCTGGCCTTGCTGGATCACTTGGAAGTTCAGCGTTTCACCCTGGTCGGCCTGTCGGTCGGCGGCATGTGGGGCGCGCGCCTGGCCCTGGCAGCACCCGAGCGCGTCCGTGGCCTGGTGTTGATGGATACCTATGCTGGCGAAGAACCTGCACCGACCCAGCAATATTATTTCTCGATGCTGAAGATGATCGAGGACGCCGGCAGTATTCCGCCGCCTTTACTCGATGCAATCACGCCGATTTTCTTCAAGGCAGGTGTCGACCCGCAGCTGCCGTACTATCAGGCGTTTCGCGCGTCCCTGACGACCTATTCGAGCGAGCGCCTGCGCGACAGCATCGTCCCATTGGGACGGCTGATCTTCGGACGCGAAGATCGTCTGGCCGAGCTGGCGACGCTGGATGCCAGTCGCACCCTGGTGATGTGCGGCGAGCAGGACAAGCCACGGCCACCGAGCGAGGCTCGGGAGATGGCCGAGTTGATCGGTTGCCAGTACATCGGGATACCGGAGGCCGGGCATATCTCCAGCATCGAAAACCCGACATTTGTGAACGATGCGCTGTTGGCATTCCTATCCGAGCTGCCTGCATAGTCAGCGCGATCCTCCGGAGTAGCGAGTAGCCAACCCATGGACAGATTCCAGGAAATGCAGGTGTTTATTGCCGTCGCCCAGGAGCAAGGCTTCGCGGCGGCGGCGCGGCGTCTGAGCCTCTCGGCACCGAGCGTTACCCGGGCGGTGGCGGCGCTGGAAAAACGCATCGGCGCCCAGTTGCTCGTGCGTACCACGCGCAACGTGCACCTGACCGAACCCGGGCAGCGTTATCTGGAAGACTGCCGACGCATCCTCGCCGCCATGGAGGAAGCCGAGGCCTCGGCCGCCGACAGTCACGCCCGCCCCAGCGGCCAACTGACCATGACCGCCCCGGTGCTGTTCGGCGAGTTGTATGTCACGCCGGTGATGGTGCGTTATCTGGAGCAGTATCCGGCGGTGGATATCAACGCGCTGCTGCTGGACCGCGTGGTCCCCATGGTCGAGGATGGGATCGATGTCGCGGTGCGGATTGGCGAGTTGCCCGACAGCGGTTACCACGCCATCAGGGTAGGGCAGGTCCGCCGGGTGGTCTGCGCTTCACCGGCCTATCTGGATAAACAGGGTCGTCCCCAACATCCGGACGAGTTACGTCAGGCGCAGATCGTCATGGCCGCCTCGGCTTCGCAGGTCAGGAGTTGGCAATTCCTCGAGGGCGACAAACCCTTGAGCATTCGCCTGGAACCACGATTGGCACTGACGGCGAATCGGGCGGCGATCCACGCGGCCTGCCTGGGCCTTGGCCTGACTCGGGTGCTGTCTTATCAAGTCGCCGACAAGCTGGCGGCCGGTGATCTGGAAATTGTGCTGGAAGATTTCGAGTTTCCGCCGCTGCCAATCCATGTGGTGTATCAAGGAGGCCGCACGGTTTCCGTACGGGTGCGCAGTTTTGTCGATTTCGTGGTCGCGGCCCTACGCGAACACCCGAACCTGAAAGGCTGATCGGTATTTCATTTTTTGAAAGAATGGATTGCCGTTTCTGGTGATTCTGTTGTTTTCGCTGAAGGAGCAAGATCACTCCATCAGCGCGAACCATCCCGGGTTGCGCTTCTGCCCCCGTGGAGTCCCGCCATGTCCCAGACCCCCATCAAGCTCTACAACTTTTCCCGCTCCGGCCACGCCCATCGCGCCGAACTGATGTTGTCCCTGCTCGGCCTGCCGGTGGAACTGATTCATGTGGACCTGCCCAGCGGTGCCCATAAGACCCCGGAATACCTGGCCCTGAATGCCTTCGGCCAGGTGCCGGTCATTGATGATCAAGGCCTGGTCCTCGCTGACTCCGCAGCGATTCTGGTGTACCTGGCGCTCAAGTATGGGCAAGGCCGCTGGTTGCCTACCGACCCGGTTGGCGCCGCCCATGTGCAACGCTGGCTGTCGGTAGCGGCGGGGCCGATTGCCTTCGGTCCGGCCCGGGCCAGGTTGATCACGGTCTTCGGTGCACCCTTTGACGCCGAGGACGCGATCAGTCGTTCCCATGCCTTGCTCAAGGTCGTCGAGCATGAACTGAACCAGTCGTCCTATCTGGTGGGTGACACACCGACCATCGCCGATGTCGCCGGCTACAGCTATATCGCCCATGCGCCGGAAGGCAATGTCTCGCTGGCGGACTACCCCAATGTACGGGCCTGGTTGGCGCGGATCGAAGCCTTGCCGGGCTTTGTGCCGATGCCGCGTGCCGTCGCCGGATTGCAGACCGCCTGAGATCGATGAAACCTCCCGGCCACTTCGGCCGAGAGGGTTTCCCGTGGAGAGTCGCGATGAACACATCCAGCGCATCACCCTGGCACGTCGGTGAACTGCAGATGCAGACCCAGGTCGGTGTCGCCGAACGGATGGCTGAACTCGGTCCGAGGGTGATCCGTGACTACATGCCGGACCAGCATCGTGACTTTTATCGCCAGTTGCCGTTCCTGCTGTTCGGCACCGTCGACGATCAGGGCAATCCCTGGGCGAGCCTGTTTGAGGGCGAGCCGGGCTTTGCCTTTTCTCCCGATCCCAAGTTGTTGCAGGTGGCGAGTTTTCCACAGGTTGCGGACCCGACCTATTCAGCCCTGCGAGCCGGCGCGGCCATCGGCTTGCTGGGAATGGAGCTGCATACCCGGCGACGCAACCGTATCAATGGGCGTGTGGCGGCGCTGACTGGAAAAAACCTGAGCGTGTCTGTGGAACATGCCTTCGGCAACTGTCCGCAGTACATCCAGTTGCGTCAGTTCGAACGAGTGCCCGCGCCGGACCCGGCCACGCAAGTGGTTCATCGCTCGCAAGGCCTGGACGCCGAGGCCGTGGCAATGATCCATGCCGCCGATACGTTCTTTGTCGCCAGTTATGTGGATATCGACGGCGCTCGCTCCGTGGATGTCTCCCATCGCGGCGGGCAAAGCGGCTTTGTCCGGGTCGAGGGCGACTGCCTGACCATCCCGGACTTCGCCGGTAACCTGCACTTCAACACCCTGGGCAATCTGCTGATCAATCCCCATGCGGGCCTGTTGTTTATCGATTTCAATACGGGTGACCTGCTGCAGCTCAGTGGGCGCACCGAAGTTATCCTCGACGGGCCGCTGGTGAAAGCCTTTCAGGGCGCCGAGCGTTTGTGGACGTTCCACGTGGAACATTGTGTGCGGCGTCCGGCGGCTTCGACCTTGCGCTGGAAGTTCGAGGGCTTTTCACCCAACAGCCTGATGACCGGCAATTGGGATCAGGCGGCTGCGCGCTTGCAAGCCGAAGCACTGGGCAACGCTTGGCGGCCTTTGCGGATCAGCCGGGTTGTCGAGGAAAGCAGCAACATTCGTTCGTTGTACCTGGAACCGACGGACGGGGCGGGGTTGCCGGTGTTTCAGGCCGGGCAGCATCTGCCGCTGCGTTTCGATCTGGGCGGGCAGACGCAGATTCGTACCTACAGTCTGTCGGGCGCTCCTTCGGATGCGTTCTGCCGAATCAGCGTCAAACGCGACGGGCGGGTGTCGTCCCATGTGCATGACCAGCTCAAGGTCGGTGATGTTCTTGAGGCGCGCGCGCCGCAGGGCCATTTCACTGTGGCGACCCATGAGCAGCGTCCGCTGGTATTACTGGCGGCGGGGGTAGGGATTACACCCCTGCTATCGATGTTGCGGGAGGTGGTGTATCAGGGCAAGCGTACCCGGCGGATGCGGCCCACGGTTTTGTTCCACAGTGCCCGGTCGTTGGCGGAGCTGCCGTTTCGGGCCGAGCTGGATAAACTGATGGAACGTGCGGGCGATACGGTTCAGGTGGTGCGCCTGCTGAGTCAACCGGAGCCTGAGGCAGTGCCGGGTGAGGATTATCATCTGCAAGGCCGACTGGATGTCGAGGTGTTGAAGGCCGTGCTGATGGTCGACGACTATGATTCAGTGGATTTTGTCCTGTGCGGCCCGGGTGGTTTTACCCAGGGGCTGTACGATCAACTGCGGGATATGGATATCCGCGATGAGCGTATTCATGCGGAGACTTTTGGCCCGTCGACATTGCGCCGTCGCCAGGATCCGGGGGTAGCGCAAATCGAGCAGCCGCCGGCGGCTACGCAGTCGGTGCCGGTGGTGTTCTATCGTTCGGGCAAGGAGGCGCGTTGGCGACCGGAAGGTGAGAGCCTGCTGGTCTTGGCGGAAAGCCGTGGCTTGCAGCCGGAGTTCAGTTGCCGGGGCGGGTCCTGTGGAACCTGTAGCACGCGCGTGATCAGCGGGCAGGTACATTATCCACAGCCGCCCGCGGAGTTGCCGGGCGAGGGGCAGGTGCTGATTTGTTGCGCGATTCCGGCGCAAAGCACGGAACCGCTGGTGTTGGATCTGTAACGGCTTTCAGCGTCGCAGGCTGGTATCGATCTGGCTCATCCGACTGCGCAAGGTAAACACTCCATCCCCGGAGAGGATCGCCCCACGGGCAAACAAGCGCCCGTTCTCCCAGTTCGAAAGCCCCAGTTCCGGCTTGTTCAGCGCGTACTGGCCATCGACCCAGCGAGTGAAGCCATCGCCGACAAAGGGGGCGTTGATGCTGTTGTAGAAGTAATCGTGGGCGCCACGGTCGGCGCTGATCAGCGATACGGTGAACTGCGGGCTGTAGCGATTGAACAGGGCAACCGCCTGATCCAGGTCGTCGACGATTTTCAGGCTGACTTCCGGCGTCTCTTCCCACTCCCATTCGCGGCCCAGCTGGTCTTCGGGCAACGACTCGGTTTGTGCTTCTTCCTCATACCCTTCGGCACGCTGGACCTGCACCCGCGCGTGCAACCACTCGGCCGGCAGCACGCTTTCATCGCCGCTGACGATATGCAGCTTGCAGCGCTGGCCGCGTGCTTCGCCGGCAGCCTTCAGCGCCTCAAGGAACAACGGCACCAGTTCGGCTGCGCGCTGGCGATGAATCACACAGACATTAAGCGTGTTGCAGACCTTGCGATCCAGGGAGTTGCGCACCACTTCGGCAAAGCGCTTGGCGTCCGCGTCCTGATGGGCCACCAGCCAGGCGCCGCCGGTGCCGTGCAGACTGACCACAGTGCCGGCCTGCTGGGCGATTCCGCCAAGCTGCTTTACGGCATGGCCCGAACCCCGGGCCACCGCCAGGGACAGGCGGCGGTCGGCGAACATCGCCCAGCCTGCTGCCCGATCGCTGCTTTCCACCAGGGACACCGCACCCGCCGGTAAACCGGCTTCGTGCAGCGCTGGATTGAGTGCATGGCGAACAATTGCCTGGGCCGTGCCGAGGGCATCGCTGCCGATCCGCAGCACGGCGGTATTACCCGTACGCAGAACGCCGGCAGCATCGGCAAACACATTCGGCCGACCTTCAAAGACAAATGCCACCACGCCCAGGGGCGCGACGACTTGCTCAACCTTCCAACCTTCATGTTCCACGGACTCACGGACCCGACCGCGAATCAGCGGCGCATCACGCCAGGCCCGTAGCCCGGCAATCATGTCGCGACGCATGGCCTCGCTTGCCAGCAGACGGGTGGTGGAGCGCCCACGGGCCTTGGCCTGGGCGATATCGGCCTGGTTCGCGGCCTCGATCAATGCCCAGGAAGCCGGTGCTTCCAGATGCTGGGCAAACAGGTCGAAGAACTGGCTGATGGCCTCGTCCGAGACTTGGGCCAGTGCGGTGAACGCAGTTTGTGCAGTGTCGATGGCCTGGGTCGCGATCTGTTGCACGGCATGGGGAATCAGCAGCAGTTCGCCGCTGGCCTGGTCCACCAGCAGATGATCGCCCGGCTGGAAACGCTCGGCCAATTCCGGCGGCACCGGGGAAACCCGGTTACCCGCGTAGAGAATTGGCGTGCCGGCGATAAGACGATCGAGCGTGCTGGTCATGGTTGGAACACTTGTCCGTGGGAGTAGGAGGCAAAATGTATAAGAAAAACGCCGTCGGCTCACCTGCTAACGGCGTTTCTTTTGCACAACGGCCTCAGGCTTGCTGGATAAACGCCAATCGGACGGCAAAACCGATCAACAGGCCGCCGAACAGCCATTGCTGCAGGCGTTGCGCCCGTGGGCTCTTGTCCAGCCATTGGCCGATCCAGGCACCGGCCAGGGCGTAACAGCTATCGAATAGCAGCCCGACCGCCACCAGGGTTACGCCGAGTCCGAGGAACTGCGCGGCCACCGGGCCGGCATGAGCGTCGATAAATTGCGGTAGCAGCACCGAACAGAACAGCAACGCCTTGGGGTTCAGCAGATTGGTGAGCAGTCCTTGTTGCAGGGCGCCGCGCCAGCTCAAGGTTTGTTGGGTACCCTGGTGATCCGCGTTCAGCAACGCCAGCGACCCGGGCCGCAGCATGCGCAGGCCGATCCACAACAGATAGGCGGCACCTGCCAGGCGTACGATATCGAAGGTCCACGGTGCTGCCTTGAACAGCGCCGCGAGGCCCAGGGCCGCCAGCGCCACATGGCAGGCGCGGGCGATGCCCAGGCCGAGGGCGGTGGTCAGGGCCTGGCTGCGGCCATGGCGGGCGCCGGTTTGCAGCAGGAGGATCATGTCGGGGCCGGGAAGCAGATAAACCATCGCCAGTGCGAACAGGTAGAGGAGCATCGTGCTGTTTCTCCAAGAGGGGATAACCGGAGAAAATTCTATGCCGGAAGGCCAGGGCAGGTGCTTGCGTATTCAACCCGTGAAAGGCTTAGACTTGGTACTTTCTGCCAATACAGTCGAAGCGGATAGTCGGATATGCCAAAAATAAAACTCGATGCCTACGACCGTAAAATCCTCGCGGCTTTGCAGCAGGACGGACGCCTGAGCAATGTCGAGCTGGCCGCACAGATCGGTCTCTCGGCGTCACCGTGCCTGCGTCGGGTTCGCATGCTCGAGGAGGCGGGGGTGATTCGTGGCTACCAGGTGAACCTGGACCGCGATGAAGTCGGGCTGGGTCTGACGGTGTTCGTCGGGGTCAAGGTCGAGCGGCACCACGAGGCCGAAGCCGAGGCCTTTCGCCTGGCGGTCATGGCCTTGCCCCAGGTGATCTCGGCATTCCTGGTGTCCGGCGAGTCGGACTTCCTGCTGCAAGTGGTGGTGCCCGACCTGCGGGCTTATGAACGCTTCCTCAATGGTCAACTGCTGCGCCTGCCCGGTGTACGTGATATCCGCAGCAACTTTGCGATCCAGGCGGTGAAGGCGCCCGGACCGCTGCCGTTGGATCATCTGCCCGATTGACTCAGATCTGCGTGGCCAGGCCTTCGACGTTCATCGCCGCCTGGCGCAGGGCTTCCGAGCGGGTCGGGTGCGGATGGCAGGTAAGGGCGATATCTTCGGCCGAGGCGGAAAACTCCATGGCCACGCAGTATTCGCCGATCATCTCGCTGACACTCGGGCCCACCAGATGCACGCCAAGGATCTCATCGGTGTGCTCGTCGGCCAGGACCTTGGCGAAACCCTCGGTCTCGTGGTTGATCTTGGCCCGGCTATTGGCGCTGAAGGGGAATTTCCCGACCTTGTAGGCGCGGCCCTCGGCCTTGAGCTGTTCTTCGGTCTTGCCGACACTGGCCAGTTCCGGCCGGGTGTAGATCACACTGGGGATCAGCGCGTAATTGACCTCGCCGGCCTTGCCGACGATCTGCTCGATGCAGGCCATGGCCTCGTCTTCGGCCTTGTGGGCGAGCATCGGGCCACTGGTGACGTCGCCAATCACCCAGACGCCCGCGGCTTCGGTGCGGTGGCCCTGGTTGGTCAGCATGCCGCGCTTGTCGGTGGACAGCCCCACGTTTTCCAGCCCAAGCCCTTGGGTGAAGGGGCGACGGCCGATGGCCACCAGCACGTAATCGGCCTCGATCAACTGCGCTTCGCCACCGGCCGCCGGTTCCACGCGCAACTGTACGCCGGTCGCGGAGCGGGTGGCGCTGGTGACCTTGGCGCCGAGCAGGAAGTTGATGCCTTGTTTGCTCAACGAGCGCTGCAAGGTCTTGCCGGCTTCCAGGTCGACGCCGGGGCAGATCCGGTCCAGGTATTCCACCACCGTGACCTGGCTACCGAGCCGCCGCCACACCGAGCCCAGTTCCAGGCCGATAACCCCGGCGCCGATCACCACCAGATGTTTGGGCACCTCCGGCAACGACAGCGCGCCGGTGGAGTCGAGGATGTGTTGGTTGTCGATTTCGACACCCGGCAGCGGCATCGGCTCGGAGCCGGTGGCGATCACGATATCCTTGGCCTGTAAGGTGGTTTCACTGCCGTCGGCGGCACTGACCAGCACCTTGCCAGGGCCGGCGATCCGCCCCCAGCCCTTGATCCACTCGACCTTGTTCTTGCGAAACAGGTATTCGATACCCTGGGTCAGCCCGGCCACGCTCTGATCTTTCTGTTTCATCATCTGCGCGAGGTTGAGGCTGGGCGTGACCTCGATCCCGAGGTTGGCGAACTCGCTGCCCACGGCCGCCTCATAGAGCTCGGACGCGTGGAGCAGGGCCTTGGACGGCATGCAGCCGACGTTCAGGCAGGTTCCGCCGAGGGTCGCGCGGCCCTCCACGCAGGCGACCTTCAAACCCAGCTGGCCGGCGCGAATGGCGGCGTTGTAGCCCCCGGGCCCGCCTCCGATGATGATGACGTCGTAGCTGCTCATGACTGTTCTCCTGGGAGACACCGCGTTGAGGAAGAAGGACAAAGGCAGGTGTCATAAAATATTATGATCATAATATTGTCCTTGTACGCAACATTGGTCAAGGCATTACCTGGAGGGCTTGCTGCCGCTGGTTCGAGCCGGATCTTCCAGAAAGGTGGTGTAGGGGTACGTCGACTCGGCGTGAAAATTGATCCTCCGGCCACGGACGGTGGTCAGTTGCGAGTCGGCCTTTATGCAGAGTGTCTGACCGCTTTTGAAGGTGAGCCGGTGAATCTGTTGATTGTCTTCGCGGCTGATCTCATGGCTGATCAAGTCCAGCAGGTTGCTCAGGCCCAGGGGCGAACCGGGTTGATTGATGGTCAGGCAACTGGAAGTCTCCGCACTCGGGGTCATCCCCAGCGGGCGTTGAAAATAATGGTATTCACTCAAGGTGTGGCTCATGGCGGCTCCGTCGCTCAAGTGTGCGCGCCGAGTGTTGGGCATGTTATTAGTCGGCAGCGCGCACAAAGGGTGTCAAGTGTTTTAAGGGTGAGGCATATAGTTATAAGTTATCTGGCCTCGTGGCGTTGGTGAGCGTACGAGGGGCAATAAGGGTTTTGGGTATCGGGCCTTCTATTCAAGGGGTTAGGCGTGGAGCGGAACCCTTGGCGAACGCTTTTCAATACGGAAAGTTACGAAATTTTTTAATGAACCGATAGGGCTATTTAAAGTCAGAAGGATGTTAGTCATTGCCAGGATACCAATCAAGTCACGCAGATGTTGAATTTTGTTACACGAGTAGCCGGTTAACCGGCGGTAATTTTTCTGGTTGTTTCGAACAGTGGGATTGCAGATAAATTAATGTCAGTGTTTTCCGTGTTGTTAGGTTAATTGATATACGGGTTACACTGTTCGGGTAATACTTTAATTATTACTTGTTAGGGAATTTCTGTTATGTAGTAACGCAATACTTATGCAGGTCATCCCTGGCAGGAGCGGCCGGTCGATGAGGGCGTCGAGGATTATTTTCAAAAAAATTTGCAAGGGGCTGTAACGGCTGGCGGCGACCGCTCTCTACTGCCATGTCGAGACTGAACATTCCGTTCGGACCGATACCCCTAACGCATTTTCGAGGATAAAAACCATGTCGATCAAAACCGCCGCTGCTGGTGCCGCTCTCGCTCTCGCTGCCGCCACGATGTTCGCCGGTGTCGTCACCCAGGCGTCGGCCGCCGATGCCCAGGTTCACTGCTATGGTGTCAACGCCTGCAAAGGCCAGAACGACTGCAAGACCAAGGATCACGCTTGCAAAGGCATGGGTTCCTGCAAAGGCCAGGGCTTCAAGGCCATGACCAAGTCGGCCTGTGAAAAAGCCGGTGGCAAAATCGGCGAATAAACGACGCCCGAGTGCTCCCGCAGCGGTCGGCCCTGATGCCGCTGCGGACACTTCAGCGAGGAGTCCAGTATGTCCGTTTCCCGTCCCTGCCTGGGTTATGGCCTGGGGTTGCGCAGTCACTATCACCAGGAAATCCTCGAGCAGTTGCCCGCGGTGGACTGGTTCGAGATCGTTTCCGAGAATTACCTGGTCCAGGGCGGCAAGGCGCTGTACTACCTGGATGCCATCGCCGAGCGCTATCCGCTGGTGATGCATGGCGTGTCGCTGTCCATCGGCGGGCCCCATGAGCTGGATATGAACTACCTCAAACAACTCAAGCAGCTGGCCGGGCGGGTCAATCCCGCGTGGATTTCCGACCATCTGTGCTGGAGCCGCGGCAACGCCCATCAGTTGCATGACCTGCTGCCGCTGCCCTACACCGAAGAAAGCCTGTACTACGTCGCGGCCCGGGTCCGTCAGGTGCAGGACGTGCTGCAGCAGCCGCTGGTGCTGGAGAATGTCTCCAGTTATGTGCGAGCTGCTTCCGATGAATTTTCCGAGTGGGAGTTTCTCGAAGCCCTCAGTCGCCTGAGCGACTGCGAGCTGTTGCTGGACGTGAACAATGTCTATGTCAGCGGGCGCAATCACGGTTTCGATCCCTGGACTTTTATCCACAGCCTGCCGGCAGGCAAGATCCGCCAATTGCACCTGGCCGGGCATGAGGACTATGGCGACTACGTGATCGATACCCATGATCACCCGGTCTGCGATCCGGTCTGGGAGCTCTATCAGCGGACCCTCGAACACCTGGGCCCGGTGGCGACCCTGCTGGAGCGCGACGATCATTTCCCGCCACTGGGTGAACTGGTGGACGAGCTGGACAAGGCCCGTGAGTTGGGCGCTACCGCCCTGGCCCGGAGGTCGTTATGCGCCTGAATGACTGGCAGCTGGCTTTTGAACGTTACCTGCTCGGGGAAAACGCCGTGGCCAGTGACGCCTTGGGCGCCAGCCTGATCGGCGGGCCGAGCCTGGATGTCGAAACCGGCCTGGCGATTTACCACAACGCCTACCGCGCCCGTTTGCAGGAAACCCTGCGCAGCGACTTTCCCACGGTGTGGAACTGGCTGGGTGACGAGGAGTTCGATGCGCTGACCGCGGCCTATTTGCGCGAATGCCCATCGTCCCATTACAGCCTGCGCTGGCTCGGTGCCGGCTTCGAGGCGTTTGTCCTGCGTCATCTGGTGCCGGAGCAGAGCGCGCCCCTGGCGGAACTGATTCGCCTGGAGTGGGCCTTTACCCTGGCCTTCGATGCTGTGCCGGGCGAGCCCCTGACCCTCGCGGCCATGGCCGGCCTGCCGGCCGAGGCCTGGCCGTCGTTGCAACTGGAGTTGTTGCCCAGCGTGCAATGGCTCAGTGGCCGGTTCAACAGCCTGGCGATGTGGCGGGCGGTGAAGGCCGAAACGGAGTTTCCCGACAGCCTCGAACTGGAACAACCCCAGGTCTGCCTGGTCTGGCGTGCCGACCTGGTCTGCCACTATCGCAGCCTGGAACCGGCGGAAGTTCAGGCCTTGGACGGCATGGTGAATGCCGGTTGGAGTTTCGCCGAATTGTGCGCCGAGCTGGCGGCCAGCCTGGGAGAGGGGGCGCCTTTGCAGGCGGTCAGCTGGCTCAAGCAATGGGTGAGCGACGGCCTGGTTGCTCAACGACACAGGCTTTGACGCTGCCATTCTTCCCGTGAAACGGTGTCGGGCAAAACCCATAGTTCGAGTCTATTATCTCGATAGGCTGACAGATCCCGTGAATGCGCTACCCTTAATTCAGACGTCTGAAACAAGGGGGATAACTCATGCTCGCGCAACTTCCACCGGCCTTACAGAATCTTCAGCTACCGCTTCGCCTGAGACTCTGGGACGGCCACGAAATCAATCTCGGGCCGACGCCCAGTGTCACCATCGTTGTGAAGGACCCACAACTGGTCGCGCAATTCACCCATCCCACGCTGGATTTGCTGGGCAGTGCCTTCGTTGAAGGCAAGCTGGAACTCGAAGGACCGATCAGCGAAGTCGTGCGGGTCTGCGACGAGTTGAGCCAGGCGCTGCTGGAGGATGAAGGGGACAACCCGCCACCGCGCCTGGCCCACGACAAGGCCACCGACGCCGCTTCCATCTCCTACCACTACGACCTCTCCAACGCCTTCTACCAGCTCTGGCTGGACCGCGAGATGGTCTATTCCTGCGCTTATTTCGAAAGCGCCGACGCGACCCTCGAAGAAGCCCAGCAAGCCAAGTTCCGCCACCTGTGCCGCAAGCTGCGCCTGCAACCGGGCGAGTACCTGCTGGATGTCGGCTGCGGTTGGGGCGGGCTGGCGCGTTATGCGGCGCGGGAGTTCGGGGTCAAGGTGTTCGGGATCACCCTGAGCAAGGAACAGTTGGCATTGGCGAGGGAGCGGGTGGCCGCCGAAGGTCTGCAGGACAAGGTCGACCTGCAACTGCTCGATTACCGTGACCTGCCCCAGGACGGTCGTTTCGACAAGGTGGTCAGCGTCGGTATGTTCGAACATGTCGGCCACGCCAACCTCAAGCAGTATTGCGAGGTCCTGTTCGGCGCCGTGCGCGAAGGCGGCCTGGTGATGAACCATGGCATTACCGCCAAGCACACCGACGGACGCCCGGTGGGACGCGGTGCCGGCGACTTTATCGATCGTTATGTGTTCCCCAATGGCGAGTTGCCACATCTGTCGATGATCTCTGCTGAAATCAGCGAGGCCGGTCTGGAAGTGGTCGACGTGGAGAGCCTGCGCCTGCACTACGCGCGGACCCTGGAGCAGTGGAGCCAGCGCCTGGAAAACAATCTGGAGGCGGCGGGGCGCGAGGTGCCGGAGCAAGCCCTGCGGATCTGGCGGCTGTACCTGGCCGGTTGCGCTTACGCCTTTGAAAAGGGCTGGATCAACCTGCACCAGATCCTGGCGGTGAAAGCCTTCTCCGACGGCAGCCACAACCTGCCCTGGACCCGCGACGATCTTTATCGCTGACCCCCGCGCGGGCGCGGCCTTAGGCGGCGCCTGCGCCGAGGTTCTCTCTAGAGGATCGGCGAGATCAAGCGTGCGACCCGCATGCCGAGCTGTTGCAGGCGATGGGTTTTGCGGCTTTCGTCCTTGGCCACTTCATGGGCCAGGGCAAAGTCCTGCTCGAGCATCTGTTCCACTTTCCGGGCGAAGGCTTCGTCCACGGTCAGTAACATCACTTCGAAATTCAGCCGGAACGAGCGGTTGTCCAGGTTCGCACTGCCGATGGCGCTGATTTCGTTGTCCACCAGCACCACCTTCTGATGCAGGAAACCGGGGCGGTAGCGGAACACCCGCACGCCAGCGCGCACGGCTTCGAAAGCGTAGAGGCTGGAGGCGGCGTAGACGATGCGGTGGTCCGGGCGTGACGGCAGCAGCAGGCGCACATCCACGCCGCGCAGCACCGCCAGGCGCAAGGCGGCGAACACCGCTTCGTCGGGGATGAAGTAGGGGCTGGTGATCCAGACCCGTTCCCGGGCCGCATGAATGGCTTCGACGAAGAACAGCGAACAGGTCTCCACCGGGTCGGCCGGGCCGCTGGCGAGCAACTGGCAGAGCACACCGCCGTCCGGGTAGGACTCCGGCAGGATCAGCGGCGGGAGTTTGCGCGAGGCCCAGAACCAGTCTTCGGCGAATGACTCCTGCAAGCAGGCAACCACCGGTCCGCTCACCTGCACATGGGTGTCGCGCCAGGGCGACAGCGGTGGTTTGGCCCCCATGTACTCGTCGCCGACGTTATGCCCGCCAACAAAACCGACCAGCCCGTCGACCACCACCACCTTGCGATGATTGCGGAAATTCACCTGGAAACGGTTCAACCAACCGCTGCGGGTGGCGAACGCGCGGATCTGCACACCGCCCTCGCGCAGGGCCTCGATGTAGGTGTGGGGCAGGGCATGGCTGCCGATACGGTCGTAGAGCACGTAGACCGCCACCCCTTCGGCGGCCTTTTCCAGGAGCTTTTTCTGCAACCGTCGGCCTAGCTGGTCGTCATGGATAATGAAAAATTGCACCAGCACTGCTTCGTGGGCCTGGTCGATGGCCTGGAAAATCGCCTCGAAGGTCGCGTCGCCGTTGATCAGCAGTTGCACCTGGTTGTTCGCCAGGCATGGCATGCGCCCCAGTTTCGGCATCGCCCGCAGCGAGGCATAGGCCTGGGAACTGCGCGCGGCCAGGGCCTCTTCGACCCAGGGGCGCCAGTTCAGATCGGCGATGGCCTTGCGCATTTCCACGTTGGCCTGGCGCCGGGCCTTGATGTAGGCGTCGAAGCTGCTGCGGCCGAAGACCAGGTAGGGAATCAGCGTCAGGTACGGGATGAACATCAGCGACAGGGCCCAGGCAATCGCGCCCTGGGCGGTGCGCACGGTCAATACGGCATGGATGGCGGCGATCAGGCCAAGGGAATGGATCAGGGCAATCAGGTAGGCGAAAAGGTGTGGGCCAAAAAAATCCATGGGCGCTCCTGCTCAGGCGTCTTCAATCTCTAACAGACCATGTTCCGGGGTTATTGTCGCTATTTAATTCTTGACGCAACCCTCGCATGATTCTGACGTCCAAGATGGACCCCATTCTCTAGGAGCTACTTGATGAACCTTCGTCTGCCGGGCCTGGCCCTTGTCCTTGGCTCAATGATTCCCGTTGCCCAGGCGCAGGTGCTGCAACCGGGCTTGTGGGAGCTGACCTCCAGCAATGTGCAGGTCGAGAACCAACAGCTGGATGTCGGCATGCTGATGGGTATGCTGAAACAGAACACCACCCCGGAGCAGCGCGCGGCGCTGGAGAAGCAGGGGGTCAACCTGGGCGGCGAGGGCGTGCGGGTGTGCCTGACCCCGCAACAGGTGGCGTCCGAGTCGATTCCGCTGACCGATCCGCAATCGGGTTGCCAGCAGCAGGTCACCGAGCGCAACGGCCCGGATTGGAAATTCCGTTTCAGTTGTCCGAAGGCCCAGGGTAGCGGCGTGGCGCATTTTGTCAGTGACCGCGAGTTCAGCACCAAGGTCAGCGGGACTTTCAATGCCACCGGCATCCAGCAGAACGGCAGCATGGAAACCCGGGCGGTGTGGATGGGGCAGGATTGCGGGCTGGTGAAACCGCGTACCTGATAAGGGGGCAGGGCTCGTTTAGTGGGTACTCAGCGGAACCTGTAGGAGCAGGGCTTGCCCGCGAAGGCGTCCTCAAGACCGCCAAAAGCTTCGCGGGCAAGCCCTGCTCCTACAGTCTTCTGTCGTTCGCTTATTTTGTGTACGACACCACACAGTTGCTACAGCAAGGCGGTGTGTTCATGAGGTCAGCCGCTGAAACGCCGCCTCCAGACTCATGACCCCCAGGTCTTCACCCTGCCGACTGCGCAGGCTGATTTGGCCCGCGGCCTTTTCCTTCTCGCCCACCACCAGCAGGTACGGCACTTTCTGCAGGCTGTGCTCGCGGATCTTGTAGCCGACCTTCTCGTTGCGCAGGTCCGCGCTGGCCCTCAGGCCGCGGATCTTCAAACCCTCGGCGACATCCCGGGCATATTCGGCCTGGCCCTCGCTGATGTTCAGCACCACCGCCTGCAACGGCGCCAGCCAGACCGGCAGCGCGCCGCTGTAATGCTCGATCAGAATGCCGATAAATCGCTCCAGTGAACCGAACAGCGCCCGGTGCAGCATCACCGGCCGTTGGCGCTCGCCACTTTCGCTGATATAGCCAATGTCGAAGCGTTCCGGCAGGTTGAGATCGACCTGCAAGGTGCCGCACTGCCAGTCGCGACCGATGGCATCACGCAGCACGAACTCCAGCTTCGGCCCATAGAACGCTCCTTCGCCGGGATTGATCCGGTATTCGATGCCCATCTGCCCGAGGGCACCGATCAGCGCGCCTTCCAATTGGTCCCAGGTGTCGTCGCTGCCGATCCGGTTGGCCGGGCGCGTGGAGAGCTTCACCACGATATCGTCGAAGCCGAACTCGCTGTAGATATCGAACACCAGGGCAATCGCCGTCTCGCATTCGGCCTGCATCTGCGCCGGGGTGCAGAAGATATGTGCATCGTCCTGGGTGAAATGGCGTACCCGCAACAGGCCGTGCAAGGCCCCGGACGGCTCGTAGCGATGGACCTTGCCGAACTCGGCGATGCGCAGCGGCAGGTCGCGATAGCTCTTGAGCCCGTGGCCGAAGATCGACACCGCGCCGGGGCAGTTCATCGGCTTGAGGGCGAACACCCGCTCGTCTTCGGTGGTGGTGGTGAACATATGGTCGCGGTAGTTCTGCCAATGCCCGGAGGTTTCCCACAGTCCGCGATCCATTACATCCGGGGTATTCACCTCGATATAGCCGGCCTGTTCCTGGCGCTTGCGCATATAGCCGATCAGTTGCTGGAACAGGGTCCAGCCCTTGGCGTGCCAGAACACCGAGCCCGGCGCGCAGTCATCGAAATGGAACAGGTCCAGTTGCGCGCCGAGCTTGCGGTGATCGCGCTTGCCGGCTTCTTCGAGACGGGTGAGGTAGGCCTTGAGGTCCTTGGCATTGGCCCAGCAGGTGCCGTAGATCCGTTGCAGCGGTGCGTTGTTGGCATCGCCGCGCCAATAGGCGCCCGCCACCTTGGTCAGCTTGAAGGCTTGCAACAGCCCGGTCGACGGTACATGGGGACCGCGACACAGGTCTTCGAAATCGTCCTGGCGATACAGCGACAGCACTTCACCTTCCGGGATCGCGCGAATCAACTCGGCCTTGTAGTGTTCGCCGCGTTCTTCGAAGCTGGCGATGGCTTCATCGCGCGGTAACTCACGGCGGCGCACCGAATGATTGGTTGCGGCCAGGGCCTGCATGCGCGCTTCGATCAGTTCCAGGTCCTTGGGCGTGAAGGCGCGCTCATAGGCGAAATCGTAGAAGAAGCCGTCTTCGATCACTGGCCCGATGGTGACCTGGGCCGAGGGGTACAACTGTTTCACCGCCATGGCCAGCAGGTGCGCGCAGGAGTGGCGCAGAATCTCCAGGCCCTCGGTGTCCCGTGGGGTGACGATGCTCACGGCCGCGTCCTGTTCGATCAAGGTGCCGCAGTCCACGAGGACGCCGTCGACCCGACCGGCCACAGCCGCCTTGGCCAGGCCGCTGCCGATGCTGGCGGCCACTTCGAACACCGTCAGCGGTTGGTCGTACTCGCGTTGCGAGCCGTCGGGGAGGGTAATGCGGATCATCGGTGCTGTCCTTGGTCGGTCGGGCGCTGGAACGGATTAACGGAGAAAGCGCAGGGGCTGGCCCTGGCAGGTGTCGTGGATTTTCCCGGCATGCCAGGCCACCTGGCCGGACACCACCGTGGTGCTGACCCAATGGCGAAAGCGCCGCTCGACGAAGGGCGTCCAGCCACATTGCGAGAGGAGCGGCTCGGCGCTCACCGGCCGCGACAGCGGTTCACGGTTTATCAGCACCAGGTCGGCCCAGTAGCCTTCGCGCAGGTAGCCGCGGTCGGGAATGGCGAACAGGTCGGCGACCCGATGGCTGGTCTTTTCCACCAGGGTGGTCAACGGCAGGACCCGCGCGGCCACCAGCTCCATCAGGGCCGGCAGCGCATGCTGGACCAGCGGCAAGCCGGACGGTGCCTCGCTGTAGGGCCGTTGTTTTTCTTCCCAGGTGTGCGGCGCGTGATCGCTGCCGATCACATCCAGGCGGTTGCTCAGCAAGGCTTCGCGCAGGGCATCGCGATCCGACTGGTGCTTGATGGCCGGATTGCATTTGATCAGGTTGCCCAGGCGCGGATAGTCGCGTTCGTCGAACAGCAAGTGATGCAGGCAGACCTCGGCGCTGATGTGTTTTTCACTCAGCGGCTTGTTCTCGAACAGCGAAAGTTCGCGCTCGGTGGTCAGGTGCAGGACATGCAGGCGCGTGCCATGGCGTCGGGCCAGGTCCACCGCCATTGACGATGAGCGATAGCAGGCCTCGGCATTGCGGATCAACGGGTGCGCGTCGGCGGGAATGGCACCGCCGAACAGCTCCCGCAGGTTTTCCTCACGGGCCTTGATGGTCGGCGTGTGTTCGCAGTGGGCGAGGAGGATCGTCGGCACTTCGGCGAACAGTCTCTCCAGTACTCGCGGATCGTCCACCAGCATATTGCCGGTGGACGCGCCCATGAACACCTTGACCCCGGCCACGCCGGTCGGATCGAGGGCGGCGATGGTGTCGAGGTTGTCGTTGCTGACCCCGAAGTGAAAGCCGTAGTTGGCCACCGAGTGCTGTGCGGCCTTGCGTTGCTTGTCGGCCAGGGCTTCGAGGGTCAGGGTCGCCGGCTGGGTGTTGGGCATGTCCATATAGCTGGTGATACCGCCGACCACCGCTGCCCGCGACTCGCTGTAGAGAGTGCCCTTGGCCGGCGCGCCGGGATCGCGGAAATGCACCTGGTCGTCGATCATCCCTGGGAGCAGCCATTGGCCCGCGGCGTCGATTTCCAGGTCGGCGCTGGCGTTGTGGATCTGGGTGGCGAGGGTCTCGATCCGGCCATTGATGACCCGGATATCGGCGTCGAATTCACGCCCCTCGTTCACCACGCGGGCGTTGCGGATCAGCAGGCTGCTCATGTTCAGAACTCGTTTTGCAGGGCCTTGTAGCCGCGCACCAGATCAACGTTGGTCCGTGCCACGTCTTCGGAAAACTCCGAGGCGCTGACGCTTACCGGCGGGAATTGCGACAGGTCGGTGCCCGGGCCGATGCGGGTGGTGGAGGGCACGTAGAAGTCCGGCGGCAGGTCGCGACCATCCACCACAGAGTTGTGCCGGACCACGCTGCCGTCACCCACCACGCAGTTGAACAGTACGCTGTTGAAGCCGATAAACACCCGGTCGCCGACGGTGCAGGGACCATGGACGATGGAGCGGTGGGCGATGGAGGTGAACTCGCCGATGGTCACCGCCGCGCCGGATTTGGAGTGGATCACCACGCCGTCCTGGATATTCGAATTGGCGCCGATGACGATGGGGTCCATCTCGCCTTGGGCGTTGACTTCGTCGGCGCGGATCACCGCGTAGGGGCCGACAAAGACGTTTTCACCGATCACCACCTTGCCGCAGATGATTGCCGTCTTGTCCACGTAAGCGGACTCGGCGATCACGGGCAGGTGGCCGGAAGGATTCTTGCGGATCATGAAGCGTTCTCCTGAGGGGCGCTGATGACGTGCACCTCGCCGTCACGAATCGCGTTGTAGAAACAATTGGGACGCCCGGTGTGGCAGGCCGGGCCTTGCTGGTCGACCCGCAGCAGCACCGCGTCGCCATCGCAATCCAGGCGTGCCTCGATCAGGTGCTGGCGGTGCCCGGAGGTTTCGCCCTTGCGCCACAGGCACTGGCGTGAGCGCGACCAGTAGCAGACCTGGCGGCTCTCGAGGGTTTCGCCGAGGGCCCGGCGGTTCATCCAGGCCAGCATCAGCACTTCGCCGCTGTCGTGTTGCTGGGTGATGGCGGCGATCAGTCCGTCCTCGTTCCACGGCAGTGCATCGAGCACCGCCGCGAGAGGCCAGCGGCTACCCAGGGCGGCGCTCTCCAGATCGAGCATCGACAAGGGCGGCCGCGCGGTCATTTGCTCAGTGCCGCGTGCAGGGTGTTCATGTTGTATTCGAACAGGCCGGTAAAGGTGCTGGCCGGACCTTCGGCGGCGAGGGCGTCGGAATACAGGGTGCCGCCGATCTGCGCGCCGCTTTCGTCGGCAATCTGCTGCAGCAGGCGGGCGTCCTTGATGTTTTCCATGAACACGGCCTTGACCTTGTCCTTGCGGATCTGGGTGATCAGCGCAGCAACTTCGGCGGCGGACGGCTCACGTTCGGTGGACAGGCCCTGTGGCGCCATGAACTGGATGCCGTAGGCCTGGCCCAGGTAACCGAAGGCGTCATGGGAGGTGACGATGCGACGGTTGCCGGCCGGCAGGTTGCCGAGCTTGACCTTGGCTTCGGCCAACAGGCTGTGGATCACTTTCAGGTAGGCCTGGCTGTTGCGGGTGTAGTCGTCCTTGTTCGCCGGGTCGACCTTGATCAGTGCCTTGGTGATGTTGTTCACATAGATTTCGGCGTTGGCCAGGTTGTGCCAGGCGTGCGGGTCGGGAATGGTTTCGCCGTCGTCGACCATGGTGTGGGAGATCACGCCCTTGCTGGCGGTGACCACCGGTGCCTTGGTCTCGGTGCTGGTCACCAGGCGGTCGAGCCACGGCTCGAAGCCCAGGCCGTTCTTGACGATCAGCTTGGCGTTGAGCAGGGCCTTGGCGTCATCCGGCGTCGGTTCGTAGGTGTGGGCATCGGCGTCCGGGCCGACCATGCCGATGACCGCGATATGGTCGCCGCCGATCTGCTGGGTGATATCTCGCAGGATACTGAAGCTGGCGACCACCGGGAGTTTGTCTGCGGCCTGGGCGGTGGACAGGTTCAGCGACAGGGCCAGCACGGAGCTGAACAGGACGAGTAGAGCGCGCATCGGGTGACACCTCATTGGGATGTAAGCAAGGGCGGGCGGCGCAGCAAACCGTGCACCGGACCGAAGACCACGGACAGCAGATAAAAGCCGCCTGCCACCAGCACAATGGCCGGGCCGCTGGGCAGCGAGTAGTAGAACGACAGCAGCAAACCGAGGGTGACCGAGACACAGCCGATCACTGCCGCAATCAGCATCAGCACCGGCAGGTTGCGGCTCCAGAAGCGCGAGGCGATCGCCGGCAACATCATCAGGCCGACCACCATCAGCGCGCCGATGGCCTGGAAACCGATCACCAGGTTCAGCACCACCAGGGTCAGGAACACCCCGTGGGCGAGGGGGCCGAGTCGGCTGACGGTTTGCAGGAACAGCGGGTCGAGGGTGTCCAGCAGCAGCGGGCGATAGATCAGCGCCATCACTATCAGGCTGATGCTGCAGACCCAGAGCATGCCGGTCAGGGTCGGACCGTCGACTGCCAGGGCCGAGCCGAACAGCAGGTGCAGCAGGTCCAGGCGTTTGCCGGCGATGCCGAGGATCAGCACGCCGCTGGCCAGGGAGATCGGGTAGATCGCCGCCAGGCTGGCGTCTTCGCGCAGGCCAGTGCGGCGGGTGATCCAGGCCGAGAGCCCGGCCATGCCCATGCCGGCGCCAAGGCCGCCGAGGGTCAGGGCCGGCAGGCTCAGGCCGGCGATCCAGAAGCCGATGGCGGCGCCCGGCAGAATGCCGTGGGCGACCGCGTCACCGATCAGGCTCATGCGCCGCAAAATCAGGAACACCCCAAGTGGCGCGGTACTGCAGGCCAGGACCAGCCCACCGATCAACGCTCGGCGCATGAACACGAAATCCTGGAACGGTTGCAACAGGTGGCTGGCGAACATCAACATCAGGCTACCTGCGTAATGGGTTGTTGGCGGATCAGCTCGGTGCTGGGCGCCAGGACGCAACCGCTGCTCTTGATCTGCAAGGCGTTGGGGATGTGCTGGCGCACGGCGGCGAGGTCATGGCAGACCACCACCAGGGTGCGACCTTCGGCGTGCCAGGCGTGGATATGTTTCCACAGCAGCGCCTGGCCATCTTCGTCGAGGGCGGCGTGGGGTTCGTCGAGCAACAGGACCGGCGCCGAGGCCAGGCTCATGCGGGCTAGCAGGGCGCGCTGCAATTCACCGCCGGACAAGGCCATCAGCGGGCGATGTTCCAGGCCGCCGAGGTGCCAGTCTTCGAGCACGGCTTGCAGGCGTTCGCTGCGCTGTTGCGGGGTTTGCTTGATGCCCCAGAACCCGGCGGCCACCAGCTCTTGCAGGCTGATGGGGAATTGCCGGTCCAGATGCTGTTGCTGCGGCAGGAACGACAGGCTGCCGCGCCGTGGAACATCCAGATGCACTTTGCCGGACAGCGGTTTTTGCAGCCCGGCGATGACTTTCAACAGACTGCTTTTTCCGGTGCCGTTGGCACCGATCACAGCGGTCAGGCTGCCGGCGGCGAGTTCGAAATCCACGGCAGGAGTGAGGGGCTGGCCCGGGGCGCCCCAGCGCAGGCCTTGGCAACGGATCATGCCTGCCTCCAATTCCAGCGGCTCTCAGCCACGGCGTCATGGGCATGCAGGCTTTCGGCGTGAACCACCCGCAAGTGGAAGCCGTTGACCGCGTCCGAGCGCTTGAGCGCCAGGTTGAGGCGGCGCGCCGCGTCTTCGCAGAACATCAGGTTCTGGCCATTGGCGAGGGCGAAGGCTTGTTCGTCCGCGCGTTTCACCGCGGTCTGCACGGCAGTGCCGAGGGCGGCCTCGGCGTCGTCGATCAGGGCCTCGAAGGGAAACCGATACGTTTTTTCATCTAAATGAATATGCAATTGTGCAATGCTGCGCTGACTGTGAGGTGTGGCGACGACGCCTTGCGGTCCGCCGAGCCAGCTGAGGACGTCACTGTGCTCCAGGGGCTTGTCGGCGAAGTCGTTGATGAATTGCTGTTGGATCAACTGCCGGGCGAGGGCGGCCGAGCACGGGCAGGTTGAGGAGTAGGCCACGTCAATTTTTAGTTCCACGTGGAACACTCCGTTTTTCAGTTCGGCCAAGACACTGACTGGATAGGTTTTCCAGCCGGCCAGCGGACTGACCAACGCCGGGCGTTTGAGCAGCAGATCGCTATGGATGCGTAGATAGGCGTTGCTGGAAAGTCCGTCGTGGCTGTCGAGAAATTGCTGCAATACTTCTCGTATCAGCGCGGGCGTCAGGTCTTCCTGTTCCAGTTGTTCCAGGGCCAGGTACAGACGTGACATATGAATGCCCCGCGCTTCGCCATCGTCGAGGCTGACACCCGCATCGGCTTTGGCGCTGAGGCGGTGGCCGTCAATCGAGACGGGCAGGGCAATGCCGCACATGCCCACCCACTCGAGGGGCAAGGCTTGCCGGGATGACTGCGCGGCGATATCCGGCAGCGTCAACGCATTCATGAGCAGGTCCATCGTCGGAGTTAAAATGACATGTTATATTATAACTATTCAGTCGACGATGCCTTTTTTGCTGGGGCTTTACACAGCGACAACGAGTACGGACGCTCCCTTATCCGCGGTACCTGTTATGCATAGACGTCAGTTGCTCAACTTTTTATTGGCCGGTGCGGTGGTTTTGCCGTTCGGTGTGTCGGCGGCGCAGATCCAGAATGCGCGGCTGTGGCGCGACGGCAACAAGCTGCGGCTGGTGTTGGACCTCAGTGGTCCGATTCAATACAAGACTTTTTCCCTGACCTCGCCCGAGCGGCTGATCATCGACCTGAGCGGCGCCAAGCTGACGGGCGATTTCCGACAGCTGGCGCTGGGCAATACGGTGATCCGTTCGATCCGCTCCGGGCATTTCGGCCAGGGCGATACGCGGATCGTCCTCGACCTGGCCAACCCGGTTCAGCTCAACAGTTTCCTGTTGCCGCCCGAGGGTACGCAGGGCCATCGCCTGGTGCTCGACCTGACCAGCAATGGCAGCGCCGGGGTGCCGGCGGCAGCCCTGGCGGCGGCACCGGCGGTCGTCGCGCCGCCGCCTGTGCGGCATGAAGAGGCGAGCGGCAACACCCATCGCAAGCGCGACATCATGGTGGTGGTCGACCCTGGCCATGGCGGCAAGGATCCGGGGGCGGTGGGTTCCAAGGGCGAGCGCGAGAAAGACGTGGTGTTGTCCATTGGCCGACTGTTGGCCAAGCGTCTCAAGCGTGAGAAGGGCTTCGATGTGCGCCTGGTGCGCAACGACGACTTCTTTGTGCCCCTGCGCAAGCGGGTGGAGTTCTCCCGCAAGAACAACGCCGACATGTTTATCTCGGTGCATGCCGATGCCGCGCCGCGGATTACGGCTTCGGGAGCTTCGGTGTTTGCCCTGTCGGAAGGCGGGGCGACGTCGACCACGGCGCGGTTTATGGCCCAGCGCGAAAACGGTGCCGACCTGTTGGGCGCGCAGAGTCTGCTCAATCTCAAGGACAAGGACCCGATGCTGGCCGGGGTGATTCTCGATATGTCGATGAACGCCACCATCGCTTCCAGCCTGCAGCTGGGGCACAGCGTGTTGGGCAGCCTGGAAGGCATCACCACCCTGCACCAGAAGCGTGTGGAACAGGCGGGGTTCGCGGTGCTGAAGTCGCCGGACGTGCCGTCGATCCTGGTGGAGACCGGTTTTATCTCCAATGCCCGCGACAGCCAGCGGTTGGTCACGGCGCGGCACCAGCAGGCGATTGCCGATGGGTTGTTCGAGGGTTTGAAGCGTTACTTCGAGAAGAACCCGCCGGCGGACAGCTATATCGCCTGGCAACAGCAGCAGGTGCAGGAAGGGTTGGTGTAGAGCGGCCCAGGGGTGCCTAGCACCCCACCATCCGGTCACAGACAAACTTCTTGCTCAACCCGCCTGAACTGGAAAAACGGTTCTGGGTGGTCCAGCCCACTCGCCGGCTGTAACCGACCCAGGCTTCACCGTCCGAAGCTATCCCGGTGAAGAACGTCAACTGCCCATAGCGGCTGCTGGTCTGCGCCCAGTAGCGCTTGCCGATCACTTCAAAGCCCTGCAAATAAATCGTCTTGCCCTCGGTCGCCACGCCATAGGCGTTGCCCAGCCCATCCTTGCACGCCAGCAGGTTGGCGCTGCGGGTGCAGTTCGTCTGGGTTGGGGCCGGCACTTGGGCCTCGGCGTTCGCCGCCACCAACAACAGGACCGGCAACAGATAGTTCAGGACAGGACGCATCGGCATTCTCGGCAACGGGATCGATACCAGCATTGCGCTCTTCGTCGCGGCGATCAAGCGGGGGATTGGATTATTTGCATTGTTATAATATAACATTAAATAAATCCCGGACCCGACCTGCCATGACCGAACACGAACTGCTCGCCCAGCCCGAGGCGGACTACATGAACGATGCCCAGCAGGGTTTTTTCCGCGAGCTGCTGCGCGGCCAGCGCCTTGAGCTGCAGGAACGCATCAGCGGTGAGTTCGACCAGTTGCGCGAGCAAGAGACCAGCAGCGACCCGGCGGATATCGGCAGTGCCGAGGAAACCCGGCAATGGCAACTGCGGGTGCTGGAGCGCGAGAAGAAGCTCCTGGACAAGATCGATGAATCCCTTGAGCGCCTGGCCCGCGGCGAATACGGCTGGTGCCGCGAAACCGGCGAACCGATCGGCCTCAAGCGCCTGCTGCTGCGGCCCACCGCGACCCTGTGCATTGAAGCCAAAGAACGTGAAGAGCTGCGCGAACGCCATAAACGGGCGCTTTGACCCGGCCGACCTGATGAGGAAAACCCCATGACCCAACGTCTACCCGTGACCGTGCTGTCCGGCTTTCTCGGTGCCGGTAAAAGTACCCTGCTCAACTACGTGCTGCGCAATCGCGAAAACCTGCGGGTGGCCGTGATCGTCAACGACATGAGCGAAATCAATATCGACGGCAGCGAAGTGCAGCGCGATGTCAGCCTCAATCGCGCCGAGGAAAAGCTCGTCGAGATGAGCAACGGCTGCATCTGCTGCACCTTGCGCGAAGACCTGCTGGAGGAAGTCGGCAAGCTGGCCCGCGACGGTCGTTTCGATTACCTGCTGATCGAATCCACCGGCATCTCCGAGCCGCTGCCGGTGGCCGAGACCTTTACCTTTCGTGATGAAAGCGGCCAGAGCCTGGCGGATGTCGCCCGGCTCGACACCATGGTCACGGTGGTCGACGGCATGAATTTCCTGCTCGATTACCAGGCTGCCGAAAGCCTCGCCTCCCGCGGTGAGACCCTGGGCGAAGAGGACGAGCGCTCGATCACCGACCTGCTGATCGAGCAGATCGAGTTTGCCGACGTGATCCTGATCAGCAAGATCGACTTGATCAGCAGCAGCGAACGTCTGGAGTTGATGGCGATTCTGCAGCGCCTGAACGCCCAGGCGGAAATCATTCCCATGGTGATGGGCGAGATCCCCCTGGCGAAGATCCTCAACACCGGCCGTTTCGACTTCGAGCGCGCGGCCCAGGCGCCGGGCTGGTTGCAGGAACTGCGCGGCGAGCATGTGCCGGAAACCGAGGAGTACGGCATTGCTTCCACGGCGTACCGGGCACGGCGGCCGTTTCATCCCGAGCGCTTTTTCGACTTTATCAACCGGCCCTGGGTGAACGGCAAGCTGCTGCGCTCCAAGGGCTTTTTCTGGCTGGCCAGCAAGTACCAGGAGGCCGGCAGCTGGTCCCAGGCCGGTGGCCTGATGCGCCATGGTTTTGCCGGGCGCTGGTGGCGCTTCGTGCCGAAACCGCAGTGGCCGCAGGATCAGGAAAGCGTCACGGCGATCATGCAGCACTGGACGCCGGAAACCGGCGATTGCCGCCAGGAACTGGTGTTTATCGGGCAGAACATCGACTTCGCGCAGCTGACCGCGCGGTTGGATAACTGCCTGTTGAACGATGAGGAAATGGCCCTTGGGGTCGAGGGTTGGAGCGTGCTGCCCGATCCGTTCGGCGCCTGGCATGAAGAGGAGGCCGCCTGATGCTGGCGCCACGTTGGAAGGCCTTGCCGACGATTCGGCAGGTGCAGGGCGAAGCGCCGACGGTGCTGGGCGAGATTCTCGACGAGGGGGTCAACCTGGCGGTCTGGCAGCGCCGGTTGCCGGGGCATATTGCCGATTTCGCGACCCTGTTGTTGTCGTTGAACGAGCCGTTGGCCGAATCCCTGAGCCTGGAGATGCCGGATGACGAGGCACGGCCGAATCTGCAAGGCCTGGCCTCGGGGTTTAGTGACCTGGAGGGTTATGAGGGGTTCTTGAGCGATGTGTCCTGGCTGGTCAGTGCTTATGCCTGCCTGCTCGGCGCGCGGCGGATCGGTCTGCGTTTGCGGGTGCTGGACAAGGCCATGTGCCCGCGTTTTCATGTCGATCATGTGCCGGTGCGCTTGATCACCACCTATGCGGGGGTGGGCAGCCAGTGGCTGGCGGAAGGGGCGATCGATCGTCGGCTGCTGGGCAATGCGGCGGCGGAGCCTGGTGAGCCGGCGCTGATCCAGCAGGTGGACAGCGGCGCGGTGGCGTTGCTCAAGGGCGAGCGCTGGCACGGGAATGAAGGTTTTGGCCTGGTGCACCGTTCGCCGCCGGTGCCGGAGGGTGGGAGGCGGTTGATCCTGACCTTGGATTGGTTGGCCTGATCCGGACTCTCAGAAGTTACTCATTCTGGTAAACACCGCCAAACCCTTGTGGGAGCGGAGCTTGCCCGCGAAGAACGATGACGCGGTGTATCTGAAAAAACGCGGCGCTCCCTTCGCGGGCAAGCTCCGCTCCCACATTGGGATCTGTGACTGTCGTGGTTATGGGGTTTGCCAGTGGCCCTGGCTTTGGCCCTCACAAAACGGCTTGAGATACGCCGCATCCGTCGCCACGCCGTAATAGTGGATATTCTGCCGATAAGGCATATTGGCCACTTGCGCGTTGCCGCACACGCCGAAGGAACCGCCCGGGCACTGTTCGACGTACTCGACCTCGACCTTCTGCCCCGGCAGGTTCGGCTGGCAGAAGCCGTCGCTGAACAGCTTGGCCGGGATATTGATGTTTTCCTGGCAGACTTTGACGTCCAGCCGCTGCCCATGGCTATGCACCATGCAGGCCTGGGCCAGCACCTGGCCCGAGCCGAACAGCAACGCCAGGCAGATCAGGCGCATCATTCTTTCATCTCTTTCAGATCATCGGCCCTATATGTTGCAGAACATTCCCACCCATGTCATCGCCGGCCCGCTGGGCGCGGGCAAGACCAGCCTGATTCGGCAACTGCTGGCGCAAAAGCCGGAAGGCGAGCGTTGGGCGGTGCTGATCAACGAGTTCGGTCAGATCGGCCTGGACGCCGCACTGCTGACCCAAGGTGACGATGGTATCGCACTGGGGGAAGTGGCAGGCGGCTGTGTCTGCTGCGTCAACGGCGCGCCGTTCCAGGTTGGATTGACCCGACTGTTGCGCAAGGCACGACCGGATCGGTTGTTGATCGAGCCCTCCGGGTTGGGGCATCCGGTGCAGATTCTCAGGCAACTGGCCGAGGCGCCCTGGCTGGGCGTCCTGGCGTTGCAACCTTGTGTGCTGGTGCTGGACGCCCGGGCCCTGGCGGCGGGCAAGCCGTTGCCGGACTCCCAGCAGGAAGCGCTGGGGCTGGCGGGGTTACGGGTGTTGAACAAGTCCGAAGGATTGGACGCGGTTGAACGGCAGCGGGTGCTGGCCCGCTTGCCTGAAGGACCTGTGCACTGGACGGAGCAGGGCGTGTTGGGGTTGGCCGAGTTGCTCGCCCTGGATAACGGTCATCGCGAGCAGGCTCACACCTACGCTGGTATCGCGCCCTCCGCAGGCGCACCGGTCAACGCCCCACTGGCGGCGATCTGGACCGACCCGGCCCAACCGATCTGCCTGGATCATGCCCAGGACGGCAACTGGAGTATCGGCTGGCGCTGGCACCCGAGCCAGCGCTTCGATACGGAAAAGCTCCAGCGCTGGTTGTCCGGGCTGGATTGGTTGCGGGCCAAACTGGTTATCCACAGCCCGGACGGCTGGGTTTTCGCCAACGCTGTGGATAACTCGGCGGTGCAGTGGCAGCCCAGCGAGTGGCGGCGGGATTCGCGTATTGAGCTGATTTTCGCTGAAAAGCAGGCTATCGAGCCGTTAAAGACGGGAATGGTGCATTGTCGTTTGTAGGGCGAGCGGCATTGCATCTTGCATCGCACTCACTGGCAAACCACCGCCGGGCCGTTCAACGACGCAAATTGTTATGGTCCTTGGCGTGATCCTGGCGCCATTGGCTCAATTCGATCACTTCGGCGCTGCGCACTTCCGGTTTGGCTTCGAACGGGTAGGGTGCCAGCTCGATATGGGCGCTGTGGGCGCCGAACTGGGTGATGGTCCCGGCGTGGCGCTGCTCACCGGTGACGGTGAACTCGAAATTGTAGATCCGCGCCAGACGCCGCCGACCATGGGCGTCACGGACAAAACCGATGCGTTTGAGGGCGACGGCGCCATCGAGCAGCTCGATGTCGAGCTTGGCGCAGTGCTGCTTGACCCGCTCCAGCGCCCGCTCGCGCAGGCCATGGTTGTGCCAGAGCCAGGCAGCGCCGGTCGCCAGCAACATCAGCACGAACATATTTCCGAGGGTCAGCATGAACGCCACTCCAACAAAGTCAGCTCAGCTTAACTGGCTCCCCGGCCTGTCGTACAGGCTCCGTTTAGTCGCATACTCAGCGGCTTGAATCCATTGGCCTTTCTGGAATACGGAATGAAACGCACTCCCCATTTGCTCGCCATTCAATCCCACGTGGTTTTCGGCCATGCCGGCAACAGTGCGGCGGTTTTCCCCATGCAGCGCGTCGGGGTCAATGTCTGGCCGCTGAACACCGTGCAGTTCTCCAACCACACCCAATACGGGCAGTGGGCGGGCGAAGTGCTGGCGCCGCAGCGGATTTCCGAGCTGGTCGAGGGGATCGCCGCCATCGGTGAACTGGGTAACTGCGATGCCGTGTTGTCCGGCTACCTTGGCAGTGCGGCCCAGGGCCGGGCGATCCTCGCCGGTGTGGCGCGGATCAAGGCGATCAACCCCAATGCCCTGTATCTCTGCGACCCGGTGATGGGCCATCCGGAGAAAGGCTGCAGCGTGCCGACCGAGGTCAGTGATTTCCTGCTGGAAGAAGCGGCGGCCATGGCCGATTTCCTCTGCCCCAATCAGCTTGAGCTCGATAGCTTCTGCGGGCGTACGCCGAGTTCCCTGTTCGATTGCCTGGCCATGGCCCGCAGCCTGCTGGCGCGGGGACCGAAGGCGGTGCTGGTCAAGCACCTGGCCTATCCGGGCAAGCTGGCCGACAGTTTCGAGATGCTCCTGGTCACTGCCGAGGGCAGCTGGCACCTGCGACGGCCCTTGCTGGCCTTCCCGAAGCAGCCGGTGGGCGTCGGCGACCTGACCTCGGGGCTTTTCCTGGCGCGGGTGCTGCTGGGCGACAGCCTGGTGGCGGCGTTCGAGTTCGCCGCCTCGGCGGTGCATGAGGTGTTGCTGGAAACCCAGGCCTGCGCCAGCTACGAGCTTGAGCTGGTGCGGGCCCAGGACCGCATCGTGCATCCGCGGGTGCGGTTCGAGGCGGAGTCGATCAGCCTGTAGGCCCTGTCTTCAGGGTTTCAGTCGCCTTCACCGTCGGCCTTGATTTCCTGGTAGCGCTTTTCCAGCTCCTGGCGAATCTGCCGACGCTGTTGCGCCTGCACGTAGCGACGCTTGTCCTCGCTGCTTTGCGGCTGCAACGGCGGCACGGCGGCCGGCTTGCGCTGGTCGTCGACCGCGACCATGGTGAAGAAGCAGCTATTGGTGTGGCGCACCGAACGCTCGCGGATATTCTCCGTCACCACCTTGATGCCCACCTCCATGGAGGTGTTGCCGGTGTAGTTGACCGAGGCCAGGAAGGTCACCAGTTCGCCGACATGGATCGGCTCGCGGAAAATCACCTGGTCCACCGACAGGGTCACCACATAACGCCCGGCATAACGGCTGGCGCAGGCGTAGGCCACTTCATCCAGGTACTTGAGCAAGGTGCCGCCGTGGACATTGCCAGAAAAGTTGGCCATGTCCGGGGTCATCAAAACAGTCATCGACAGCTGGGCATTTCCGGGTTCCATAGCACGCTCACGGTTGGGTAGGCAGGGATTGGCTCAGGCACCTCTACGGGCGCTTCCTTCATTTTCACAGACACTCGATAACGGGACGCCGTTGATGGGGGCATCGTCACGCTTCAAGGGATCTGTTTCTACATATTGCACCGGCTTTTTGTCGGAAGTCGCGGTGTTAACCTTCAGAAAGCCATGCCATAGAAAGTTCTCACACCAGGAACGGTGATTGCTGACGGCTCAAAAGGCTGTCCCATGGCCGCTTTCCCAACAGCAAGGAGCGCCACGTCATGCATGCCATCAGCTTTATCCAGGACCTGGCCGTGATCATGCTGGTGGCCGGTGTGGTGACCATCCTCTTCCACCGTTTCAAGCAACCGGTGGTGCTCGGCTATATCGTCGCCGGTTTTATCATCGGGCCGCACACGCCGCCGTTCGGCCTGATCCACGACGAAGACACCATCAAGACCCTGGCCGAGCTGGGGGTGATTTTCCTGATGTTCTGCCTGGGCCTGGAGTTCAGCCTGGGCAAGCTGTTCAAGGTCGGGGCCACGGCGTTTATCGCGGCGTTCCTGGAAATCGTGCTGATGATCTGGATCGGCTACGAAATCGGCCGCTGGTTCGACTGGAACACCATGGATTCGCTGTTCCTCGGCGCGATCCTGGCGATTTCCTCGACCACCATCATCGTCAAGGCGCTCAACGACCTGAAGATGAAGAACCAGCGCTTCGCCCAGCTGATCTTCGGCGTACTGATCGTCGAGGACATCCTCGGCATCGGCATCATCGCCTTGCTGTCGAGCATCGCGGTCAGCGGCACCGTAAGCTCGGGCGAGGTGTTCTCCACCGTGGGCAAGCTGTCGCTGTTCATGATCGTCGCCCTGGTGGTCGGCATCCTGCTGGTGCCGCGGCTGTTGGCTTACGTCGCCCGCTTCGAAAGCAACGAGATGCTGCTGATCACCGTGCTCGGCCTGTGTTTCGGTTTCTGCCTGTTGGTGGTCAAGCTGGAATACAGCATGGTCCTGGGGGCGTTCCTGATCGGTGCGATCATGGCCGAATCCCGTCAGCTGCTGAAAATTGAGCGCCTGATCGAACCGGTTCGCGACCTGTTCAGTGCGATTTTCTTTGTCGCCATCGGCTTGATGATCGACCCGGCGATCCTCCTCGATTACGCCTGGCCGATTGCCGTGATCACCGTCGCGGTGGTGCTGGGCAAGATGCTCTCCTGCGGACTGGGGGCGTTTATTGCCGGCAACGATGGCCGGACGTCGTTGCGGGTGGGGATGGGGCTGTCGCAGATCGGCGAGTTCTCTTTCATTATCGCGGCGCTGGGGATGACCTTGCAGGTCACCAGTGACTTTCTCTATCCGGTCGCGGTGGCGGTCTCGGTGATCACCACGCTGCTCACGCCCTATCTGATCCGCGCGGCGGACCCACTGTCGCTCAAGCTGGCGGCGGTGATGCCGCGACGCCTGGCACGGGTGTTCAGCCTCTACGGTGAATGGTTGCGCAGCATCCAGCCCCAGGGCGAGGGCGCGCTGCTGGCATCGATGATCCGGCGGATTCTGTTGCAGGTGGGGGTCAACCTGGCGCTGGTGATGGCGATCTTCTTTGCCGGGGGCTTCTTCGCGGCGCCGATTGCCGATTATCTGGCCGACTGGATCAATGAGCCGAGTTGGCACAACGGCCTGATCTGGGGTGGGGCGCTGCTGTTGTCGCTACCCTTCCTGATTGCGGCGTACCGCAAGCTCAAGGCGCTGTCGATGCTGCTGGCGGAGATGGGCGTGAAAGCCGAGGTGGCGGGACGGCACACCCAGCGGGTCAGAAGGGTGATCGCCGAGGTGATTCCGCTGCTGTCGCTGCTGGTGATTTTCCTGCTGCTGTCGGCGCTGTCGGCGAGCATTCTGCCCACCAGCGAGTTGCTGGTGCTGATCGCGGTGGTTGCGGCGGCGGTCGCGGCGGTGTTGTGGCGCTGGTTTGTGCGTGTGCATACGCGGATGCAGGTCGCCTTGCTGGAGACGCTGGAGCACAAGAGCGATTCGGCGGGGCACTGAGGTTCAGGCGCCGAACCCTTGTAGGAGCAGGGCTTGCCCGCGAAGGCGCCCTTGAGGCCGCCAAAAGCTTCGCGGGCAAGCCCTGCTCCTACAGGTCCGAGTCAACCCAAGGTAGCGTGATTGGAGCAGCATCGGACAGGGTCAATCAGCTTTCCAGCCACACATCCCGCGCCCAGTGCCATACCGATTCCCAGGACTCTTCGGTGATCAGCTCTTCTTCGCCGGACCACAGCACCACGGTGCCGTCTTCCTCGACGCAGTAGTAGTTGTCACCGTCCTGGCAGATCGGGATCAGGTCCCGTGGCACACCAGAATCCCAGGCATTGGCGGCTACATCGGGCAGGTAGGTGTGCGACTGCGGATCAGTCACCGTCACCGGTTCCAGGCTGCCAAACACCACGTCACTGACGGTCAGCAGGAATTCCTTGAAAACGAAGGGGATGTTGATGAACAACTCCTCTTCGACTTCGACCAACTGATCCTCGTCGGGCAACTCCAAAGGCACCGGTACGGGTTCGTTGGCTTCACGCAATTGTTCAATGACTTCTTCCACGGCCTCAATCCTCTTGCTTTATGGCGCGGTTCGTATCACGGGTCTTATACAGTAGCTTGCAAAAAGTACAATTGTGAAATGCAAAACCCCGGACGAGTCCGGGGTTTTTGTAGCTTTTTTCAACCGCGAGCCGTGGATCAGCCGTTCTGGCGGATACCGGCCACCAGCCAAGGCTGGTTGTCGCCTTGTGGACGCTCCATGTTCCAGCTTTCGCTGAAGGCTTCGCCCTGGTCGAAGCGCGAGTTCTTCGACACGCCGCTGAAGGTGAGGGTGGCGATGGTCTTGTCGGCGCGATCGTCCAGGCCGTCCAGCTGCACATGCAGGTTTTCGATATAGGTAGACTGGAAACCGTCGCCTTCGTTCGCCCGTTCCTGTTTCAGGAACTGCAGCATCTGCGGGGTGACGAATTCGGCGATCTTGTCCATCTCGTTGGCATCCCAGTGCTGCTGCAGCGCCTGGAAGTGGCTGCGGGCGGCTTCCAGGAAGCGCTCTTCGTTGAACCAGGCCGGTGCGTTGATCACGCGGCGTGGGGCGACGGGGGCGGAACCACCGAAGATCGCGTTCTGCGGCTGAGCCGGTTGCTCGAACACTTCACGCTGGAACGGCGCGCCGGCCGGGGCCATGTGCTCCTGCTGCTTGCGTCGACGGGCGGCAATGAAGCGGAAGATCACGAAAGCGATGACCGCCATGATCAGGATGTCGAAGAACTGCATGCCCTGGAAGCCGCCGCCCATGAACATGGAGGCGAGCAGGCCACCGGCGGCGATGCCGGCCAGAGGGCCGAGCCAGCGCGAAGCACCGCCGGCTTTGGCAGCAGCGCCCGCGGCACCGGCAGCACCGGCGGTTGCGGCAGCAGCGCCGGCACCCGCGGCTGGGGCCATTTGGCTGGTTTGATGGCTGGGTGCCGAACCCATGCTTTTGCCACCGCCGAAGCGCTTGGCGTTCGCGTCGAGGCTCATCGTCAGACCGATGCAGAGCGCCAAGACGATACTGAGAAAACGTTGCATAAGGGTATTCCCGTTTGTGGAGTGCACGCGCGCCATACTGCACAGGTGAAATGTTACTGGCTAGCGCGAGAGTGTTTCCGGCTTTTGCCTGATCCTCTCATGCCCCACCTGAAGGTTTCATGAAAGGCCATTGCGCCGATACCGTTTGTTTCGTAAGGCGAGTCGATAAACGTTGTGTGAAATGCCCCCGACTAACGTCGGAAAGCCAGCATGACCACGCCGGCGGTAATCAGGCCAATACCGCCCCATTGACGCAGGTCGAGCTTCTCGCCCAGCAGCAGCACGCTGATGACGGCGACGAACACCACGCTGAGCTTGTCCACCGGGGCCACCAGCGAGGCCGGGCCGACCTTCAGCGCGCGGAAGTAGCACAACCACGAGGCACCGGTCGCCAGGCCCGATAACAGCAGGAACAGATAGCTCTTGGCGGAAATCGAACTCAATGACTGATATTGGCCCGTTGCGTACAAAATCAAGGCCAGGCTGACCAATACCACGACGGTTCGCAGCAGGGTGGCGAAGTCCGAATTGACGTTGTCGATGCCGATCTTGGCGAAGATCGCCGTCAGGGCGGCGAAAGTCGCCGACAGCAGGGCCCAGAATGTCCACGAAGAAAAAAAGCCTGAACCCATGGTTATCGCGACCTCGGTTGAGTAATTAGACCGGCATGGCGTACTGTCGAGGTGGGCGGACAGCGTTTCCACACTGGGTGCGGAAACGCTTGAAGGTCGTGATCAGACCGCTTCCAGCTTGGCGTAGCCGAGCATCAGCCACTTGCTGCCTTCGCTGAAGTTCACCTGGACCCGGGCCTGGGCGCCGGCGCCTTCGAAGTTGAGGATCACGCCGTCGCCGAAGATGCTGTGGCGTACGGTCTGGCCGAGGCTGAAACCGGTGTCCGGGATGTCGCTGCCACCGAACAGGCTGCTGCCGGCCTGGGCCTGGGCGCCGCCGAACGGTCGGCTGACGCTGTTGGACAGGCGCACTTCCTGGATCAGACCTTTCGGCACTTCGCGCACGAAACGCGAGACCTTGTTGTAGGTCTCGCTGCCGTACAGGCGTCGGGTCTCGGCGTAGGTCAGCACCAGGTTCTGCATCGCCCGGGTAATGCCGACGTAGGCCAGCCGGCGTTCTTCCTCAAGGCGGCCGGGTTCTTCCAGGCTCATCTTGTGGGGGAACAGGCCTTCTTCCATGCCTACCAGGAACACGTAGGGGAATTCCAGGCCCTTGGCGCTGTGCAGGGTCATCAACTGAATGCTGTCTTCGTGCTCGTCGGCCTGGGTGTCGCCGGCTTCCAGCGACGCGTGGCCGAGGAAGGCGGCCAGCGGCGTGAGCTCGGCGTCTTCTTCGGCGGCCTCGAAGTTGCGGGCGGCGCTGACCAGTTCCTCAAGGTTTTCCACCCGGGCCTGGCCTTTCTCGCCCTTTTCCGCTTCGTGGTAGGCGATCAGCCCGGACTGCTCGATGACCACCTGGGTCATCAGGTGCAGCGGCATTTCCCGGGTTTTCGCCGCGAGGTCCTCGATCAGCTCGACAAACACCCCCAGGGCACCGGCGGCCCGTCCGGCCAGGCCCTTGTTGGCGACCAGCTGGCGCATGGCTTCCCACATCGACAGCTCGCTGTGGCGGGCGTGTTCGCGGATGGCCTCGACGGTTTTCTCGCCGATCCCACGGGCCGGGACGTTGATCACCCGCTCCAGCGCCGCGTCGTTGCCACGCCCTTCCAGCAGCCTCAGGTAGGCCATGGCGTTCTTGATTTCAGCCCGTTCGAAGAAGCGCTGGCCGCCGTAGATGCGGTACGGAATACGTTCGCGCAGCAAGGCTTCTTCGAGCACCCGGGATTGGGCGTTGGAGCGGTAGAGAATGGCGATATCGCTGCGGGCCAGGCCGGTTTTCAGGGCGCTTTCGATGGTTTCCACCACGTAGCGCGCTTCGTCGTGCTCGTTGAAGGCGGCGTAGAGGTTGATCGCCTCGCCGTCGCCGCCATCGGTCCACAGCTCCTTGCCCAGACGCCCGGTGTTATGGGCGATCAGGGCGTTGGCGGCCTTGAGGATGCCGGCCGTGGAGCGGTAGTTCTGCTCCAGGCGGATGGTTACCGCGTCCGCGAAGTCGGCGGAATACTGGTGGATATTCTCGATTTTCGCGCCGCGCCAGCCGTAGATCGACTGGTCGTCGTCGCCGACCACCATCAGGCTGTCGCCGCCCTGGGCCAGCAAACGCAGCCAGGCGTACTGCACGGCGTTGGTGTCCTGGAATTCGTCCACCAGGATGTGCCGGAAGCGCTTCTGGTAGTGCGCCAGCAGGCCCGGATGGTCGCGCCACAGGTCCAGGGCGCGCAGCAGCAGCTCGGAGAAGTCGATGACCCCGGCGCGGGCACAGGCGGCCTCGTAGGCTTCATAGATGCTGCGCATGGTCGCCAGGAACAGGTCGCCACTGGCCTGGATATGCTGTGGGCGCAGGCCCTCGTCCTTCTGGCCGTTGATAAACCACTGGGCCTGGCGGGCGGGCCAGCGCTGTTCGTCGAGGCCGAGGTCGCGGATCACCCGCTTGACCAGCCGTTGCTGGTCGTCGCTGTCGAGGATCTGGAAGGTCTGGCTCAGGCCGGCTTCCTGCCAGTGCGCCCGCAACAGGCGGTGTGCCAGGCCGTGGAAGGTGCCGACCCACATGCCGGCCGGGCTGATGCCCAGCAACTGCTCGATGCGATGGCGCATTTCGGCAGCGGCCTTGTTGGTGAAGGTCACCGACAGGATCGAATGGGACGAGGCATTTTCGACCTGGATCAACCAGGCGATACGGTGCACCAGCACCCGGGTTTTACCCGAGCCGGCACCGGCCAGGACCAACTGACGGCCAACGGGGGCGGCTACGGCCTGGCGTTGGGCATCGTTGAGGGAGTTCAGCAGAAAGGAGAGATCATCGCGCATCGACGCATTCTAGGGTGCCGGGCCTGGGCGGGCAAACCCTAATGCTGAGCGGCGGCTCTTATACCGGGGCACGCCCCGCGACAGATAAAAAAAACGGCTGTGACGACCGGTCAGTCATCGGCTACAGGCGGCAGTGTGTCTTGCTCTGGGCCTCGGTAAGGGGTCTGGCCACCGATCAATTCATTACATTTTATGACCTGAGGCAGTTTGGTCCTGCCGGATGCTTGTGTATGCTCCTGCCACGTTTATGGCTAACCATTATAAGAATACTGCCCATGACCCAGAGCTTTGACGCGCTGAGCCCCTCGATGGAGGCTGGGCGGGTTATCCGCAAGCAATTCGCCACTGAGCTGACAGTCGAGCGTACGCGCCTGCTGTACCAGGGGTCGTTGCTGCCGACTTTATTCATGTTGTTGAACGGTCTGGTCTGCGCCTGGTTGCTCTGGAGCCCGCAGCGCTACCTGCTGGTCAGCGTCTGGCTGGTGTGGTTGATGGCCCTGGTGGCCTTGCGCGTGATCCAGGTGGCGGCGTTCGACTCGGCGATGCCCAGCCGCCAGGCCCAGCCAATCTGGCGCCGTACCTTCCTGTTGGGCTCGGCGGTCAGCGGCCTGACCCTGGCCTGCGCCGGCATCGCCCTGGTGCCCACCGACAGTTTTCTCGAGCAGGCCTGGGTCTTCGGCCTGATCGGCGCAGCGACCCTCTCCGCCAGCGTGGCCTACGCCGTGAGTATCCCGGCGTTCCTGACCTTTACCTTGCCCTGCCTGTTGCCGGCCATCGTCTATCTGTTCTGGGGGGGAACCGAGGAGCAACAAGGCTGGGCCTGGCTCGGGCTGATCCTGCTGGTGTCGCTGAGCGTGGTGGCCTTGCAGGTCAATCGGCTGATCCGCCGCGGCCTGTTGCGGCGTTTCCAGAACCAGGCGCTGATCGAGAGCCTGCAACAGGCGCACACCCGCAGCGAACAACTCAATCTTGAACTGGCGCGGGAAATCGATCAGCGTCGTCGTGCCGAACAGGAACTGCGCGACGCCCAGGTCGGCCTGGAAAGCCGGGTGGTCCAGCGCAGCCTGGAGCTGGATGTGGCGAACAAGGCCCTGAGCAAAAGCGAAACGCGCCTGGCCCTGGCGTTGCAGGCCAGCGCCCTCGGGCTGTGGGACTGGAACCTGCAGACCGATGAAGTGCATCACACCCAGATCAAGGAGCTGTTCGGCCTCGACCCGGAATACGTGACCGCCGTGCTCAGCCACCTCAAGCCGCGCCTGCACCCCGAGGACGTGCCGGCGCTCAAGCGTGCGCTGGTGGAGCACCTGAAGGGGCGCAGCGAGGATTACCTGATCGAGTACCGGGTACGGCATGGCGATGGTCACTGGGTCTGGATCGAAGACCGCGGTCGCGCGGTCGAGCACACCGCCAGCGGTCGAGTGTTGCGCATGGTCGGCACCCGTCGCGATATCAGTGCGCACAAGGAGCAGGAAGCCCAGCGCCAATTGGCCGCGACGGTGTTCGAGGCGGCCAGCGAAGGTATTGTGATTTTCGACCCCAATTACGTCCTGCTGGCGATCAACCAGGCCTTCAGCCGGGTAACCGGTTACCTGCTCGAGGACATGCTCGGGCGCAATGTGGTCGACCTGCCGGGCAGTCGTGATGCCCGGCGTCACTATTCGACCATCCGCCAGGCCCTGGAACAGCACGGCAGCTGGCAGGGCGAACTGGTGGAGGCGCGCAAGAACGGCGAGCTGTACCCGCAATGGCTGCAACTGAATGTGGTGCGCGATACCCGGGGCAATGTCAGCCATATCGTCGGCTTCTTCGCCGATCTGTCGGCTCGCCGCGAATCCGAAGAGCGCATGCGCTACCTGACCCACTACGACGAACTGACGGGGTTGGCGAATCGTTCGTTGTTTCGCGAGCGTCTGTACGAGGCTCACCAGCAAGTGCGCCAGGGTGGCCGCAGCCTGGCGTTGCTGCACATCAATCTGGACCGTTTCAAATTGCTCAACGACAGCCTCGGCCATGAAATCGCCGACCAGTTGCTGCAGCAGATGGCCCGGCGCCTGGTCAACGCCTTGCCTGAAGCCAACACCATTGCCCGTTTGTCCGGGGATGAGTTCGCGGTGCTGTTCGATGCCTACGGCAACCTCTCCAGCCTGGCCCGGGTGGCGACGCGCCTGCTCGGCAAGTTGCGGGTGCCGGTGACTATCGACGAGCATGAGCTGGTGGTCAGCGCGTCCATGGGCATCAGCCTGTTGCCGGATAATGCCCGGGAAATACCGGTGCTGCTCAGCCAGTCAAACATCGCCATGCAACATGCCAAGCACCTGGGCGGGAACAACTTCCAGTTCTACACCGAGAGCCTGCAGGCCAGCACCCTGGAGCGCTTGCAGCTGGAGAACCAGCTGCGCAAGGCCATCGAAGAGCGGCAATTGCGCGTCTTCTACCAACCCAAGCTGTGCCTGGCCACCGGGCGGATGAACGCCGCCGAGGCGCTGGTGCGTTGGGAGCATCCGACCCTGGGCCAGGTGCCGCCGGCGGACTTTATCGGCCTGGCCGAGGAAACCGGGTTGATCGGGCCGATCGGTGAGTTCGTCTTGCGCCAGGCCTGCTGGCAGGCGTGCGAATGGCAGCGCGAGGGGCTGGCGCCGATCCGGGTGTCGGTAAACCTGTCGGTGCATCAGTTGCGCCAGGGCAAGCTGGTCAGCCTGGTGCGCCAGGTGCTGGAGGAAACCGGCCTGGCCCCGGAACTGCTGGAGCTTGAGCTGACCGAAAGCCAGCTGCTCGACAGCGTCGAACACATCATCGCCACCTTCCAGCAACTGCGCGACCTGGGGGTGAAACTGGCCATCGATGACTTCGGCACCGGCTATTCGTCCTTGAGTTACCTCAAGCGCTTCCCGGTGGACTACGTGAAGATCGACCAGAGCTTTATTCGCGGCCTGGGGGACGGCAGTGAAGATGCGGCGATCACCCGGGCGATCATCGCCATGGCCCACAGCCTGGAACTGAAGGTGGTGGCCGAGGGTGTGGAAAACCAGGAGCAACTGGATTTCCTCAAGGCCCAGGGCTGCGATGAAGTGCAGGGCTATCTGATCAGCCGGCCGGTGGCGGCGCAGGAATTGATGCGACTGCTACGCCATGGCTTTCCCTAGGCGTCGAGAGTGGCTACATGCTCCCCGCACTACGCTAGCGGGGAGGCGGGTTACGTAATGGAGCGGGCAATTCGCGAATTCTTGTAGTATAACTACAAGACTGCTACATCCCAGGCGTTCGCCCATAACAATGAGTCCAGACCTTTGAATCTGTTGCAACACATCGCCCAGTCTCGCAACCTGCTGCGCAAGTCGGAGCTCAAGGTCGCCGATCACGTCCTGCTCGATCCAGCGGCGGTGATGCACAGTTCCATGGCTGACCTGGCCCACAGCGTGGGCATCAGCGAACCGACCATTGTGCGTTTCTGCCGGGCCATCGGTTGCTCGGGTTTCCAGGACCTGAAACTGAAGCTGGCCCAGAGCCTGGCGGCCGGCGCCAGCTTCGGGCAGTTCGCGATTCACGAAGACGATTCGGTGGCGGACTACAGCCTGAAGATCTTCGACACCACCCTGCACACCCTGATGGACGTGCGCGAAAAGCTCGATCCGGCCGCGTTGCAACGTGCCGTGACCGCCATGTCGGCGGCGCAGCGGGTGGAGTTCTATGGTTTCGGCGCTTCCGGTGCGGTGGCGGCGGATGCCCAGCACAAGTTTTTCCGGTTGCTGCTGACGGCGGCGGCGTATTCCGACCCGCATATGCAGGCGATGTCGGCGGTGACCCTCAAGCCTACCGACGTGGCGATCTGCATTTCCCAGTCGGGCCGTTCCAAGGATCTGCTGATTACCGCCAACCTGGTGCGTGAAAGCGGCGCGACCCTGATCACCCTGTGCCCGAGCCAGACCCCGCTGGCCGAGCTGTCGACGGTGAACCTGGCCATCGACGTGCACGAAGACACCGAGATCTATACCCCGCTGACCTCGCGTATCGCCCACCTGGTGGTGATCGACGTGCTGGCCATGGGCGTGGCCATGGCCCGTGGGCCGAGCCTGGTCAACCACCTCAAGAGCGTCAAACGCAGCTTGCGCAGCCTGCGCCTGTCGCCCAAGTCGGTGAAGGCCCTCGACGACTGACCGATGATTTCATCAGTCTGTCACCCACCTGCCGCCAAACCGTAACGCCGGACGTCCATCTTGAAGCTCCCGTACCCACCCTGGGAGACTCGAAATGGCCCGGCACCACGAAGAGCAAAGCAGCGTCAAAACCCGTCGGCAGCAGGAAGATCAGCGCCGCATGGAATTTCGTCGCGCAATCGAAGACCGCACCGAACTGCGCCAATTGCAACAGGAAATCGCCGCACTCAATTACTGGCAGGCAGACTCGGCATCCGACCGTCGAAGCGCTCAACCAGCCCGCTGATTTGTAACCGTTCACTGCGAATAAACCCCAGGAACGCATGGGCGACCGGTGACAGGCGTTTGTCCTTGGCCTGAACCAGGCACCAACTGCGATAGAGCGGCAGTTCTTCCACCGGCAGTTCTCGGAGCACGCCGGTCGCCAGTTCCAGGCTCAGGGCATGGCGCGTCAACAGGGCCAGGCCCAGCCCCGCCACCACACACTCGCGCTGGGCTTCGCCCGAGGTCACTTCCAGCGTCTGCGAGAAGTGCACGCGTTTCTCCTTGAAATACTCCTCGCAGGCGATCCGCGTCCCCGATCCCGCTTCGCGGATCAACAACGTATACGGCTCCAGGTCCTGCAAGCGCAGCGGGCCGCCGTGGCACAGCGGGTGATCGGGCGGCGCCACCGCGACAATCGGGTTGTTCAGGAACGGCAGGAATTCGAGCCCCATGTCCTGGGGCACCATCGACATGATCAGCAGATCGTCACGGTTGTCCGAAAGGCGCCGCAGCGCCTGCGCGCGGTTGACCACCGTCAGGTGCAGATTGACCTCGGGATGCTGGCGCTTGAACGCGGCAAACAGGTGCGGGACGAAATACTTGGCGCTGGATTCCACCGCCAGTTTCAACTGCCCTTGCAGCGAGCCCTGCATGTCCGAGAGCTGCATATCGAGGTTTTCCAGCCGACCGAAAATGTCCCGGCTGGCCCGCTGTAACGCTTCAGCCGCCTCGGTCATGTAGAGCTTTTTGCCGACGTAGTCGAATAAAGGCTGGCCGATCAGCTCTTCCAGCTGGCGAATTTGTAGGCTTACGGCCGGTTGTGTGAGAGACATTTCATCAGCTGCGCGGCTGTAGGAACGCAGATCGCAGACCTCATTGAAAATCTTGAGCTGGCGTAATGTCATACGCATCAAGGACTTACGCATTTTATAAACACTCATGAAAGCCGCGAATCGCTCAACTATAAGCTTTTACTTATGAGCGACCCAATAATTATTGATTTTGGTTTATCACTGGGTAGGTCTAGTGTGGACTGCGCGACTGGCTTGAAACATTTAGTCACGCGCCGACCCGTTTTCCGGTTGCACCCAAGGGTTGTTTGTTCCAGCGGCTTAGGAATTTCCAAGTGATAAAAAAGATCCTGATCGCCAACCGTGGTGAAATTGCCGTACGAATCGTGCGTGCCTGCGCCGAGATGGGCATTCGCTCGGTCGCGATCTATTCCGACGCCGATCGCCATGCCCTGCATGTGAAGCGCGCGGATGAGGCCCACAGCATCGGTGCCGAACCCCTGGCCGGCTACCTGAACCCGCGCAAGCTGGTGAACCTGGCGGTGGAAACCGGTTGTGACGCGCTGCACCCCGGTTACGGCTTCCTGTCGGAAAATGCCGAACTGGCGGATATCTGCGCCGAACGTGGAATCAAATTCATCGGCCCGTCGGCGGAAGTGATCCGCCGCATGGGCGACAAGACCGAAGCCCGGCGCAGCATGATCAAGGCCGGCGTGCCGGTCACCCCGGGCACCGAAGGCAACGTCGCGGACATCGCCGAAGCTCTCACCGAAGGCGACCGCATTGGTTACCCGGTGATGCTCAAGGCCACCTCCGGTGGCGGCGGTCGCGGTATCCGTCGCTGCAACAGCCGCGAAGAACTGGAACAAGCCTTCCCTCGCGTAATTTCCGAAGCCACCAAGGCGTTCGGGTCGGCGGAAGTGTTCCTGGAAAAATGCATCGTCAATCCCAAGCACATCGAAGCGCAGATTCTCGGCGACAGCTTCGGCAACGTGGTGCACCTGTTCGAGCGTGACTGCTCGATCCAGCGCCGCAACCAGAAGCTGATCGAAATCGCCCCCAGTCCCCAGCTGACCCCGGAACAGCGCGCCTATATCGGCGACCTGTCGGTGCGCGCGGCCAAGGCGGTGGGCTACGAGAACGCCGGTACCGTGGAGTTCCTGCTCGCCGAGGGCGAGGTGTACTTCATGGAAATGAACACCCGGGTGCAGGTGGAACACACCATCACCGAAGAAATCACCGGCATCGACATTGTCCGTGAACAGATCCGCATCGCCTCCGGCCTGCCGTTGTCGGTCAAGCAGGAAGACATCATCCATCGCGGTTTTGCCCTGCAGTTCCGGATCAACGCCGAAGACCCGAAGAACAACTTCCTGCCCAGCTTCGGCAAGATCACCCGTTACTACGCTCCCGGCGGTCCCGGCGTGCGCACCGACACGGCGATCTACACCGGCTACACCATTCCGCCGTTCTACGACTCCATGTGCCTGAAACTGGTGGTCTGGGCGTTGACCTGGGAAGAAGCGATGGACCGTGGCCTGCGGGCCCTGGACGACATGCGCCTGCAGGGGGTGAAGACCACTGCGGCCTACTACCAGGAAATCCTGCGTAACCCGGAATTCCGTAGCGGCCAGTTCAATACCAGTTTCGTGGAAAGCCACCCTGAGCTGACCAACTACTCGATCAAGCGCAAACCCGAAGAGCTGGCCCTGGCCATCGCCGCCGCCATCGCCGCCCACGCAGGCCTGTGAGGACTATTCCAATGACTTCTTCCAAAAAAATCCACGTTACCGACACAATCCTGCGCGACGCCCACCAATCGCTGCTCGCCACCCGCATGCGCACCGAAGACATGCTGCCGATCTGCGAGAAGCTCGACAAGGTCGGCTACTGGTCCCTGGAAGTCTGGGGCGGCGCGACCTTCGACGCCTGCGTGCGCTTTCTGAAAGAAGACCCGTGGGAGCGCCTGCGCCAACTGCGCGCGGCCTTGCCCAACACCCGCCTGCAAATGCTCCTGCGCGGCCAGAACCTGCTGGGCTACCGCCATTACAGCGACGACGTGGTCCGGGCCTTCGTTGCCAAGGCGGCGGTCAACGGTATCGATGTGTTCCGCATCTTCGACGCCATGAACGACGTGCGTAACCTGCGGGTCGCCATCGAAGCGGTGAAGGCGGCGGGCAAGCATGCCCAGGGCACCATCGCCTACACCACCAGCCCGGTGCATACCATCGAGGCATTCGTGGCCCAGGCCAAGCAGATGGAAGCCATGGGTTGCGACTCGGTGGCGATCAAGGACATGGCCGGCCTGCTGACCCCTTACGCCACGGGCGAACTGGTCAAGGCGCTGAAGAGCGAACAATCGCTGCCCGTATTTATCCACTCCCACGACACCGCCGGCCTGGCCGCGATGTGCCAGCTCAAGGCGGTGGAAAACGGTGCCGACCATATCGACACCGCGATCTCCAGCTTCGCCTGGGGCACCAGCCATCCGGGCACCGAGTCGATGGTCGCGGCCCTTAAAGGCAGCGAATTCGACACCGGCCTGGATCTGGAACTGCTGCAGGAAATCGGTTTGTACTTCTACGCCGTGCGCAAGAAGTACCACCAGTTCGAAAGCGAATTCACCGCCGTCGACACCCGCGTGCAGGTCAACCAGGTGCCGGGCGGGATGATCTCCAACCTCGCCAACCAGCTGAAAGAGCAGGGCGCCTTGAACCGCATGGGCGAAGTGCTGGCGGAAATTCCGCGAGTGCGTGAAGACCTCGGCTTCCCGCCGCTGGTGACCCCGACCTCGCAGATCGTCGGCACCCAGGCGTTCTTCAACGTCCTCGCCGGCGAGCGCTACAAGACCATCACCAACGAAGTGAAGCTGTACCTGCAAGGCGGTTATGGCAAGGCACCGGGCGTCGTCAATGAGAAGCTGCGGCGCCAGGCCATCGGCAGCGAAGAAGTGATCGACGTGCGCCCGGCCGACCTGCTCAAGCCGGAAATGGTCAAGTTGCGTGGTGAGATCGGCGCCCTGGCCAAGTCGGAAGAAGACGTGCTGACTTACGCCATGTTCCCGGATATCGGGCGCAAATTCCTCGAAGAGCGTGAGGCCGGCACCCTGGTTCCTGAGGTGTTGTTGCCGATCCCCGAGGCCGGTGGCGTGCGTTCGGCGGGCGGTGAGGGCGTGCCGACCGAGTTCGTGATCGATGTGCACGGCGAAACCTACCGTGTGGACATCACTGGTGTCGGCGTCAAGGCCGAAGGCAAGCGGCACTTCTACCTGTCCATCGACGGCATGCCGGAAGAAGTGGTGTTCGAACCGCTCAACGAGTTTGTCGGCGGTGGCAGCAGCAAGCGCAAGCAGGCCAGCGCGCCGGGCCATGTCAGCACCACCATGCCGGGCAATATCGTCGATGTGCTGGTCAAGGAAGGCGACACCGTGAAAGCCGGCCAGGCCGTACTGATCACCGAGGCCATGAAAATGGAAACCGAAGTGCAGGCCGCCGTGGCGGGCAAGGTCACAGCCATCCATGTGGCCAAGGGCGACCGGGTCAATCCGGGCGAGATCCTGATCGAGATCGAAGGCTGATCGAAGGCCTTCGACTACCAACGTTTTTCCTCGGGGGAGCATGTGCTCCCCTTTTTTTTACGCTGGATTTGCCATGGAAGAGTGGTGATATCTATTTATATAACCCTCACTTCATAAGTTTCATTAAATAGACGACGAGCACGCCTGATGGGTATCGGGCGCTCATTAACTCGTCGTTATATGGAGTGATTTATGTCAGTGGAAACCAACGGTGCAAACGATTGGATGTTCTCGCCTTTCGAGAACAAGTTGCCATGGATAGTATCTGAGCGCGGGCAACCGGCTGCTACCAATCCTAATTTCAGTAGCACAAATGCCACTTTTGATTTTGTTGGCTGGAGCGCAAAAGTTACCAAGGTTTCAGAAAATTTGCAGCGAGATCTTATGGAAATCCAGGCGCTGCTTGACGTGGTTTTAAATTATAGGCCAGCGCAACATAGGGGGCTCATAGACGACCAGGACCTCAGCCATTTTGAGTTTGGCAAGCCTGAAGACGGTTTAGATGAGGTGCAGCCGCAACATCGAGGGTTTATTGGCGAGGAGAGCCCCGGCAGGGACGCGTTTGACAGGCTTGAAGCAGATTCTGGCCAGGGAGAAAGTAATTTCTCAGCGTTTAATGAGTATGAATTCGTTTTCAATCAGCCTGATGCCTATAGCGACTTTGCCGACAGCTATTACGACGGTCCTGTTGATAAGGGCCCGCTCCCTGATATTTTGGATATGGCGGCGTAATAGCCCTCTCGCCGGTTTATAAATAGCCCGGTCAGTTTATTCGTTTGAACTCACCAAGAGCAGTGCCCTAGGCGCTGCTCTTCTGATGTTTTACGCACGCGAAATACTACTCAAGGAAGTCAATGAAACCCTTGGCGACAACACCTACGGCACCGTTGATAGAAGTGCTCGGGGAATATAAGAGTATTCTGATCAGCGTGGGCTGTTTTACCGCCTTGATCAATGTGCTGATGCTGGCCCCCTCGATATATATGCTGCAGGTTTATGATCGGGTCCTGACTTCGCAAAACCAGACCACGCTGGTTATGTTGACGTTGATGATCGTGGGATTCTTCGTTTTTATCGGGCTGCTGGAGACCGTTCGCAACTTTGTCGTCAGCCGTGTCGCCGGGCATCTCGATCAGCGTTTCAACCTGCGTGTCTACCAGGCTGCTTTCGAGCGCAATCTGGTCCGCGGTGACGGGCATGGCGCGCAGGCCCTCGGCGATCTGAACCATATTCGCCAGTTCCTGACCGGCCCGGCCTTGTTCGCTTTTTTCGATGCGCCCTGGTTTCCGATCTACCTGGCAGTGATGTTTATGTTCAGCTTCTGGCTGGGTGTCTTCGCCTGTGTGGGAGCTGTGCTGCTGGTGAGCATGGCGCTGCTCAATGAGTGGCTGACCAGGAAGCCGCTGGCTGAAGCCGGCCGCCATTCACAAGAGGCCAGTCGCCTGGCCACCAGCCATTTGCGCAATGCCGAGACCATTCAGGCCATGGGCATGCTGGGTGTGTTACGCCAACGCTGGTTCGAGCCCTACGCCCATTTTCTTTCGCAACAGAGCCGGGCCGGCGATACGGGCGCGGTCATGACCCATCTGAGCAAAGGCTTTCGCCAGTGCCTGCAATCCCTGGTGCTGGGGCTCGGTGCGCTGCTGGTGATTATTGGTGATATGAGCGCCGGGATGATGATTGCCGGTTCCATCCTGATGGGAAGGGTTTTGCTGCCCATCGACCAGTTGATTGCCACCTCCAGGCATTGGAACGCGGCCAGGTCGGCCTATCAGCGTCTCGACGCGCTGCTCAATGAGTTTCCCGAATCGACGGGAGCGATGGCCTTGCCCGCTCCCAAGGGGCAACTGGCGTTCGAGCAGGTGAGTGCCGGGCCTCCCGGCCAGCAGCGCACGACCTTGCATCAAGTGAGTTTCCAGCTGGCGGCCGGTGAAGTGCTGGGGGTGCTGGGGGCCTCCGGCGCGGGCAAGTCGAGCCTGATTCGCGTGCTGCTGGGCATCTGGCCGGTCCAGGGCGGGGTGGTGAGGCTGGACGGTGCCGATATCCATCGTTGGGACCGCAATGAACTGGGTCCCCATATTGGCTACCTGCCGCAGAACATCGAGTTGTTCAGCGGTTCCGTGGCTGAAAATATCGCCCGTTTCGGCGCGCCGAACCCGGACAAGGTTGTCGAGGCGGCCCGGCAGGCGGGTGTTCATGAGCTGATCCTGCGTCTGCCGCAAGGTTATGACTCGGTGCTGGGGGACGCCGGCGCCGGCCTTTCCGGAGGCCAGAAGCAGCGCGTGGCCTTGGCCCGGGCGCTCTATGACCGGCCTCGCCTGGTGGTGCTGGATGAGCCGAACTCCAACCTTGATACCGAGGGTGAAGCGGCCCTCACCCGAGCCATTACCCAACTGAAGGCTCAGGGCAGCACGGTGATTCTGGTGACCCACCGTAGCCAGGTTCTGGTCCAGGCCGATCAGTTGATGGTGCTGGAAGAGGGGAAAGTGCGGGCTTTCGGTCCGCGTTCGGAGGTGCTCGACAGTTTATCGAGAACCCGGGAGTCGGCTTCGAAAGCTGCCATTCAATCGCCAAGGAAAACAGGCGCATGAGTTCAGAGAGCATCACGCCACATCACCCTGCGCTCACTTCGTGTCCGCAGCGCGGGGCCGCGTTTTTCGTCAGATTGGGCTGGGCACTGGTGGTGTTCGGTGCCGGAGGTTTCTTCAGCTGGGCGGCCCTGGCACCGCTGGATCAAGGCGTCAGTGTGCCGAGCACGGTTGTCGTGTCCGGCAAGCGCAAGGCCGTCCAGTCCCTGGGCGGGGGAGCCGTCAGTGGGATTCTGGTCAGAGAAGGAGAGAAGGTCGAGAAGGGGCAGGTGCTGTTTCGCCTGGATCGCACACAACTGTCGGCCACTGTCCAATCCTTGCAGGCCCAGTACCGCCAAGCCCTGGCCACCCAGGCCCGCTGGCAGAGCGAGCGGGACAATTTGACGAAAATTCAGTTTCCAGTCGAGTTGAGTACCGATGCCGATCCATTGTTGGCGGTTGTGTTGGAAGGGCAGCGCCAGCTTTTCAATAGTCGGCGCGAAGCCTTTTCTCGCGAGCAGGCGGGCATCCGTGCCCGCATCGACGGGGCGACGGCCCAACTGTCCGGCCTGCGCCAAGCCCGCAATGATCTGAATGCCCAAGCCGGATCATTGCGCCGGCAACTGGAGAAACTGCGCCCTCTGGCGGATGAGGGACATATTGCGAGTAATCGTCTGCTGGAGCAGGAGCGCCAGTTGTCCCAGGTTCAGCAGCAGATCGCGCGGAACAAGGGGGAAATCGGCTTTCTCGAACAGGAAATACTCGAGTCGCAGCTCAAGCTGTCCCGGCATGTCGAGCAGTATCAGACCGAAGTCCGTGGTGAGTTGGCCGAGGTGCGGCTCAAGTGTCTGACCCTGGAACAACAGCTGGCGTCGGCGAGTTTTGACTTGCAGCACACCGAGGTCAACGCGCCGGCGCAAGGGATTGCCGTCAACTTGAGCGTGCATACCGAGGGCGCCGTGGTCCGTGCCGGCGACACCCTGCTGGAGATCGTGCCCCAAGGCCAGCATCTGGAGGTGGAGGGGCGCTTGCCGGTCAGCCTGGTGGACAAGGTCAGTCCGGCCCTGCCGGTGGACATCCTGTTCACGGCGTTCAATCAGAGCGTGACGCCCCGTGTCGCGGGTGAGGTCAGCCTGGTGTCGGCCGACCAGTTGCTCGACGAAAAAACCGGCGCCCCCTACTACGTGATACGCAGCTCGGTCAGTGAAGCCTCTCTGGAACAGCTCAATGGACTGGTGATCAAGCCCGGCATGCCGGCCGAGATGTTCGTCCGTACCGGGGAGCGCTCGCTCCTCAACTACCTGTTCAAACCGCTGCTGGATCGCGTGAGCGCCTCGTTGACCGAATAGGAAGAGGGTCTGCCGTCATGAAAATAGTTTTGATACCTGTTGCGCTGTTCGCGTTGATCGCCAGCCTCGAGAGCCATGCCCTGGGACCCTTTCAAGTGTATGAGTCGGCTTTGCTGCATGACCCGGTGTTCCAGGGGGCCATGAAGGCGCGCGATGCAGGGCGGGAAAGCGATGCCATTGGCCGGGCGGGGCTGCTGCCTCGGCTGTCCTACAGCCACAACCTGGGGCGTAATGAATCCAGGATCACCCAGCTCAGGGAGGCGGGCAGCAGCCATGACCAGCGCCGCTACCGCAGTGCCACCTCGGCACTGACCCTGCAGCAACCGCTGCTCGATTACGAAGCCTATGCGGCTTATCGCAAAGGCGTCGCCCAGTCGCTGTTTGCCGATGAGGTGTTTCGCAGCAAAAGCCAGGAGCTGCTGCTGCGGGTACTCAGTGCCTACACCCGGGCCTTGTTGGCCCAGGATCAGATCGAAATTGCCCAGGCCCGAAAAAAGGCCTTTGAGCAGCAGTTCCAGCGCAATACCCACCTGTTTCACCAGGGAGAGGGCGCGCGTACCGATATTCTCGAAGCCGAATCGCGTTTCGAGCTGGCAACGGCGCAACAGATCGAGGCCCATGACGAACAGGAGGCCGCCTTGCGGGAGTTGGGAGCCTTGATGGGCAAACCAGGGATCGCCATCAATGATCTGGCGCCGCTGTCCGCGACTTTCCAGGCCTTTCCCATGGAGCCGGCGACCTTTGATCATTGGCATCGCATGGCGCTGGTCCAGAACCCGTTGCTGGCTTCTCAACGCCAGGCGGTCGAGGTGGCGAGGTTCGAGGTGGAGCGCAGCCGTGCCGGACACCTGCCCAAGGTCACGGCCTACGCCAGCCTGCGTAAATCGGAGTCCGATAGCAGCAGCACTTATGACCAGCGCAACAGCACCAATAGCATTGGCGTCGAGTTGAGCGTGCCGTTGTTTGCGGGGGGCGGCGTTTCGGCCTCCGTGCGCAAGGCCAGCCGGACCCTTGAGCAAACGGAGTACGAACTGGAGGCCAAGACCCGTGAGACGTTGATCGAGTTGCGCCGCCAGTTCAGCGCTTGTTTGTCCGGGGAGAGCAAATTACGCGCTTATCAGAAGGCCCTGGCTTCAGCGGAGTCGCTGGTGGATTCGACGCAAAAGAGCCTGCTGGGGGGCGAGCGGGTCAACCTCGATCTGCTGAATGCCGAACAACAACGGTTCAGTACCCGTAGCGAGCTGGCCAAGGCCCGTTACGACTATCTGATGGCATGGGTGAAGTTGCGTTTCCACGCCGGCATCCTGAATGAGGGCGATCTGGCCAGGATCGATGAGGTCTTTGTTGGCGATATCGGTTGATGAGCCACTGATTCAAGCCATTCAAGACGAGCTTACCCAGGGCGTGATCGGTATCGGCGCGGCGGTCAGGCGCTTGCGTGTCGAGGTCACCGGCTTGCACCAGACTCAATTTGCTCGGATGTGCAGGATTTCGGTACGGACCCTTGTTCATATCGAGCACGAGGAGGGCAATCCGACGCTCAAGTCGTTGAACTCGGTGTTCAAACCCTTCGGGTTGCAGATGGGCGTGGTGCGACTTCGCAAGACTTCAGGCTGACGGGTTCGCGCCACCTTTTGCACGGCGGACGACTGGCCGAACAGCCCAAGCCCGGTTAAAAGGCCAGCGCCCACTGCCCCATGACGCCATGCTTGCGGCTGTTGCCGCCGACTTCCCCGCTGTAGCCGACGCCGAGGTTCTGGCGGGGCGATAACTTCAGGTCGAGGCCGGCCTCCAGCACCAGGCTGTCGCGGTCCAATGCACTGCTTTTGATCTTGAACGAATCGTCGTTCAGTGCCATCAGGTTCTGTTCAGTCTGGTGGGTGGTGCGGCCATACAGATGTTTCCAGCCGGCGCTCAGGTGTGGGGTCAGGCGCATGCCACTGTCCAGTGTGTACTGATTGGCCAGGCGGGCACCGAAGGTGCTGCTGAGATTGTCCTGGGTCTGTGCCTTGACGTTCAGGGCCGTGTCACCGCCTTTTTCCTTGAAACCCTCGTGGTGGTAGCGCTGATAACCGATATTGACGAACGGCTCCGCGTGCAGGTTGCCGCTACCCAGGTTGTAGCCGAGTTCGGCGAACGCTTGTTGGCTGTCGGCACGGTGGTTGCCTTTGAGGCGATCACTGAGGCCGGCGAAGTCCACGTTGCGCCGGGTTCTGCCCTCGTGGATGCTGTGTACCGCGCCGAGACGCAGCGCCAGGGGGCCGCTTTGGCGCAGGGCATAAGCACCCAGGTGCCAGCTATCGAGGTCACCCCCGAAGTCGGTGCCCTTGAGGCGGGTCTGTGATTTGCCGCCCAGCACCCCCAGGCGCCATTCCGAATCGAGCGCCCAATCGGCACCGAGGAGAAGGCCCCTGGTGTTCTGCTGCAGCACCTGGCTGCTCTGGCTGCGCTCGAACTTTCCGGAGTTGCCCAGGCCCTGGACCCAGAGTCGGCCATTGGCACCGTTACGACTCGAATCGCCGGTGGCGAGGGCGGTCGAACTCAGGGTCTGTCGATTGGCGGGGTCGCCCAGTTGCCGCATGGCCGAGAGCATGCTGCTGCTCACTTGGCTGGCACCACTCAAGGTTGCGTTACCCAGGTTGGCAGTGTGGCTGCTGGCGAGTTGCTCCAAGGCGCGTGTCAGCGTGGCTTCATTACTGGTGGTCAGGGCGGCGCCCACGGCCGGGACATCGTCCATCTCCTCGACATCAGCCATCGCCAGCTCAAGATCGCTGTCCATGTCGTCGTCCAGGCTCCTGCGCTTTCGTATGATGGATTTGTTCATGCCGTCCGAGAAAAATTCCTCGCGGCTGACGGCTTGGCCCTTGATCCCGGTGGTTACTTTCCCAAAACGTGTCAGGGGTTCCAGGTGTCTGGCAACGCTCTTGGCATTATCGGATTGCGCAAGACTCTCAAGGGCGACATCGTTACGCCGGTAGCTCAGTCCAACCTCCGTTTTGCCATAGCGGACCTCCGGGGTCATCAGCGCCAGGTCAGTGGTGACCTGGCCGAAGGTACCCTCCACGTTGCCCGCTCGCAGAAGAGTGTGCTGGCTGTTCACGGGCGCACGGCCTCCCGTCGCGTTTACCAGCAATGTGGCCCCACCCAAATTCGCTGTTCCCCCGACCTGGACGGTGGCGCTGCCACCATTGGCGTCGACCCCGTAGATCAACTTCGAACCTCGGCTCAAGGTGAGGTCCTGACCGATACTGGCAGCGCCCGATGCCCGATTGACCCGCAACGTACCCTTTACCAGCAAGCTATGGGTGTAACCCTGGCCGGTATACTCACCCTTGACCAGGGTCTGCCCGGTGATCGCACCCTGGTTGATCAGCTTCGCGCCCCAGGCAATCTCGGCGCCGTCACTGAAGTCGCCGCGGCTGAGCAGCGTCCAGGTCCCTGAATCGACATGGAGCTTTTCGAACCTGAGGGTGTCTCTGAGGGTTCCGCTCCCGGCGCCATTGAGAACCACCCGGTCGTAACCTTGACCGCCGTCGATAAATCCGCCGATTCGGGAGCCGCTGTGGAGGGACAGCACATCGTCGCCACCGCCGAGGTCAATCGTGGGACCGCCTCCGGAACCGATGATTGAACCGCTGTTGACGACGACGTCATTGAAGTTGCCTTCGAACTTTATGCCTCGGGCACCCTGGATGGTTCCCGAGTTTGTCACATGGGTCGTACCGCCGCCCTTTGCCAGAATGCCGTAGCCCTTGCCGCTGATCAGTGCCGACGAGCCGTTTGTAACGCTACCGTTGCCGATCACCAGGCCTGAGCCGAGCGGGTGGGTGCTTTCAATGGTCCCGGCGTTCGAGATACGGGCGACCTTGCCGATGCGGATGCCGTCATTGAGAGGGCTGCCCTTCTCTCCGAGACTACCGGTGATACGTCCCTTATTGTCCACGTTGCCATTGCCTTGGGCATAGACGCCGGCCCCGTCTCGACCGACGATTGTTCCCGCATTGAACAGCAAGAGATCCTCTTGGCTGGTAAGGCCATGGGAGTTATTGGAAATGATGCCCCTGTTGACGATGTCGGAGGCTTGAGTGTGTTGTGTCGCCGTTATGCCGAGGGCGAGCGTCACGGCGATGCTTAAACGAGGCTGAGTAAATTGCATTCCTTGTCACCTCAAGTTCAATTGAGATGAGAATGTAATTATTCGTTTCCCTGGCGGATGTCGGGCCTTGGGCTCCTGCTGTGCGAGACACGTCCTTGTTTGAGCGATGTTTGGTCCTGGGCAGGATTGACACCTTCCCGCGGCCCGGCCTGACCCGGCCGGGTGGCGGGAACCTTGTTTAAAAGGTCAGCCTCCATTGACCCATGACCCCATGATTACGCTGGTTGCTGCTGACTTCCCCGGTGTAGCCGACGCCGAGGTTCTGGCTGGGCGACAGCTTCAGGTCCAGGCCCGCTTCCAGCAGCAGGCTGTCGCGGTCCAGGGCGGCGCCTTTGACCTTGAAGCTGCGATCGTTCACCGTGAATTTCTGCTGGGTCGTGCTGCCAACGTCGCCATGCAGATGCTTCCAGCCAGCACTCAGGTGTGGGGTCAGGCTCATTTTATTGTCGAAGGGGGTGACGCTACTCGCGCGCAAGCCGAGGGTGCTGCTGAGGTTGCCGTGGGTCTGACTGCCGACGGCCAGGGCCGCTTCGCCGCCGCGCTCGGTGAAGCGGTCGTGGTGATAACGTTCGTAACCGAGGCCGGTGAAGGGTTCGACACGCAGGTCGGCGCCACCGAAGCTGTAGCCGACTTCGGCGAAAGCTTGTTGGCTGTTGGCGTCGTAGTCGCCTTTGAAACGATCACGGTAGCCATTGAACGCCACGTTGCGTCCGGTCTTGCCGGAATGGCTGCTGTACACCGCGCCGAGCCGCAGGGCCAGCGGGCCGCTTTGGCGCAGGGCGTAGACACTTGCCGACGTTGTAAATCTCCGCATCCCCGATGATCCGTATGCCATCGCCGTCGGCATCCAGGGTGCGTGCATCACCGGTGATGCTGGCGGAGTTGGTGACCTTGCCATTGCCCGTGGAATGGAATCCCGCGCCATTGAATCCGCTCACCTGGCCGCGGTTGGTGAGTTCTCCCGCGCGTCGGGTGCTGACGCCGTGACGCCCGCCCGAGAGGGTGCCGACATTGATCAGGGTGATATCGGAGGGGCCCAGGTCTATGCCGTCATGATGTTCACTGCTGATTTTCCCGTCGTTGACGATGCGTCCCTCAACGCGTCCGATGACCTTGATGGCGCTTCCGGTGATCGCTTGAATGTTGCCATCACGTTGATTGGTGTAGTCGATTGACGACTCGCTCAGCAAGACCGTATGGCCTTTCTTGGCGTGCAGGTGGCTGACATTCCCCTGCTGTTGAGGGGCTGAGGGCGTGGGGCTGGCGTGTGTGTCGCGCAAGACGACAGTCGTGAGTGCCAGCGTGACCGCGAGTGCTAGGCGATGAGGGGTGGGGGGCATTGGATTTCCGGCCTCGGATTGATTCGGGGCCGGAAATGTATCTATGTATTTAATCGATAAATGTCGGCCTTTTTACCTCCGACAGGCGGGATAAGTCCTTAGGTTCAAGGGATTAAAAACTCATCTTCCACTGCCCCATGACGCCATGGGTCCGGCTGCTATTGCCTACTTCACCGTTGTAGGCCACGCCGATGGAATGCCTGGCCGACAGGTTCAGATCCAGCCCGGCTTCGACCACCAGGGTGTCACGGTCCCGGGTGATCCCCTTGGTGTTGAAGACGTCGCCGGTCACCTGATTGGACTGGGTGCTGGTGCTCTCGACCGGACCGTACAGGTGTTTCCAGCCCGCGCTCAGGCGCGGGGCCAGGCTCATCTTGTTGTCCATGTGCTTGATGCTGGCGGTGCGCAGGCCCAGGGTGGTGTTGAAGTTGCTCTGGGTCTGGGCATCGGCCTTCAGCGCGGCTTCACCGCCTTTTTCCGTATAGCCCTGGCGCGAGTAGCGCTGGTAGCCGAGGCTGGCAAAAGGTTCGGCGCTCAGGCTGCCGCTGCCCAGGTTGTAGCCGAGTTCAGCGAAGGCCTGCTGGCTGTTGGCGTTGTAGTTGCCGGTGAGACGGTCCTTGTAGCCGCTGAACTCCACGTTGCGTTCGGTCTTGCCATAGTGCTGGCTGTGGACCGCGCCCAGGCGCAGGGCCACGGGCCCGCTCTGGTGCAGGGCGTAGGTGCCGACATGCCAGCTGTCCAGGCCGCCTTCGAAGCGGTTGGCTTTATGCTTGGATTGCGACTTGCCGCCCAGCAGGCCCATGCGCCATTCATTGTCCAGGGCCCAGTCGACGCCCACCACCAGGCCTCGGGTGTCCTGTTCGAAGGCCTTCTGGCCTGCCGGTTGATCGAAGGCGCTGGCGTTGTTCAGGGCGTCTACCCACACACGACTTTCATTGGGCTTGATTTCCGAACGCCCCGACAGCGAGACCTGGCCGGGCGCGCCGTTTTGTCCGGCGAGCAGGCGCTGGGTGGGGTCATTGCCGAGCTGGCGCATGGCCGCGAGGGCGCTGTTGCCCACCTGGCTGGCACCGCTGAGGGTGGCTGCACCCAGGCTGGCATTGCCGGCGCCGGAAAGCTGCATGCGGGCGTCTCTTTTTGCCGCCGTGCCCAGTTTGTTCAGGGCCGTGCGCAGTGGGGAATCGACCGGCCTGGGGAATGGTTGGCCGACATTGCCGCCTTGTCCGCCCGTTGGGTCATCTGCCTGAGTCTGTCTTGGGTCTTTATTTTGAAGGGCTGCGATCTTGTCGTCGTGTTCCTTGTCCCGTTGCTCAAGTTTGGTGATTCTATTCAGCGTCTCGGGGTCTAATACGCCGTCCCTGCCGTCTACACCATCTCTGCCGTTCGTGCCGTTCACGCCATCCCTGCCAGGAGTCCCGGGAGCGCCGTCGGCCCCATCCTTGCCATCTTTGCCGTCCACGCCATCTCTGCCGTTCGTGCCGTCCACGCCATCCCTGCCGTTCGTGCCGTCGGCCCCATCCTTGCCGTCTTTGCCATCCACGCCATCTCTGCCGTTCGTGCCGTCCACGCCATCCCTGCCGGGAGTGCCGTCGGCCCCATCCTTGCCGTCTTTGCCGTCCACGCCATCTCTGCCGTTCGTGCCGTTCACGCCATCCCTGCCGGGAGCGCCGTCGGCCCCATCCTTGCCGTCTTTGCCGTCCACGCCATCTCTGCCGTTCGTGCCGTTCACACCATCCCTGCCGGGAGTACCTCGCAGGTTCTGGGTTAGAAGGGGAGGATTCGGGTTAGGCAATGGGGGGACGGCGCATGGCGGGCATGGTGGCGGGAGGGGCGACACGTATATCCCAACAGCAGAGCCGTCGGGCTGGATGTATGCCTCAAAGGGGGCCGTATTCCCGTTGTTAGGTTTGACCCAAAAAACGCCGGGAGCGGTGGGGTTTGGGTCGACGACCGTATAGGTATTGGACCTTAGACCTTGTGGGTACTGAGGGACTGGTGGCTGTTGACCGGAACCAATGGGAGCCTCCCACACAGTGCCGCCCTCTGGGGTCGTTCCGAGATAGGTAGCATTCGGGTCGATAGGTCGGCTGAGTATTGGCGTCTGCGGATAGGCTAGTACCTGCTGACTGGCAATAACACTGGATGCCAGTGCGACCGATATGGTGAGTCGATTAAGGGGTGTTGGCATGGAATTTCGACCTCCTGGAAAATTGAGGCCGAAATGTATCTATCCATGTAATCGATAAATGTCGGGATTTTTACCCGTCTTTTGCAAGATATGTCACCGGTTTGGTGACGATTCGAGGTGTGTTTTATGACCCTGTGGTCTTACGGTGGCTGACGCGTCAGCCACCGTATTTTCAGGTCGAGGGGCGCTGCGCTTTCAGGCTGTCCGGTTAACCCCGGCACTCGACCAGGGACTTGATTTGCCCGACCTCGGTCAGGTTCTCTTCCGACAACCAGCGCTCGAACCCGGCATTCACCGTCGGCCATTCCGAATCGATAATGCTGTACCACGCCGTATCGCGGTTCCTGCCCTTGACCACCATATGCTGGCGGAACACGCCTTCGAAGCTGAAGCCCAAACGCTCGGCCGCCGTACGCGAGCGGGCGTTGTCGTTGTTGCACTTCCATTCCAGGCGCCGGTAACCCATGGCGAAGGCTTCCTTGGCCAGCAGATAGACCGCCTCGGTGCTCTTGGGCGAACGCTGCATCGGCGCGCCAAAGGTGACGTGGCCGATTTCGATACGTCCCTGGGCCGGGACGATTGACATCAGGCTGAGAATGCCCTGGACCTCACCGCTGGCCTTGTCGACCACGCTGAAGAAATACGGATCGCTATTGGCCGCATGGTTGTTCAGCCAGTCATTGAAGGCGCTGCGCTCCGGGAATGGACCGTAAGGCAGATAATCCCAGAGCTTGGGATCGGCGCCGGGGCCCGTCAGGGCCTGCCAGAGATCGTCGCCATGGCGGGCCGGATCGAGTTTTTCCAGGACGATAAAACGCCCCTCCAGACGCTGGGCCGAAGGTGCCGGCGCGCCTTTCCAGTTTGCTAGGGATATCGACATGAGGCTTTCCTTGAGGCTTACAACGCTTGGCGAAATTGAATGAAACCGGGGCGCTCGGCAATCCGTTCATACAGCTGGATGGCCGTGGCGTTGGTCTCGTGGGTCAGCCAGTGGACTTTATTGCACCCGGCCTCGGCCGCCGTGGCATAGACATGCTCGATCAGCAGCCGTCCCAACCCGGTTCCGCGCTGGCCGGGCGCCACGAACAGGTCCTGCAGGTAGCAGGAATTCTGCACGCTCCAGTTCGACCGATGGTAGATGAAATGCACCAGGCCCACGGCCTTGCCGTCCTGCCAGGCGAGGGCGGCGTTGGTGGTTTCGGCCGGGTCGAGAAAACGTTGCCAGGTCGACTGGTAGATCGCGTCCGGCAGCTCGGTTTCATAGAACTTCAGATAGGCCTGCCACAGCGGGCGCCAAACGGCCTGGTCGGCGGCGCTGACCGGGCGGATCTCGATGGAACTCATGGTGACTCCTTAGCACATCAATTGGGCGAGGGCTTGGTCCTGGCTGTCGGCGCTGGCCGCCAGCCCTTGTTGCACGCCGGCTTGGTCGGCGGCGCTGCGGTTCTGGCTGAGCTTGCGTTTGCCTTCCAGGCGCTGGATCGGTATGGCAAAACCGACAATGGCCTTGAGCATGCTCTCGATGTACGGCGCGGGGGCGTCGGCAACTTTCCACGGCTTGTCCCGGCCCGCTTCATGGCGGTCGGTCAGGGCGCTGACCAGGTTGAGCAGGCGATCAGCGTCATCGAATACTTCGGCCTGGCCGTAGGCGTGCACGGCCACGTAATTCCAGGTCGGCACGACCTTGCCGTGCTCTGCCTTGGCGGGATAGAAGGACGGGCTGACATAGGCATCGGCCCCCGGGAAGATCACCAGCACTTCACCGCCCTCCGCCAGTTCCTGCCACTGCGGATTGGCCCGGGCCAGATGGCCATAGAGCGTGCCATTGGGACCTTGCTCGGGGCGCAGCAACAGCGGCACATGGATGGCTTGCAGGCCGAGCTTGCCATGGGTGACCAGTGTCGCCAGGCGAGTGCCCTGGATATGTTGCTGCAGGGTGAGCAGGTCTTGTTCGGAAAAGGCGCTGGGTGTGTACATGGAAATTTTCCTTGGCGAATACCTGCATCCTAGGCAGGCTATTGGTTGGTTGTAAGAGCCATTGTCGGCGATTTTCATAGGTCCAATGCCATGCCCAGTCCATCGTTGCCCCTGCCGTTCGACCCCGCCGGGATCTACCTCGATCCGGCCAAGGGACTCAGTCGCCAGCTCTATCAGGCCTTGCGCCTGCGGGTGCTGGACGGGCGCCTGGCGAGTGGCAGCCGTCTGCCGGCCAGCCGCGACCTGGCCAGCGCCCTGGCGATTTCCCGCAACAGCGTGGTGCGGGCCTATGACCAGCTCTACGCCGAGGGCTTTATCGAGGGCCGGATCGGCGATGGCACCTACGTGGCGCAGTTGCCGGAAAAAGCCCTGCCGATCAAAAAGTTGTCCACAAAACTATCCACAGGGTTTTCAACAGGCTTACCCACAGGGTTATCCACAAAATCGACCGAAACCGCTGGGGTTACATCCAGTAAAGTTATCCACAATCTGGCCATGGAGCGCATCGAGAGCAACCCGATGCACAAGCCACCGAGCGGTCCGCCGCGGGCTTTTCGGGTGGGTGTGCCGGCGTTCGACCTGTTTCCCTTTGGCGTCTGGGCCAAGCTGCAGGCGGCTTTCTGGCGTAAACCGGATTTGCAGTTGCTGTGTTACGGCGAGGCGGCGGGGGAGGCGCGCTTGCGCGGCCTGATCGCGGCTTACTTGCGCAGCTCTCGGGGCCTGTCCTGCACGCCTGAGCAAATTGTGATCACCAGTGGCGCGCAGCAGGGCATTAGCCTTTGTGCACAGTTGCTGGTGGACCCCGGCGATGGCGTCGCGGTGGAGAATCCCGGGTACCGCGCGGCCCGTTTGGCCTTCGCGGTGGCGGGGGCCACGCTGCATGGCGTGACGGTGGACCATGAGGGGCTCGATTGCGTCGAACTCGCGCAATTGCCGGACTGTCGGCTGGCCTATGTGACCCCCTCCCATCAATACCCCACCGGGGTGATCATGAGCCTGGCCCGGCGCCTGGAGCTGCTGGCCTGGGCCGAGCGCACTGGCGGCTGGATCGTCGAGGACGACTACGACGGCGAGTACCGCTACAGCGGCGCGCCGCTGGCACCCTTGGCGGCGCTGGATCGGCAGGGGCGGGTGCTGTATGTCGGGACCTTCGGCAAGATCGCCTTTCCGGCGTTGCGCCTCGGCTACCTGGTGCTGCCGCCGACGCTGGTCGAGGCCTTTGCCCAGCGCCGCGCCCTGGATATGCGGCACTCGGAGGTCAGCACCCAGGCGGTGATGGCCGAGTTCATGGCCGCCGGGCACTTCCAGCGGCATATCCGCCGCATGCGCCGGGCCGCGCTGAGTCGGCGCAACGCCTTGTTGGCCCATTGGCCGGCGAATATCCCGGGCTGTGGCGACTTGCCGGCGGTTGCGGCGGGCTTGCACCTGACGGTGCCGGTGGAGAGTCTGTCCCGGGAGCGGGAGTTGATCGCGCAAGCCGAGAGCGTCGGTGTCGAAATCAGCCCCTTGAGCAGCTACTGGATCACTCAGCCCGAACCGCCCGAAGACCGGCGTGCTGGTTTGGTACTGGGCTTCGCGGCGGTGCCGGAGGCGGATATCGAGTCGGCGCTGGCGCGCTTGCGCACGGTCTGGAAGGTCTAGCCGCGCAGGGTATTAACCGGCTACCGCATACCCTCGCGCGGTCGATGTTTATTTATTCCCGGAACCCGCCACCAGGATAAATCGACATGACTTCCCCCCTTGCTCGCGCGACCTTGAGCGAAAGCGAACAGGCTGAGAGGGTCTATACCCTCAGTGATTATTTTGCCCAGCGCCCGACCCTGGAAAGCGTGGCGCCCGGCCTGGTCCGCGACATGCTGGAAGATCACTACCCGGCGCAGGGCGAGCGGCTTATCCATGCCGCGCTGATCGAGCCGGAACCGTGCGGCAATCAGGTGGAATACCGGGTCCTGACCCTGGCGCACTTGTTGATCGAGCGCTTGCTGGGCGAAGAAAAGCGGATATGTCCGGCCGGCAGCTATGTGACGCTCTACCCGGGCGCGGAGCATCCGGAGCAGTTGTCCCTGAGCGTTGAGATGCTCGATACGCTGCTGGACGAGTGGGCTCCGTTGTTGCTGGAGGCGTACAAACAGGGTCTGGTGGACTTCTGGAACTCGCCACTGGCGGGGGATATCGCCCCCTGGCAGCGCCTTTCCGAATTCTTCGCGGCGCAATTGCGCCTGGCGTGCGCGGCGCTGTCGGGCGATGAATTGGCCGGTGTGAGTGCAGTGCTCGACTATCCCGACCTGAAGGCGCGCGAGGCCAAGTTCGGCAGTGATTGCGCACAGGCCTATATCCCTATTATCGATAGCCGCATCAAGGGTCCCGAGCCCTTGCGCATCCAGGCACTGGTTATCAGCCATTGGGTCGGCGAACGCCAGATCGTCTTGCTTTACAGCCTGTTCGGCGGGATCGAAACCTTCGATTCCACCCGAGCGCTTGAAGAGTCCCTGAGCGTGACATTGAGCGGCGAGGACTCGGGTTTCAGGAGTTACTCGCCGGACCATCATATCTTCGATGCCCTGACCGTGAGCCTGCTGGTACGCCAGTTGGAGGCCATCGATGCGATCAAGCCAAGTGACTATCGCGACCCGGAGGCCCTTGAGCAACACCTGCGTGAGTTGACTGGTTTGCAGGCCTTGTTCGGTGCCTTTCGTTCCGGTCACGAGGCGAAATTGGCGAGCCTGGATGACTTGCTCCCCGAGGCGTTGCGCAAGGCGTCGGCGGCGGATCGCACGCGTTATGGTCGTTACGTGGCGGCGCTTGCGACGGTGCATCGGGGTCATGCCGGCAAGGCGTTTCTCGATGGCATTCCCGATATCCGGACCTTTGCCGGCCAGTCGTTGCGGGCGAGTTTGCAGGCGAAATATCCAGCGGCCGCGAGCGTGTCGGTCAGCGATATCAGCGTGACCCTGACGCGTATCGCCAACAGCCCCTCCGAAATGGTCGACAGTGCGCTTGACGCTCGCTATGAGTCACAGGCCCAGGATTATGTCGCCATGGCGCTGAAGAACCTTGAGGCCTTCCCTCTTGGCGCATTGGCGCAGGTTCATTACCAGGGTCGGACAGCGCCTCCCTGGATGAGCTATGACGCGCTGCGCACGGCGGTGAGCGACGCCGATATCGGCAGGACCTACCCCGAGTTGCTCAGGCAGAAATTGCAGCGCGATCAGGCCGAACGAGCCCGGCAAGAAGGGCTGTTTACCGACTACCTGCGGGTCCTGCTGCCGATGTGGGCGCTGGAGCTGCGGCTCGAGCGGAAACTGACGGAGACCGCCCGTCTTTATGTCGAGGCGGTGGTGACCCGGGACGTTGGCGTCCGTGAGGTGCTGGGGCAGCCCATCGTGGTCAGGCCCCTGGCCTTTTTGGCGCATCCCGGTGCCACGGCGGACCGGGTGCGCAATATGTTTGTGATTGGCCCGCAGGCGACGGCCCAGGGCCCGCAGGTGCTGTGCCGCCCCGGCGCCAGGGTGCTCTTGCTTGAGTTTCCATCCTGGGCCGGCTTGTTGACGGCCATCCAGCGGGAGGGACCTTTGCAGCAGTCGGTCCTCGACGGCCTGGACAGCGCAAGGCGTTCAACCTATGAGGATGGCGGATTCAAGGAGCCGCACCTGACCCGGGTGACCAACTCCGATTGGAATATCCCGGACACTCCTGAGCCGGCTGCGCTGGACACCACGCCGCTGTCCGGGTCGTTTTGCGCGGCACTGTTCGCCGCCAGCGTCGAGGCGTTGATCGCGCAGGCCGAGGCGGACTCGGTGTCCAATGCCGAGGATCGCTGGAACCGTTTCGTCGATCTGGGTTGGGCCTTGTTCGGCCTGCTACAGCCCTTGTTGCCTGGGCCCCTGGCGGGTTTCGGCTGGCTTGTGCAATTGCTCTCCAGCCTCAAGGCCTTGGCCGATCCCCATGCGTCCCATCCCTGGGTGGCGTTCTCCGATGTCTTGCTGAACCTGGCGGTCGTGCTGGTGTATCACCGTCGGCCGCTGATCGGGCAAGCCGGGGGCGTGCGCCCCAGGCCGGTCCTCAGTAACGCGGTGATCAAGGAACCTGCCGTCAGCGCGGCGAACCAACTGGTCTTTGCCTGGACCCGCCCGGACCGACTCTTCACGGCTTCCGAGCTGGTCCGGCTCGAGAAGTTCAAGCTGTCGCTGTCCGAGGCGCCCGGCACTTTGCTGGAGTCGGGCGACTGGAAAGGTCTGTATCGGCGCGACAAGCTTTTCTATGCCCGGGTCGACGATGCCTGGTTTCGGGTGTCGCGCAAACTCGATGGGGTGGTGATCATTGATGACCGCCACCCGGCGCGACAGGGTCCCTGGTTGAGGCGCGACAGCTCGGGGCTTTGGCAGTTGGATCGCGGCCTGCGCCTGCTGGGCGGCGTGGGCGAATTGAGTGTACGTGCCGCGAAGAAGCTCAAGTCGCTGGAGAAGAAGGCCCGTGATCTGTTGGAGAGCGTGCCGACGCTGCTGGCGGACGCCGAACGCAGTGCGAGCCTGGTGCAGGTCCCGCGTGATATCGAGGACATGCTCGGGATGAAGGCGCAGCCATTTTCAGCGCTCGGCAGGGAACTGCGGGATTTGACCCAGGGGCTTTCACAGTCTCCGCGGTTTTTGATTGCCGACCTGGAGCAGGCCGCGAGCACCTTGAACAAAAAGGGGCTGAGTCTGCGGGTCAACCTGACCAAGAAGCGCTTGCCGAGCGCCGCCGCCGTTGAGTTCCTGGCGCAGGAAGAGCAGATCACGGTCCACAAGCTGGGTGAGCGCCGGGATATCTCCGGCGGCAAGGGCAACGACTTCCTCGATGAGTACGAGATTCGCGACCGGCAGGGCAGGCCGCTGTGGTACGCGCATTTCCATTACCTGAGCGCGACCACGCCGGCGGCCCGTTTTTCCAAGGCTCACCTCAAGACCCGCGAGCAACGGTTTAAAGGGCTCAGTTTTCAGCGGGCCCAGGAGAGCGCCGGAAGCAAAGTCGATGCTATCTGGCGTGGAGACATCGGCCCCAAGCTGGCAGCGGCGTTGTTCCTGCCACCGAGTGCCTGAAGATCGCCCCCGCCCCCTGTAGGGGGCGGGGGCAACACTCAGATCCCGGACTTGATCTTGGTCCAGGCCCGCGTGCGGGCCCGTTCGGCCTTCTGGTCCAGGGGCTGCAAGGTGTAGAGGGTCTTCATCGCCGCTTCGGTCGGGTACAGGTTGGCGTTGTGGCGGATCGCCGGATCCACCATTTCGGTGGCGTCCTTGTTCGGGTTCGGATACCCGACAAAGTCGCTGATCGGCGCGATCACCTGGGGTTGCAGCAGGTAGTTGATAAAGGTGTAGGCGTCCTGGGTATCTTTCGCCCCTTTGGGGATAGCCAGCATATCGAACCAGATCGGCGCGCCTTCCTTGGGCAGGCGCATGTCCACCACCACGCCGTTCTTGGCGTCCTTGGCGCGGTTGGCGGCCTGGGAGAAGCTGCCGGAATAGCCGACGGCCACACAGATGTCACCGTTGGCAATATCCGCCATGTACTTGGACGAGTGGAAATAGGTGATGTACGGACGGATCTTCAGCAGCAGCGCCTCGGCTTTTTCATAGTCCTTGGGGTTGTTGCTGTTGGGGTTCAGGCCCAGGTGCTGCAAGGCCAGCGGCAGGATCTCCGACGGTGAGTCGAGCAGGGCGACGCCGCACTGCTTGAGCTTGCTGATGTTCTCTTCCTTGAAGATCAGGTCCCAGCTGTCCACCGGCGCGTTGTCGCCCAGCGCCGCCTTGACCTTGGCCGGGTTGAAGCCGATCAGGATGGTGCCGTACATGTAGGGCACGGCGAACTTGTTGCCCGGGTCGTTGGCCTCGATCAGCTTCATCAGCTTGGGATCGAGGTGGTTCCAGTTCGGGATCTTGCTGCGGTCCAGGGGCTGGAACACGCCGGCCTCGATCTGCTTGGCGAGGAACACGTTGGACGGCACCACCACGTCATAACCGGAGTTGCCGGTGAGCAGCTTGGCTTCCAGGGCTTCGTTGGTGTCGAAGATGTCGTAGACCAGCTTGACCTGGGTGTTCTGGGCCTTGAAGTCGTCCAGGGCCTTGGGGGTGATGTAGTCGAACCAGTTGTAGACCCGCAGGGTGCGCTCCTCGGCATGGACGGCGGTGCTGAGCACGGTGGCGCAAAGGGCTGGGGCAATAAGACGCTTGAGCTTGTTCATTCTTCTAATTCCTCATTGAGCGTATTGGAAACCTTCGAGTACGTTCACGGCATTGATGCCGATTTCTTCTACCGCGTAGCCGCCTTCCATCACGAACAGCGTCGGCTTGCCCAGGCGGGCGATGCGTTCACCCATGCGCAGGTAGTCCGGGCTGTCGAGCTTGAACTGGGAAATCGGATCGTCCTTGAAGGTGTCCACGCCCAGGGAAACCACCAGCACATCGGGTGCGTAGCGTTCGATCTCGCCGCAGGCCTGTTCCAGCGCCGCGCTCCATTGGTCCCAGGCCGTGCCGGCGGCCAGCGGATAGTTGAAGTTGAAACCTTCGCCGGCGCCTTCGCCGAGCTCGTCGGCATAACCGAGGAAGAATGGGAACTCGGCTTCCGGATGGCCGTGGAGCGAGGTGAAGAGCACATCGCTGCGCTCATAGAAAATCGATTGGGTGCCGTTGCCGTGGTGGTAGTCGACGTCGAGGATCGCGACCTTCCGATGGCCTTGATCGAGGAAGGCCTGGGCGGCGATGGCGGCGTTGTTCAGGTAGCAGTAACCGCCCATCAGGTCGCTGGCGGCGTGATGTCCCGGTGGTCGGCAAAGGGCGAAGGCGCTGCGGGCGCCGCGCTGGATCTCGGCCTGGGCGGTGAGGGCGACCTGGGCCGCGCTATAGGCTGCCTGCCAGGTGCCGGCGGTGATCGGCGCGCCGCCGTCGAAGCTGTAGTAGCCGAGTTCGCCGTGCAGGTTTTTCGGGATCACCCGGCGCAAGGTGCGGGCCGGCCAGGTGAAGGGCAGCAGATCGCCGTCATGGCCTAGTGCGGCCCAGCGCTCCCAGGCGCCCTGGAAGAAATTCAGGTAGGCCTCGTCGTGCACGCGGCGGATCGGCTCCAGGCCGAAATCCTCCGGTTCGCGCACCGGGCCGAGGGCCTGATGCTGCACGCGGGCCAGCACATGGTCGGCCCGCGAAGGCATTTCAAAGCAGGGCATCAATTGCCCGTCGATCAGCTCGCAGCGGCCGTGGTGCAGGTGGTGATCGTCGGAATAGACCGTCAGCATTTATTGTTCTCCGATAGCGTGGGCTTGGCGTCATTCTTGATGCCCGGCGCCTTTGCGAGAACGGTGGGAGCGGCCAAAAGGGGATCGATATGGCCAAAATATATGTCCTGATTTCGCCCCTGAACGGAGCGAAGGGCGACGCCGTGGCCTGAAAAGGCGCACGCACGGGGGTTAGTTGTCACGGATTTTTTCGGACAGCCTTGCAGAGGCAACCTGCCGCCGCGATCCGCTTTGCCCGACAGTGGTCCTTGATAGGGATGGATACATTCTCGCCTCCGATAACTCCAGGTAGGGAATGACATGCCGCCGATACAACACCCCCTTGGCTGGGCCGTTGCGCTAGCCCTTTGCACTGCCTTCGCGCCACCCCTGCTGGCTTCCAGCCGGGTGAGCCGGGGCGACACGCTGTATGTGGAGCATCTGGGCGATGCCTCGTCGATCATGGCGTCTAGCGCCGATGGGCTTTTTACCTGGCGCAATATCTCCCTGCGCAACGATGGGGTGGTGAAAGGCCTGAGTGGTTCGGGTGTCCGTGCCTACGGTAACGGCACGGTGTTGAACTGGGGGCGTATCTCCGGCCATCGTGCCGACGGTGTGTATCTCACGGAATACAACGGGGTCAGGATCGACGGGCTGGCGCGGATAGAAAACTACGGCGTTATCGAGGCCGATGTGCCTAAGGGTGTCGGCACCTCTTCAGGGATCTCGATAGGCCGCGGCCTGGTGGTCAACGCCGAGGATGCACTGATCCAGGGGCCCAGCTTTGGCATCCTGGGCCAGGGCAAAGGTCCGATCAATGTGGTGAACCGCGGCACTATTCGTGGGCACCGGGGGATCAAGTTCAACGGCAATCACGATGACAGCGTGACCAACCATGGCTTGATCGAAACCACCTACATACAAAACCAGGACCCCCATGGCTCGACCGCAAGCGCCTATATGAAAGGTGCCTACCGCGCCGGCACGGCGATAGACCTGGGGGGCGGCAACGATACCTTGGCGCTGTACAGCGGCTCCCAGGTGTTCGGGGCCATCGACGGTGGTAGCGGGTCGGACCTGTTGCTTCTCGAGGGCGGCAGCGGCATGTTGGGGAACACGCGCAATTTTGAATCACTGTCGGTCAACCAGGGCACCTGGACCTTGACCGGCCCGGCGGATTTCAGCGCCCAGGCCCGTGTCGGCAACGGCGCGGAGTTGATCAATAACGGTGGGATCACCGGCGCCACCTGGGTTGATCAGTTTGGTGTCTATTCCGGCAGCGGTAGTACCGACAGCCTGGTGGTCCATGGGACGATGTTCGCCAACTCCCAGTCGGGTGCACCTATCGTCACGCGTGATCTCACGATGGGCCCTTCTTCGATGCTGGTGTATGGCATTGACCGCGATGGCGGCAGCTCGACCATCGACGTTGGTGGCACGGCCTATCTGCAAGGGGCGACGCTGGTCCTGCGGCCCACCGCCGACAGTGTGCCGTCGGCCAGTGCGCATACGGTCCTGCGGGCCGGCCAAGTTGAAGGCGCCTTTCACAAGGTGGTCAGCGATCTGGCCTTCATGACCTACCGGCTGTCCTATACCCCCACGGATGTCGGGCTGATTTATAGCCGCAACTATGTGCCCCTGGAACAGATCGCCGAATCCGGGAACGCCAAGCGCCTGGCCGCGAGCCTCGGGCAGACCGCGTATTTTGCCCCGGCCCCTGCGCCCGACGGGCAGCATGTCGATGACACCACGGCTGCGACGCCTGTCGCGGTCGGGCAGGCTTCGCAGCCCCCGGCCCTGGTCTCCAGCCTGATCACGAGTAACGCCGCGACGGCGAGAATCGCCATGAGTCAGCTTTCGGGCAGCCACAATGCCAACCTGGGCAATGCGACCCTGGGCGGGGTCGGCCAGGTCGGTGGCGGCATGCTCTCGGCGATGCGTCAGTGGAGCGACGACCGTCGTTTGCCCGGCTTCGAGACCTCCTCCGGCAGACCTGCGACGCTGGCGTTCGATGCGGATAGCCGTGGCGCAAAGGGCCGGGTGTGGGTTCACGGCCTGGGTAACGCGGGTAAATTCGAGAGCAGCCAGCAGAACGATCAGGCCATGCAGCGCAAGACCCAAGGCTTGCTGATCGGCAGCGACTGGGCACGGGCCGCCGATTGGCGCTTCGGGGTGGTGGGCGGTCAATCGCAGACGCGCCTGGATGGCAGCCATTTCAAGGGTACGATCGACAGCTGGCATCTGGGGGCGTACGCGCTGCATCAGAGCGGTCCCTGGGCGACCCGTCTCGGTGCCGTTCATAGTCGCCATGATGGCAACACCCGGCGTGATGTAGCTTTCGGTGGTTTCAGTGAGCGCCTATCGGGCAGGCACCAGGCCAGCAGCCAGCAGGTGTTCAGCGAGATCGGCTACGCCCTGGGCTTTGGCAACCTGAGTGTGGAGCCCTTTGCCGGCCTCGACTATCAGCGCTATCACCGTCGCGGCTACACGGAAAAAGGCGGCGATGCGGCCTTGAGCGTCAAGGCCCACTCCCAAGGCAATCTGCGCAGTACCCTGGGTGCGCGGTTTGCCCAGCAGCACCAGCTGGATCGCGGCATGAGCCTGGCGCCGCGCCTCAGCGCCGGCTGGAAACACCGGTATGGTGGCCTCACCCATGCCGTCATGCAGTCGTCCGTGTTGGGCGGCGATGCGTTCGAGATCCGCAGCGCCACGCTGGATCGCGACAGCCTGGTGGTGGACGCGGGACTGGATTGGCGCTTCTCCGAGAACCATGCCCTGGGCGTCGGTTATACCGGGGAAATCGCCGACAATCGCCAACTGCACGGTGTTCAGGGTGAATGGACCTTGCGCTTCTGAGCCGCTGTTCGCGTCTTACGGGCGGAACTGACTCGGGCTGACCCCGCTCCAGCGCACGAAGGCGTGGCGGAAGCTGGCGGTTTCGCTGAAGCCCAGCTCATCGGCGATGCGGTGAATCGGTAGCCGGGCTTCCCCGAGCAGTTGTTTGGCGCGTTCGAAGCGCAGTTCGTCGAGCAGTTCCTGATAGCTGCAGCCGAGGTCATTGAGGTGTCGGCGCAGGGTGCGGGCCGAACACTTCATCTGCTCGGCCAGGCCCTCCAGGCCCGGCGCGGTGTGCAGTTGCGCGGCGAGCAACTGGCGGATGCGCCCCAGCCAGGCCTGGCGGCCGGTGAACTCGAGGTTGTGCTTGCGGCAACGCTCGGCCATGGCCTGGTGGGTAATGGCGTCCGCCAGGGGCAAGGGTTGTTCCAGCCAGTGCCGGTCGAAGGCGAACGCGTTGCTGTCGGCCGAGAATTGCCGCGGGCAGTCGAAGCTGTCGCTGTAGTTGGCCTGATAGTCCGGTGCTTCGTGCTCGAAGCGCGCCGCCAGCAAGGGCAGTGGGTGTCCCAGCAGGTCGTCGCAGATGACTTTCAGCGAGACCAGGCATAGCTCGGTATTGAACACCGCCAACTGCGGGTTTTCCCGATAGTCCGCGGCGGTGAACCAGATGCGCTTACCGTCGGCTTCCAGGCTCAGTTCGAAGAGTGTTCCCAATAGCGCCGGATAACGCAGGGCCAGGCGCAAAGCGTCACCGAAGGTGGCACTGGTGAGCAGGGCATAGCCGAGCATGCCGTAGGCCGACACATGCATGCGCCGGCCCAGTTCCAGGCCGATTTCCCGGCGCAGGGCCACGGCATTGGCGCACACCTGCATCTCCTGGTTGGTGGTGATGCGGGTGTCGGCGCGGCTCAGGTCGGCGGCGCTGATGCCGCTGCCGGCCAGCAGCGCATCGCTGGCAAAACCCTTGTCGCGGAAGGCGTTGAGCACTAGGGAGACGGCGTTGAGGGTGGTGAGGTGGGAGTGGAGCATGCTCGATTCCATCCATGGGAGGTATGGGAATCGAGCAAGTTGTGTGCCGACGGCTGACGGATGGGGACAGCACGGATTTTGTGGTGTGGTGCCATCTGATGTGGGAGCGGAGCTTGCCCGCGAAGAACGTTAACGCGGTGTCTCTGAAAAACCGCGGCGTCTTCTTCGCGGGCAAGCTCCGCTCCCACACAGGCTCCGTTCCCACAAAAGCTAGGGGGGCGTTTCAGGTCGGTGTCGGTTGCGACCCCGCCAACAACGCATCGACTACCGCCCGGGCCATTTCCACCGAATGGATCATCGACCAGATCAGCCCGCGTTCGACGCCGCTGCCGTATTCGGTGATTTCATCGGAGACCTCTTCGGCGCAGCGCAGCATCAATGACACATGGATCAGCGCCTGCTCGGCGCTGATGCCTTCCTGCACGTTGAACAGCGAGAGGTGACGGCCGTCGTTGACGCAGCCGGGGCGGGCGGCGGTTTCTTTCAGGGCGGCGAGCAACGGCGGTTCGTGGCGTTGGCTGTTGAGGACCTGCAAGAGGTCGGCATTGGCTTTCTTGAGAATGGCGGTGATCCGGGCGCGGGCGGTCCTGCTGGGCGGATCGGGGACGATTTTATCCATGCGATGACTCCTATTGATGTCATGGAGCCGACACTGTTCGCGACTAAACGAAGGGGGTGGCGGCTGTACGCAGGTTAGTCGACCGGCCAATAGGAAACCGGCGCACCCGAGGGTGCCCTACGCACAGCCACCATAAACCTGGGGGCATAAAAAACGCCGGCCATAAGGTATGGGGGCGCTGTGCGCCTATTGAGCTCGGGCGACTAAACCCGTTCACTGCAATTGGGCAGTGACAAACGGAGACTAGTCACGTGGCTGGACAGGCGCAAGGCGTTGGGATTTTCTAGGAAATGTCGCTCAAGAAAAAGCGATTTGTCTGGTGCTGAGGTTGTTCTGCCCAGGTTTTTTCAATCCCGGTGAGTGAATGGGTTGGCCTCAACACTGCCGTCTTGGGGCCGAACACGGACCTTGTAGGAGCAGGGCTTGCCCGCGAAGGGGCCCTTGAGGACGCCAAAAGCTTCGCGGGCAAGCCCTGCTCCTACAGGTTCCTTGTGTTCTTGAGATCAAGCAGGACCCCAGTCAGCGAGGTGGTTCAGCTCAACTCGCCACACAGGTCCAGCTCGACCAAGCGCCGCACTTCAGCCTGCTCCAGACCCGCCCCCAACAACGCATGCAGCTTGCCGAACACCGCCTCACGGGTCATGCCGCCGCCGGACAGCACGCCGACACCACGCAAACGGCTACCCGCCTCATACACATCCAGCTTGACGCCGCCTTCATGGCACTGGGTGATCGCGACCACCACGATCCCCAGTTTCTGCGCGCGCTGGAGGCTGGCGAGGAACGCCGGGTTATCGCTCGGCCCGGTACCGCTGCCGAAGCACTCCAGCACCAGTGCCTGGATACCGCTGTCGATCAGGCCATCCAACTGCGCGGCGGCGATGCCCGGAACCAGCGGCAACACACCGACCGTCGTCAGTTGTCGGGCCTGACCGTAGCCCAGTTGCACCGGCAAGGTCTGCGCCTTGGCCACGCCGCCCGTGCGCTTCAGCGCCGCAAACGGATGCCGGCCAAAGCTGCGAATCTTCGCGCAACGGGTCGGCGAAAGCATTTCGCCGTGGAAATGCAGGTGCACCCCCGGCGCCAAGCCCTGGCCCAACGCGACCAGCGCACCGCAGACGTTCTCCCAGGCATCGCTGTCCGGCACGCCCGCCGGCAGCATCGAACCGGTAAACACCACCGGTGCCGGCAACCCCAGCAGTTGGAAGCTCATCGCCGCCGCGCTGTACGCCAGGGTGTCGGTGCCATGCAGGATCAGCACGCTGTCGCACTGTTGCACCTGCACCGCATCGACCACCGCATCCCGCAGGCGCAGCCAGTACTCGGGGGTCATGTTGGCGCTGTCGATCAGCGGGGCCATTTCACGGAAACACCAGTTCGGCACTTTCAGGTCGCTGAGCTGTTCGCGCATCCGCGCTTCGAAACCGGACGCCGGGGCCAGGCCGCTGGCGCTGGCCTGCATGCCGATGGTGCCGCCGGTATAGAGGACCATGACGCGTTGTGCGGCAGGATAAGAGACGGAAGTCATTGCGGGTTCTCCTGGACGAATGCACCGTGCGCCGCAGCATGCCTGCGTGCGCAAGGTGTGTCACGTCAGGTGGCAGGACGCCACCTGGTAAGGTCTGTCGCGTCGGGCGGCAGGGCGCCGCCCGCGGGAGCGATCAGCGTTGCGTGGCAGGCACGCCCTGGACAGCGTCTTGCTCGCGTGGCGCGGCTTGGCCCGGGGTTGGCCAGGCTGCCAGGTCCAGGTCCAGATCGGCGAACTTGCTCGAATCGAACACCGGCTGGCTGACGCCGGCACGGCGCTGTGCGTCGTAGTCGCGCATCACCCGCAGGCCGACCTTGAACAGCATGGCCAGGGCGATCAGGTTGACGAACGCCAGGCAGGTCATGGTGATGTCGGCGAAGGCGAACACGGTCGACAGGTTCTGCACCGAACCCCATACGATCAGGGCCAGCACCAGGGCGCGGTACACCATCAACACGATGCGGTTGCGGGTCAGGAACTGCAGGCTGGTTTCACCCAGGTAGTAGTTGTAGAGGATGCAGGTGAAGACGAACAGCGACAGGGCGACGCTGACGAACAGGCGGCCCCAGTCACCGACCACGGCGGCCAGGGAGTTCTGGGTCAGGACGATACCGTCACCTTCGAAGCCTGGGGTGTAGAAACCCGATAGCAGGATCAGCAGGGCGGTACAGGTGCAGATCACGAAGGTGTCGAGGAACACGCTGAACGCCTGGACCACGCCTTGGGCGCCCGGGTGCTTCACAGCGGCCACGGCGGCGACGTTTGGCGCGCTGCCCAGACCGGCTTCGTTGGCGAACACGCCACGTTTCACACCCATGACGATGGCGCTGCCGAGCAGGCCGCCGAACGCAGGGTCAAGGCCGAAGGCGCTCTTGAAGATGGTTTCCAGCATGGCCGGCACGTGTTCGATCTGGCTGAAGATCACGTACAGGGTGACGCCGATGTAGGCCAGGGTCTTGACCGGAACCAGCAGGTCGGAAACCGAGGCGATGCGCTTGATGCCGCCGACGAAGACGATCGCCAGCAGGACCGCCAGGGCGATGCCGGTGTGGTTCGGCGAGAAGCCGAAGGCGTTCTGCAGCGAGTGGGTCACGGTGTACGACTGCAGGCCGTTGAAGGCGAAGCCGTAGGTGACCAGCAGCAGGATGGAGAACACCACCGCCATGCCTTTGAGCTTCAGGCCGTGCTGGATGTAGTAAGCCGGGCCGCCGCGGTACAGGCCGTCGCCATCGGCACGCTTGTAGACCTGGGCCAGGGTGCATTCGAAGAAGCTGCTGGACATGCCCACCAGTGCGGTGACCCACATCCAGAACACGGCACCCGGGCCACCCAGGGTCACGGCGATGCCGACACCGGCGATGTTACCGGCGCCGACGCGGCCGGCGAGGCTCAGCATCAGGGCCTGGAACGAGCTCAGTTGGCCAGCTTGACCACGAAGGGACTCTTTGAAGACGGTGAACATGTGGCGGAAATGGCGGAACTGGACGAATCGCGAACGAATCGTGAAGTAGCTACCGAGCCCGACAATGAGCACGATCAGTAATTTCCCTGAGAGGAAGTCGTTGATGACCTCAAGCATGGAATGGTTCCTCGCTGTTTTTTGATGCAAAGGCGGCTCGTTCGAAATATCGCGTTACACCCGATGTCACTGGGCAGTGTGGGCTGGCGATCTTTCATCCCGAGCTTGCGCGGGTTGTTTTTAGTGTTGTTTCGCGTGTTTCAGTGCCGCTGTACCGCGGATCGCTTACGCGAAGAGGGGCGGCACTATACCTATGAGCACCGCAGTCGTCTGTACTCGTTTGTAGTACAAACGACGAAGCGCAGGGTATTTCTGGTGAAGGCAGGGGCCGGGATAGAGCCTTCGTCCTACTTTCGGTTGTAAAAAAAAGGGCCTGAAGAGTGACCTTCAGGCCCTCAAAAGGTGAGAGGTGTCTAGTCCCTCGACCTGGTGAGCGTGTTGCAGTCCGGTGAAGTTCAGCCCTTCAGGGGCACCAGACGCGGAGCAATCATGTTTTCCGGGCGCAGGATGTCGGCGAGCATGGCGTCGTCGAGCAGGCCTTCTTCGCGCACCAGTTCCAGTACGCCACGGCCACTTTCCAGGGCGATGCGGGCGATCCGGGTGGCGTTTTCATAGCCGATGTAGGGGTTCAGCGCGGTGACCAGGCCGATGGAGTGTTCCACCAGTTCGCGGCAGCGCGCTTCGTTGGCGGTGATGCCGACGATGCAGTGTTCGCGCAGCATGTCCATGGCGCGTTGCAGCAGGCGGATCGAGTCGAAGATCTTGAAGGCGATCAGCGGTTCCATCACGTTCAGTTGCAGTTGGCCGCCTTCGGCCGCGATGGTCAGGGCCAGGTCGTTGCCGATGATCTGGAACGCCACCTGGTTGACCGCTTCCGGGATCACCGGGTTGACCTTGCCGGGCATGATCGAGCTGCCGGGCTGACGCGCTGGCAGGTTGATTTCGTTGATGCCGGTGCGCGGGCCGCTGGACAGCAGGCGCAGGTCGTTGCAGATCTTCGACAGCTTGACCGCGGTGCGCTTGAGCATGCCGGAGAACAGCACGAAGGCGCCCATGTCGGAGGTGGCTTCGATCAGGTCGGCGGCCGGTACCAGCGGTTGGCCGCTGATCAGGGCCAGGCGGTCGACCGCCAGTTGCTGGTAGCGCGGGTCGGCGTTGATGCCGGTGCCGATGGCGGTACCGCCCAGGTTCACTTCGGTCAGCAGTTCCGGAGCCAGGGTCTTCAGGCGGGCCAGGTCTTCGCTCAGGGTGGTGGCGAAGGCGCGGAATTCCTGGCCGAGGGTCATCGGCACGGCGTCTTGCAACTGGGTGCGGCCCATTTTCAGGACGTGGCTGAACTCCTGACCCTTGGCGGCGAAGGCCTGGATCAGGCTGTCGAGGCTGGCGAGCAGGGCGTCGTGGCCCAGCAGCAGACCCAGGCGGATGGCCGTCGGGTAGGCGTCGTTGGTCGACTGCGCCATGTTCACGTCGTTGTTTGGGTGCAGGTACTGGTATTCGCCTTTGCTGTGGCCCATGGCCTCCAGCGCGATGTTGGCGATGACTTCGTTGGCATTCATATTGGTCGAAGTGCCAGCGCCGCCTTGAATCATGTCGACCACGAACTGCTCGTGGAAGTCGCCGCGCACCAGACGGGCACAGGCTTCGCTGATGGCCGCGTGTTTGGCTTCGGTCAGGTGACCGAGCTCGCGGTTGGCGTCAGCGGCAGCTTGTTTGACCATGGCCAGGGCCACGACCAGCTTCGGGTAGTGCGAGATCGGGACGCCGGAGAGACGGAAGTTGTTCACCGCTCGCAGGGTCTGGATGCCGTAATACGCGTCGGCGGGTACTTCGAGTACGCCAAGCAGGTCTTTTTCTGTGCGGAAAGATGCAGCGGAGGACATGATAGAAATCATCTCGATAAGAACCCGGTCGGTGCCGGAACGTTGGCAATGCTAGGCTTGAGGGAATTTTTGGGCCAATGCTGTTCAGCACTGGCCTATGCACAAACGGCATAATGTGGATGTGACGCGTTGTGTATGACGAGCGTGTGAACCAAAATGGTGCGCATGGTGGGAGGCGCCGATGAATCTCGAAAGCAAATGGTTGGAAGATTTCAGTGCCCTGGCGGCGACCCGCAGCTTTTCCCAGGCGGCCGAGCGGCGCTTTGTCACGCAGCCGGCGTTCAGCCGACGGATCCGCAGCCTGGAGTCGGCGCTGGGGCTGACCCTGGTCAACCGCTCGCGCACGCCGATCGAGCTGACGGCGGCGGGGCAGTTGTTCCTGGTGACGGCGCGCACGGTGGTCGAGCAACTGGGCGAGGTGGTGCGCCATCTGCATCACCTGGAGGGCGGGCAGGGCGAAGTCATGCAGGTGGCAGCGGCGCATTCCCTGGCGCTGGGCTTCTTTCCGCGCTGGATCGCGCAGTTGCGTAATGAAGGGTTGAATATCGCCACGCGGCTGGTGGCGACCAACGTCGGCGACGCGGTGCATGCGTTGCGCGAGGGTGGCTGTGACTTGATGCTGGCGTTCTATGACCCGGATGCGGCGTTGCAGATGGATGCGGAGATCTTTCCGTCGATGCACCTGGGGCAGACCGAGATGTTGCCGGTCTGTGCGACGGGGCCGGATGGCCAGCCGCTGTTCGACCTGGAGGGCGAGGTGAGCGTGCCGTTGCTGGCGTATAGCGCGGGGGCGTTCCTCGGACGCTCGGTGAACCTGTTGCTGCGCCAGCGCAATCTGCGTTTCACCACTATCTATGAAACCGCGATGGCTGACAGTTTGAAGAGCATGGCGCTGGAAGGGCTGGGCATTGCCTGGGTGCCGCATCTCAGTGTCCGGGCCGAGTTGGCGCGGGGCGAACTGGTGGTGTGTGGCGGCCCGCAATGGCATGTGCCGCTGGAAATCCGCCTGTATCGCTGTGCGCTGGTGCGCAAGGCCAATGTGCGTTTGTTGTGGCGCAAGCTCGAAGGCGCGGCGGCACAGACGCCGGGCCCGACCTGAACACCGCACCACCTGTAGGAGCCGGCTTGCCGGCGATGGGGCCCTTGAGTCTTGCGGCGCCAGGACTGACGCTTTCGCGGCGGTGCGGCGATCCGACAAGCCCTGCTCCTACAGTGTTGTGTCGTGTACAAGATCGGTGAACGACGACGTACTGTAGGAGCAGGGCTTGCCCGCGAAGAGGCCCTCGAGACCGCCAAAAGCTTCGCTGGCAAGCCAGGCTCCTACAGGTGATGCGGTGTTTTTGGATTGACCTGAAAGTCAGGTAAACCGGCCTTCAGCGGCTAAAATCCAGCAAACGACAGATGGTCGGTAAAGGTGCGTTTAACGCACTTTTTTCGGTATACTGCGCGGCCTTCGGCCGGCTTGCCCGGCCCCGATTCGTATGACAAGCCACGCCGGTCTCCCGCGTGGCTTGTTGTTTTTTGACGCGCCCGCGGGCGCCCAAGAGAAGAGGCACGACGATGAGTGCACTGGTTGGCGTGATCATGGGCTCCAAGTCCGATTGGTCCACCCTTAGCCACACCGCCGATATGCTGGAAAAGCTCGGCATCCCCTACGAGGTGAAAGTGGTCTCCGCCCACCGCACCCCGGACCTGCTCTTCCAGTACGCCGAAGAGGCCGAGTCCCGCGGGATCGAGGTGATCATCGCCGGTGCCGGCGGTGCGGCGCACCTGCCCGGCATGTGCGCGGCCAAGACCCACCTGCCGGTGCTGGGCGTGCCGGTGCAGTCGGCGATGCTCTCGGGCGTCGACTCGCTGCTGTCGATCGTGCAGATGCCGGCCGGTATTCCGGTCGCCACCCTGGCCATCGGCAAGGCCGGCGCGATCAATGCCGCGCTGCTCTCGGCGAGTATCCTGGGCGCCAAGCACCCGCATTTCCACACCGTGCTGAAGAAATTCCGTGCAGAACAGACAGACAGCGTGCTGGACAATCCAGACCCACGCGTCGCCTGAGGTTGATGACGATGAAGATCGGTGTAATCGGTGGCGGCCAGTTGGGCCGCATGTTGGCGCTGGCGGGTACGCCGCTGGGGATGAACTTCGCTTTCCTGGACCCGGCGCCGGACGCCTGTGCAGCCGCCCTCGGCGAGCATCTGCGCGCCGATTACGGCGATCAGGATCACTTGCGCCAGTTGGCCGACGAAGTGGACGTGGTGACCTTCGAGTTCGAAAGCGTCCCGGCGGAAACCGTGGCCTTCCTGTCGCAGTTCGTGCCGGTCTATCCGAGCGCCGAAGCCCTGCGCATCGCCCGTGATCGCTGGTTCGAAAAGAGCATGTTCAAGGACCTGGGGATTCCCACCCCGGCCTTCGCCGATATCCAGTCCCAGGCGGACCTGGATGCCGCCGTCGCCAGCATCGGCCTGCCGGCCGTGCTGAAAACCCGCACCCTGGGCTATGACGGCAAGGGCCAGAAAGTCCTGCGCAGCGCGGCCGATGTGGTCGGCACCTTCGCCGAACTGGGCAGCGTCGCCTGCCTGCTGGAAGGCTTTGTGCCCTTCACCGGGGAAGTCTCGCTGATCGCCGTGCGCGGCCGTGATGGCGAAACCTGCTTCTATCCGCTGGTGCACAACACCCACGACAACGGCATCCTGCGCCTGTCCGTGGCCAGCACCGACCATCCGCTGCAAGCCCTGGCCGAAGAGTATGCCGGCCGGGTGCTCAAGCAGTTGAATTATGTCGGTGTGCTGGCGTTCGAGTTCTTTGAAGTCGACGGTGGCCTCAAGGCCAACGAAATCGCGCCACGGGTGCACAACTCCGGGCACTGGACCACCGAAGGCGCCGAGTGCAGCCAGTTCGAAAACCACCTGCGGGCGATTGCCGGGCTGCCGCTGGGTTCGACCGCGAAGGTCGGCGAAAGCGCGATGCTCAACTTTATCGGCGCCGTGCCGCCGGTGGAGCAGGTGATTGCCATCGCCGATTGCCATCTGCATCACTATGGCAAGGCGTTCAAGGCCGGCCGCAAGGTCGGTCACGCGACGCTGCGTTGCGCGGACAAGGCCACGCTGCAGGAGCAGATCCTGCGGGTCGAGGCGTTGATCGCCGAATAAAGATAGTCAGTGCCGGCGGGAACCTACGGTTGCCGCCGGCCTCTGATGGCAGGATGTCAAAGTGCTGACTAGGCTTTGACTGTGCACACTCACCGAGGGAAATGCCATGCACATTATCTGGACAATTTTTATCGGCCTCATCGTTGGCCTGGTGGCGCGTTTCCTCAAGCCAGGTGACGACAGCATGGGTTGGATCATGACCATCCTGCTGGGTATCGGTGGTTCGCTGGCGGCGACCTATGGTGGTCAGGCGCTGGGGATCTATCACGCGGGTCAGAGTGCCGGCTTTATCGGTGCGGTTGTGGGCGCGATTGTCTTGCTGGTGATCTACAACCTGATCAGAAGAAACTGATCCAGGCGATCAAACCCTCTCTGCCGCCATGGCGGAGAGGGCTAGAATGTGCGACATCCTCTCTGTTTTCGAGTCTCCCCATGCGCCGTCTTCTTTTGACCCTTGTTTTCCTGGGCAGTGGCCTGGCCCATGCCGGTGAACTTCCGGAAACCGACTGGCTGGAACTGATGCCCAAGTCGGACCAGAAAGCCCTTGAGCAAATGCCGGAAATCACCCACAACACGCCCGAGGGCGACGGTACCTTTACTGCCAAGGGGGGGTTGAAGCAGAGCAAGGGCCTGCCGGCGGTGATGTATTCGACCAAGACCGTGGCGGCGATGGACGGCAAGGACATCCGCATCGGTGGGTATCCGGTGCCGCTGGAGACCGACGCCAAGGGCCGCAGCACGTTGTTTTTCCTGGTGCCATACCCGGGCGCCTGCATCCACGTGCCGCCACCGCCGCCCAATCAACTGGTGCTGGTGCGGTATCCCAAGGGGTTGAAGCTGGATGATATCTACACGCCGCTGTGGGTGACCGGCACGCTGAAGATCGAGAAGGTCAGCAATGACCTGGCCGACGCGGCGTATGCGCTGGATGCGGGGAAGGTGAGGGCGGTGAAGGAGTCGGATCTGTAAGGCGCGAGATCTTTATCGCCTGTCAGATCGCTTTCGCGGGCAAGCCCTGCTCCTACAGTACGGCGTCGTTCACCGATCTTGTGCACGACACAACACTGTAGGAGCAGGGCTTGCCCGCGAAGGCCGCGACGCGGTCTCAAGCCAGGCGCTGACTACCGATAGTCACACCCAGCGTATGACTAGCCCCCGGCGCCAGCGTCACCACATCATCCATCACGTTCGCCGTCTCGATGCAAAGCATCTTCTGCCAGCCATCGTCGGCCATATCGGTAAGCTGACTGGCCCGGCCGATCCACGGATTCCAGATCACCGCCGTGCGCGAGCCGCTGCTGGTCAGCTGGATACGTCGCTGCCAGTCCGAGTCGACAATACTCAGCTGCGACGGCGCATCCTGGTAGATACGGTCGGTCTCGCCGCTAAAGTGCAAGCTGCCCATCTGCGTCGTCGACTGCCAGTCCTTCAGCGTGTCGATATAGCTCAGGCCGTCAACCCCTTCAACCTGCACATTACGGACATCGCTGACGGCGAAATAGGTGTGCAGCGCCTGGCTGATGCTGACCGGATGATCGTCCTGGTTCTCGCTGATCAGCTCGACCTGCAAGGTCTCGCCCAGGCGAATACGCAGGGTCAGACCAACCTTGTGCGGCCAACCCGGCAGGCCGCCTTCGGGCAGCGGCAGGCTGAACGTCACGTTCACCGCCTCGCCTTCCGCTTCGATGCCCTCGAGCGTCCAGTTCATCGTCCGCACAAAACCGTGGGCCGTGGCGGCCTCGCTGCTCTGGCGCATGGCCTGGACACTGTCCGGATTACGCGAAAAGTTGCCGAACCACGGCCAGCACACCGGCACCCCAGCGCGAATGCCCTGGCCTTGCTTGAACACGGCCTCGTTGTTGAGCCAGATCAGCGGCGGTTGCCCGGCCAACTGGTAACTGAGGATCTGCGCGCCTTGTTGCGCCACCAGCAATTCGGCCTGGCCGTGGCTGATCCGCCAGCCGTTCAGCTCATCCAGTTTTACTGCTTCAACATGGGGCGTGGTCATGGTGTTCTCGCAAGACAGGGAGTTGTAACGGGCCGCGCGCGGGCGGCCGGATTAACGCCGTGGCACGGAGCGGGTGCGCCCGCTGCCGTCGATGGCCACGAACACAAACGCCGCTTCGGTGACCTTGCGCCATTCGCTGGTCAGCGGATCGTCGCTCCACACCTCGACCATCATCCGCATCGAGCTGCGGCCGATTTCTTCGGTATGGGTATAAAAGGACAATTGCGCGCCGACGGCGACCGGGACCAGGAACGCCATGCGGTCGATGGACACCGTGGCCACCCGGCCGCCGGCCACTTTACTGGCCATGGCGGTGCCGGCCAGGTCCATCTGGCTGACCAGCCAGCCGCCATAAATGTCGCCGAAACCGTTGGCTTCACGCGGGAGCGCGGTGATTTGCAGGGCGAGATCGCCTTGCGGGATTGGATCTTCTTGTTCGAGTTCGATCATGCCGGGGTGCCTCTGACCCGTAACGCTACGTTGGTACTGCAGGTGAATAGCCGTCTTCAAGAAAAACGATTCAGCCCGAACATACTACGTTCGTTACGTTTCTCGTAAGCCGCACTAAGGGAAACTCTGCGAAAGCGGCTGGTTCGGCCCAACGGCGTTTTCGCACAATACCCCTCTAGCCTGCGGGTTTTACCCGGCGCAGGGCACGAGTATATCGGTCGGTAGACCGCGAGACGACCTCCCGGTTCTCATTTTTGCCGACGAATGCGCCGATCCATGTGCTTTTACGAACAATTTGCTATCGTGCCAGACCTGCTCCCAGCCTGAGTCGAGCCTTGCGTGGCTCATAGACGTGCCCAATAAGAGAAGCCCATGACCACCGCGTCCACCCCGATTGCGCAACCCGCGCGCCCGCTGACCCGTAACGACTACAAGACTTTATCGCTGTCTGCCCTGGGCGGTGCGCTGGAGTTCTACGACTTTATCATTTTCGTGTTTTTTGCCGCAGTGGTCGGCAAGTTGTTTTTCCCGGCGGACATGCCCGAGTGGCTGCGCCTGATGCAGACCTTCGGGATTTTCGCCGCCGGCTACCTGGCCCGGCCACTGGGCGGCATCGTGATGGCGCACTTCGGCGACCTGCTGGGGCGCAAGAAGATGTTCACCCTGAGTATTTTCCTGATGGCGGTGCCGACCCTGATCATGGGTTTGCTGCCGACCTATGGGCAGATCGGCATCTGGGCGCCGATCCTGCTGTTGCTGATGCGGGTGATCCAGGGTGCGGCCATCGGTGGTGAAGTACCGGGGGCCTGGGTGTTCGTCGCCGAACACGTGCCGGAGCGCAAGATCGGCTTTGCCTGCGGCACCCTGACTTCGGGCCTGACCGCCGGCATCCTGCTCGGTTCGTTGGTGGCGACCCTGATCAACAGCCTTTATACCCCGCTGGAAGTGGCGGATTACGCCTGGCGGATCCCGTTCCTGCTGGGCGGTGTGTTCGGCCTGTTCTCGGTCTACCTGCGCCGCTGGTTGCACGAGACCCCGGTATTTGCCGAACTGCAGAAACGCAAGGCGCTGTCCGACGGCATCCCGCTGGGCGCGGTGCTGCGTGATCATCGCGGCGCGATCCTGATCTCGATGCTGTTGACCTGGGTGCTGTCCGCTGGCGTGGTGGTGGTAATCCTGATGACCCCGACCGTGCTGCAAACGGCCTTTCACTTTTCCCCGACCATTTCGCTGGAAGCCAACAGCCTGGCGACGATCTGCCTGACCCTGGGTTGCATCCTTTCCGGTGCGCTGGCCGACCGTTTTGGTGCCGGGCGGGTCTTCGTATTCGGCAGCCTGGGGTTGATGGTGACGTTCTGGACCTTCTATAGCACCGTGCCGACTCATCCCGAGTGGCTGTTCCCGCTGTATGCCCTGAGCGGTCTGTTCGTCGGCACCATCGGTGCGACGCCTTACGTGATGGTCAAGGCGTTCCCGGCGGTGGTGCGCTTCAGTGGCCTGTCGTTCTCCTACAACCTGGCCTACGCGATCTTCGGCGGCCTGACCCCGATGATCGTCACCCTGCTGCTCAAGGAAAGCCCGATGGGCCCTGCTTATTATGTGGCGATCATTTGCGGCATCGGTGTGCTAGTGGGCGGGTATCTGTGGTCGAAGGGGCGTTAAGCTGCGACGGTGGAAATGGGAGTCCCTCTATATAAAGGAAGAGGGTTTCAAATTGTTTCAGTCTTGACATGATTCAGTGCCGCGCGACGGCGGCGTAGTCCAGTAAAGGCGGGCGTTTGCCCGCTTTTGCGTTCAAAAAACCAGCGTTTTGCGCATGATGGCCATTCATCTAACTGTCATATACCAGTCATAGAGTGTTCATCCGGCCTACTGATACTTGGCCCCGATCTGATAAACCCTCTCTGCTAGGAGCAAGGCATGAAACTGAAGCGTTTGATGGCGGCAATGACTTTTGTCGCTGCTGGCGTTGCAACTGCCCACGCGGTCGCCGCTGGTGTGGACCCGGCCATTCCGTCTTATACAAAAGCCACGGGCGTATCGGGTAACCTGTCCAGTGTTGGTTCCGACACCTTGGCCAACCTCATGACCCTGTGGGCCGAGGGCTACAAGAAAGAATACCCGAACGTGAACATTCAGATTCAGGCCGCCGGTTCCGCTACCGCGCCGCCCGCCCTGACTGAAGGCACTTCGAACCTGGGCCCGATGAGCCGCAAGATGAAGGACACCGAACTGGCGGCCTTCGAGCAGAAGTACGGCTACAAGCCGACCGCTATCCCGGTCGCCGTGGATGCCCTGGCCGTGTTCGTGCACAAGGACAACCCGATCAAGCACCTGACCATGGAACAAGTCGACGCGATCTTCTCCTCGACTCGTCTGTGCGGCGCCAAAGCCGAAGTCAAGACCTGGGCTGACCTGGGTGTGACCGGTGACCTGGCCAACAAGCCAGTGCAACTGTTCGGCCGTAACTCGGTATCCGGCACCTACGGCTACTTCAAGGAAGAAGCCCTGTGCAAAGGCGACTACAAGCCTAACGTGAACGAACAACCGGGTTCGGCTTCCGTTGTGCAGTCCATCAGCTCCTCGCTGAACGGTATCGGCTACTCGGGTATCGGCTACAAGACCGCCAGCGTGAAAACCGTTGCCCTGTCGAAGAAAGGCAGCACCGAGTTCATCGAAGACAGCGAAGAAAACGCCCTGAACGGCAAATACCCACTGTCGCGTTTCCTCTACGTCTACGTCAACAAGGCCCCGGGCAAGCCTCTGGCACCGCTGGAAGCCGAGTTCGTGAAACTGGTTCTGTCCAAGCAGGGTCAGGAAGTGGTTGTGAAAGACGGCTACATCCCACTGCCCGCCAAAGTTGCCGCCAAGGCACTGGCTGACCTGGGCCTGAGCGAAGGCAAGCAGTAAGCCTTCGGCCGGGACGCCAGTCCCGGCAGCAACACCAAGGCGCGGTCTGATCCCAATCGACCGCGCCCTTCATTCCGAAACCGCTGCCAGCCTTGCTGGGCGGCGGCTTCAGTGCGTCACCGCATTGTCATCTTTCTGTCATACAGGACCGCTAGGGTGTGCGCATGAACGATCTGGCCAATTCCACCATGACTACGACTTCACCCCCCAAGCGCATTGATTTCAATACGCCTGAGCTGCAACGCAAGCGCCGAATCCGCGCGCTGAAGGATCGCCTGACCCGTTGGTATGTGTTCATTGGCGGCCTCGCCGTCCTCGGGGCGATCACCCTGATCTTCTTCTTTCTCGGTTATGTGGTCCTGCCCCTGTTCCAGGGCGCCTCGCTGACCGCCGAGAAAAGCATTACCCCCGCCTGGATCCAGGACGCCGGCAAACCCCTGATGATCTCCCTGGAAGAGCAGAACCAGGTCGGCATGCGGGTTTCCGACAAAGGCCAGGTGCTGTTCTTCAATGTCCAGGACGCCAGCGAACTGTCGCGGGTCGACCTGCCGATTCCGGCCGGCACCACGGTCACCTCTATCAGTAAGGACCAGCCGGGTATCCCGCTGGTGATTGTCGGCCTGTCCAATGGCCAGGCGCTGGTGTTCCGTCACACCTATAAAGTGACGTATCCGGACGGCAAGAAAACCATTTCCCCCGCGGTCGAGTACCCCTACGGCGAGGCACCGATCATTCTTGATGACCAGGGCCGTGCCCTTGAGCATGTGAACCTGAACGCCGCCGACACCACGTTGGTCGTGGCCGGCTCCACCGGCGCGCAACTGCACGTGCTGGCGCTGACCAAAGAAGAAAACATGATGACCGGCGAGGTCACCAGCGAGCAGAAGAGCATCGAGCTGCCGCAGATGACCGAGCCGGTGAAGGCGATCTATATCGATCCGCGCCAGCAGTGGCTGTATGTGATCAACGGGCGCGCCCAGGCCGATGTGTTCAGCCTGCGCGACAAGAGTCTGAACGGTCGTTACAAACTGCTGGAAAGCGCCAATGCCGAAGTGACCGCCAGTACCCAACTGGTGGGCGGTATCTCGCTGATCATTGGTGACTCCACCGGCGGCCTGGCCCAGTGGTTCATGGCCCGCGATCCGGATGGTGAACTGCGCCTGAAAAATATCCGCGGTTTCCAGATGGGCACCGCGCCGATCGTCGAAATCACCGCCGAAGAGCGTCGCAAGGGCTTTGTCGCCATGGACGCCTCCGGCAAGCTCGGCATTTTCCACAGCACCGCGCACCGGACCCTGCTGGTCAACCAGGTGGTCGACGGCCAGGGCCTGTTCGGTCTGTCGCCGCGGGCCAACCGGGTGATCGTCGAGCAAGGTGGCAAGATCCAGCCTTTGGTCCTCAATAACCCGCACCCGGAAGTGTCCTGGAGCGCGCTGTGGAGCAAGGTCTGGTACGAGAACTACGACGAACCCAAGTACGTCTGGCAATCGACCGCCGCCAACACCGACTTCGAACCCAAGCTGAGCCTGTCGCCGCTGACCTTCGGTACCCTGAAGGCCGCGTTCTACGCCATGCTCCTGGCCGCACCGCTGGCCGTCGCCGCTGCGATCTACACCGCCTACTTCATGGCCCCGGGCATGCGCCGCAAGGTCAAGCCGGTGATCGAATTGATGGAAGCGATGCCGACGGTGATCCTCGGCTTCTTCGCCGGCCTGTTCCTGGCACCTTATGTAGAAGGGCATCTGCCGGGGATCTTCAGCCTGCTGATGCTCCTGCCGATCGGCATCCTGGTGGCCGGCTTCGCCTGGAGCCGCCTGCCCGATTCGCTGCGCCTGCGGGTGCCGGACGGCTGGGAAAGCGCGATCCTGATTCCGGTGATCCTGTTCGTCGGCTGGCTCTCGCTGTTTATGAGCCCGCATCTGGAGAACTGGTTCTTCGGCGGCGACATGCGCATGTGGATCTCCCACGACCTGGGCATCACCTACGACCAGCGCAACGCCCTGGTGGTCGGCCTGGCCATGGGCTTCGCGGTGATCCCGAACATCTACTCCATCGCCGAAGACGCCGTGTTCAGTGTGCCGCGCGGCCTGACCCTGGGCTCGCTGGCCCTGGGCGCCACGCCGTGGCAGACCATGACGCGGGTGGTGATCCTCACCGCCAGCCCGGGGATCTTCTCGGCGCTGATGATCGGTATGGGCCGCGCCGTCGGCGAGACCATGATCGTGCTGATGGCCACCGGCAACACCCCGGTCATGGAGATGAACCTGTTCGAGGGCCTGCGCACCCTGGCGGCCAACGTCGCGGTGGAGATGCCGGAGTCGGAAGTCGGCGGTAGCCACTACCGCGTGCTGTTCCTCTCGGCGCTGGTGCTGCTGCTGTTCACGTTCATCATGAACACCCTCGCGGAACTGATTCGTCAGCGTCTGCGCAAGAAATACTCGTCGCTTTAAGAAAGGTAGAAGTCTGTGAAACAGAACTCCCTGAACAGCTGGTTCAAGAGCGGCGCCCCCGGCGTCTGGATCAGCGGTGGTGCGGTATCCATCGCGGTCATCATGACCATCGGCCTGCTGGCCGTGATCGCTGTGCGCGGCCTGGGCCACTTCTGGCCGGCCGACCTGGTGCATGCCCAGTACAACGTGCCGGGCCAGGCCAACCAGCTCGTGGTCGGCGAAGTGGTACAGAAGGAAGAGGTGCCGCGCGCGCGCCTGAAGACCGCCGGCTTGCCGGTACCGGACGAAGGCCCCGAGTTCATGACCCGGGAGCTGATCAAGGTCGGTAACCGCGACCTGAACGGCAACGACTTCACCTGGATCGTCGGCGAATGGTTGCAGGACCAGACCTACCCGGCCGAACTGATGACCATCGAGCGTCGTGAGTGGGGCAATTTCTACGGCACCCTGGTCAACGTCAAGGAGAACGGCAAGGTGATCGCCGAAGGCGAAGCCGCCTGGCCCGAGTTGCAGGCCCGTGTCCAGCGCGTGAACGGGTTGGCGGCGCAGATCAAGACACTCGAGAAGAGCGACATCGGCGCCATCAACGCCGGCCTCGAGCGGATTCGTCTGCATGGCCGCAAGCTGGAACTGGAAGGCCGGCTCGATGCCACCGCGCAAGCCGACATGGCGACCGAACGTGCCGAACTGAATGCCCGTTACCAGGACATCGAAGCGCACCTGAGCGATCTGCACACCCAGTTCAACCGCGACAGCCTGACGGCCCGCGATGCCAACGGCAAGGAACTGGAAATCAGCATCGGCAAAGTGGTCCACGCCTATCAGCCGAACGCCATGGGCAAGCTGACCAAGCTGGGCTTCTACTTCAGCAAGGTCTGGGAGTTCCTCAGCGACGATCCGCGTGAAGCCAACACCGAAGGCGGGATCTTCCCGGCGATCTTCGGCACCGTGATGATGACCCTGATCATGGCGATGATCGTGACCCCGTTCGGCGTGCTGGCGGCGGTCTACCTGCGTGAATACGCCAAGCAGAACGCGCTGACCCGGATCATCCGCATCGCGGTGAACAACCTGGCCGGTGTCCCGGCGATCGTCTACGGCGTGTTCGGCCTGGGCTTCTTCGTCTACGTGCTGGGCGGCTCGCTGGACCGGCTGTTCTTCCCCGAAGCCCTGCCGGCACCGACCTTCGGTACCCCGGGCCTGCTCTGGGCCTCCCTGACCCTGGCGCTGCTGGCGGTGCCGGTGGTGATTGTGGCGACGGAGGAAGGCCTGGCGCGGATTCCCCGCACCGTGCGCGAAGGTTCGCTGGCCCTGGGGGCGACCAAGGCCGAGACCTTGTGGAAGATCGTCCTGCCGATGGCCAGTCCGGCGATGATGACCGGGATGATCCTCGCCGTGGCCCGCGCCGCCGGCGAAGTGGCCCCGCTGATGCTGGTGGGGGTGGTGAAACTGGCGCCGTCGCTGCCGGTGGACGGCAACTACCCGTACCTGCACCTGGACCAGAAGATCATGCACCTGGGCTTCCACATCTACGACGTCGGCTTCCAGAGCCCGAACGTCGAGGCCGCTCGTCCGTTGGTCTACGCTACGGCGTTGTTGCTGGTGCTGGTGATCGCCACCTTGAACCTGTCGGCCGTATGGATTCGCAACCACCTGCGCGAGAAGTACAAGGCGCTGGATAGCTGATTGCCGTCCCTGTGGGGGCGTGGCTTGCCCGCGAAGCTTTTGGCGGTCTTGAGGCCCCCTTCGCGGGCAAGCCACGCTCCTACAGAACGGCGTTACCGTTGACCCAGGCATTGTGTCGACGGCTCATTGAACCGAATTTGTTAGCGCAGGGAGTTACCCCATGCAGCATGAACCCCAAACCCACGGCATCAACATGTCCGCCCTGGGCCGTAGCAAGCAGAGCCTGGACCTGGCGAGCGAAACCGTTGCCATCGAAGTCCCGAAACTGAGCCTGTACTACGGCGAGAAGCAGGCGTTGTACGACGTCAGCATGAATATCCCCAAGCAGCGCGTGACCGCCTTTATCGGCCCGTCCGGTTGCGGCAAGTCGACGCTGCTGCGCACCTTCAACCGTATGAACGACCTGGTGGACGGTTGCCGCGTAGAGGGTGAAATCAACCTCTACGGCAACAACATCTACCGCAAGGGCGAGGACGTCGCCGAGCTGCGCCGCAAGGTCGGCATGGTGTTCCAGAAACCCAACCCGTTCCCCAAGACCATCTACGAAAACGTGGTCTACGGCTTGCGTATCCAAGGCATCAACAAGAAGCGTATTCTCGATGAAGCCGTGGAATGGGCCCTCAAGGGCGCGGCGCTGTGGGAAGAGGTCAAGGATCGTCTGCACGACTCGGCCCTGGGCCTGTCCGGCGGTCAGCAACAGCGTCTGGTGATTGCCCGGACCATCGCGGTCGAACCGGAAGTGTTGTTGCTCGACGAACCGTGCTCGGCACTCGATCCGATCTCGACCCTCAAGGTCGAAGAGCTGATCTACGAGTTGAAATCTAAATTCACTATTGTGATCGTCACCCACAACATGCAGCAGGCCGCTCGGGTTTCCGACTACACCGCGTTCATGTACATGGGCAAGCTGGTGGAGTTCGGTGACACCGACACCCTGTTCACCAACCCGGCGAAGAAACAGACAGAAGACTACATCACCGGTCGTTATGGCTAGGTGAGGAAGCTGCAAGTCGTCAGCGACAAGCGGCAAGCACGGGCAGCCTGAGCATATTCATAATTCGGCTTGAAGCTTACAGCTTGAAGCTTGCAGCTTTCGCGGAGCGACACAATGATTGATAAAGACGGTCTTACCCATCACATTTCCGCGCAGTTCAACGCGGAACTGGAAGAAGTACGCAGCCACCTCCTGGCCATGGGCGGTCTGGTCGAGAAGCAGGTCAACGACGCGGTCACCGCGTTGATCGAAGCCGATTCGGGCCTGGCCCAGCAAGTGCGCGAAATCGACGACCAGATCAACCAGATGGAACGCAATATCGACGAGGAATGCCTGCGCATTCTCGCCCGTCGCCAGCCGGCGGCCTCTGACCTGCGCCTGATCATCAGCATCTCCAAGTCGGTAATCGACCTGGAGCGCATCGGTGACGAAGCGACCAAGATCGCCCGTCGCGCCATCCAGCTGTGCGAGGAGGGCGAGGCGCCGCGTGGTTATGTCGAAGTGCGTCATATCGGCGACCAGGTGCGCAACATGGTCCGTGACTCGCTGGACGCCTTTGCCCGCTTCGACGCCGAGCTGGCGTTGTCGGTGGCGCAATACGACAAGATCATCGACCGCGAGTACAAGACGGCCCTGCGCGAGCTGGCAACCTACATGATGGAAGATCCGCGCTCGATCAGCCGGGTACTGAGCATCATCTGGGTACTGCGTTCCCTGGAGCGCATCGGCGATCATGCACGGAACATCTCCGAACTGGTGATCTACCTGGTGCGCGGCACCGACGTCCGGCACATGGGCCTCAAGCGCATGCGTCAGGAAGTTGAGGGCACCTTGTCCGAAACTGCTAATGTTCCCGGCGAAGCTGACGATAAGTAAGATTGCCTGAGAAAAACGCCCGGCCTAAGGTCGGGCGTTTTTGTTTGTGGCGTACGAATTTTTACGAGCACCCGCGAACGAAAAGTCCCGGTGTGACCAATCGCTGTTGGCAAATAGCCATTAGTCAGTATGCTAGCCGGGATTTTCAGAGGAATGGTCAATGAGTAAAGTCAGTGTTTTGGTGGTGGATGACGCGTCGTTCATCCGCGATCTGGTGAAGAAATGCCTGCGCAACTACTTCCCGGGCATCCGGATCGAAGACGCTGTCAACGGGCGCAAGGCCCAGGCGGTACTGGCTCGCGAAGCGTTCGACCTGGTGTTGTGCGACTGGGAAATGCCGGAAATGTCCGGTCTGGAGTTGCTGACCTGGTGCCGCCAGCAGGACAACCTCAAGACGATGCCGTTTGTCATGGTGACCAGCCGTGGCGACAAGGAAAACGTGGTTCAGGCGATCCAGGCCGGTGTTTCCGGTTATGTGAGCAAGCCGTTTACCAACGAACAGCTGCTGACCAAGGTCAAGCAGGCGTTGCACAAGGTCGGCAAGCTCGACACCTTGATGAACAGCGCGCCGACCAAGGCCAACTCGGCTTTTGCCAATGACTCCCTGAGCGCCCTGACCGGCGGTCGTGCCGAAGTGGTCAGCCCGGCGGCGGCGCAAGCCCCTGCGGCGGCCCCGTCCAAAGGCCTGCTCAACAGCCCGCCGGTGCGTCCGGCCACTGCGGCATCGCCAGCGGGCGCCGCCGCAGCCTCGGGCGGTCGTGGCCAGGGCCAGTTGCGTCTGTCCAGTGGCACCCAGCAGTGCGTGATCAAGGCACTGAGCATCAAGGAAGCCTTGCTGGTGGTACGGCGTACCGAGATCCTCCCGCAGGTGCTGGAAAACGCCGTGCTGGACCTGGAGCAGGGCGATAACGCCGAGATCGCCCGTTTGAACGGCTATCTGCATGCCATCGTCGCCCATGAGCCGAAGCCGGACAGCGAATGGCTGCAACTGACCTTCCGTTTTGTCGACCAGGACGCCCAGAAGCTGGACTATATCTCCCGCCTGATCGCCCGTGGCACCGCCCTGAAGCACTTCGTTCCCGGGGCTTGATACCCGCCTGACGGCGTGGTGGCTTTGCACACCGCGCCGTTTGCCTGACCTTCCTCCGATACTGACGCCTGCCCTCGGAACGCCTTTCGTCCGAATCCTTTCGCTCAGGTTGTTTTATATCTGTTTCGATATAATCTATTTAAGAGTCATGTGGGTGGTCGCCTTTGCGCCAAGCTTTGAAACAACCTCGCACCACGGATATCCCGTTCATTGATTAGTCTTTTCCTGTCAGCAACAGGAGAAGTCGATGCCAAGGCACAAGGATGTGGTGTTTGTAGGGAGCTCACTCAGGGATCTCAAGGCGTTCCCGCTGGATGCGCGAAGAGCCGTCGGTTTTCAGCTGGATCTTCTGCAGCAGGGTGAAGCGCCCTGCGACTGGAAGCCCATGAAGACGGTAGGCAAGGGTGTCTATGAGATCAGGGTGAGTGAAGAGAGTGGCGCATTTCGGGTGTTCTATGTGGTCAACCGGGCCGATGCCCTGTATGTCCTTCACGCCTTCAGAAAGACCACCCAGAAAACGGAAACCCGGGATATTGAGCTGGCGCGGGCCAGACTGCAGGAGATAGGAGCAACGCTATGACCAACGCCATCAAGACTGAACGTTTCGCCTCTGTCTGGGATGCCCTTGAGGACACTCCTCGGGAGGCCGCCAACATGCGCCTGCGCTCCAAGCTGATGATGGAGCTGATCAGCCGGGTCAACGCTTGGGAGGTGTCGCAAAAGGACGCAGCCAAGCGCCTGGGGATCACCCAGCCGAGGCTGAATGACCTGCTGAACGGCAAGATCGACAAGTTCTCCCTGGATGCGCTGGTGAACCTGTCCGAGCCGGCTCAATTGAACGTCGACCTGTGCTTTGGCCCCGGGGCCATCCAGCTGGCGTGATTCACACAAATGCCCTGGCCACCTGCTAGTCTGGTCGCCATGTTTTATTCGGCGACTCTCGCTTATGTTCCTGCGCCTGCTGCTTTCCTGTGGTCTGTTGATGGCCGCCACCTCGGCTGCGGCCATGACCATCTACAAGTACACCGATGCCAATGGGGTGGTCTCCTACAGTGACCGCCCGGCGCCGGGCGCCCAGGTATTCGTGTTTCGTGATCGGATGGTCGAGCACCTGGAGCATCAGGTGCGCCTGGATATCCGCAAGCAGAAGGGCGGTGATGAGGTCTACGTGCGCAACGACCTCTATGCCCCAGTGGAGATCGAGCTGGGTTTCGGGGCCCTGAAGAACGTCAGCGGTGCGCCGCAGTCGATCCGCAAGGTCCTGCCGGCCCGCAGCAACCAGCGCCTGGCGCTGCTCACGGCGATTCAGGCCGGCGAGCCGATGCGCTACGTCCCCAGGTTCCAATACTTCCTGGGCGACCCTTCCGGGCAGGCTCAGGGCTACCGTTACCCCTTTCCCTGGCGTGGCGGGCCGTTTCGCCTGACCCAGGGACCGAATGGGCAATACAGCCACTTCGGCACCAAGAGCCGTTACGCGATGGACATCGCCATGCCGGTAGGCACGCCGATCATCGCGGCGCGGGGCGGGGTAGTGATCAAGACCGAGAACGACCAGAGCGGCGGCGGCAAGAACCCTTCGGGCAACTTCGTGCGGGTGCTGCACGACGACGGCACCATGGGCGTGTACCTGCACCTCAAGCAAGGCTCGGTGAGCGTGCGCGAAGGCCAGCGGGTGGAAGTGGGCAGCCCGCTGGCGCTGTCGGGCAACACCGGCAACAGCACCGGGCCGCACCTGCACTTCGTGGTGCAGCGCAATACCGGGATGGGGCTGGTGTCGATTCCCTATCAGTTCAGCCAGCCGCTGGAGATGCTGCCGAATTTTGCCCTGAGGGGGAAATGACCCCTATCAGTCGAGCTTGAGGACCTTGGCCAGGATGATCTTCGGCCCTTTCATCTTCTTGATGATGATGCGCAGGCCTTCGACTTCCAGCACTTCTTCCTCTTCCGGAACCCGCTTCAGGGAGTCATAGACCAGCCCGGCGAGGGTCTCCGCCTCGATATGGTCCAGGTCGATGCCCAGCAGGCGTTCGACCTTGAACAACGGCGTATCGCCCCGCACCAGCAACTTGCCCGGCTGATAGGCGAGGATGCCGCGCTCGGTCTTGCGGTGTTCGTCCTGGATATCGCCCACCAGCACTTCGAGCACGTCTTCCATGGTCAGGTAGCCGATCACCTTGCCGTCGGCTTCTTCCACCAGGGCGAAGTGCGAGCCGCCCTGGCGGAACTGTTCCAGCAGGCGCGACAACGGCATATGCCGCGATACCCGCTCCAGTGGCCGGGTCAGCTCGGCGAGGTTGAACGACTCGGGAATATGGTCCAGGGCCGCCAGTTCCAGCAGCAGGTCCTTGATGTGCAGCAGGCCGACGAACACGTTGCGTTCGGCGTCGTACACCGGATAACGGCTGAACTTGTGGCGACGGAACAGCGCGAGGATTTCCTTGAGCGGCGCATTGCAGTCCAGGGTCACCAGGTCTTCACGGGAGTTGGCCCAGTCGACCACTTCCAGTTCGCCCATTTCCACTGCCGAGGCCAGCACGCGCATGCCCTGGTCGCTGGGGTCCTGGCCACGGCTGGAGTGCAGGATCAGCTTGAGTTCTTCACGGCTGTAATGGTGCTCGTGATGGGGGCCGGGCTCGCCCTGGCCGGCGATCCGCAGGATGGCGTTGGCGCTGGCGTTGAGCAGGTAGATGGCCGGGTACATCGCCCAGTAGAACAGGTACAGCGGCACCGCCGTCCACAGCGACAGCAGCTCGGGCTTGCGAATCGCCCAGGATTTGGGCGCCAGCTCACCGACCACGATGTGCAGGTAGGAAATGATGAAAAAGGCGGTAAAGAACGACACGCCCTTGATCACTTCGGCGGAGTTCACACCGACGGCACTCAGCAGCGGCTCCATCAGGTGGGCGAAGGCCGGTTCACCGACCCAGCCCAGGCCCAGGGAGGCGAGGGTGATACCCAACTGGCAGGCGGACAGATAGGCGTCCAGCTGGCTGTGCACGGTGCGCAGGATCTGCCCGCGCCAGCCGTTCTGGTGGGCGATGGCCTCGACCCGGGTCGAGCGCAGCTTGACCATGGCGAATTCCGCCGCAACGAAGAAACCGTTGAGCAATACCAGGATCAGAGCGAAAAGAATCATGCCGAAGTCGGCGAAGAGCGAAGCGAGGGTCAAGCTACTAGGGGAAGGGTCCATGATGGGGTTTTACGGGTTCCGTATTTCAATTTGAAGTAGGTGGGTGGAGGCCTGAAAGGCAGGCACAAGTCAACCAATGTAGCGGCAGATGCGCCCGTTGCCTAGTGGCCTGGCCCGGCCGGTGTCCCGGCAAGGCGTCAGGCGGGCAGGTTGCGGGTGCTGGTGCGCGTCACCTGGACCGGGGCGAAATGGCAGGTGAAGGTGCTGCCATGGCCCAATACGCTGCTGATTTCCAGGCGGGCGCGGTGGCGCAGCAACACGTGTTTGACGATGGCCAGGCCCAGGCCGGTGCCGCCGGTGTTGGAGTTGCGGCTGGAGTCGACCCGGTAGAAGCGTTCGGTCAGGCGTGGCAGGTGCTTGTTGTCGATACCGATGCCCGAATCCTGCACGCTCAGGTGCGCGCCGTGCTCGTCGCCCCACCAGCGAATGCGGATATTGCCTTCGGCCGGGGTGTATTTGACGGCGTTGAACACCAGGTTGGAGAACGCGCTGCGCAGTTCCGCCTCGCTGCCCTTGAGGCGGATGGCGCCATCGGCTTCCAGGGTGATGGTCTGGTTGCGTTGCCCGGACAGGGCCTGGGCATCGTTCTTGATCGACTGCAACAGCGTGTCGATGCGCACCGGCTGGTTGTCCGACGGGTAGTCGGTGGCTTCCAGCTTGGCCAGCAACAGCAGGTCGTTGAGCAGGGTCTGCATGCGGCTGCCTTGCTGCTGCATCTGCTGCAGGGCGCGAACCCAGCGTGGGTTCACCTCCTGGACGTTGTCGAGCAGGGTTTCCAGGTAGCCGGAGATCACCGTCAGTGGCGTGCGCAGCTCATGGGAGACGTTGGCGACGAAGTCCTTGCGCATCTGTTCCAGCTGATGGATGCGGGTCACGTCGCGCACCAGCATCAGGTGCTCGTTGTTGCCGTAGCGGGTGATATAGAGCTGGATACGCAGGCGGTCATTGGTCGGCGAGGGAATTTCCAGCGGCTCGGCGTAGCTTTCCTGTTCGAAGTATTCCTTGAAGCGCGGATGGCGCACCAGGTTGGTCACCGGCTGGCCGCTGTCCTGGGGCGTCTTGAGGCCCAGCAGGGTTTCCGCCGCGCGGTTCCACCATTCCAGGTTGCCGTCGCTGTCGAGCATGATCACCGCGTCCTTGAGGGCGGCGGTGGATTCCTGGACCCGGTCGATCACCGCTTGCAGGCGCCCGCGCACGCGCTGGTCGCGACGTTGCAGGTGATAGATGCTGTCGAATACGTCGCCCCACAGGCCATAGCCGTCCGGCGGTGATTCTTCGGGTTTGTGATGGCGCAGCCATTGATGCAGGCGCAGCAGTTGCTTGAGGGTCCAGCCCAGGTAAAGCCCCAGGCCCACGGCCAGGCTCCAGCCGTAATACCCGCTGGCCAGCCCTGCCACCAGGCAGCCGGTGACCAGCAACAACAAATGGCGGATCAGGGTGCCATGCCAGTTTTGATTCACTTCAACATGCGTCCTTGGAGGCGAAGCCGTTCGAGCGACAAGCTTCAACGCTGCCAGTTTGAAGCGGCTCGGTTACCGATGTATTGCGGGTTGTTTGCAGCGGTTCTCAACCCTTGGTCGAGAAACGATAGCCGGTGCCGCGCACGGTTTGTACCAGATTTTCGTAGGCATCGCCCAAGGCTTTGCGCAGACGGCGGATATGCACGTCGACGGTTCGCTCCTCGACATAGACATTGCCGCCCCAGACCTGGTCCAGCAACTGGCCACGGGTGTAGGCACGTTCCTGGTGGGTCATGAAGAACTGCAACAGGCGGTATTCGGTAGGCCCCATTTCCGCCGGTTTGCCGTCGATGGTCACCCGGTGGCTGATGGGGTCGAGCAGCAGGCCGCCGACTTCGATGGGGGCTTCGCCGTCGGTCGGGCCGGCCCGGCGCAGCACTGCCTTGAGGCGCGCCACCAGCTCCCGTGGAGAGAATGGCTTGGTGATGTAGTCATCGGCGCCGACTTCAAGACCCTGGATCTTGTTGTCTTCTTCACCCTTGGCGGTGAGCATGATGATCGGGATGTCACCGGTCAGCTCGTCGCGCTTGAGGCGCCGGGCCAGCTCGATGCCCGAGGTGCCGGGCAGCATCCAGTCGAGCAGGATCAGGTCGGGTTTGCGGTCGACGATGATCGCGTGGGCCTGCTGGGAGTTTTCCGCTTCCAGGCAGTCATAGCCGGCCATTTCCAACGCAACGGCGATCATCTCGCGGATGGGCGCTTCGTCGTCGACGATCAGAATGCTCCTGCCAACCATATCCCTTCACCCTCTTGTCATTTAACTGTCTTGCGCCGCATTAGATAACGAAATTATTGCAGACATGTGACAGCTTTTTTCCGCACGCCGCAATGGTCATATTCATGGGCTACGCTGGGGGTTCGAATCCTACAACCACAAAAGGAAGGTTCTTATGACTTACTCTTCGTTTTCGTTGAAAGCCCTGATGGTAACGGCGGCGTTAACGCTGCCGACCCTGGTTTTCGCGGCTGAGCCGGCCATGATGAAAAACGGCATGATGGTCGATAGCAAGGGGATGACGTTGTACACCTTTGATAAGGATGCCAACGGCAAATCCATGTGCAATGGCGATTGCGCCAAGAACTGGCCGCCGATGATGGCTCCTGCGGATGCCAAGGCTGAGGCTGGCTGGACAATGATCAAGCGCGATGACGGCACGATGCAGTGGGCGCATAACGGCAAACCGATGTACACCTACAAGATGGACGCCAAGCCTGGAGACGCCATGGGTGATGGCAAAGGCGGTATGTGGCACATGGCCAAGCACTGATTCACCGCAATACCTTGTAGGAGCAGGGCTTGCCCGCGAAGAGGCCCTTGAGACCGCTAAAAGCTTCGCTGGCAAGCCAGGCTCCTACAGGTTCCGTTGTGTCCTCTGGAACGGGTGCCTGGCTGGCGAGCGGGGTTGCTCAGCGCGCCGCGTAATCCAGCACCACACCCAGGAAAATCGCCAATCCCGCCCAGTGGTTGTGCAGGAACATCTTGAAGCAGAGCTGCGGGTCCTTGCCTCGGGTGACCCGGAATTCCCAGACAAAACATGCCGCGGCCGCTAAAAGCCCGATATGGAACCAGCCCCCCAGCTCGAACCGCGCCCCGGCCAGCAGCAGGCAGCCGAGCATCAGGCCCTGCAAGGTCAGGATGATCACCCGATCGGCCTCGCCGAACAGAATGGCAGTGGATTTCACGCCGATCTTCAGGTCGTCCTCACGGTCGGTCATGGCGTAATAGGTGTCGAATGCCACCGTCCACAGCACATTGGCGATATACAGCAACCAGGCCGTGGCGGGCAGGCTGCCGGTCTCGGCGGTGAAGGCCATCAGGATGCCCCAGGAATACGCCGCCCCCAGCACCACTTGCGGGTAATAGGTGTAGCGCTTCATGAACGGGTAGCAGGCCGCTACCGCCAGGGCACCGAAGGACAACCACACCGTGGTCGCATTGGTGCACAGCACCAGCAGGAAACTGATTCCCATCAGCAGGGCGAACACCACGAGGGCTTCCTTGCCGCTGATCCGCCCTGCCGCGATGGGCCGCTGCTCGGTGCGTTTGACGTGGCCGTCGACCTTGCGGTCGGCGAAGTCATTGATGGCGCAGCCGCCGGCGCGGGTCAGGATCACGCCGAGGGTGAAGATCAGCAGGTTGCCCAGCGACGGTACACCCTTGGCCGCGATCCACAGGGCGCTGAGGGTCGGCCACAGCAGAAGGTAAATGCCGATGGGCTTGTCCATGCGGGTCAGCTGGAGAAAGTCCCAGGCCCGTGGGTGCAGGCGGTTCATGGATTTGAGCAGGTTCAGGTACATCAGCAGTTCTCCCCACAGGTACTGACGGCGTGCCACAGGCTCGGCAGGAAAATCTCCGCCACCAGCAGGCTCAGCGGCCCGCGATTGAAACGTGAGCGGCGGCCCCAGAGATGATCGGCGCGATGCTCCGGCGGCAGCCAGGGCGCCGGGTAATGGCAGACTTCGATGGCCTGGCGTTCGAACGCCTGATCGCAGAACAGCAGTTCACCCAGTGAACGGCTACCCAACTCGTCCATATTCAGGCCGCCTTCGCGCAAGGCACTCTGCGCCGCGACGCTACGGGCGAACACCCAGGGCTGGCCGTGACCGCGCAAATACACCTCGCGCACCCAACCCAGGCTTTCACCCGGCAACTCCAGCGAGGCGCACTCGTCGTCGCGCAGCGGTTGCCAGCCTTCGAACAGTGGCGTGACACTGAAAGCGTTATCGGAAAGTGCTGTAAGACGACGAGTAAGAGACCCTTCGTCAAATAACCAGTCGAGGGTTGGTGCGTCTGGCGGGGTGGTCAGCCGGCTCTGGGTGAGCCAGGCGGGAGACGCTGGAACGGGGGCTTTGTGCGGCACGATGGGCAGTTGATTGGCAGCCAGTGAGGCGCCGAGCTTATCACAGGCGGTTCGGCCGTTTAGAGCGCCAGGCTGATCAACGCTGTCGATCGTGCTTGCATCGGCGGCCTTCGATCAGTACAAAACGCCCTGAGCCGGACGGCAACGCTGTGCCTATCGACTGTCCGTGCCGTTAAAAGCCTGGGAACCGAGGAAGTAACGAGATGAAGAAGTGGCAATGTGTGGTTTGCGGGCTGATCTATAACGAAGCCGACGGTTGGCCGGATGATGGCATCCTCCCCGGGACCCGCTGGGAAGATGTCCCCGCTGACTGGCTGTGTCCGGACTGCGGCGTCGGCAAGACGGATTTCGAAATGATCGAAATCGCCTGATCGATCAATTTTTAAACAGATGTCTATGGACTTGGAGAAAGGAATGAGCGCACCTGTCGTGATCGTCGGTACCGGGCTGGCCGGTTACAACCTGGCCCGGGAGTTTCGCAAGCTCGACAGCGAAACCCCGCTGCTGCTGATCACCGCCGACGACGGGCGTTCCTACTCCAAGCCCATGCTCTCCACCGGCTTCGGCAAGAACAAGGACGCCGATGGCCTGAGCATGGCCGAACCCGGGACCATGGCCGAGCAGCTCAAGGCCGAGATCCGCACCCACACCCGCATCAGCGGCATCGACCCGGGCCACAAACGCCTGTGGATCGGCGAGGAAGCGGTGAGCTACCGTGACCTGATCCTGGCCTGGGGCGCGGAAACCGTGCGGGTGCCGGTGGAAGGCGATGCCCCCGAGGCGATCTTCCCGATCAACGACCTGGAAGACTACGCGCGTTTCCGTGTGGCGGCGGCGGGCAAGCAGCGTGTGCTGCTGCTGGGCGCCGGGTTGATCGGCTGTGAGTTCGCCAATGACCTGATCCTTGGTGGTTACCAGGTGGAACTGGTTGCGCCGTGCGAACAGGTCATGCCGACGTTGCTGCACCCGGCGGCCGCCGCCGCTGTGCAGGCGGGCCTGGAAAGCCTTGGTGCGCGTTTTCACCTGGGCCCGGTGCTGACCCGCCTGCAACGCAGCGGCGATCACCTGGAGGCGCATCTGTCGGACGGCGCCACCGTGGCCTGCGACGTGGTGGTCTCGGCCATCGGCCTGCGTCCGCGCATCGACCTGGCCGCCGCCGCCGGCCTGCAGGTCAATCGCGGGGTGGTGGTTGATCGCCACCTGAAAACCTCCCACGCCAATATCTACGCCCTGGGCGACTGCGCCGAGGTCGATGGCTTGAACCTGCTGTACGTCATGCCGCTGATGAGCTGCGCCCGGGCGCTGGCCCAGACCCTGGCCGGCAATGCCACCGCGGTGAGCTACGGCGCCATGCCGATCACCGTGAAGACGCCGGTGTGCCCGCTGGTGGTGTCGCCACCGCCCCGTGGCAGCGAAGGCGTGTGGACGGTCGAAGGGCAGGGCGCCGACATCAAGGCCCTGTGCCGCGACACCGGCGGTCGGCTGCTGGGTTATGCCCTGACGGGCGCGGCGGTGATGGAAAAACTGGCCCTGAACAAGGAGCTTCCGCCGTTGCTGGCGTAAATACCGGTCCTTCTGTCGTAAACACCCGCTTCTTGCCCCTACAAAGGTCGTAACGAGACTGGCGCGGGACCTTGCCTCGTGCCATCCTCACTCCCGTCTGCCGCAGAGTAGAGCCTGCGGCGCCTTGGGCGCTGTTCCGGAAGAACAGCACGGACATAACAACAAAAAACCGTCAAAGAGGCTTCATTATGCGTAAACCAGAACTCGCCGCTGCAATTGCTGAAAAAGCGGACCTCACGAAAGAACAGGCCAGCCGCGTGCTCAACGCCGTCCTCGAAGAAATCACCGGCGCGCTGCACCGCAAAGACAGCGTCACCCTGGTAGGTTTCGGCACCTTTCTGCAGCGCCATCGCGGTGCCCGTACCGGCAAGAACCCGCAAACCGGCGAGCCGGTGAAGATCAAGGCCAGCAATACCGTCGCATTCAAACCGGGCAAGTCGCTCAAAGATAGCGTCAACCCGTAAGCGTCAGGTACCACTCCCGGAGCAACGGGAGGGCTGTAGAAAAAATGGGCACGCCGATCGGATCGGGTGCCCATTTTTCATTCTGGCGGTGCTGTCGCAAGGCCCCCACTGTTCAGTGTCGAATCAACAATCTGCAGACGACCGGATAGCCATGTGGGAGCGGAGCTTCAGGTACGTGTTCCGCCATCAGAATATCGTCGTGCCCAGCCTTTGTGTGCTGGCTTGTCGGGATGTCGCATCGCGGCGATGGCGGTTTCAGGGTTTCGGCAGGGCTGCCAGGCAAGCGGCGGCCGCATCGACCACCCCTTCCAACTGACTCTCCTCGGTGTAGGAGAAGTTGCCGTATTGGGCCATGGCCCGGCAGGTCGAGAGCTGTTCCAGGGCTTCGCGAACATCGCCGGCGGCTCTGAGTTCAGCCGCCTTGTCGATGAAAAACTGAGCGGACTCGTTGCGGCTTTTCTGCAATTGCGCGATCAGCGTGCCTAGGGCGGTGGACAACTGTCGTACCTGGTCGTCGAGGTCATCCTCCTCGTAGAGGGCGACCATCATGGGCGTTTCTGGCGCATGAGCAGTTTTTCGAAGTGAGTAATGAGATCGGTCCATTGTGGATAGGTCATGCCGTCGATGAAAAAGTCTCCCAGCCATTTGGGATGACAACGCATTGTCAGGTTCTTGATCGCTTCGTTGCGCTGACTGTCGTTGCTAGCCGGGTCCAGCACGATGTCTACCAGTGCCTGGATCTCATCGGCTTCGTCTTCATAACCCGAGCGTCTCAGCAGGTCGCAGAGGGTGTCGTTGCATTCTTTGAGGTTCATAGTCGTTCCGTTGCTCCTGAATATCGTCCGCCGGCCGTAACGACTTGCCATCCGCCGCCGACCTTGTCCGCGCCCCATTGTGGTTGGGGAGCCACCCGGCCTTCCAGCAGGACCTGGTCGCGGGTCAGGGCGACCTGGCCTTCGTGTACCGCGCTGTTGCTGTTGGGCAGTGCCAGGTTCGCGCGTCTGTCCGCTGCGGTCGCGCCCGCCGAGCCACGGGTGACGTAGATTTGCGAAGCAGTGCCGGGTTTGTGCTCGGTGATGGTGAACACATCACCTTTCTTTCCTCGAGTGGCGTAGATCTGCCCCTGGAAGCTGTCGACGGTTTCACGCTGGATTTTTTGGTTCAGCCCCCGGCTTTTCAACAGCTTGCGCGCGGAGTTACGGGTAATCGGCACTTTGCCCGAAGGACCACAGCTTAGTCCAAGGGGGTCGACCCAGGTCAGTGGGTTCGGCGCATAGGCATACAGGTTGAGGCCACCGGCCAGGCCGATCGGGTCGGGGGTGGTAAAGCGCCCGATATCCGGGTCGTAGAAGCGGAAGGTGTTGTAGTGCAAGCCGGTTTCGCGGTCCAGGTACTGTCCCTGGAAGCGCAGGTTCTGCTCCTCCAGGTAATGAGGCTCGCGTGTTTCGCTGACGGTATTGCCCCAGATCCGGTAGCGCGCCCGCCAGACCACATGGCCGTCGCTTTCCGTCAGTTGTTCGGGCAAGCCGCTCTGGTCGTTGTGGTAATAGCGGATTTTCTGCAAGGCGCCGCTGCCGTCGACCCGGGCCAGCGGCTCGTGGCCATCGTCCGCGTAGAGGTAGAGGCTGCTCAGGCCGTGTCGGTGTTCCTGCAGCAGGCGCAGACCATCCCAGGTGAATCGGGTCTCGCCCAGGGGGTAACCGTGGCTGTCGTGCTCGCTCTTGGCGATACGCCGGCCCAGCGGATCGTAGCTCATGCGCACCACGGTTTCCCGCGCACCGTCCTGGTTGCGCACCTCGATCAGACGGTGCTCAGCATCGTAGGCGAAGCGCTGGACCCGATGGCTGCCGCTACGCTTCTCGATCATCCGGCCGAAGGCGTCGTAGCGATAGCGCTTGTCCTGGTAGGTCAGCAGCTTGTTGTGCAGCACCCGGCCGCCTGTGGGGCCGTCCAGCAGATTGGCGGCGGCGTCGTAGGCGAAGGTCTCGCTCTGGCCCTGGACGCTGTCCTGGCTGGCGACGATGCGACCGCTGGCGTCGTGGTGCATCAACTGTCGATGGGTGCCGCCATGTTGCTGGTCGAGGCGGCCGACCAGGTGATCGGCGGGATCGTAGTCGAAATGTTGCTGCGCCGGCGCGGGCAACGCCGAAGGTTGGCTGATCGGGCGGCGCAGGCGCGAACGCAGACGTCCGGCGCGATCGTATTCGCTGCGGGTATCGAGTTGACCTTGGGTGCGCAGCACCTCGCGGTGCAGGCGGTCACGCTCGAAGTCGCTGATGACCCGACCGTCCAGATTGATCTGGTGCAGATGACCACTGCCGTAATACAGCCGATTGAGCCAGCGACCATCCGGCAACTGCGTCTGGATCAGATTGCCCAATTCGTCGTAGTGATGCTGGAGGCTGCCCGCCGTGCTTTGTTCTTCCAGCAACTGGCCAAGGGCGTCGTAGGCGAAGCCCAGGCTCTGTGCCTGGCCGTCATTGTCGGTAAAGGTGACCGCCGTCAGTTGATCCAGCGCGTCGTAGCTGTATTCGGTGCGGCCGTCGTCGGTGATTTTCGCTGTCAGGCGTCCGGCAGCGTCGCGTTCGAGGTGATGGACAATCGGTGCGACCGGCGTTGCGGGGACTACCGCCAGGCCGCTGCCATGGGGCGCGGGCAGGGTATCGACGCGAGTGACATCGTTCCGGGCGTTGTAGGTGTAACGGCGGGCGCTACCGTCCAGGTCCTGCTGTTCCACCAGGCGGTCGCTGGCATCCCAGGCGAAGCGATAGCTTTCGCCGTTCTCATTGCTCAGCGCCTGCAAGCGTCCATAGGCGTCGTAGCTGAACTGCACCTGCCGACCGCTGGCATCGATGCGCTGGCGCACCTGGCCGCGACGGTCGTAGTGGTAGGCGATGGTCTGTCCGGCGGGGTCGGTGTAGCCGATCAACTGGCCGTCGGCATTGCGCTGGTACTGGTGCGTGCGGCCGTCCGGCAAGTGGCTGTTCAGCAAGCGGCCCTGGGGGTCGTAGTCGTACTGGGTGCGTTCGCCCAGGGCATCGGTGATCGTGCGCAGCAGACCGCGCTCGTCGTAACCCAGGCGTGTCGGGTAGCCGGAGCAGTCGATATGTTCGAGCAGTTGACCGAGGGGGCTCCAGCGCAGGGTTTTGCTTTTGCCGCTGGCGTCGATGATCTCGACGGTCTGGCCCTGGGCGTCGACGCGATAGCGGGTAACGTGACCCAGTGGATTGGTTTCCTGGATGCAGTTGCCACGGTTGTCGTAGCGGAACTGCCAGCTGTTACCCGCCGCGTCGGTTTCCACCAGCGGCAAGGCCCAGTGCTCCAGCCAAAGGGTCGATTCGCTGCGGCCCAGTGGGTCCTGGGTGGTGCACAGGTTGCCAGCTTCGTCGTAGCTGAATTGGTATTGGCCGCCCTGGGGATCGATGGCGCCGAGCAACTGGCGTTCGTCACTCCACTGGAACTGCCAGGTCTGGCCGAGGTTGTCGGTGTATTCGGTGATCTGGTGTTGCGGGTTCCAGCGCCGGGTGCTGGTGCGCTTGAGGTTGTCGGTGACGCGGGTGGTCCCGGCGTCCAGGTCGTAGTCGAAGGCATATTCATCGCCTTCGTCGGTCCAGTGACGTACCACCCGCCATTCGCGGCCGTCGATCTGTGCCCATTGGTAGAAGCAGCGCAGGCCGACGGACAGTTGGTGCTCCACCAGCCGCTGGCCGTCATCGTAGGCGAAGCGCCGTTGCGCATGGCCGGTGGCATCCAGTACTTGCGCCAGGTCGCCGCGCAGGTCGTAGGTGTAACTGACCAGAAGCTCGTTCGAATGATCCGGGTACAGGCGCTCGATCCGGCTGACCCGGTTCGGCCATGTGTCGCTGTAGATCAGTTGGGCCTGGACGAGATCGAAGGTGTCGCGTAGACGCAACAGTCGCCCTGACTCGTCGTAGTCGAGATAGAGGCGGTTGTCGTTGCGGTCGCCCAGTTGAGTCAGGCGCAAGTGAGCGGGCTCGCCGGGCTGGGCTTCGAAGAGACGATAGAGACCGTCGTCGCTTTCGATCAATAATTGACCATTGCCATGCCGGCGGACGCTCAAGCCTTCACCGGCACTGAACACCGCGCTGCCCAGGGGGATCGAGCCCATGTCGATACGCCGGGCCTGTTCGTCGGTGTAGATCAGCCGTTCGCCGCCCTCGGGGTGTGCTTCGACCTGCACGCTGACTTCATAAGGCACGCTCCAACCTGCGCCGAACAGGCCGTTGCGACGCTCGTCGCGGCTGTTGTAGAAGCGTTGCCAGTCGAGGCGTAGCAGCCCCGGCAGGGCGAAATCCAGGTCGTCCAGGCCACCCAGTACCTTGGCGCCGGTGGCGGCGTGCACCGGGTTCGGCGAACCGGCGATGGCGTTGGTCAGCGCGCCGATGGCCTGGCTGGTGACAAAGGAATTGACCCCGGCCAACAGCATGCACGGCAGGTTGCTGAGAAATTTGCCCTTGCTGCCCTTGAGCATCATCAGCGCGGTGATGGCCAGGCCGACGCCCGGAGTCTTGCCGCTACGGATCTCACGCACCACCACCGAACCGCCGCCGATGGTGACGTTGGGTGAGATCAAGCCGGACGAAACGACGGTAGCGTCACAGGTACTGCGGTCGCCACTGCGCACGGCGGGCTGACCGTTGATGCTGACCTTTTCCGACCCTTCGGCGAGAAACTGCGACGGCATCGGCGGATGCTTCATGCAGGTCACCAGATCCAGCGGCTTGGGCACGGCGCCGGGAGCGGGCGTTGCCACCGTGGGTCGCCACATCTGGGCAAAGAAGCCCTTGGCGATATCCAGGTAGCTGGCTTCCGGGGCCGGCTCATCGCTGTCTGGCGTGCCGGCCGCTTCGACGTGGGACGGCACCGCACCGGCGGCGCGGGCGGCGGGAATCGAGTTGATCAGGGTATTGGTCGAGCCGGTGAGGATGGTGGCCTGCACCGTGGGCGGAAAGAGGCTGTTGCCGATGCCCTCGCACATCTTGCTCAGGCCCTTGTCGGCGCCGGTCTTGCTCATCGCCACGCCGACAATGACCCCGACCACGGCGCCCAGCACACAGGCCCCGAGGCCGCCGGTGGCGACGGTGATCCCGGTGGCGGCAACCACGGCTGCGGTGGCCAGTGCGCCGATGGCGACGTTGGCCGCGACCTCGAGCACGCCGCCGAGAATATCGGCCATCATCGAGGTATGGGACAACGCGTCGCCCAGGCGGGCAGCCCAGAGCGGGTCAGACATGAAAGGTCATCAAGACAGGTGGTCCATCATCAGGTCAAGAGCGGTGCGGAGTATGAATGATCTGATGTTGGTGGGAAATTATTCCTACTGCGATTGCGGGGGTGGATCACAGTTGTCGAGCAAATAGCGGGCGCACGCCTCCAAGAACATCGCGCCCCTTGTAGGAGCAGGGCTTGCCCGCGAAGAGGCCAGCAAGCCTTGCATCGTCTGTCCGACCGCCATCGCCAGCAAGCCGGCCGCTACAGGGGGGCCTGTATTTATTTCAGCCCGCGTTCACCTGAAGCAGCTGCAACGGAGCGTGCCTCTCGCCGGCCTCGATGAGCAGCCCATCGACCTTCTTCAGCGCCGTCAACAAGCTCCCCACGCTGCGGGCATTGAGCCGCACGCCATCGGTGAAGGCCTTGTTGATCGAGACCATGACACTGGAAACGCTCTCGTCCGCCTGCGCCTCCAGCAAGTTGTCCCGCAGGTGAGTGATCAGCTCCTTGAAATGTGGATCGTCCAGGGAAAGGGGGGCTTCCAGATCGTGCTTCTTCAGGGTGCTGATCAGCAACCCCAAGGCCACGCTGGCCCGCATCAACGCTCTTTCTCGTGCATCCATTCGCTGTCTCCTGTGTCGAGGTCCGGCTCTAGTGACGACTCAAGGATAGACCACGCTGGGGATGGTGCTTTTGACGGGGCGGGTGAGCGACGACTGGTCTGGGTAGTAGCACTCTGCACCAGAGCGTTTCATTGTTTTTCCGTTGGGGCCGCGCGGGGTTTCGATCATTTAGGATGATGGTTTGGATATTTGAAAAATATCTGATTCTCGTAGAGGGTATTTCCGCCATGTTTGAAAAGCTGAACGATCAGGTAGCAAGCTCTGCTCGGTTGTTATCCGCATGCCGTGAGAAAATCAAGGATGACAGCGATCTTAAAGATCGAATGGCGTTGATTGATGAGTTTTACTCACATGCGGACAGTGAAGATCATGCGGCTGCGCGCTTTGCGGAGTTGGTGGTTGATCGTGTGTATGAATATGAGACCGAAACGGTTCTGGTCCCTTATTCTTCTCAGTCGCAAGCGTTGGCATTTCTGATGGATGAAAGAGGGATTAAGCAAAAGGATCTTTCTGCCATTGCGACTCAAAGTGCGATTTCTGAGATTTTGAACGATAAAAGAAAAATGACTGTTGCTCAGGTGAAGAAATTTTCCGAGTTTTTTAAAGTCCCTGCTGAATTTTTTATGCAGGGTGTTGTTTAGTTTGAGCGAGGTGTTATCCCGATAACGCGCTGAGAAATGACAGGCTGATTGTTACCGGGATTTTCAGAGGATGCGGATAAGGCTCTGCTTACCGCCTGGGAAATTTATGAAGGCGACGCAGGATTAGGTGAGGACGAACCTTCCAGCAACGCATCCACCACCGCCCGAGCGACTTCCACCGAATGCAGCATGCCCTAGAACAGCGCCCGTTCGACGGGGTTGGTATGCAGGCTGATTTCGCCGCCATTGAGTTCAGCCGTTTCGAGCAGTCGCGACACGTAGGTCAGCGCATCCTGGGCGTTGATGCTTGGTTGGATGGAAAACAGCGTGGGCTTGCAGGGATCTTCGGGGATGACGGGTTTGGAGGAAGTGAAGGCGAGGGTACTGAGCAATCCTGGCGTGTTTGCCGGATCCAACTCAGCCTTGCCGGAAGGGACGTCAGAGGTTTTACGTAGATATACCGCCTTTTCGACCGCGCTAGGTGCTTTGCGAGTGAGAGGCAGATTGGGGGTAATGTTATTTGTCATTGTTAGGCTCCTTAAGCAGCCGCTTTCGCGACGCAGTGTGCCTATTCACAATCGGGCTGCGAACCCCGTATCGCTGAGTTTTCAGCGACAGGAAAACTGTAGCTTATTACTGGCGGTGCGGGCGATATCCCTCATGCGCCGAAGTGCGTGGGAAATATGAGGTTTTTTGGTGGGATGCTTCATTTGCTAGCAACGGGTGGGAGAGCATGGTGTCGGATTGGTAAATTTGTGGGTTTTCAGAAATAAGTACGCGACGGAGTTCAACGGCTAGACTGCATAAAAACGCAATATCTTTCAGAGTCTCGGTCGCATACTGATCTTATAGTTACTAAAAATATCAATCAGTAATGGTGGCTGGAATGGCTAGCTTAGCCCAGCTTGCTGCGCGCCTGCTGTCTGCCAATGCGGCGAGCGCAGCTTCATCAGGTGCCCCTTTTTTGGTGAATTTCAACGGCGCCAGCACGTACAGCATGACTTTGTCCTCATCGGGTATTGGTTCGTTCGAGGAGTCTTTGTTCCAAACTTTATCAACAGTGACCAATGCATCAATCTCTGCTGGCCACCCTAGGTCCGAATAGGCGGGGTCGGTTCGCCGAATGAGCTGCCCTTCTTTCAATGAGCCGTTTTCAAGCGTTTCATTTGCCAGTCGAGACAACATTTGAGTAGGAAATGCCCACGTGCTGTCGGTGTTGAAGCCAGAGCGGGTCAACGGCCAATCCCCGGGCAAACAGAAAAAAAGCTCTGTCCTGGGGGACTGGTTGAACAGTCCGACAGTAAACAACAGCTTGAATTTATTTTTTCCGTCGATGCAGCTGATACGCAGATCAACGTTTTTTATAGCCGTTACGGGGCTTACTTGAGCGGGCAGAACCCAGCCGGCGGTGTTGTGAACAAAACTGACAATGGCGCCACCATATTCGCTCTCAGGCTCGCGGATAACGTCCATCACGCTCACGGCGCCGTTATCTTTCAGGATCGATGCAATGTCTGGAAGATCCCAGCTATTGGCGATGTCCAGAGGCGTGGTGTTGAGCCTGCCGTGGAGCCGGTTGGTAGCGGCACCGCGCTTAACCAGAAACTCGACCACTGCCTGATGCCCGGAAACAATAGCCTCTATGAGGGGTGTTGTGACACTTGTCGGCCAACCGTCGATTCTCGCTCCCTCGTCGAGCAGCCATTTGCATGCTTCCAAATGGCCGTTACGCGCCGCACCGGATAGCGGTGTGGTATCGCCTGAGCTGGTAGCAGGGGTATCCAGGGCGATACCCATGGTGACCAATAACTCACAGATGTCTATGTGGCCGCTTTCTGCCGCCAAATGCAGCAGGGTTTCGTGTCCCGGTAGCCCATACAAAGGGAGACCAAGCAGGTCTGGATGCTTTTCCAGTGTCGCTTTGACCGCAGATGTTTTGCCTGCCTCTATGGCGGCATGCAGCTTGGAGATGACCGCTATATTGTTTTCATAAATCTTTTCCGAGTCATCCATTTAGAATGTCCCTCCCGTCATTTGCATGCCCATTCTTTTCAGTGCGCTCTCAATGCTTGCGGTTCCGCCGCTGTCAGCCTTCTGAAGAATCTCGAAAACTTTTTTCGCACTCGCAACAGAGTGGTTGCCCCCACCATTCTGTGCCCATGTGAAGTTTCTCGGGTCATCGTTCAACCCGATTTTATGTCTTGCGATACGGGTGTTCTGATAATTCCACCGATCTCGTCCCCAAATTTCCTATCACGCTCTGATAGTGAGTTTTTGGAAAGAAATGATGAGTTCAGCAGTTGACTGGGGTAGGTCGGGGATTGGCTGATGCAAAAGTCCATGGCGTCACATTTGAAAATCTTCATACCGGCATAATAGTCGTCGGCTTTCGACAAGTGCTGGACGTAAATTTCGCCATGTTTTTCTTTGGCAATAAGTAGGCTTAGCCTGTTTTTGCTAGCTTTCAGATCAAAGCATGAAGAAGTAATACTTTTTAATTCTAATGATAACTTTTTTCTAATTCTTTTCACGCTTCTATGCTCATGGTGTTAACTTTTAACTTGGTAGATTGAAAACTGCATTATATTGGGCCCTTTTCCTTACTCCGGGTAGATCTTGATTTTTTTGCTGTCGACTAGCTCATAAATTGTTGGGTGTTTATCATGGTCGACGACTTCGTATTCCCTTTGTATGTAAATGTCTGTCCAGATTTTTTGGGTGATGGATCGTATTTCCTCATGAAGCAAGCCATACGTAGTTTCTATATACTGACCCTGTGTATAAAGGGAGTGGCGAGATACCACGTGCTCGTCAGCGAGGCTTGTGAGTGTGACGCAAATCAGGTCGGCCTCACGACTACCGTCTAACTCACTATCAAAGGAATATTCGATAATTTGCTCATCTTTATGTAGGAAAAACGATCTATAAACTATCCATCGTCCTTTCTTAGGTAGATACTTGGCGTATTTTAGCTCGCAGATAATTTTCCCGTTACTATCTAGGAAGTAGCATTGTCGGTTGTCGCCGGGCTCTGATGGCTTTTTTAAAAAACGGCCCGGCTTACTTCCTTGCAACTCACAAGCGTACGGTCCTGTCGAGTAGGCAGACATAACACCCATTCCCCAGACGGTTGTTTGAGTAGTATTTTCTACCCAGTCGAGGAACTCGGGATATTTATGCCTATTGTCGGCCAGTAACTGGGTTAGGTAATCTTTCAATTTTTTAGCCTCACTCATCTTATGCGCGGAAAGGTTTTCCCGCCGTTCAGCTCCATATTGAGCTTGCTTAACCCAGCTTCAAAATCGGCCTTTGTTTTGGCGCCTTTGAGTGTTTCCCAGACGTGTTGCTTATACGCTTTACCATGCACACCTTCGCCGCCATGGGCTGTTGCTTTGGTGCCTGGTAGGCGCGACTGCGAATTTTTGGGGAGCCACACGCCATTTTTGGGGCTATTGATATCAATACCGAAATTATCCATGCGGCGTCTGAGCCAGCGCATCCGCACATCCTTCGTATTGGACATCACCACGTGGTGAGCACGGTAATTGGAGTTAGGGGCGGGCCCCAGATTGTTTCCGAGCTTTTTCGCATCGGAAGAACAGCTTAAGCCTAGTGGATCAATCCAGCTGAACGGTTCGGATGCGTACTGGTACAGGTTGATTCCGCCAGCGAGTCCTATCGGGTCCGGCGTCGTAAACCGCCCCACATCCGGATCATAAAACCTGAACGTGTTGTAGTGCAGCCCGGTCTCGCGGTCCAGGTACTGACCCTGGAACCGCAGGTTCTGTTCCTCGATGTAATACGGCTCGCGTATCTCCTCAAGGGTGTTGCCCCAGACCCGATACCGGGCCTGCCATACCGTGGCGCCGTCGGCCTCTGTCAGTTGCTCGGGCAATCCGCTCAGGTCGTTGTGGTAGTAACGGACCTTCTGCAATGCGCCATTGCCATCGACCCGGGCCAGCGGTTCATAGCCGTTATCGGCATACAGATACAGGCTGGTCTGGCTATTGCGATGTTCCTGCAACAAGCGCAGGCCATCCCAGGTAAAGTGCGTTTCGCCCAGCGGATAGCCGTTGTTGTCGTGCTCGGTCTTGCCGATACGCCGCCCCAGCGGATCGTAGGTCATACGCACAACGGTTTCCCGCGCACCGTCCTGGTTGCGCACCTCGATCAGCCGGTGCTCGGCGTCATAAGCAAAGCGCTGCACCCGATGACTACCGCTGCGCTTCTCGATCATCCGCCCAAACCCATCGTAGCGATAACGCTTGTCCTGATAGGTCAGCAGCTTGTTGTGCACCACCAGCCCGGCACTGGCGGACGGGCCGTCCAGCAGGTTGGCGGCGGCGTCGTAGGCGAAGGTTTCGCTTTGGCCCTGCACGCTGTCCTGGCTGGCGATGATCCGGCCCGTCGCGTCGTAATGCAGCAACTGGCGTTGGTCGCCCCGTGGCTGGCGGTCGAGGCGGCCGATCAGATTATCGCTGGGGTCGTAGTCGAAATGCTTCTGCGCTGGCGCCGGCAATGCTGATGGCTGGTTGGAAGGGCGGCGCAAGCGTGAACGCAGGCGCCCAACACGGTCGTACTCACTGCGGGTGCTGAGCTGGCCCTGGGTACGCAACACCTCGCGGTGCAGACGGTCACGCTCGAAATCGCTGATAACCCGGCCGTCCAGATTGATCTGGTGCAGATGCCCGCTGCCGTAATACAGCCGGTTGAGCCAACGCCCATCCGGCAGCTGCGTCTGGATCAGATTGCTCAGCTCATCGTAGTGATGCCGCAAGCTACCCGCCGCGCCCTGTTCTTCCAGCAACTGGCCCAGGACGTCATAGGCAAAGCCGAGCTTTTGTTCATTACCGTCGTTGTCGGTAAAGGTGATGGCGGTGAGTTGGTCCTGCGGGTTGTAGGCGTACTCGGTACGCCCATCGTCGGTGACCTTGGCGATCAGCCGCCCCACCGCATCACGTTCCAACTGATGAACGATGGGCGCCACAGGCTGCGTCGGTACCAGCGCCAGTCCAGTGCCAAACGCTGCCGGAACGTATTCCACACGAATCGCGTTATCCAGCACGTCATAGGCATAACAGCGAGCGCTGCCGTCGAGATCGCGTTGTTCGGTCAGGCGGTCGCCGGCATCCCAGGCAAAGCGATAGCTCTCGCCATTTTCGTTGGTCAGCGCCTGCAAACGCCCATAGGTGTCATAGCTGAACTGCACCTGCCGGCCATGGGCGTCGATGCGTTGGCGCACCTGGCCGCGTCGGTCGTATTGATAACCCGTGCTGTGCCCGGCCGGATCGACATAGCCGGTAAGTTGGCCGCTACTGTCGCGCAGGTACTGTTCGACACGACCATCCGGCAACTGGCTCTGCAACAGATGACCCTGGGCATCGTGCTGGTAGGTCACGCGTTCGCCGAGGGCATCGGTGACTGTTTGCAGGTGACCACGCCGATCGTAACTGAAGGTGGTCGGGGTTCCCGAGCAGTCCACATGGCGAATCAACTGCCCGAGGTCGTTCCACTGCAAGGTTTTGCTTTTACCCGTGGCGTCGATGATCTCGACCACCTGGCCCTGGGCATCGAAACGGTATTGGGTGATCTGCCCCAGCGGATCGGTCTCGTGGGTGCAGTTGCCGCGCGGGTCGTAGCGATATTGCCAGCTGTTGCCCGCCGCATCGGTCTCCACCAGCGGCAGCGACCAATGCTCCAGCCACAAGGTCGATTCGCTACGGCCCAATGGGTCGACGGTGGCACTGAGGTTGCCGGCTTCGTCGTAGCTGAACTGATGCTGCCCGCCCTGGGGATCGGTGGCGCCGAGCAGCTGGCGCTCGTCGTTCCACTCGAAGTGCCAGGTGTGGCCGAGGTTGTCGGTGTACTCGGTGATCTGGTGCTGCGGGTTCCAACGACGGCTACTCACACGCTTCAAGCCGTCGGTGACACGGGTGATGCCGTTGCTCAGGTCGTAGTCGAATACATAATCGTCGCCGTCATCGGTCCAGTGCCGAATCACTCTCCACTCAAGATTCTCGACTTGCGCCCACTGATAGAAACAGCGCAGCCCGGTGGGCAACTGATGCTCGACCATCCGCCGCCCGTTGTCGTAGGCAAAGCGCCGTTGCACTTGACCAAGGTTGTCGCGCACTTCGGCCAGATCGCCGTTGCTGTCGTAGTCGTAGCTGACCAGAACTTCGCGCTGTTGATCGGCGTACAGGCGTTCGATCTGGCCGACCCGCCGAGGCCATTGAGCGCTGTAGATCAGCGCCACTTGCACCAGATCGAAAGTATCGCGCAGCCGAACCAGCCGCCCCGACTCGTCGTAGTCGAGATAGATCCGGTTGTCGTTGCGGTCACCCAACTGGCTCAGGCGCAAGGTCGAAGGATCGGCCAGGGTCGGTTCGAACAGGCGATACAAACCGTCATCGCTTTCGATCAGCAGTTGTCCATTACCGTTGCGCCGCACCGCCAGTCCGTCCCCCGGACTGAACACCGCGCCGCCCAACGGGATCGAGCCCATATCGATACGTCGCGCCTGTTCATCGGTATAGATCAGCCGCTCGCCGCCTTCGGGATGCACCTCGATACGTACGCCGACTTCATAGGGCAGGCTCCAGCCTGTACCGAGCAATGTGTCGCGACGCTCATCACGACTGTTGTAGAAACGCTGCCAGTCGATGGGCAGGATGCCGGGCAGGACAAAGTCCAGCTCGTCCTCGCTGCCCAGCACCTTGGCGCCCGTCGCGGCATGCACCGGGTTCGGCGAGCCGGCGATGGCATTGGTCAGCGCACCGATGGCCTGGCTGGTGACAAAGGAGTTCACCCCGGCCAACAACATGCACGGCAGATTACTGAGGAACTTGCCCTTGCTGCCTTTGAGCATCATCAATGCGGTGATCGCCAGGCCGACGCCGGGTGTCTTGCCGCTGCGAATCTCACGCACCACTACCGAGCCGCCGCCGATGGTGACGTTGGGCGAGATCAGTCCCGACGAAACCACGGTGGCCTCGCAGGTACTGCGGTCCCCACTGCGAACGGCGGGCTGCCCGTTGATGCTGACCTTTTCCGAACCTTCGGCAAGAAACTGCGGCGGCATCGGCGGATGCTTCATGCAGGTCACCAGGTCCAGCGGTTTGGGCACCGCACCGGGTGCCGGAGTCGCCACCGTGGGCCGCCACATCTGCGAGAAAAAGCCCTTGGCCATATCGAGAAAGCCCGGTCCCTCGGCCTTTTCACCTTCGGCGGGAGCCGCTTCTTCGCTCTCGGGCGTACCCGCCGGAGCCACATGGGACGGCACCGCGCCGGCCGCACGAGCAGCGGGAATCGAGTTGATCAGGGTGTCGGTGGAACCAGTGAGAATGGTGGCCTGCACCGTGGGCGGAAAGAGCGCGTTGCCGATGCCCTCGCACATCTTGCTCAGGCCCTTGTCGGCCCCGGTCTTGCTCATCGCCACGCCGACGATCACCCCGACCACCGCACCCAGCACACAGGCTCCAAGCCCGCCAGTGGCCACCGTAATCCCGGTCGCGGCAACCACCGCTGCCGTCGCCAGCGCGCCGATGGCCACATTGGCCGCCACCTCCAGCACACCGCCGAGAATATCGGCCATCATCGAGGTATGGGACAGTCCATCGCCCAGCCGGGCGGCCCACAGTGCGTCAGACATGCACGGCTTCCGTCACACCACCCGGTCGAATTGCAGGGACTGCTTGATCGTCGCCCAATGCGCCGCTTCGGCATCCCCCAACTTGTCAGCCTTGACGTAACTCAGGGCGAGCATCTTGCGGGTGCCCGGCAACACCAGCGCGAGCTGGTACTGGAAGACCTTCTCCGCACCCTTGCTGAACTGGCTGCGCAGCTCGATGCCATCCACCGACTGATCGGCGCCCAGGCGCACGGCCTGGCCCGGTTGGTAGCGCAGTTCCTGGACCTGTTGCTCCAGGCGCTTGAGCTGGGCGTCGAAGTTGCTTTGCAGGGTTTCACCCTCGGCCAGCTGGCTGCGACTGACGATCAGCGAAGTCCCCAGCTCCGGAAACTTGAGGATATTGATCGAGGCGTCCAGCAGCTCGCTCTCGGGCAGGGCGAACTGGAATTCATTGAGGCGGTAGGTCATGGCTCGCGAATCTCGTTATTTGGGCTTGGGGAACATCGCGTTGACGCTGGCGTCGATGCTGCCTTTGACGCCTTGGCCTTCGGGCGACGCGCCGGGGCCGCCGCCGTTGTTCAGATGCAGGGTGCCGCCGGTGTTGAACTCGGCATCGCCCGAGGCATGGAAGCTGATCTGCACGCCGCTCAGGTTGATCTGTCCGCTGGCGTTCAGCTCCAGCACGCTTTCGCCGCAGACCAGGCGCAGGTTTTCGCCGACCTCGATGACATAGCTCTGGCTGATGCTGTCGGTCTTCTTGCGGCCGACCACCAGGATGTCGTCGTCCTTGACCGCGCGCAGGCGCACCGAGCCGATAGTCACCGTCTCGTCGCGCCCCACGCTCTTGTTGCGGTCGTGGCCCACCGCATGGCTCTCGTCGACCTCGACCACGATGTCCTGGTTGCGCTCGGCATGGATGTACAGCTGCTCGGCGCCTTTCTTGTCTTCCATGCGGATTTCGTTGAAGTTGGCCGGGCTGCCGCCCTTGCTCGAACGGCTTTTCATGCCGCTCTGGGTGGCGTTGGCGGGCAGGTCGTAGGGCACCGTCTGTTCGGCGTTGTAGACCCGGCCGGTGATGATCGGCCGGTCGGGGTCGCCTTCGAGGAAGCTGACGATGACTTCCTGGCCGATTCGCGGAATCTGCATCGAGCCCCAGTTCTTGCCGGCCCAGGCCTGGGACACGCGAATCCAGCAGGAGCTGTTTTCGTTGGATTGGTCGTGGCGGTCCCAGTGGAAGTGCACCTTGACCCGGCCGAACTGGTCGGTCCAGATTTCCTCGCCGGCCGGGCCCACCACCACGGCGGTCTGCGGGCCTTTGACGGTGGGCCGCGCGGTGTTCGCCAGGGGGCGGAAGCTCTGTTGCGCGTCGATGCAGCTCAGGCTGCTTTCGAACTGCGCACCGGCCCCTGTCGCGCCGGACTCCAGGTTTTCCTGGGCGATGTAGTAACGGGCGCCGACGATCAGGTACTCGCGATTCTGGTCCTGGCGGCCGAAGCCGGTGAGGCTGAACAAGTGCCCGGAGCCCAGGCCGCGGGCGTTGCCGTTGAGTTCGACCCGTTCATGCAGACTCTGGATCGCTTCGATACGGGTGCGTGCGTAGTGCTCGCCGTCCTGGCTCTGCACGTAGGTGCCGGGGTAGTCGTACAGCGGATAGTCGCCGGCGGTGTGCGGGCGCGGCATGGCCGAGCGCACGTCGATCCGTGCGCTGGGGCGCTGGAAGTCGTAGTCGTTGAGTTCCAGGGAGCCGGGCTGGACTTCCTGGGCCAGGTGCCAGCCGTTGAGGTGGTCGCGCTCGCGATGCTGGCCGTCCGGCGGGTAGTAGGGCAGCGATTCGTAGCCCGGGGCGCTGTGGTGGGCGCCGTAGGCGTCGGCCAGGACCAGCACATGGCGGTCCTTTTCATGGCGGAAGTAGTAGTAGATACCTTCCTGTTCCATCAGCCGGCTGACGAAGTCGAAGCTGCTTTCGCGGTACTGGACGCAGTATTCCCACTCGCGATAGGGCTGGCTGAGGGCGTCTTCGAAGTCTGAGAAGCCGAGGTCGCGGAACACCTGCTTGATGATCTGCGGGATGCTCTGGTGCTGGAAGATCCGGCAGTCGGAGGTGCGGGTCAGCAGCCAGAGCCAGGGGCGCAGGGTCACCGAGTAGCTGGCGAACTGGCCCTGGCTGACGTTCTGGCTGCAGCGGGCGACGATGCCGTGGAAGTGGCGCAGGCCGCCCTGGACCTGTAGCGACAGGCTCATGGGCTTGCCCAGCAACTGGTTGAGGTCCAGGGCGCCGTCGTTGGAGGTCAGGTGCAATTCGTAGTCGAACAGCCGCCCCAGCTCCTCGCCGCCGCCGAAGTCCTTGAGCAACAGGACATCCGGCCCGAGGGGGCTGTTGATCTGGGCCAGGCGGGTGGCTTGGGTGAATAGCATGGGTTATCTCTGGGTATTGTGGTGTTCGGGCAGGCCTCTTCGCGGGCAAGCCCTGCTCCTACAGTTCATCGTCGAACACAAAATCCGTGTACGACACAACACTGTAGGAGCAGGGCTTGCCCGCGAAAGCGTCAGTTCAGGCGCTAGTATCGCTGAACTGGTAATGCAGCTCGTTATCCCGCTCGCTGATCCGCACCCCCGCCAGCGCCTTGCCTTCGAGCATGCGCGTGAGGAATTCGCGGCTCATGTCCGGCAGCAAACTGTTGGTCAGGATGGTGTCGATCATCCGGCCGCCGCTCTCCGTCTCGGTGCAGCGCGAAACGATCAGGTCGACCACCCCGTCGTCGAAATCGAAGGCCACCTTGTGGGTGCTTTCCACGCGTTTCTTGATCCGTCCCAACTGCAAGCGGGTGATCGCCTTGAGCATGGTGTCGCTCAGCGGATAGTACGGAATGGTCACCAAGCGCCCCAGCAACGCCGGCGGGAAAATCTCCAGCAGCGGCTGGCGCAGCGCCTTGGCGATCTCCTCCGGGTCCGGCACGTTGTCGGCGTCCTTGCACAGATGCGAGATCAGTTCGGTACCGGCGTTGGTGGTGAGCAGGATCAGGGTGTTCTTGAAGTCGATCACCCGGCCTTCGCCGTCCTCCATCACGCCCTTGTCGAAAACCTGGAAAAAGATCTCGTGCACGTCCGGGTGGGCCTTTTCCACCTCGTCCAGCAACACCACGCTGTAAGGCTTGCGCCGCACGGCTTCGGTCAGCACGCCACCTTCGCCGTAACCGACATAGCCGGGCGGGGCGCCCTTGAGCGTCGAGACGGTATGGGCTTCCTGGAACTCGCTCATATTGATGGTGATGACGTTCTGCTCGCCGCCGTACATGGCTTCGGCCAGGGCCAGGGCGGTTTCGGTCTTGCCGACGCCCGAGGTGCCGGCGAGCATGAACACGCCGATCGGCTTGCTCGGGTTGTCGAGGCCGGCGCGGGAGGTCTGGATGCGCTTGGCGATCATCCGCAGGGCATGGTCCTGGCCGATGATGCGCTTCTGCAGATGCTGGTCGAGGTTGAGCACGGTTTCCAGTTCGTTGCGGGCCATGCGGCCCACCGGAATGCCGGTCCAGTCGGCGACCACCGAGGCCACCGCCTGGTAGTCCACGGTCGGCAGGATCAGCGGGGTTTCGCCTTGCAGGGCGCTGAGGCGCTGTTGCAGGTCGACCAGTTTTTCCCGCAGCGCGTGGCCCAGCTCGATATCGCTGTCCACCACGCCGGCGCTTGCGCGCAGCTCGGCGCGGGTGGCGAGCAGTTCGTCCACCAGGGCTTTCTCATCGGCCCAGCGCACTTCCAGCTCGGCCAGGCGCTCGCGTTCGGCGTTCAACAGGTTCTCGCTGTTGCTGCGGCGGGCGGCGGTATCGACGCCGATGGCATGTTCGCGGGCAATGATCTGCAACTCGATTTCCAGCGCTTCGATACGTCGACGGCTGTCATCCACTTCAGCGGGCACCGCATGCAGGCTGATGGCAACCCGGGCACAGGCGGTGTCCAGCAGGCTGACGGATTTGTCCGGCAACTGGCGCGCCGGGATATAGCGGTGCGACAGCTTCACCGAAGCTTCCAGCGCTTCGTCGAGGATCTGCACCTGATGGTGTTTTTCCATGGTCGAGGCAACGCCGCGCATCATCAGCAGGGCCTTGTCTTCCGACGGCTCGGCGACCTGCACCACCTGGAAACGGCGGGTCAGGGCCGGGTCTTTCTCGATGTGTTTCTTGTACTCGGCCCAGGTGGTCGCGGCCACGGTGCGCAAGGTGCCACGGGCCAGTGCCGGTTTCAGCAGGTTGGCCGCGTCGCCGGTGCCGGCGGCGCCACCGGCACCCACCAGGGTGTGGGCTTCGTCGATAAACAGGATGATCGGCTTGGGCGAGGCCTGGACGTCTTCGATGACCTGGCGCAGGCGCTGTTCGAACTCGCCTTTCATGCTTGCGCCGGCCTGCAGCAGGCCGACATCGAGGCTGCGCAGCTCCACATCTTTCAAGGCCGGCGGCACGTCACCGGCGACGATGCGCAGGGCGAAGCCTTCGACCACGGCGGTCTTGCCGACGCCGGCTTCGCCCGTGAGGATCGGGTTGTTCTGGCGGCGGCGCATGAGGATATCCACCAGTTGGCGGATCTCTTCATCGCGACCGACGATGGGGTCGAGCTTGCCGCTGCGGGCCTGTTCGGTCAGGTCCACGGTGAAACGCTTGAGGGCTTCCTGCTTGCCCATGGCGCTGGGGGCCATGGCGCCGCTGGCTTCGCCCGGCACCGCCCCGGCGGTGAAGCCGTCGCTGGCACCCAGGTGATTTTCCGGCGAGTCGCCGACGTACTCGTCAAAGCGTTCGCTCAGGGCTTCGACCTTGATCTTGTCGAACTCCGACGACAGCGCCAGCAAGGCATGGCGCAGGCTCGGGGTCTTGAGGATGCCGAGTATCAGGTAGCCGGTGCGTACCTGGCTTTCGCCGAACATCAGGCTGCCATAGACCCAGCCGCGCTCCACCGCTTCTTCGACGTGGGACGAGAGGTCGGTGATCGAGGTCGAGCCGCGCGGCAGGCGGTCCAGGGCGTCGGTCAGGTCGCGGGCCAGGCGCGCCGGTTCGATGTTGAACTGGCGGATCAGGCGGTGCAGGTCCGAGTCCTGCAATTGCAGCAACTGGTGCAGCCAGTGGCTCAGCTCCACATACGGATTGCCCCGCAGTTTGCAGAACACCGTGGCGGCTTCGATGGCCTTGTAGGCGACGCTGTTGAGTTTGCCGAATAACGCGGCGCGGCTGATTTCACCCATGGTCCGGGCTCCTTGAATGGTGGGCCGAGGTGGCCTGATCGGCGTAGTGCCGGGCCAGGATCAGGTCCTTGGCGTCTTCTTGGGGTTGGCCGAGCCAGGTGTTGAAACCCAGGCGGAATTGGCCGTTGAGTTGCAGCGTGGGCACTTGCGGCTGTTCCAGGACCAGGTTCAGGTCCCAGTCCAGCTCGTGCCCCAGGTATTCGGCGACCCAGGCCACCAGGTGGCGGAAGGGTTCACCGTCGGGCAGCAGGCCCATGTAGTCGGCCAGCTTGAGCGGGCCGACGCGGATGCGGAATTTGTGCTGGCGATCCCAGACATGCTGGCCCAGGCAGAAGTCGACGCCCAGCTGGTGCGCGCTGACGCCGACACGGCTGCGCTCCGGCAGGTGCAGCCATTGGCCGACGTACTCCTCGATCTGCACCGGCAGCCCGAAATACTCCTGGAGGATGGCGCGCAGGCCGTCGGGGTAGCGGGTCTGGGCGGCGAGGTGGCCGCTGAAGTGCAGCTTGGCGGTGTCCGGGATCAGTCCCTGTTTCAGCAGGCTGGGCATGCCCCGGCCACTGAGGGCGGCCAGGCGCGCGGACCAGTAGTCGTCGTCCGGACGGTCATGGCTGACGGTCGGCCGCGCTTCGGCCCAGGCCCGGTAGAACAGGCTCAGCAGGCGATGGTGGAACACATCGAGGAAGCGCTTGCTGGTGCTGTCGGCATTGTTGCGCTGGCGCTCGCGCATGTACTCGGTCAGGTGCAGCGGCAACGGGCCGTTGGGGCCGCCGAGGCCGAAGAAGAACTGCTCCAACCGCGCCGGCGTCGTTTCACTGGCCGGGGTCATGGACGCCAGGGTCGCCGGGGCGAAGGCGCAGTCGAGCTGCTGGCCGAGGCGCAGCGGGTCGTCGGACAGGCGCTGGGAATGGCCGAAGCGCGGCAGGTGCGGCGATTCGCACTCGATACGCCGCAATGCCTGGAAGAAGTCGTATTCCCAGGGTTCGGCCTGCATCGCCGTGAGCGTGCTCACAGGGTCGGACGGCGTCCGGGCTTGGCTTTCCATCGCATGATCTCGCCGCGTTCGGTGGTACGGATCACCGTCTCGGTAAAACTGTTGATCGACACGTAGCGTGCCAGGAAGCGTTCGAACACCGCGCCGAGGAGGAACACCCCGGTGCCGCGAAACGCGTTTTCATCGAATTCCAGGGTGATCTCCAGGCCACGGCCGAAGACGATCGGCCCGGGCATCGGCAGGCGCCGGGTACAGGGTTTGCTGCTGACCTCGCGCAGGCCCTCGATCTGCAATTGCAGGGCGGCGTCGTTGCTTTCGCCATACAGGCGCAGCAATTCGCGCAGGGCGGCGGCACCCTGGCCGGCTTCGCTCAGCGACAGGTAGTTCAGCGACAGCTGGCTGATCAGGCGCCAGGCCTGGTTGTCGTGGGCATGGCTGGCCCGTGGCCGACTCGGCCCGGCCAGGCAGCGGATCGCCGAGACCGGGGCGCTGTCGGCCAGGGTGAAGTCGCTCTTGCCGCTGCCGACGTTCATGAACAGCGGCAGGTCGCGGTTGGTGCACAGGGCGCTGACGCCCAGCTGGCGCAGGTCGTGACCGTAAGGTGCCTGGCGGTTGTCCACCAGGCTGATGAAGGTTTCACTGCCGACGTAGGTCGAGCGGGTGCCTTTGCGCCGTTGTTCGCTGGACAGCACCCGGGGTTCGCGACGCAGGGTGTAGTAGGCCTGGTCGCGGCCATAGCGGGATGGATCACGCACGGCATAGAACGGCAGGAACGGCTGGTCGGGCCCGGTGCCGTGGCCGGTGACGCCGGTCAGCGAGTGGATCTCGAAGTCCATGGGCCGGGTGCGGTCGGCGATCACATGGTGTTCGTTGACCCGCTCGGACAGGTGGATACGGTCCACCCGACGTGGGAACAGGTTGATCGCCGGGGTGCAGAAGGGCACGAACTGCGCGGCGCCGACGCTGCTTTCCAGGCTCGGGTCAAAGCGCTCGAAGAGCACGATCAGTTCCAGTTCCTGGCCGGCGCAACGCTTGACCGCGCGGCCCAGTTCGGCGAATTCGACGAACAGGTAGCGCTGGGGCAGGGCGAAGTATTCCTGCAGCAGCCGATAGCCCTGGAAGGCTTGGGCCACCACCGGCATCGCCGCTTCGCGGTCGTCGAAGCCGCAGGCGCGCAGGGCATCGGCGGGCAGGCGTTCGACCCAGTCGCCACCGGGGGCACGGGCGAACACCGCGCAGGCATTGCCCAGCAGTTGTTCGTAGAGGCGAAACGGTTGCTCGTCGGCACCGTTGAGGTAGAGCGGCAGGCTGTCCAGGTCGAGCTGGTTGAACGGCAGTTCGGCGCCGCTGCGCAGGGTCAGGCGCAGGCCGGCCTTGGCCTTCGGCTCGCTGGCGGCCAGGCGCCCGAGCACCGCCGACGGGTTGCCGAAGTACTCGGCGTGGCTGACCTGCAACGGCCACAGCGTCACCGCGTGGGCGCTGCGGTACTCGCAGGAGGTCTGGGTGTCCTTGCCCAAGGTGGCGCGCAACACGCTGTCCCGGGGCAGGGTGAAACCGCCGGCCAGGGAGCCTTCGTCCGGATCGGTCTGCAACTGCACCACGGTCATCGACGGTGTCGGCGCCAGGTAGTGCGGGTAGGCGATTTCCAGCAGGTTGTGGGTGAAGGTCGGGTATTCGGCATTGAGCTTGAGCTGCACCCGCGCGGTGAGGTAGGCGAAACCTTCCAGCAGGCGCTCGACGTAGGGGTCGGCGCAATCGAGCCCGGACAGCGTCAGGCGTCCGGCGATCTTCGGGTATTCCTTGGCGAACTCGGCGGCGCTTTCGCGCACGTGTTGCAGCTCCTGGTTGTACAGGTCGAGCAGGCGCGGGTTCATGAGCGTCTCCGTTGCTCGGCGGGGACCACGCGGACATGGCCGGATTCCAGGTCGAGGTCGGTGCGCAGCAGCAGCGGCAATGAGGCCGGCAATGCCCAGAGATCGCCTTCGATCTCGAAGCTCAGGGCGTTGTGGTTCATCTCGCCGTGGGCGACCTGGGCCCGGACCCGCAGCGTATGGCTGAGGATGCGCGGTTCGAAGGTGGTGATGGCGGTGTGGATCAGGCCCTCGAGGGCGGCCACATCGATGCTCGACGCGCTGTTGCCCGCCAGCGCCGGCAGGCCGTAGTTGATCACCGAAGTGCCGGCCGGGGTGTGCAGGGTGGCGTCGGCGTCGAGCAGGCTGGTGCTGTTGAGCAGCCAGGTCAGGTCACGCAGCACCGAGGCCTTGAGTTGGCTCAGGGACAGCACGCGTTTGTCGCTGCCTTCCTGGAGAGTGCCCGGTTCGTCGTCGGTCAGGCGGTCGAGCAGCGACGGTTGCAGGCGTTCGCGCAGGGTGAGGTCGCTCGGCACGTTGCTCATCGCGCGACGTCACAGGGGCTGGACACTGCGCGGCGGCAGCGCCACTGAACGGGAAACGAAGGCTTGGCCATGCTCGGACACCGGGAATGAATCGAATTCGGGGTAACACCGCACGCCCCCGACGCTGAGCGCCAGGGGCGCAGGGTTCAGAGCTTGATGTTCGAGCGGATGTTCCAGCCGAACTTGACCGGGCCGCCTTGCTTGGAGCCGTCGGCTTTCTGCTCCTGGTACTCGACCTTGACCTGGGCGAAGTTCAGGGTGACGTTTTCGGTCAGGCGATCATCGCTGCCCGAACCGCCGGTGCTCAGGGACGTGACCAGCACTTCTTCCAGGTCGATCTTCATGTACTCGACCTGGCTTTCGCCGCCGGCCTTGCGCACCACCAGGGTGACCTTGTCGATGTGCTTGCCGCTGGCGCAATGCATCATCAGGTTCGGCGAAGCCTTGTCGACGTACTTGGTCAACGACAGGTCCTGGATATTGACCTTGCCGGCACCGCCGCCACCGCCCATGTGCATGTTGCCGGACTGGGACATGCCCCAGCTCCAGTTGAGGACGTCGATTTCCTCTTTGTGGGCCTTGTCCTGGGACTCGCCCTTGATGTCGCCGATCTTGATGAAGATATCAACAGCCATGTTTTCTCCAGTGTGGTCTTCACCACGATGTGATTAGCCAGGACCCGCCGCGTGGGGGCGGGTGCGCTGTGGTTGCGGGTTTGGGCTTACGCCCCTTTTGCCGACGGCAGTTTCGAGACCAGGCGCAACGAAACGGTCAGGCCTTCGAGCTGGTAGTGCGGGCGCAGGAAGAACTTGGAGGTGTAGTAACCCGGGTTGCCCTCGACGTCCTCGACCACCACTTCCGCCGCCGCCAGTGGGTGCTGGGCCTTGGTGGTTTCGGTGGAGTGGGCCGGATCGCCGTCCACGTAGTTGAGGATCCAGTCCTGCAACCAGCGCTGCATCTCGTCCTTCTCTTTGAACGAGCCGATCTTGTCGCGCACGATGCACTTGAGGTAATGGGCGAAGCGGCAGGTGGCGAACAGGTACGGCAGGCGCGCGGCCAGGTTGGCGTTGGCGGTGGCGTCCGGGTCGTCGTATTCGGCCGGTTTCTGCAGCGACTGGGCGCCGATGAACGCGGCGAAGTCGGTGTTCTTCTTGTGCAGCAGCGGCATGAAGCCGTTTTTCGCCAACTCGGCTTCGCGACGGTCGGAAATCGCGATTTCGGTCGGGCACTTCATGTCCACGCCACCGTCATCGGTGGGGAAGGTGTGGGCCGGCAGGTTCTGCACTTCGCCGCCGGATTCGACGCCGCGAATCCGCGAGCACCAGCCGTAGTGCTTGAACGAACGGTTGATGTTCGCCGCCATGGCGTAGGCCGCGTTGGCCCAGGTGTACTTGGCGCTGTCGGCGCCGTCGGTGTCTTCTTCGAAGGCGAAGGCTTCCACCGGGTCGGTCTTGGCACCATAGGGCAGGCGTGCCAGGAAGCGCGGCATGGTCAGGCCGATGTAGCGCGAGTCTTCCGATTCACGCAGCGAACGCCAGCCGGCATATTCCGGGGTGGTGAAGATCTTGGTCAGGTCGCGGGGGTTCGACAGTTCCTGCCACGAGCCCATGCCCATCACGGTCGGCGAAGCGGCGGCAATGAACGGCGCGTGCATCGCCGCGCAGACCTTGGACAGCTCGCCCAACAGCTCGACATCCGGTGGCGACTGGTCGAAGTAGTAGTCGCCCACCAGGCAGCCATAGGGCTCGCCGCCGAACTGGCCGTATTCCTCTTCGTACATCTTCTTGAAGATCGGGCTCTGGTCCCAGGCCGTGCCCTTGAATTTCTTCAGGGTCTTGTGCAGCTCCGGCTTGGCGATGTTCAGCACGCGGATCTTCAGCTGTTCGTCGCTTTCGGTGTTGTTGACCAGGTAGTGCAGGCCGCGCCAGGCGCTTTCCAGCTGCTGGAACTCAGGGTGATGGATCACCTGGTTGACCTGCGCGGTGAGCTTGGCATCGATGGCGGCGATGATCGATTCGATGGACTTGATGGCGTCGTTGGACACCAGATCGGTCTGCGCCAGGGCCTGTTCGGCCAGGGTGCGCACGGCGCCTTCGACGGCTTCGCGGGCACGTTCGGTCTTGGGTTTGAATTCCTGCATCAGCAGGTTGGCGAATTCGCTGGGCTCGGTGGTGGTGCCGGGCAACGCCTGATTGTCTTGCTGCAACTGGGTCATGATCGTTCGTCCTGATTAAGCGCTGGGCTCGGAGTCCTGGGGCTTTGGCGCACTCGCCAGGGCCTGGAGCAACGCCGGATCCTTGATGGCCTTCATGATGATTTCTTCGGCGCCGGTCTTGCCGTCCATGTAGGTCAGCAGGTTGGCCAGTTGAGTGCGGGCTTCGAGCAGCTTGTTCAGGGCATCGACCTTGCGCGCGACGTTGGCCGGGCTGAAGTCCTCCAGGCTTTCGAAGGTGATGTCCAGGCTCAGGTTGCCTTCGCCGGTCAATTCGTTCGGCACGTGGAACGCCACCCGTGGCTGCATGGCCTTGAGGCGCGAGTCGAAATTGTCGACGTCGATTTCCAGGAACTTGCGGTCGGCCACCGCAGGCAGCGGTTCGGCGGGCTTGCCGGCGAGGTCGGCCATCACGCCCATGACGAAGGGCAACTGGACCTTTTTCTCGGCGCCGTAGAGTTCTACGTCGTACTCGATCTGGACCCGTGGCGCGCGGTTGCGCGCAATGAATTTCTGAGAGCTGGTGTTCGCCACGTTGTTGCTCCTGGTCGCTCAAGCGACGGTGTTGGCGTTATCGGTGGTTGCCGTTAACTAAGCGGCGTGGTCTCGGCGGGCTCAGTCGCCCTCGGGGCCCCGCAGGTTTTCAAATTGGGACAGGCCGTCGGGAATCAGGTTGCGCACGATGGTCGCGAAGTCGGCATGCACCAGGTTTTTCGCCCGGTTCAACAGCACTGGCAGCGGGCTGGAGGGCTCGTGGCGGGCGTAGTAGTTCAGCAGACGCTCGAGGCTGCGCAGGACATCGTCGCGGTTGCCGATCTCGCCCGGCGGCGCGGCGCGCGAGGCGATCGGGGCGGCGCTGTCTTCGCCATGCACGGCGGGGGCCGGCTCGGATGCGTTCGCGGTCGACTCGCCGGTGTCAGTGCCGGGCGCGTATTCGGCGAGGATCTGCAAGGCCAGCTTGAGCGGCTGGCGCAGGGCGCTGAGATCCACGCCTTCGGCCGAACCGACCTGGTCGCTGACGAAACGCTCGATGGCGTCGACGGCGCCGCGGGCTTCGTTGAGCGCGGTGCGTACGGCGGCAAGCTGCTCGGGGTCGCTGTCGCGCAGGGCGCCGGACAGTTCGTCGGCGTTCAGGCTTTCGTCGGAGAAGCCTTGCAGGCCGCTGGCGTTCAGCGCGGCGCGCAGGGTCACGGTGCCGAAGGCCCGGGAGCGGGTCAGCACGCTTTCGCGCAACAGGCGGATATTGGTTTCGCAGGCCAGCCCCGAGAGCGCGTTGATCCGCACCGTGGGGTCGTTGTCGTCATCGGCATCGAGCAGCGGATAGAGTTCGGCCCAGTACTGCTGGAGCATCTGGCTGACCAGGGCCAGGGCATTGGCGAGTCCCGGAAAACCGTCGAGGGCCAGGGCGCTTTGCACGAGAAAATGGCTGATGCGCAGGTCTTTGCTGCGTTGCAGGAGCGCCGTGCTCGACTGCTCGATGGCGCGCCACGCCGGCGGTTCGGCCGCTTGCACCGAGTCGCCCATGATGCGCTCGGGTTTACCTTGGGCATCACGCTCCAACTGCAAGAATTGCGCGTCATATTCCAGGTCCTCGCCACAAGGCGAGTTCGCTGAAACAGCGGCGAGCAACAACGGCACATCCACCAAATTCGATCTCCTTATCGGCCTGCTGGATAGTCAGGCATTTGTTCCGAAAGTTCCTTCGGAAAACTCTCATATTTCTTGCTGGAATATACGCAGTGATATCATTGAGCTATCACTCGTAAACAAGAAGTTGTGCATTTTTGGTGTAGTAGTTATAGCTTGTCAAGGTAAGCTATCGGCCCTTTGTTACCGTTGTGACACACTCGTCAAGGCTGCCGACTGCTGGGTCAGAGTGTGTGCGTTTTTAATAATTTTGTAGGTAGAATTCGCTAGAATCGGCGAACTGGCTGAAAACGATAGGTTTTTTAGCGGATTTTCGTGGCCGTGGCGGGGCTCGGCGCAAGGTGTTTGTGCCGGGTGGCTCGTGCGTGGATGTACTGCAAGGAGGCGCAATGTCGCTGTGTTTGACTATCACTAGTTATCACAAGATTACCCCTGGTCAATGTCCGGAGAAATCCATGGATACCGGGGTGATGGCGATTGGCCGTAGTTCCGAGAATGACTGGGTTCTTCCCGATCCGGAGCGGCTGGTGTCCTCGAAACATTGCGTTATTCAATACAAGGATGGTCGTTACTATCTGACGGACACCAGTACCAATGGCGTGGAGTTAGTTCAGGCCGGTATTCGTTTGCGTCGAGGTAACAGCGAACCGTTGCAGGACGGCGAGATCATCCGCATCGGTGAATACGAGATCCGTGCGCGTATCGATTTCAACCTGCAGCTGGCGCAGGACAGCCTGCCGGGGGGCGATTCGTCCAACAGTTTCGAAGCGTTGATGGGGCGTGCGGTCGCTGTTCCGGTCGCCTCGCCGGTGAGCACCCCGGCCGCGCATTTCCAGGGCGGTTCGGCGATGGATACGCTGCCGGACCTGTTTGATTTCCTGGCGCCGTCGAGCATTCCTCCCGCGACCCAGTCGGACCATGTGCCGGCGCAGCAGCATGACTTTCGACCGCCCACGCCGGTGATCAGCCCGGCACCCGTGGTGGTGCCGAAAGCGCCGGGCGCCGGGGTGATTCCCGAAGACTGGGACTTGTTTGGCGACACGCCCAAGGCGCCGGCCAGCGCGCCGATTGCGGCGCCTGTTCCTGTGGCGATTGCCGAGGCTGTCGTCGCGCCGACACCGATTCCCATGCCCACGCCGACAGTGGCCCCGGTCAGCCAGCCGGCACCCGTGGCGGTGTCGAGCGGTGCGCCCCAAGCCGATTTGCTGCAAGCCTTCCTGCGTGGCGCCGGCCTCGATCAGTTGCGTATCGACACCGCCCAGGTGGAGGCGCAGATGGAAGCCATCGGCCGCAGCTACCGGCTGATGGTCGAAGGCCTGATCGATGTGCTGCGGGCCCGCAGCAGTCTCAAGGGCGAGTTCCGCATGCAGCAGACGCTGATCCGCCCGGTGGAAAACAACCCGCTGAAATTCGCCCCGAATGCCGATGAAGCGCTGCTCCTGCTGCTGCGTCATGGCAACCAGGCGTTTATGGCGCCGGACCAGGCGGTCAGCGACAGTTTCGACGATCTGCGGGCGCACCAGATGGCGGTGATGGCGGGTGTCGAGGCGGCGATCAAGCATCTGCTCAAGCGTTTTGAACCGTCGGCGCTGGAGACCCGCATGGGCAAGCCCGGTGGGTTGTCGAACCTGTTCAGCGGTTCGCGCCAGGCCCAGTACTGGCAGCAGTTCACCGAGCTGTACACGAATATTTCCCGTGAGGCCGAGGAGGATTTCCAGGATTTGTTTGGGCGGGAGTTCAGTCGGGCTTACGAGGAGCACAGTGCGCGGTTGCGCAAGCGTTTGTAGTTGCGGGGTTGTCTGAGCGGTGGGTGGCGATCTTGAGGGCCTCTTCGCGGGCAAGCCCTGCTCCTACAGTGTTGTGTCGTACACAGATTTTGTGTTCGGCGGTGAGCTGTAGGAGCAGGGCTTGCCCGCGAAGAGGCCAGTACAGGCACCCCAGCTCTAGAAGGTTGTCTGCAAAACAGGATTTAACGGAAAGTTCATAACGTCATTGAGGACGCAGGATGATTCACCGAGTTTTACTGGCCGCAGCCCTCACGCTGCTGCTCGGCGCATGTGCCAAGGACGCGGCTGCCCCAGCGCCTGCTGACGCCCCCGTGGCCGACAGCGCTACCGCTTCCCTGCATTTCCACGCCATTGGCGGGCTCAACCCCGGCGCCGACGGCGTGCCCGCACCCGTGCGCGTGCGGATTTTCGAGTTGAAGAACAGTGCCAACTTCAACCGCGCCGACTACTTCGCCCTGGCCGACCGCGCCCAGGCGACCCTCGGCGCCGACCTGATCGACCAGGATGAAGTCCTGGTCCAGCCCGGCGAGCAACTGGATATCGAACGAGCCCTCAACCCCGCGACCCGCCAGGTCGGCCTGGTGGTGGGCTATCGCGAAGTCGACCAGGCGCTCTGGCGCACGCTGCTGGTCATCACGCCCAAGCAGCTCAACGACTATCAGATCAGCCTCGATGTGCGCGCCGTACGCAGCGCCATTGTCGTGACCCCAACCCGCACCGCCCCCTAGGCAAACGGAGAAGCCATGTCCTGGAACAATCGAGTGGTCTGGTCGGAAGGCATGTTCATCGGAACGCAGCACTTCCAGCAGCATGACCGCTATCTGGAGAACCTGATCGACGCGCGCAGCCGGCCCTTGGCCGTCGGCGCCTGGGGTTTTTCCGAGCTGCTGATCGACCAGGGCCTGCTGGCCCAGGGCAAGCTGGCCATCGTCTCGGCCCGGGGCCTGCTGCCGGATGGCACGCCGTTCAACATCCCTCACGATGACCTGGCACCGAGCCCGCTGACCATCGACGAAAGCCTGCGCGACGGCCTGGTCTACCTGGCCTTGCCGCTCAAGCGCGCCGGCTCGCGGGACACCGTCGACGAAGGCGAGGCGCTGGGTGGGGCGCGTTACCTGAGCCAGGTCCGCGAAGTCCGTGACGATAACGCGCCGTTCGAGAACCGCGCGCCGGTGGCCTTGGGGTCGCGGGCCTTGCGCCTGCTGACCGCCGAGGATGGCCTGGGCGACTACGCGGCCATCGGTCTGGTGCGGGTCAAGGAAAAGCGCGCCGACCGCGCCCTGGTCCTCGACGACGGTTATGTACCGCCGGTACTCGATGTGGCGGCGAGCAAACCGCTGACGGCGTTCCGCAGCGAGCTGCTGGGCCTGCTGCACCAGCGCGGCGAAGCCCTGGCCGGGCGCGTGGTGGCCTCGGGCGCCGGCGGTGCCTCGGAGATTGCCGATTTCATGCTGCTGCAACTGGTCAACCGCGCCCAGCCATTGATCAGCCATTTGAACCAGATCAGCCCCTTGCACCCGGAGCGCCTGTACAGCGAACTGGTCAGCCTGGCCGGCGAGTTTGCCACCTTCTCCAGCGGCGGTCGGCGCCCGGCGGCGTTCCCGGCGTATCAACACGACGCCCTGGCGCTGAGTTTCGCGCCGGTCATGCAGGCCCTGCGCGAAGCCCTGTCGATGCTGATCGACAGCAAGGCGACACCGATTCCGATTGTCGAGAAAGCCTACGGTATTCACGTGGCGATGCTGGCGGACCGTGGCCTGATCGACAGCGCCAGTTTCATCCTTGTGGTGCGTGCCGATATCCCCAGCGAAACCCTGCGCGGGCGCTTCGCCCAGCAGAGCAAGGTCGGTTCGGTGGAGCACATCCGCGATCTGGTCAACCTGCAACTGCCGGGCATCGGCCTGCTGCCGCTGCCGGTGGCGCCACGACAGATTCCGTTCCATGCCGGGTCGACCTACTACGAACTCGACCGCGGCAGTGAGCACTGGAAGCAACTGGTGAATTCCGGCGGCTTCGCCTTCCATGTCGCCGGTGATTTTCCCGGCTTGAACCTGGCCTTCTGGGCAATCCGAGGATAAGCCGCGATGAATGCCAATGATGATCTGTCGGGCCAGCCCTTGCCTGCCAACGACCGTACCCAGTTTATGCCGCGTCCCGGTGGCCGGGCGCCGGAGCCTGCCCGCGCCGAACCGGCGGCACCGCTGTCGGTGCCGGCCGCGCCGCTGCCGATCGGCCAGTCCCAAGGCCTGAACCCGCTGGAGAGCGCTGCCGGTCCTTTGCTGGCGCTGTTGACGCGTCTGCGCAACACCATCGCCCATCCGGCGCCGGCCAGCCTGCGGGCGCAATTGCTGGCTTATCTGCGCCAGTTCGAAGAGCGTGCCGAAGGTGCCGGTATGGCCCGCAACGAGGTGCTGCTGGCGCGTTACGCGCTGTGCACCGCCCTCGACGAAGCGGTGCTGAGCACGCCTTGGGGCAGTGCCGGCGACTGGGGCAAGCAGAGTCTGCTGATCACCGTGCACAACGAAGCCTGGGGTGGCGAGAAGGTTTTCCAGTTGCTCGACCATTGCCTGCAAAGTCCGCGCGAACGCCTGTATCTGCTGGAGCTGTTGTACCTGTGCATCTGCCTCGGATTCGAAGGCCGCTACCGGGTGATGATCGACGGTCGCAGCCAGCTCGATGCCCTGCGCGAGCGCACCAGCGCGGCGATCCGCAGTGCCCGTGGCGAATATGAGCGCGAGCTGTCGCCGCATTGGCGCGGCCTGACGGTGGTGCGGGATCGCCTGAGCCAGTTCATGCCGCCCTGGGTCGGTATCGCCGTCGGCCTGGCGCTGTTGCTGGTCCTGCTGTTCGGCCTGCGCCTGAAGCTGGCCGCCGACGCCGAGCCGGTGTTTCGCAATATCCATGCCCTGGGCGAGATCCCGGTGCAGACCATCGACCGTCCGGTGATCCAGCCCAAGGTGGTGGAACGGCCACGCCTGGCCGGTTTCCTCGCCGATGACATCAAGGCCGGCAAGGTCGCCGTGGAAGACAAGGTCGACCGCTCGGTGGTGACGATTCGCGGCGACGAACTCTTTGCTTCGGCCAGTTCCAGCATTGTCGACGACTACCAGCCGCTGATGCTGCGCATCGCCGATGCCATTCGCAACGTGAAAGGCCAGGTGCGGATCACCGGGCACAGCGACAACCGGCCCATCGCCACCCTGCGTTTCCCGTCCAACTGGGCATTGTCCCAGGCCCGGGCCGAGCAGGTGCTGCAGATCCTCGCGGCGAAAACCGGCACGCCTGCACGCTTCAGCGCCGAAGGGCGTAGCGACACCGAGCCGCTGGCTTCGAACGCCACGGCCGAGGGCCGGGCGAAGAATCGTCGGGTGGAAATCACAGTCTTGGCGGAGGGCGTCGAGTGAAGGCGTTTTTCAGTTTTGTCGTTCGCTGGGTGATTCCGCTGTTGGGGCTGATCGCCCTGAGCCTGATCATCTGGTTTGTCGGTCCGCTGCTGGAAGTGCTGGTGCCGGAAGGTCGGCGCTGGACGCTGATCATCCTGATCTTCGCGGTGTGGATCGCTTACCGCGTGTTCCGTCTGATCCAGGCCCGGCGCCAGGCCGCCAAGGTCATGCAGAGCCTGGCCGCGGAGACCCCGCCGGACCCCGCCAGTGTTGCCACCGCCGAAGAGCTGGCGACCCTGCGCCAGCGCATGGCCGAGGCCCTGGCGCTGCTCAAGAAAGCCAAGCTCGGCGGTGACGAACGTCGCAACCTCTACGAGCTGCCGTGGTACGTGATCATCGGCCCGCCGGGTTCGGGCAAGACCACCGCGCTGGTCAACTCCGGGCTGCATTTCCCCCTGGCCGCGCAGTTCGGCGCCGGGGCCATTCGCGGTGTCGGCGGTACGCGCAACTGCGACTGGTGGTTCACCGACGAAGCCGTGCTGCTGGACACCGCCGGCCGCTACACCACCCAGGATAGCCATGCCCAGGTGGACAAGGCGGCCTGGCTGGGTTTCCTCGATCTGCTGAAAACCCAGCGTCCGCGGCGGCCCATCGACGGCGCCTTTATCGCCATCAGCCTGTCGGACCTGCTGCTCAGCACCGACGCCGAGCGCGCCGCCCATGCCACGGCGATCCGCGCCCGTATCCAGGAGTTGTACACCCAGCTCGGTGTACGTTTCCCGATCTACCTGATGCTGACCAAGCTCGACCTGGTGCCAGGGTTCATGGAGTTCTTCGATGCCCTGAGCAAGGAAGAGCGGGCCCAGGTCTGGGGCATGACCTTCGACCTGGACGACGGCAAGAACGCCGCCGGTCCGCTGGCGAGTTTTCAAAAAGAGTTTGCCGGGCTCGAGCAGCGCCTCAATGCGCGGCTGGTGGAGCGTCTGCAACAGGAACGCGACCCGGCGCGGCGCGACCTGATCTACGGTTTCCCCCAGCAGTTCGGCGCGTTGAAGACCTGTCTGCAGGATTTCCTCGACGGCGTGTTCAAGCCCAATGCCTATGAAGATCGCGCCTTGCTGCGCGGCGTGTACTTCACCAGCGGCACCCAGGAAGGCAGCCCCATCGACCGCCTGATCGGCGCCATGGCCCAGAGCATGAACCTCGACCGCCAACAGCTGGCGCGCCAGAGCGGCAGCGGGCGCAGCTACTTTATCGAGAAGCTGTTCACCGCCGTGGCCTTCGCCGAGCGCGGGCTGGTGGGGGTCAACCCCAAGGTCGAACAGCGGCGCAAATGGTTGGCCCGTGGGGTGCTGGCGACCACGGTTGCGGTGGTGCTGGTGGTCGGTACGCTGTGGTGGGTGAGTTTCCGCGCCAACGAGGCCTATATCGCCCAGGTCGACCAGAAGGTCGCGCCCCTGGGCCAGAGCGTGCAGGAACTCAGCCCGGCGCAACGCGATGTGCTGGCGGTGCTGCCGTTGCTCAATGCGGTCAAGCACCTGGCCGGCGATGCGCCAAACTGGGCCGAAGGCCTGGGCCTGTACCAGGGCGACATGCTCGAAGCCGAGTCCGCCAGCGTCTATCGCAAGTTGCTGATCGCGGTGTTCGCACCGCGCCTGCTGACCCGGGTCGAAGAACAACTGCACGGCGGCGGCAATTCGGACTTCCTCTACGAAGGCCTGAAAGCCTACCTGATGCTGGCCGACAACGAGCATTACGACCCGCAGTTCATCAAGGCCTGGATCGCCCTCGACTGGGACCGCAGCCTGCCACGGGATCTGCCGCCGGAGCAGCGCGTCGCTCTCGGTGAGCATCTGCAAGCCTTGTTCGAACGCCGTCCACCGAATGCCCGGCTGGACGAACGGCTGATCGACGACCTACGCCGCCAACTGCAACAACTGCCAGTGGCGCAACGGGTCTATGACCGGGTCAAACGCCAGAAGCTGCCGGAAGGTGTGCCGGATTTCCGTCTGAACGAGGCCGCCGGGCGGGATGCGGCGCTGGTGTTCAGTCGCAAGAGCGGCAAGCCCCTGGGCGATCCCCTGAGCGGCTTCTTCACTGCCAAGGGTTATCGCCAGGCCTTTCTGCTGACCAGCCTGAACCAGGCCAATACCGTTGCCGAAGAGCAATGGGTGCTGGGCCGCGACCCGGCCGAACAGCAGAATGTCGCCAGCCTCGCGGCGGATGTGCGGCGCCTGTATTTCCAGGACTATCTGCGCCAGTGGGATGCCTTGCTCGCCGATATCGACTTCGTGCCCATCACCAGCGTGGCCCAGGCCTCGGATGTGCTGCGGGTGATTTCCGGTCCGACCTCGCCGCTGAAAAAGCTGCTGGTGGCGGTGGCCAAGGAAACGGATCTGCAACAGGACGAGCGTCTGCTGGCGGCCCAGGGCAAGCCGGTCGCGGGCAATGTCGATCAACTCAAGCAGCGCCTCGGTTCCCTGCTCGGTCAGGAACAGGCGACGGGCAATGCTGCGCCGGTGGAGACGCAAGACCCGGTGAGTGCGCACTTCGCCGAACTCAATGCCCTGGTCAACAAGGGTGAAGGCGAGCCGGCGGCCATCGATGCCTTGCTGGCGGACCTGAATGCGCTCTACGTGCAGGTCAGCGCCATGTCCGGTGCCAGTGGCGATGCCCTGCTCGGTGAGGCTAAGAACCAGGCCTCGGCTGCCGCCACGCGGGTCAGCCTGAATGCCGAACGCCAGCCACCGCTGGTGCAGGGTCTGGTCAAGTCGGTGGTTACTTCCACCACCAACAGCATGATGGGCGGGGTGCGCAATCAACTGAACGCGGCCTGGACCAGCGAAGTGGTCAACGTCTACCGACAATCCCTCAGCGGCCGTTATCCGCTGACTCCCGGCAGTGCCCGGGATGCGACGCTGGAGGACTTCGGCCTGTTCTTCGGGGTTGGCGGGGTGATGGACAATTACTTCCGCAAGTACCTGCAACCCTATGTCGACACCTCGGCGACCCCTTGGCGGTGGCAGCCGGGGGCGGCGCAGAAACTCGGGATTGCCCCTGGTGTATTGCAGACCTTTCAACGCGCGGCAGCGATTCGCGATGCGTTTTTCCGCTCGGGCGGTACCCAGCCGACCGTACGTTTCGAACTCAAGCCAGTGGCGATGGATGCGTCCATCACCCAGTTCCAGCTTGAACTCGACGGCCAGCAGGTCGGTTATGACCATGGCCCGAGCCGGCCGGTGGCGATGCAATGGCCGAACCCTGGCAGCGTCGGCGTGGTGCGCCTGTCGATCACGCCGCCGTCGGCCAGCGGGCGCTCCGGGATCACCCTCGACGGGCCCTGGGCCTGGTTCCGCCTGCTGGAGCAATCGGACCTGGTGGCCGGCAACGCGCCGGATCGTTTCAACCTGCGCTTGCGGGTGGACGGCGCCAGCATCTCCTACGAGTTGCGCGCCAGCAGTGCCTTCAATCCCTTCAAGAGTCGCGTGCTCAATGGCTTCAGCCTGCCGGAGCGGTTATGACGACGGTGGGTTTCTACGGCAAGCTGGCCAGTCGCGGCGATTTTGTCAGTCGCGGTTTGCCGCAGAGCTTTATCCAGCCCTGGGATACCTGGCTGGCTTCGGGCTTGCTCGCCAGCCAGCAGCAACTCGGTGCTGACTGGCTGGGTGTGTACCTGGTCAGCCCGCTCTGGCGTTTTGTGCTGGCGCCGGGCGTCTGCGGGCCGGACGCGGTGGCCGGGGTGTTGATGCCGAGCATCGACCGGGTCGGCCGTTATTTTCCACTGACCGTGGCCGTGGCCCTCGATTCCGAGCACGCCCTGGCGGCGGTGGTCGGCGGCGCGGATGCCTGGTTCGAACGGGCCGAAGCCCTGTTGCTGGCGACACTGGAGGAAGACGCCGGTTTCGAGGCTTTCGACCAGGGTGTCCAGGACCTGGGTGGCCTACCGTTCGCCAACAAGGCACCGAGCAGCGAGTTCGCCGGCCTGCAACGCTTTGCCGCGCTCGACGCAGCGAGCCGCGCCAGCGCCCTGGCCGAACAGGCCTGTGTCGGCAGCAGCCTCTGGTGGGGACGTGGTTCGCAGCGGATCGAGGCCGGCCTGATGCGCTGCGCGGGCCTGCCGGCGACCGCCGATTTCGGCAGTTTCCTTTTGGGCAGGGGGGCGTCGATCTAAATGGCACAGACACCTGCAATCACTTACCAGTCGGCCAGCTACAGTCATGTCGGCATGGTCCGCCAGATCAACGAAGACGCCTTCCTGGAGCTGCCCGGCGCCGGGCTCTGGGTAGTGGCCGACGGCATGGGCGGGCACGCGGCGGGGGACTACGTCAGCAGCCTGATCGTCGACACCCTGCGGCGCATCCCGCCCTCGGACGCCCTGGGGCTCTACACCTCGGCCTTGCGTTCGCGCCTGGCCGAGGTCAATGCCGCCGTGCGCGAGGAAACCGCTCACCGTGGCGTGGCGATGATGGGCAGCACCGTGGTGTTGTTGGCGGTACGTGGGGCCGAAGGCGTGTGCCTGTGGGCCGGCGACAGTCGCCTGTATCGCCTGCGTGACGGCCAGTTGGAGAGCATTTCCCGCGATCACAGCTATGTCCAGGACCTGCAGGACAGCGGCCTGCTCAGCGAGGCCGAGGCGCGGGTGCACCCACGAGCAAACATCGTCACCCGGGCGATTGGCGTGGAGGCGCAAGTGGAGTTGTCGATGGTGCCGTTCCAGGTACTGCCCGGCGACACCTACCTGCTGTGCAGCGACGGCTTGAACAAGACCGCCGAAGACGCCGAGATCCGCGACGTGCTGGCCCATGCCGACCCCTATGACGTGGTCCGCAGCCTGGTGCACCTGGGCCTGACCCGGGGCGCCCCCGACAACATCACGGCGATTGTCGTCAAAGCCACCTGAAGACCCCCGACACCATGGACATTCTGATTCCCGGATTCGATATAGGCGAGGAGATTGGCGAAGGCGCCATGGCAACCGTCTATCTGGCGACCCAACGGTCGCTGGAGCGCAAGGTGGCGCTGAAAGTGATGGCGGCCGCCCTGGCCGCCGACCCGACCTTCTGCGAGCGTTTCCTGCGCGAAGGCCGGACCCTGGCGCGGCTGTCGCATCCGAACACCGTGACCATCCACGATATCGGCAATGTCGGCGAGCTGTATTACATGGCCATGGAATACCTGCCCAACGGCACGCTCAAGGAGCGGATCGCGGCGGGGCTGAGCCCTGAGCAGGGTTTGGCATATGTCCGCCAGATTGCCTCGGCCCTGGGGTATGCCCATGCCCAGGGGCTGGTGCACCGCGATGTGAAGCCGGCCAACATCCTCTTTCGCGCCGACGGTACCGCGGTGCTCTCGGACTTCGGCATCGCCAAGTCGCTGGATGATCGCACCCAGTTCACCCAGGCCGGGTTTGCCGTGGGTACGCCGAGCTATATGAGCCCGGAACAGGCCCGGGGCCAGGACCTCGACGGGCGTTCCGACCTGTATGCGCTGGGGGTGGTGCTCTATGAAATCCTGGTCGGCAAGTTGCCCTATATCGGCACCGATGCACTGTCCACGGCCTTGGCGCACCTGACCGAGCCGCTGCCGGAGTTGCCGCTGCAGCATGGGCGCTACCAGGAAGTCCTGCGCCAGCTGTTGGCCAAGGACCCGGCGGAGCGTTTCGCGGATGCGGCGGCCCTGCTGCGGGCGCTGGATAACCTCCCGGCGGAAAATCTTGATGCCACTCTGCTCCAGCCGTTGGCGATTGTGCCGCCGACTCCGACTGCACCACCCGCCAGCGACCTGGCTGGACTGACACCGGTGTCGATCGAGATTCCCACTGCGCCCCCGACACCTGCGCCGCCACCAAGACCCGCGGCTACGCCGGTGCTCGACCGTTCCGCCGAGTCCGGACAACGGCGTGGCCCGGTGCTGACGCTGGTCGCCGTGGCGGTAGCCGCCGCCCTTGGTTTGGCGGGCGTCGGTTACTGGTGGTTGGGGCGTGACAGCCATCCCGCGACGCCGAGCACAGCGGCGCAGCCACCGGCAAAAACACCGTCGGTGCTGAATCCGCCACCGGCTTCCAACCCGCCGCCGACCCAGCCACCTGGCGTGACCCAAGCCGTGGCGGCGGATCTCGACGGCGGCCAGCGCCCCTTGTTGATGGCCGGCAAGAAGACCCTGTTCCAGCGGGTCCTGAGCAAGCCCGGGGCGAGTTTTGCCAGCGAGCCGGGGGCCAAGCCGGACAAGCCGCTGCCGGCGTTCTCGGTGCTCTATGTCTACCAGCGCAAGACTGTCGACGGCAGCGCCTGGCTGCGGGTCGGTGCCGCCACTGACGGTCGCAGCGAAGGCTGGTTGCCCCAGGATGCGGTCAGCGACTGGAAGCAGAGCCTGGTGCTGAAATTTACCGAGCGTTCCGGGCGTTCGCCGGTGATGTTCCTGCGCGACGCCGCCGATATCGACAAGCTGCTGGCCAATCCTTCGGCGGCGAAGAACCTGTTGCTCAATGCACAGAAAAATCCCCAGGATGACCAGCGCGTCCTGGCCCTGGAGCCGGCCGCCAGCGCGGTGCCGCAGAACCAGTTCTACCTGCTGCCGATTTTCGATTCCCGCGAAAGCCTGGATGAAAACGGCCAGCCGGTGCAGTTGCTCAATGTCGCCTCCATCGACCCCGGCAGCACGCCGAAAGCCGTCGGCAACGGTACCGTGCCGGCCGTCGCGGCCGACACCTTCCGCACCGCCATCGTGCTGGTGGTGGACACCACGGAGTCGATGCAACCCTATATCGATCAGGTCCGCGACGTGGTCCACGAGCTGCAAAGCCAGATTGCCCAGCGTGGCGAGCTGGACAGCGTGAGCTTCGGCCTGATCGGCTTTCGCAACAATATCCAGAAGACCCCGGGCCTGCAGTACCTGACCAAGACCCTGGTGACCCTCGACCAGGGCCGCGACCCGGAGCGCTTCCTGGAGTTGGCGCGGGATGTGAAAGCGTCGACGATCTCCAGTCACTCGTTCAACGAGGACTCCTTCGCCGGGGTCATGCAGGCGGTCGACGGCATGGACTGGTCGGGCTACGGCGGCCGGCTGATCCTGCTGGTCACCGACGCCGGTTCGTTGCGCAAGAACGATCCCTACAGCAGCACCAAAATGAACGAAGCGGAGATCCGCCAGGCCGCGCTCGGCAAGCAGATCAAGATCTATGCGCTGCATCTGCGCAGCGATGCCGGGAAAAAGAACCATGCCTTCGCCGAGCAGCAGTACCGCACCCTGACCGCCGACGCCAACCCGCAGATCGGCGATTTGTATATCCCGGTCCAGGGCGGCGACGTGCACAAGCTGGGCGAGCGGGTCGGCGAGATCGGTTCGGTGTTCGCCAACCTGGTGCACCAGGTGCGCAGCAACCAGACCCAGGCCGTGCCGCTGCTGGCCGCTTCGCCGAGCCTGGCGGACAAGACGGCGGCCATCGGTTATGCCATGCACATGGATTTCCTCGGCCACAAGGCCGCCAGCCAGGCACCGCAACTGGTCAGCGCCTGGACCGCCGACCGCGACCTGACCAATCCGGCGCTACCGGCGTTCCAGGTCTGCGTGATGCTGACCAAACTGCAACTCAACGAGCTGCAACAGTCGCTGAAACTGATCGTCGACGCGGCGCGCAAGACCCAGACCTCGCCCAAGGATTTCTTCCAGGAAATCGCCAGTGCCAGTGCTTACATGAGCCGCGATCCGCAGGCCCTGCGCAAGGGCGGCAACCTGGCCGACGGCGGCCTGCTCGGCGAGTACCTGGAAGGCCTGCCGTACCGCAGCAAGTCGCTGAACATGACCCAGGACCTGTGGCTGTCGCTGAGCGTGGCCGAACAGGAAGACTTTATCGACGAACTGGACTCGAAGATCCGCCTCTACGAAACCTTCCACAACGATGTGGCCAATTGGGTCCGGTTCGGCGATGCCGAGCCGGGTGATGCGCTGTACCGCGTACCGTTGTCGACGTTGCCGTGATGATCAGTCTGCGAGAAGTGCGCAAGACGCGGGGCGAAGGCGCCCAGCGTTACAGCCTGGAGGTGCCGCGCCTGAGCCTGGCGCCCGGCGCGCAGTGGGCGGTGGTCGGGCCCAGCGGTTGCGGCAAGAGCACCTTGCTCGACCTGCTGGCGCTGGTGTTGGCGCCGGACCGGGCGGGGTTGTTTGCCTTCGACGATTCGGCGGGTGCGCAGGATATTGCCGCGCTCTGGCGTCAGGGCCAGCACGATCGCCTGGCGGACCTGCGCAGCCGAAAGCTCGGCTATGTGCTGCAGACCGGCGGCCTGCTGGGGTTTCTCGATGTGCGCGGGAATATCGCCTTGTCGCGTCGGCTTCTGGGGATGAAGGAGGACGGCAGTGTCCAGCGGCTCGCCGAGCAACTGGAAATCGCCGATCAACTGGACAAGAAGCCCCAGGCGCTTTCAGTAGGCCAGCGCCAGCGGGTCAGTTGTGCCCGGGCCTTGGCCCATGGCCCACGGCTGCTGTTGGCCGATGAGCCGACGGCAGCCCTCGATCCGCTGAATGCCGGACGGGTCATGCAGTTGTTGCTGAACCAGGCTCGGGAGCAGGGCGCCTGTTGCGTTATCGCGACCCATGACGAAGCCCTGGTGCGCGACCTCGGCGTGCCGGTATTGCGGATTGCCTGCCAGCGCGATGGCGACGGTGGTGTGACGGCGATCCTGGAGCAGACGCCATGACCCGCGCCGCCCTGATCGCCGGCCTGGCCTGGCAGGACTATCGCACCGACTGGCGGCTGTCGGCCTGTGCGGTGCTGGCCCTGGTGGCGGTGATCGCGCCGTTGCTGGTGCTGTTCGGTCTCAAGTTCGGCCTGGTCAGCAGCCTCACCGAACGCCTGGAGCGCGACCCGACGGTGCGCGAGATCATTCCCCTCGGCGGCGGGCGTTTCAGTGCGGCGTTTATCGCCGGGCTGGGGCAGCGTGAAGACGTCGCCTTTGCCTTGCCGCGAACCCGGCAGATCGCCGCGACCGCCGATCTTTCGACCAGCGGCCAGGGGCCGGTGGTCAATGTGGAAATGCTGCCCACCGCCGAGGGCGATCCCTTGCTCGGCGCCTTGCCCGCGCCGGTCGGCCTGGCGGCGATGCTGCTCAGCCAGACGGCGGCGGAGAAGCTCGGGGTGAAGGCCGGCGACTGGTTGCAGGTGTCTTTCGGCCGGCAGGTGGCCGGTCGCCTGGAAAGCCGCCACACACAGATTCAGGTGCAGGCGGTGTTGCCGCTGGAGGCTTTCGAGCGTGATGCATTGTTCGCCCCGCTGGGTCTGCTGGAGGCCGCCGAGGACTATCGCGACGGCCTTGGCGTGCCGGTGCTTGGCTGGGCCGGCGAGCCGGCGGGCACCGCCGCGCAGCGGGTCTATCCGGGGTTTCGCCTGTATGCCCGCGGGCTGGCCGATGTCGAGCCGCTGCGACGTTATTTCGCCGAGCGCAACCTGCTGGTCTCGACCCAGGCCCAGACCATCGCCCAGGTGCAATCCCTGAGCCGCAACCTCGGCATCGTGTTCTGGGTCATCGCTGCATTGGCCCTGGCCGGTGCCTTCGCGGCGCTCTTCGCCGGCGCCCTGGCGGCGGTCGAGCGCAAGCGCCGCGAGCTGTCGGTGTTGCGTCTGCTCGGGCTCGGCACCCGCGCACTGCTGCTGTTCGTGGTGCTGCAAGCGCTGTACAGCGGCCTGTTTGCGGTACTGCTCAGTGACGTGCTCTACGGCGTGGCGGAGTGGGGCCTGAACCTTTTGTTCGTACAGGCGGCCGGCGAGTACGCCAGCCGCCTGTTGTTGCCGCACTACCTGCTGGCACTTTTCAGCGTGTTGGCGGTCTGTGCTCTGGCTGCCGCCCTGGGGGGCTGGCGCGTGGCGCGGATAGAAGCTTCGGAAGGAATCAGAGATGTATAAGTTGCGCGGCGCGGCCCTGGCGGTTCTCATCGCTTCCCTGTGCCTGGGGGCCTGGGCGCGGGCCGATGAGGACAGCGAAAAACTCGACAACCCCAAGCCCCTGGCCGATGACATCAGCCTGCCGCTGCCCTGCGAGGGCGAGATGGTGTTTCGCGCGGTCTATGTATTGGCGCGCGGCACCCTCGATGACCGTGAGATCAGCCTCGGCTATCCCTTCAGCGAGGATGAACCGGGCTACAAGCAGTCGTTTATTTCCGGCTATCGCCGCGACTTTATCAACGGTCAGTTCACCCTCAAGGACCTGCCCGGCGCCTGGCAGAAATCCATTGCCCCGACCCTGCCGAAGACCGACGCCGACTCGCCGCTCAAGCCGATGTTCTATTTCATCGGCAAGTACCCGGTCACGGCGCGCCAGTACGCCCTGGTGATGGCCCAGGCACAAGCCCTGGCCAGCGGCGAGCCGGCACCGGTCTGCGATGCGCCGAGCGGCGTGGCCGGGCGCCTGCCCAAGGTCAAGGTCTCACGTTTTGACGCCGAGCGTTTCTCGGCGGTCTACAGCGCCTGGTTGATGAAGTATCACCGCGACCTGCTGCCGGTCAGCGGCCGTGGCTCGTCGGCTGACGACGGTGGCCTGGGCTTTGTCCGCCTGCCCACCGAAGTCGAGTGGGAGTTCGCTGCCCGTGGCGCCCAGGCGGTCAGTCGCCAGGACCTGGAAGGCCGCCTGTTTCCACGACGGGCGCCGGGGAGCGACAGCGACGGGCCGCTGTCCGACTACGCGGTGTTCAATCAGGTGGCCGGCGGCACCGGCCAGGCGGCGCGGCTGATGCCGATCGGCACCAAGCTGCCCAATCCCATCGGTATGTTCGACGTGATCGGCAACGCCGCGCAGATGGTCCAGGAATCCTTCCAGCTGGTGCATGCCGGACGCCGCCAGGGCACCTACGGCGGTTTTGTGGTCAAGGGCGGTAACTACCTGGAAGGCGAGGGCACGTTGTTTACCGGCATGCGCCGCGAGTACCCGCTGTTCGCCGCCGACGGCACCGAGCAGAGCAACGAGACCACCGGTTTCCGCGTGGCCGTCGGCGCGCTCTCGGCGCCGCGCTCGCGCTACAAGGAGCTGTTCAGCCAATGGCAGCAGGAAGGCCGGCTGGCGTCCCTGACCGACGCCATCGACGACGCCCAGGACCCGACCAAACGCCTGGACGGGATCATTTCCGCCAGCACCGACCCGAAGCTGCAAGCCGAGCTGGGGCTGGTCAACGAAGAACTCAAGCGCAACGTCTCGTTGATCGCCCGCCAGCGGGAAGAGGCGGCCGGCAACCTGATCCAGTCGGCGGCCCTGGTGGCCGAGACGGTCAATAACTACAACATTCGCCTGACCAACCTGAAGAAGAGCCGCCAGCAGGCCGTCGATGCCAAGGACGAGGCCGCCGCCAAGCTGTTCGCCGGGGCCATCGAGAACGGCACCAGCGCCCTGGACGGCGCGGTGGCGATCTATATCGACAACCTGGCAACGGCCACGCGCTACACCGATGCGGTGATCCAGGCGCAGTTCCAGCGGGTCAAGGAAGAACTCAATCGCAAACCCGTGCTCGGCCATAGCCTGGTCGCACGGGCCACCTTGTTCGTTCGTCATGTCGGGGATTACCGCAAGCAACAGCGGGCCGATCCGGCGGCGATCTTGAAAGCGTTACTCGCGTCGACCGCCCAGCAGCCATGAGCGGTCGGTCTCCGGCGAGTGTAGAGGGGACTCGGACGGCAGGGTGCCGTACCGGGCAAGTCAAACCAAAAAAGGGAAATAAACATGATCTTCTCCAGCAAACCCCTTGTTTCGACCTCCAAGTGCCGTGCCGCGTTGTGGGTTGCCGCCGGATTCAGCACCGTGCTGATGGGCGGTTGCGCCACTTCACCGACCTCGAAAGTCGGCGCGACCACCAAGGTCGAGTTCTACCCGACCTGCTACGAGCCGGTGCAGCACCTGCGTGCGACTGACTCGGACATGACCAAGTCGATCGCCACCGGCGCGGTGATCGGTGCGTTGGGCGGTGCCGCTCTCGGCGCGCTGACCGGCGACGACTCGGCCAAGCGTGGCCGCAATGCCGCCATCGGCGCGGCTGGCGGTGCCCTCGCGGGCGGCGCGGCGGGTTACTACACCGAGAAGCAGAAGCAGATCACCGATGACAACCAGCGCATCGGCTCCTATGCCCAGGACATCAACAAAAGTGCCGCCGACATGGACCGCAACACGGCCTATGCCAAGGCGTCGCAGAGCTGCTACCAGCGTGAGTTCGCCAACCTGGTGTCGGCACGCAAGGCCAAGACCGTCGGCGACGCCGAAGGTCGCAAGCGCCTGGCGGAAATCGTTTCGGGCCTGAAAGAGTCCAATGACCTGATCGTCGCCGTGAACGGGCGTTCGGCCGAAGACCTGAACAACTACACCCAGGCCTATGAGCAGGATCTACGTCAGGTCGGCGTGCAGCGTACCGACGTGGTCACCGTGGCGACCGCCGACAGCAACCCGGTCGTGCCGACCACCACCAAGGGCAAGAAGGTGAAAGTGGCGAAGAAGGCGGCGCTGCCGGTCGTGCCTAAGGAAGCAGTGGCCACCGAGAAGACCCTCCAGGACGCCAACGCCAAGAAAGCTGTCAGCCAGGACGTGGCCACCAGCGGTCAGTCCCAGGTCAACAGCATGTGCAAGAACCCGGACCTGGGCGACTGGGCACCGGTACCTTGCCCGAATGCCTAAGCTACGGATCGTCTGACAATTTGTCGGTATAAGCGTTAAACGCCTGCCGATCTCCCGGGTAAAACGGGAGATCGGTGGCGTTCTTCAGGTAAAGCGCTACACTGCGCCGGCCGTTAATCTTTTCTGCCGAGGCTGTGTGCATGAAATTTCGCTTTCTTCTCTGGGCACTGGGTCTGTTGATGGCCCGGGCCAGCCGTAAAAACCCCGCCTTCCAGCAGCAACTGGCCGACAAGGCCCTGGTGTTCCAGCTGCAGACACTGGACGGCAAGGTCGCCCGCCACTTTATCGTCAAGGATCAGCGCATCAGCAGCCGCTCCGGGACTTATCCGGAGCCTGCGTTTGCGATTGCCTTCAAGGATGCCGCCTATGGCTTCGCCACGCTGCAGGCGAAGAACAAGCAACTGGCGTTCATGACGGGGATTCAGGACAAGTCGATCCAGATCAAGGGCAATCCGGCGTTGGTGATGTGGTTCCAGGGCTTGATGAAGTACCTCAAGCCGCGGAAGAAGAAAGCCTGAGTCGGCTCTGATTTTCACCACATGGCTGGAAATCGGCGCCGAATTGTAGGGGTAGGGCTTGTCGGGACGCTGCACCGCCGCGAAGCTTTTGGCGGCCTCAAGGGCCTCTTCGCTGGCAAGCCAGGCTCCTACAGTTCCGTGTCGTTCGCACAATTTGTGATCGGCGCTGAAACTGTAGGAGCAAGCTTGCTCGCGATAGCGGTGTTCCAGACGCCGCTTCAGCCCTGGCTGAACTGCGAAGCCAGTTCGCGCAACAGCACTTCGGCTTCCAGTACCTTGTTCACCACATCGTCGGCCTTGTCGCGGGACAGCCCCAGGCGTTCCAGCAAGGCATCCGGAATCTCTTCATCCGGGCCCGAGCCGATATTGCGACTGCGCAACAGGCGCACGGCCAGGCACACCAGGTTCGGATAGGCGGCATAGTCGCCGTCGTAGCTCGGATCGTGCTGGAAGCGCAGCGCGGTGGACAGCTCCTCCGGCATATCCCAGTAGCGCATCAGCCAGGCACCGATCTGCTCGCGGCTGATACCCAGCAAATGCTGCTCGATATAGCTGTGGCACAGGTGCGGATTGACCTCCAGGTGCCGGCAGATCAGCGAGAAATGCGGCGGGAAGACGTGGGCCAGCAGCAGGTAGCCGAAGTTGTGCAGCAAGCCGGCCAGGTAGGTCAGGCCCGCTTCCGGGCGCTGGGCGCGGGGCATGGCGCGGGTCAGGCCTTCGATCACCGCGGCGGTGTAGATCGATTGCTGCCAGTAAGGCGTGCTGTGTTGCGGGTGGTCCTTGGGCAGGCTCAGGGTCTTGCCCAGGGCCAGGCCCAGCGCCAGGTTGATCACCAGGTCGAAACCGAGCACGCGGACAATCGCATCTTCCACCGAGCGGATCTTGCCCGGCGAGGCGTAGTAGGGCGAAGCCGCCCAACTCACGACCTGGGCCGCCAGCGACGGGTCGGTTTCGACCACGCCGGTGATGTCGTCGATGGTCGCGTCGGGGTCGACCCGCAGCTTGATGATCTTTTGTGCGGTTTCCGCCAGGGGCGGAATCTCGATGGTCGCTTCCAGGCGCTGCTGGATCCGCCGCGCGGTGAAGGCTTGCACGGCCTGGGTGATTTCCTCGCGGTCATCATGAGGACGGTCGAGGTTGGGACGGATACTGGATACGGCTTCGCCGAAACTGGCGGCGCTGGCCTTGCTCAGCATGCCCTTGAAGTCGTCGCTGGAAATTTCCAGCAGCAGGCCGGCTTCACCGGAGTCGATCAGCAGGCTCGGTACACGCAGCAGTTGCTCTTCGTACAGGCACGGTGAACTGGTCAGCCCGGGCAAGCCCGGCAGCAGGTGCAGGCTGTGTTTGCCGAGCATGCGTTCCATGCGTTCGGTGGGCACCGCCGTCAGGCGCCGGCCGGTCAATTCGGTCAGGCGGTTGAGGTCGAGCAGTTGGTCCTGGGGAAACAGGACCATCAGTGCACCGACTGCATCGTCGAGCAGCACGGCCTGGACTTTGCGCGCGGCCGGCAGACCAGGGTGGTCCAGGACTTCGCTATAGCGGATGGCGAGCTTGTCGAGCAGCAGCCGGACCACAGACGGGGTGTGCGGGGTTGCATCGATGAGGGCAACTTCTGTCATGGTCTGTATCCGGGTTCCTACAATTTTCCCAGTATAACCAGCTTGGCCGTCCTAATGGTCTATAAACTGTGAGGTCTATCACACTTGGCCGTATTGCTGGCCATGGCGCAGCCAGCGGTCGAGCAGCGGGCTGACATGCTGCGGCCAGCGTGCCATCAGGGCTTGCGCGGCATCGCGGACCGCCGGCAACAGATCGGCGTCGCGCATCAGGTCGGCGACCTTGAATTGCAGGAGCCCGGTCTGGCGGGTGCCGAGCATTTCCCCGGGGCCGCGCAGCTCCAGATCCTTCTCGGCGATGATGAAGCCGTCGTTGGTCTCGCGCATGATGCCCAGGCGTTGGCGACCGATCTGTGACAGTGGCGGATGGTAGAGCAGCACGCAGTGGCTGGCGGCGCTGCCCCGGCCGACCCGGCCACGCAGCTGGTGCAGTTGCGCCAGGCCCAGGCGCTCGGGGTTCTCGATGATCATCAAGCTGGCATTGGGCACGTCGACGCCGACTTCGATCACCGTGGTTGCCACCAGCAGTTGCAGGGCGCCGGCCTTGAATTCAGCCATCACCGCCGCCTTTTCCGCCGGTTTCATACGTCCGTGGATCAAGCCGACGCGCAGTTCGCCGAGGGCTGCGGTGAGCTCTTCGAAGGTGGTTTCGGCGGCCTGGCAGGTGAGTTCCTCGGATTCCTCGATCAGTGTGCAGACCCAATAAGCCTGGCGGCCTTCGGCACAGGCGGCACGCACCCGTTCCACCACTTCGAAGCGCCGGCTGTCGGTCACCAGCACGGTGTTCACCGGCGTGCGGCCTGGCGGCAGTTCGTCGAGGATCGAGGTGTCGAGGTCGGCATAGGCGCTCATGGCCAAGGTCCGCGGGATCGGCGTGGCGGTCATGATCAACTGGTGCGGGCACATCCGTCCGCCGACGCCTTTCTGGCGCAGGGCCAGGCGTTGCTGGACGCCGAAGCGGTGCTGTTCGTCGATGATCACCAGGGCCAGGTTCTTGAACTGCACTTCGTCCTGGAACAGCGCGTGGGTGCCGACCACCATCGGCGTGCCGCCGGCGATCTGCTCCAGGGCGGCGACCCGGGCCTTGCCCTTGAGCTTGCCGGCCAGCCAGGCGGTTTCGATGCCCAGCGGTGCCAGCCAGCGCTGGAAGTTGATGAAGTGTTGTTCGGCCAGGATCTCGGTCGGTGCCATCAATGCCACCTGGTAGCCGGCTTCCAGGGCCTGCAAGGCGGCGAGGGCGGCGACCACGGTCTTGCCGGCGCCGACGTCGCCCTGGATCAGCCGCAGCATCGGCTCCGGCTGGCTGAGGTCATAGGCCACTTCGTTGCCGACCCGTTGCTGGGCGCCGGTCGGCGGGAAGCCGAGGTTGGCGAGAAACTGCCCGGGCAGCCGTTGCGCTTTCGGCAGGGCCGGTGCGCGCAGGGCCTTCAGGCTTTCGCGCAGGCGTTGCTGGGACAGCTGATGCGTCAGCAGTTCCTCGAAGGCCAGGCGGTGCTGGGCCCAGTGATGACCAAGGGCGAGTTCGTCGACATCGGCATCGGCGGGTGGTTGGTGCAGATAGCGGATGGCTTCGTCCAGTGGTGCCAACTGGTAGTCGCGGGCCAGTTCCTGGGGCAGCCAGTCCGGCAGGCTGCGCGGGCCGAGCATCGCCAGGCTTTGCTGGCAGAGTTGGCGCAGGCGTTGCTGGGTCAGGCCTTCGGTCAGCGGGTAGATCGGCGTCAGGGTGGTGTCCACCGGCGGCGGTTCGTCGCCGCTGATGGCACGGTATTCAGGGTGGTAGATTTCCAGGCCGGAGGCACCGGGGCGGGCTTCGCCGTAGCAGCGCACATGGGTGCCGCGCTTGAGGCCGTCCTTTTGCGCGGTGCTGAAATGGTAGAAGCGCAGGCTCAGGCTACCGGTGCCGTCGTTGAGGCGCACCAACAGGCTGCGGCGCTTGCCCATGACCACATCGGCGCCGCTGACCACGCCCTCGATCACCGCGTCCTGGCCCGGACGCAGGGCGCCGATGGGCACCACGCGGGTGCGGTCCTGGTAGCGCAGGGGCAAGTGGAAGAGCACGTCCTGGAGATTCTCCAGGCCGACCTTGGCCAGCTTTTCGGCCATGGCCTCACCGACACCCTTGAGTGCCGTGACCGACACTTGCGACAGTTCAGCCACGTCGATCAGCTCGCTGCGGGAGGCTTGGCCACCGAGCACAGGCGGATCGAGTCGGCGAGGATTTCAATCGCCTTGGGCCGCGGGAAGCTGGCGCGCCAGGCGATGGCCACGGTGCGGAACGGCACCGGCGGCGTCAGCGGACGTACTTCGATCACGCCGGGAGCGTAGTGATGGCTGTCCACGGCCGACAGCGGCAGGACCGAAATGCCCAGGCCGGAAGCGACCATATGGCGGATGGTTTCCAGCGAGCTGGACTCGACCGTGGTGTGCCGGGCCGCGTCGCCGCCCTTGGCCAGGGTCGGGCAGGCTTCGAGGACCTGGTCGCGGAAGCAGTGGCCTTCGCCCAGCAGCAACAGGCTCTTGTCGTTGAGCAGGGCGCTGTCGATGGTTTCCTTCTTGGTCCAGGGGTGCGAGGCCGGCATCAGGACGTAGAACGGTTCGTCGTAGAGCGGCAGGGTCAGCACGTCGGCTTCATTGAACGGCAGGGCGATGATCACCGCGTCCAGTTCGCCGTTGCGCAGCTTGTCGCGCAGCACGTGGGTGAAGTTTTCTTCGATATACAACGGCATCTGCGGGGCGACCCGGTGCAGTTGCGGGATCAGGTGCGGGAACAGGTAGGGACCGACGGTGTAGATCGCGCCGACTTTCAGCGGTGCGGTCAACTGGTTCTTCCCGGCCTGGGCCAGCTCGCGGATGCCCTGGGCCTGCTCGAGGACCTTCTGCGCCTGGGCAACGATGGTTTCGCCGACAGGGGTCAGGCGCACGGCGCTCTTGCTGCGCTCGAAAATCAGCACACCGAGTTCGTCCTCCAGCTTTTTCACACCGACCGACAGGGTCGGCTGGCTGACATGACAACGCTCGGCCGCGTGGCCGAAGTGTTGTTCCTGGGCGAGGGTGACGATATAGCGTAGTTCTGTAAGAGTCATAGCGAGCGTCCATGAGGTTGCCGGGCCAAGCATAACGGCTGCAATCGATAGACGCACGTTATCAGACGCAGGAAGAACGACGATTGTCGTTCAGGGCGGTTTTAGTGGGTTTTTGTTCGGGCGGTAGGACGTGAACTTGTGTGAGGGCGTAGCGGAGATTTTGTGGGAGCGAAGCTTTTGGCGACCTTGAGGGCCTCTTCGCTGGCAAGCCAGGCTCCTACAGTTCTGGGTCGTTCGCACAATTTGTGATCGGCGCCGGACTGTAGGAGCAGGGCTTGCCCGCGAAGCTTTTGGCGGCCTCAAGGGCCTCTTCGCTGGCAAGCTCCTGCGGTGTCTAGCGGTTGCGCTTGTCGATGGAGTAGACGAACGGCGCGACGATCTCGATGCTGCCGTTGGTCAGCATATCGGCCGGCGGCTTGGGCAGCGGTTGGGCGCGACGGATCATTTCCAGGGTGGCCCGGTCCAGATCGGCATTGCCGGAACGACCCACCAGTTCATACGAGAGCACCTTGCCTTCGGCATCGACCACGAAGCGCAGGCGGTTCAGACCTTCCTTGCCCCGTGACTGTGCAGCCGGCGGGTACTTCTTGTACTTGCTCAGGTGAGCCAGCAAGGTGCCTTCCCAACTGGCTTTCGCCGCGATCTGCTGGGGCGAAGGGCCCGGCGCCGGTGCCGCGGATTTCTCCGCTGGCGTGTTGGTCGGCGGCGTATCGGAAGGTTTGTCTTCCGTCGGCTTTTCCTTCACCGGCTCGGGCTTCGCCTGGGGCTTGGGCGGCTGCGGCTTGGGTTTCGGCTTGACCGGCTTGGGCACCGAGATCGTCGGCTTCGGCGCTTCGGCCAGCTTGGGCAACGGTAGCTCTTCCACCGGCGCGGGCGGCTGTGGTGGCGTGATGACCTTGGGCGGTGCCGGTGGCGGTGGAGCCGGGGGCAGTGGCGCCAGTTCGACCATCATCGCCTGGGGCGGCAGCTCGATGGGCTTGGACACCGACCAGTTGAGGGTGGCGATGATCGCCACCGCATGAATGCCCAGCACCAGGCCCAGGCTGGCGCCATAACGCGTCAGCTTTTGGCGCGTATTGATCATTTCTTGGCTGCCGTCTCGAGTCCGACCAGGCCGACCTTCAGGTAACCGGCGGCGCGCAGGGCATCCATCACGCGCATCAGGTCGCCATAGTCCACGCCTTTATCGGCCTGGAAGAAAATGGTCGTGTCCTTCTTGCCGTGGGTCCGGGCGTCGAGGGTCGGGCCCAGGGCCTCGGCCTTGACTTCGTCTTCACCGAGGAACAGGCGCTGGTCGGACTTGACGCTGAGGAACACCGGCTTTTCCGGTCGCGGTGCCGGTTTGGCGGTGGACGCGGGCAGGTCGACCTTGATATCCACGGTGGCCAGGGGGGCGGCCACCATAAAGATGATCAGCAGTACCAGCATCACGTCGATAAACGGCGTGACGTTGATTTCGTGGTTTTCGGCGAGATCATCGCCGCCTTCGTTCAAATGCAGGCCCATGGCTGATTACCCCACTTTCACCATGTGCGGCGCGTGTGCGGGGCGCTCGGACGGCTGGTGGTCGAGGTCACGGCTGACCAGCAGCAGGACCTGGGCGGAGGCGTCGGAGACCTGGGCCTTGTAGCCGGCGATGGAGCGGGCGAAGACGTTGTAGATCACCACGGCCGGGATCGCTGCGACCAGGCCGAAGGCAGTGGCCAGCAGGGCTTCGGCGATACCCGGCGCGACCACGGCAAGGTTGGTGGTCTGGGTTTTCGCGATGCCGATAAAGCTGTTCATGATGCCCCACACGGTGCCGAACAGGCCGACGAAGGGCGCGGTGGAACCGATGGTGGCGAGCACGCCGGTGCCGCTGCTCATGGTGCGACCGCAGGCGGCGACCAGGCGTTCGAGGCGGAAGCTCACGCGCTCCTTGATGCCTTCTCTTTCGCGGCTGTTGACCGACAGGTGCATTTCTTCCAGGGCGTCGTGGACCAGCAGGTGAGCGAGGCTGCCCTCCTGGTTGGCGGTCTCGCTGGCTTCCTTGAGGGTGCGGGCCTTTTTCAGGGCGAGCATCTCACGGCGCAGGCGACGCTTGGCGCCCAGCAGTTCGAAGCCTTTGGCAACCCAGATGGTCCAGGTGATGATCGAGGCGATGGCCAGGCCGATCATCACGATCTTGACGATGATATCGGCGTTCTTGTACATGCCCCAGGGTGACAGGTCGTGGGCCATGCCCAGGCTGTTGTCCTCGGCAGGCAGCGCGTCGACATCGCCGGCGGGTGCGGCATTCTCGGTCTGGACTGGAACGGTGGCGGTCGGTGCGACGACAGGCACGGCATGATCGGCCGGGGCCGGAGCGACCGTCGCCGCAGGGGCATGGGGCGGGGCTTCGTCGGCGAAGGTCAGGGTCGGCGCCAGCAACAGGCTGAGCAGCAAAGCCGACGTCGAGCGCCAGGCGCGCGAAGGGCTATGGGGCTGGGGTGACGAAGCGGGGCGTTTATTGCGTGTCATGCTGGCCGGACCTGAGAGAAGATATGAAGAGGGTCTTGTCCTTCCAGGCCTCGTGGGGCCGAGAACATTTGGACGTGCATTATTGCAATTAATTCTTGTTAACAAAAGTAATAGCTTCTCTTTTTTTCTTCCATTGCTAACCGCTGGTCAATTTTCAGCACTCATTTGTGGCTTTTTTCCTGGAGATCCGTGATGTCTGCTCCTTCTGTTCTGATTGCCGGTTGCGGCGATGTCGGTAGTCGCCTGGCGACGCAGTTGCTCGCCCAGGGTTGGCACGTCCATGGCCTGCGCCGCTCGATCGCGCGTTTGCCGGAGGGTGTCGTCGGGGTGGCGGGCGACCTGTTCGCCGAGCAGCGGCCTGACCGCTGGCCGAGTGGCCCGCTGGATTACCTGGTGTATTGCGCCGCGGCGACCGATCACGACGAGGCGGGTTATCAAGCAGCCTACGTCGATGGGTTGCGGCATGTATTGAGCTGGCTCAGGCAATCGGGCCAGCAGCCGCGGCGCCTGCTGTTCGTCTCCAGCAGCAGCGTGTATGTGCAGCAGAGCGGTGAGTGGGTCGACGAGACTGCGCCGACCGAAGCCGAAGGTTATTCCGGGCGCTTGATGCTGGAGGCCGAGCAGGTGGCGCTGGACAGCGGCATTCCGGCGACACGGGTGCGCCTGACCGGTATCTACGGTCCGGGTCGCGAGTGGTTGTTGACCCAGGTCCGGCGCGGTTATCGGGTGGCGGTGGAGCCGCCTTTATATGGCAATCGGATTCATGCCGACGACGCGGCCGGACTGTTGGCGTTTCTGCTGGAGGCTGATCGGGCCGGGAAGGTGTTGGAGGATTGTTATATCGGTGTCGATGATGCGCCGGCGCCCTTGGCCGAGGTGGTGGGCTGGTTGCGCGAATACCTGGGGGTGACCGAGTGGGCCGAGGACGCCAGCGTTCGCCGCACCGGCAGCAAGCGCTGTAGCAATGCCCGGGCGCGGGCCCTGGGTTGGGCACCGCGTTATCCGAGTTTCCGCGAGGGTTATGCGGCGATTCTTGAGGGGCGTTGCTGAGGTTACTTCTCCAGCAACCACTGGCGAGGACCGGGGTTGAGCTGCGGCTGTTCATCGGCCTGTGCCGAGTTCAACGCCTGGAAGATTTCCAGTTGCTTGCCCTTGCGCACGAAGATCCAGGCGGCGCCCTTGCCGCCTTGCTGCAACCAGATGCTGTCGTTCTCGCCGCTCATGGAGGCGCAATCGCCGGCCAGGCACAGCGCGTAGCGATCGGCACCGGGCAAGCCTTCCAGGCGTCCGTCCGGCAGGAATTTCACCTGGCCGCCTTCGCCCGGGCCACTGCTGATCTTCCAGTCGCCACCCATGTAGGCCGCGTACAAGGCCTGCTCGAAGCTGGCGCCCACCGGCGCGTTGGCCGGCAGTTCGGTCTGGGCCCTCACGAATGGCTGTTCAGGCTCCGAATCGCTGGCACTCTGGATCAGCTCCTTGCCGTCACGCGCCAGCGCAGTCCCGGCGCTGCCATAGAAGTCGACATGCCACTGCTTGCCGTCCGCGCGCACATGGCCCTCGGGGCGCTCGAAACCGTTGCTGTAGCGGGCCTGGCCGTTACGGGTGTCGATGCTCCATTCCAGGTTCGGCCCGTAGGTTTCCAGGGCTTCGCGCAAGCTGCCCTTTTTGACGGCGGCATCGATGGCGGCCTGGTTGATCCAGGTGCCGCTGATGTCGTATTTGGCAGGGTCGCTGGCGCAACCGCCGAGCAGGAGGGCAAACACCGAGAAGGCAAGCGCTTTGCGCATGGTGGAATCCTTTGCAGACGAAGCTGGCGCAGCGGGAGGGCTGCACCAGGCAGTGCGGGGTTGTTCGAGGGCGGCGTGGCTGGCAGTTACTCGAGGACCAGGATCGCGTCCATCTCGACCTGCGAGCCGCGTGGCAGTGCGGCAACGCCGATGGCGGCGCGGGCCGGGTAAGGCTGCTGGAAGTACTTGCCCATGATCTCGTTGACCTTGGCGAAGTGGCTCAGGTCGGTGAGGAAGATGTTCAGCTTGACGATGTCCTTGAACGAACCGCCGGCGGCTTCGGCCACGGCCTTCAGGTTTTCGAAGACCTGTACGGTCTGGGCTTCGAAGCCTTCCACCAGTTCCATGGTTTTCGGGTCCAGGGGAATCTGGCCGGACATGTAGACGGTGTTCCCGGCCTTGATCGCCTGGGAGTAGGTGCCGATGGCGGCCGGTGCCTTGTCGCTGCTGATAACGGTCTTGCTCATGAACGGGTTCCTTGTAATGGGCGGCTACGTTGGGGAGCTATGCGCGCATGCGGGTGATGCGGATCACCCCGGTCAGGGCGCGCAGTTTCTTGATCACGCGGGCCAGGTGCACGCGGTCGTGTACGCTGACCACCAGTTGGACCACGCTGATGCGACCATCGCGTTCGTCCATGCTGATTTTCTCGATATTGCCGTCGGCGGCATTGACGCTGCTGGCCAGCAGGGCGATCAGGCCGCGCTGGTGTTCCAGCTCGACGCGCAGCTCGACGTTGAATTCGCCGGTGACATCCTTGGCCCAAGAGAGCTGGATGCATTTTTCCGGATTGTGGCGGATTTCGCTGATATTGCGGCAGTTGTCCAGGTGCACCACCATGCCTTTGCCAGCGGACAGGTGGCCGACAATCGGGTCGCCCGGGATCGGCGTGCAGCACTTGGCGTAGCTGAGTACCAGGCCTTCGGTGCCACGGATCGCCAGCGGCCCTTCGGGGCTGGGCAATTGTTCGCCTTCGCCGAGCAGGCGACGGGCTACCACATAGGCCATGCGGTTGCCCAGGCCGATGTCTTCCAACAGGTCTTCGATCAGTTCCAGGCGGTATTCGTGGAGCATGGCCTGCACGCGCTCGCCGGAAATCTTGTCCAGGGCGCTGTCGAAACCGTTGAGCACCTTGTTCAGCAAGCGCTCGCCCAAGCTGATGGATTCGGAGCGGCGTTGCAGCTTCAGGGCATGGCGGATATGGGTGCGGGCCTTGCCGGTGACGACAAAGTTGAGCCAGGCCGGGTTCGGGCGCGCGCCGGGGGCGCTGACGATCTCCACCGTGGAGCCGCTTTGCAGCGGTTCGGACAGCGGTGCGAGACGGCGATTGATCCGACAGGCAATGCAGCTGTTGCCGACATCGGTGTGCACCGCGTAGGCAAAGTCCACCGCCGTGGAGCCTTTTGGCAGCTCCATGATCCGGCCCTTGGGCGTGAACACGTAGACCTCGTCCGGGAACAGGTCGATCTTCACGCTTTCGATGAATTCCAGGGAGTTGCCGGCCCGTTGCTGCATTTCCAGCACGCCCTTGACCCACTGGCGGGCCCGGGCATGGGTGCCCTTGGGCTGCTCGTCGCCGCTGGACTTGTACAGCCAGTGGGCGGCGATGCCATTGTTGGCCATCTCTTCCATCTCGCGGGTGCGAATCTGGATCTCGATCGGGACGCCGTGCATGCCGAACAGGGTGGTATGCAGCGACTGGTAGCCGTTGGCCTTGGGAATCGCGATGTAGTCCTTGAAGCGGCCGGGCAGGGGTTTGTACAAATTATGCACAGCGCCGAGGACCCGATAGCAGGTGTCGACCTTGTCGACGATGATCCGGAACGCATAGACGTCCATGATCTCGTTGAAGGCCCGGCGCTTGCCGCGCATTTTGGTGTAGATACCGTACAGGTGCTTCTGCCGTCCGCTGACCTCGCCCTGGATACCGTCGACGGCCAGGCAGTGGCTCAGGGACTCTTCGATCTTGTTGACGATTTCCTTGCGGTTGCCCCGGGCGCGCTTGACCGCCTGGTAGATCCGCGCGGAACGCATCGGGTGCATGGCCTTGAAGCCGAGGTCTTCGAATTCGATGCGGATCGCATGCATGCCCAGGCGGTTGGCGATGGGGGCATAGATCTCGAGGGTTTCCTTGGCGATGCGCCGGCGCTTTTCGCCGGACAGCACTTCAAGGGTGCGCATGTTGTGCAGGCGGTCGGCGAGCTTGACCAGGATCACGCGAATATCGCGGGCCATGGCCATGGCCATCTTCTGGAAGTTTTCCGCCTGGGCTTCGGCCTTGGTCTCGAAATTCATCTGGGTCAGTTTGCTGACCCCGTCGACCAGTTCGGCCACGGTTTCACCGAACTGCGCTTGCAGCGCTTCCTTGGCGATCCCGGTGTCTTCGATCACGTCATGGAGCATGGCCGCCATCAGGCTCTGATGGTCCATGTGCATGTCGGCAAGAATATTGGCCACCGCCAGCGGATGCGTGACGTAGGCTTCGCCGCTGCGACGGCGTTGACCGTCATGGGCTTGTTCGGCGTAGAAGTACGCCCGGCGGACCAGGTTGACCTGGTCGGCGCCGAGGTAGGTCGATAAGCGATCGGCGAGGGCGTCTATGCTCGGCATGAGGTTTCCCCCGGCCGAAGCCTTGTACCCTGCGCCGTGCTACGTCGACCAGGCATAGGCTTAGACGGCCTCGTTGGACTCGTCCTCGAAGGCGGCGAAGACCGGGTCTTCATGGACGATATCCTGTTCAGCGATGAACGCGTCCGTCACGTAGCCTTCGGCGATTTCCCGCAGGGCCATTACGGTTGGTTTGTCATTTTCCCACGCCAGCTTCGGCTCTTTGCCGCCGGTCGCCAGTTGACGAGCGCGCTTGGTGGAGAGCATGACCAGCTCAAAACGGTTAGCCACATGTTCTAGGCAGTCTTCAACGGTTACGCGGGCCATGGTGTTCCTCGTAGCAAATGCGGTAATCACGCTACCCGGATGGGCGAGCGGACTGAACAGTTTAAAAAATCACCAGCGTTTAGGGAAGCGCTGATTTTCCCGGTCGCTTCACCAACGCGCTACGAGTACCAATGTAAAGCCCTCGCGGCGCTTTTGGGAAGTGTTGCTTATGCCAGTAATTCACTCAAGAGCTGAGTGAAATGTTGCTGTTGGGGCAGCTGTTGCAAGCGATTGGCGCGGAAAATCGCCTTCAGATCGTCCAGTGCGTGGGCAAAATCGTCGTTGATGATCAGGAAATCGTATTCGACGTAGTGGCTCATTTCGCTGACCGCTTCGCGCATCCGCCCTTCGATGATCGCGTCGCTGTCCTGGCCACGGTTGGTCAGGCGCTGGCGCAGGGCCTGCTGGCTCGGCGGCAGGATAAAGATCGAGCGGGCCGCGGGCATTTGCCGACGTACTTGTTCGGCGCCCTGCCAGTCGATCTCCAGGATCAGGTCGTGGCCTTCGTCCAGGGTCTGTTGCAGGTGGCTCTGGGAGGTGCCGTAGAGGTTGCCGAAAACTTCCGCCTGCTCGAGGAAATCACCGTGCTCGACCATCCGCACGAACTCGGCGCGGTCGACGAAGTGGTAGTTCACGCCGTTGGCTTCGCCCGGGCGCATGGCGCGGGTGGTGTGCGAGACCGAGACGCGGATCTGCGGCTCGGCATCGATCAGGGCCTTGACCAGGCTGGTCTTGCCTGCGCCCGACGGTGCGGAAATGATGTAGAGGGTGCCAGTGCTGTGGGTCATGTCGGGTTAGCCTTACTCGATGTTCTGTACTTGTTCGCGCATTTGCTCGATCAACACCTTGAGGTTGACCGCCGCCTGGGTGCTGCGCGGGTCGAAGGCCTTGGAGCCGAGGGTGTTGGCTTCGCGGTTGAGTTCCTGCATCAGGAAGTCCAGGCGTCGGCCGGCCGCGCCGCCGGACTTGAGCACCCGGCGGACTTCGATGATATGGGTGGCGAGGCGGTCGAGTTCTTCGGCCACGTCGCTTTTCTGTGCCAGCAGGACCATTTCCTGCTCCAGGCGGGTCGGATCCAGCTCGGCTTTCATGTCGGCGAAGCGGTCGAGGACTTTCTGGCGCTGGGTGGCGAGCATCTGCGGAACCTGTTCGCGCAGGGTCGCGACATCGCCTTCGATGGCGTCCAGGCGCTCGACGATCAAGCGGGCCAGCTCCGCGCCTTCGCGCTGGCGGCCGTTCTTGAGTTCCTCGAGGCCTTGGGTGAACAGGGCCAGGGCTTCGTTGTTCAGGGCCTGCGGGTCGCTGGCGTCGGCCACCAGCACGCCGGGCCAGGCAAGCACTTCCAGCGGGTTCAGCGCGGCGGGCTGCTTGATCAGGCCGGCGACGGTTTCGGCGGCGGCGATCAGTTGGGTGGCGCGCTCGCGGTCGATCTGCAGGGCCTTGCCGGTGGTTTCCTCGGTAAAGCGCAGGGTGCATTCCAGCTTGCCCCGGGACAGGCCCTGGCGCAGGGCTTCGCGAACCGCGCCTTCGAGGTCGCGGAAGGATTCCGGCAAACGCAGGTGGGGTTCCAGGTAGCGGCTGTTGACCGAGCGCAGCTCCCAGCTCAGGGTGCCCTGGCTGACGGCGCTTTCGACGCGGGCGAAGGCGGTCATGCTGTGGACCATGGAAGTACCTCGCGATTCAGGTTCGCCGCCGTTTGGGCGGGCCGGACCGATGAATGAATTAAAGCCGACAGGCAGCAAAGGCGCAGGATTGTAGCGCAGTGCGGCCGCTGCCCCCAAACCCCCCGTAGGAGCGAGCTTGCTCGCGATGGTAGTCCAGGCACCGCGGGGTATCAGGTTTCCCGCGTTATCGTTGACGTCCATCGCGAGCAAGCTCGCTCCTACAGGGTCGGCGGGTGGCATGAGGTATTTAGAGGTGCCCAGCACAGTCCCTGGCCTCTATAATGCCCAGTAGATTTCCGTCCTCGTACAGGTATTCCCAATGAAACGTCCAAGTGGTCGCGCCGCCGATCAGCTTCGCTCGATCCGCATCACCCGCAACTACACCAAACACGCCGAGGGGTCTGTACTGGTCGAGTTTGGTGATACCAAAGTGATTTGCACGGTCAGCGTCGAGAACGGTGTGCCGCGTTTCCTCAAGGGCCAGGGCCAGGGTTGGCTGACCGCCGAGTACGGCATGCTGCCGCGCGCCACCGGCGAGCGTAACCAGCGTGAGGCCAGCCGCGGCAAGCAAGGCGGCCGGACCCTGGAGATCCAGCGCCTGATCGGCCGTTCGCTGCGCGCCGCGCTGGATATGTCCAAGCTGGGCGATGTGACCCTGTATGTCGACTGCGATGTGATCCAGGCCGACGGCGGCACCCGCACCGCGTCCATCACCGGTGCCATGGTCGCGCTGGTCGACGCTTTGGCAGTGATCAAGAAGCGTGGCGGCCTGAAGGGCGGTAGCCCGCTCAAGCAGATGATCGCCGCGGTATCGGTGGGCATGTACCAGGGCGAGCCGGTGCTCGACCTGGACTACCTGGAAGACTCGGCCGCCGAGACCGACCTGAACGTGGTCATGACCAGTACCGGTGGTTTCATCGAAGTCCAGGGCACTGCCGAAGGCGCGCCGTTCCAGCCTGAAGACCTGAACGCGATGCTGGCATTGGCACAGAAAGGCATGAACGAAATCTTCGAATTGCAGAACGCCACCTTGGCCGACTGAGGATTCGAACCGTTACCAGCATAAGGAGAGCGCCATGAGTGACGAGCAACTACCCGTACCGACACCGAGCCAGGAAGTCAGGCAATGGGCGATGTTCTGTCATTTGTCGGCGTTTCTCGGCTACTGGTTTCCGTTCGGCAGCCTGATCGGGCCGCTGATCCTGTGGCAGATGAAGCGCGAGCAGGATCCGTTTATCGACGCCCAGGGCAAGGAAGCGCTGAACTTCCAGATCACCGTGGCGATTGCGGCGATGGTCTGCATCCCGCTGATGTTCGTGCTGATCGGTATTCCGCTGTTCGGTTTGCTGGTGATCGCGGCGGTGGTGTTGACCATCATTGCCGGGGTCAAGGCCAATGAAGGCGTGGCTTACCGCTATCCCTTCACCTGGCGGCCGATCAAGTAGGTCCTGGTGCTGTTCCTGCGAGGTTTGCGGCGTTTTTGAGGGCCTGTTCGCGGGCAAGCCCTGCTCCTACAGTATTGTGTCGTACACAGATTTTGTGCTCGACGGCGAACTGTAGGAGCAGGGCTTGCCCGCGAATAGGCCGCACAGGCACCGCCATATCCAGCGGCGACACGCAAAAAAGCCGACGTAAAGTCGGCTTTTTTGTCACTGCGAAAAGACCCTTAGATGGTCAGGGTCCAGTCGTAGTCGACGATCAGCGGCGCGTGCTGCGAGAAACGCGGCTGGCGCGGCAGGCGTGCGCTACGGACAAAACGGCGCAGGCCCGGGGTCAGCAGCTGATAGTCGAAACGCCAGCCGAGGTTGAGCATCTCGGCCTGTTCGTTATCCGGCCACCAGCTGTACTGGTCGCCTTCGCGGCTGACTTCGCGCAGGGCATCGACATAGCCCATGTTGCCGACAATCTCGTCCATCCAGGCCCGTTCCGGCGCCAGGAAGCCCGGGGATTGCTGGCTGTCGCGCCAGTTCTTGATATCCAGCTTCTGTTGCGCGACGTACAGCGAGCCACAGTAGATGTATTCGCGACGTTTGCGCCGCTGCTTGTCCAGATAGCGGGCGAAGTCGTCCATAAGCTTGAACTTCTGGTTCAAGTCTTCATCGCCGTTCTGCCCCGAGGGAAGCAGCAAGGTCGCGATGCTGACCTTGTCGAAATCGGCTTGCAGGTAGCGCCCGTAGCGGTCTGCCGTCTCGAAACCGAGACCGCTGATGACAGCCTTCGGTTGCAACCGCGAATACAGAGCCACGCCACCCTGGGCGGGGACTTCGGCATCGCAGGCATAAAGGAAGTAGCCATCCAGTTGGAAGGCTGGGTCGTCCAGTTCAAAGGCGGAGGCGCGGGTGTCCTGCAGGCAGATGACGTCGGCATTCTGAGCTTGCAGCCAACTGAGCAAACCACGCTCGACTGCGGCCTGAATACCATTGACGTTCACACTGATGATCCGCATAAATGGCCCCAAAAATCACGTGCGTGTATGATACCCCAAGGTCTACCTAATTAGCTAAATCCGTGGTATTTGGGGCTTTTTTCATGCAGGCGTATCAACGCGACTTCATTCGTTTTGCCATCGATCGCGGGGTTTTGCGCTTCGGTGAGTTCACCCTGAAGTCGGGACGTACCAGTCCTTACTTCTTCAATGCCGGTCTGTTCAACAGCGGTTCGGCCCTGGCCCAGTTGGGGCGTTTCTATGCGTCGGCGATCGTCGAGAGCGGCATTGCGTTCGACGTGCTGTTCGGCCCGGCCTACAAGGGTATCCCCTTGGCGGCGGCCACCGCCGTGGCCCTGGCCGAGCATCACGGGCGTGATCTGCCCTGGTGTTTCAACCGCAAGGAAGCCAAGGCCCACGGCGAAGGCGGCAGCCTGGTCGGCGCGCCGCTGGCCGGCGATGTGCTGATCATCGACGACGTGATCACCGCTGGCACCGCGATCCGCGAGGTGATGCAGATCATCCAGGCCCAGGGCGCCAAGCCTGCCGGCGTGCTGATCGCACTCAACCGCCAGGAACGCGGCAATGGCGAGCTGTCGGCGATCCAGGAAGTCGAGCGTGACTTCGCGATCCCGGTGGTCAGCATTGTCTCCCTGACCCAGGTCCTGCAGTTCCTGGCCAACGATGAGCAGCTCAAGCAGCATTTGCCTGCGGTTGAGGCTTATCGCGCGCAATACGGAATCTGACCTCCCTTGCGCCGTGGGTATCGGTGGTTGCCCCTGATGCTCTGTGTGTCCTTTGCCGTTCAGGCCGAGGACGCATCCGGCGTGCTGCTGTATCGCTATGTCGATGGCAAGGGCGTCACGGTGCTCGACCGCCAGGTTCCCCCGGAGTACGCGGGCAAGGGTTATCAGGTGCTGAACTCGCGCGGTCGGGTGGTGCAGACGATTGCGCCGGCGCCGACGGCCGAGGAGTTGGCGCGCTTGCAGGCGCAGAAAGCCCAGGCCGATGCCAATGCGCAGCTGTTGCAGCGTTATTCCAGCGTCGGCGAGGTCGACAAGGCCCAGGCTCGGAAACTCGCTGAGCTGGACGCGATGATTGCGAGTATCCAGACCAACCTCAACGCCTTGTTGGCGCAGCAGGCCAGTTTGCAAGGCCAGGCGGCGGAGCAGGAGCGGGCGGGGCACGAGGTGTCGCCGCAATTGCTCGGGCAACTCGCGGGGCTACGGGATGAGCAGGCGCGGATGAGGGCCGATATTGCCCGCTACCAGGCGGCACGGGTCCAGGCGCAGCAGGACTTCGCGGTGGATCGGGCGCGGGTGGAGCAGCTGACGCACTGAGGTGTGGTCGGCACGAGCCTGTAAATACTGCCTTGACCCTCGCTCGTAGCGACGGCCGACGCGATCCCTGTAGGAGCCTGGCTTGCCAGGCTCCTACAGGGGGTATTGCGTTTTCGTGTCCGTGCTTCGGCTTGATCAGTGACGCTTGCGATTGCTGATCAGGGTGCCCATGCCGGTATCGGTGAAGATCTCCAGCAGCACCGCGTTCGGCACGCGACCGTCGATGATCAGCGAGCTGCCAACCCCGCCCTGTACCGCTTCCAGTGCGCAACGGATCTTCGGCAGCATGCCGCCATAGATGGTGCCGTCGGCGATCAGTCCATCCACCTGGGTGGTGCTCAGGCCGGTCAGGACCTTGCCTTCCTTGTCCATCAGGCCGGCAATGTTGGTCAGCAGCATCAGCTTCTCGGCTTTCAGGGCCTCGGCGATCTTGCCCGCCACCAGGTCGGCGTTGATGTTGTAGGACTCGCCATTGGCACCCACGCCGATCGGTGCGATCACCGGGATGAAATCACCCTTGACCAGCAGGTTCAGCAGATCGGTGTTGATCCCGACCACTTCGCCGACCTGGCCGATGTCGATGATTTCCGGCTGGGTCATTTCCGGGGTCTGGCGGGTCACGGTGAGCTTTTTCGCGCGGATCAGCTCGGCGTCCTTGCCGGTCAGGCCGATGGCGCTGCCGCCGTGACGGTTGATCAGGTTGACGATGCTCTTGTTTACCTGGCCGCCGAGAACCATTTCCACCACGTCCATGGTCTGGGCGTCGGTCACGCGCATGCCGTCGATAAAGTGGCTCTCGATGGACAGGCGCTTGAGCAGGTCACCGATCTGCGGGCCACCCCCGTGGACCACCACCGGGTTGATCCCCACCGCTTTCATCAACACGATGTCGCGGGCAAAACCGGTTTTCAGCTCTTCGCTTTCCATGGCGTTGCCGCCGTACTTGATCACCAGTGTCTTGCCGACGTATCGGCGGATGTAAGGCAACGCTTCGGAAAGAACCTTGGCGGTATTGGCAGCGGCATCGCGTTCGAGGGTCATTCAGGGCTCCGGTGGAACAAGTGGTCGGACGGTGCAAAGACTACGCTTTTACACCTTCCAGAGGTCAGAACGGTAGTGGGAGATCAGGCGCAACACGTTTCAATTGGGCGTGGAACACGTCCTTGATGCGCTGCAATTCGGCTTCGCTGTCGGCTTCGAAGCGCAGGACCAGCACCGGGGTGGTGTTGGAGGCGCGGACCAGGCCCCAGCCCTGGGGATAGTCGACCCGCACACCGTCGATGGTGGTCAGGTTGGCATCGCCCCAGTCGGCGTCGCGTTGCAGTGCATCAATGATGCTGAATTTGCTCTCGTCGGTCACATTGATATTGATTTCCGGCGTGGAAATATCGTTCGGGAAGGTCGCGAACAGCTCCTCGGCGCTGGATTTCTCCTGGCTGAGGATCTCCAGCAGGCGCGCGGCGCTGTAGATACCGTCGTCAAAACCGAACCAGCGTTCCTTGAAGAAGATATGGCCGCTCATTTCGCCGGCGAGCAGGGCGCCGCTTTCCTTCATTTTTTTCTTGATCAACGAGTGACCGGTTTTCCACATCACCGGGCGACCACCGTATTCGCGGATCAGGGGCGTCAGGCGGCGGGTGCACTTGACGTCGAAGATGATGTCCGCGCCAGGGTTGCGCGCCACCACGTCCTTGGCGAACAGCATCAGCAGGCGGTCGGGGAAGACGATGCTGCCGGTGTTGGTCACCACGCCGACGCGGTCGCCGTCGCCGTCGAAGGCCAGGCCCAGGTCGGCATGGCTTTCCTTGACCTTGGCGATCAGGTCCACCAGGTTCTCGGGCTTGCCCGGGTCCGGGTGGTGGTTGGGGAAGTGGCCGTCGACCTCTTCGAACAACGAGATCACTTCACAGCCCAGGGCTTCGATCAGCCTGGGGGCGATGACCCCGGCGGCGCCGTTGCCGCAGTCGACCACCACCTTGAGTTTCCGCGCCAGCACGATGTCGTTGCGGATCTGCTCGAAGTACGGGATGAGGATGTCGACTTTCTCGACGCTGCCCTTGCCGCTGCTCAGGTCGTTGTTCTTGAGGCGGGTGTGCAGGGCCTGGATCTGCTCGTTGGCCAGGGTGTCGCCAGCGATGACGATTTTGAAACCGTTGTAGTTCGACGGGTTGTGGCTACCGGTGAGCATCACCCCGGACTTGCCGGCCAGCACGTTGGCGGCGTAGTACAACGCCGGGGTCGGCACCAGGCCGACATCGCTGACGTGGCAGCCGCTGTCGTGCAGGCCCTGGATCAACTGCTGGACCAGCTCCGGCCCGGACAGGCGACCGTCACGGCCGACCGACACGTTGGGCTCGCCCTGGGCCAGGCTCTGGGCGCCGATGGCGCGGCCGATCCAGTAGGCGGTTTCGCCGTTCAGGGTCTCCGGGACCGTGCCACGGATGTCGTAGGCGCGGAAGATGCTGTCAGGGAAGCTCGGGATGGCAGGTGCGGTGCTGTTCATGGTGTGGGTGGGCTCCGTTCCCAGGAAATCCTGGTGTTCGTCGAGAATATCGATATCGAGAATGTCGGTGTCTTGGAACAGCGGATCGGCCGAGACGGTACTTGGCGTCGTGGACTGGATCGGCGCGGGGGCGCTGCGGATCGCGGTGCCTGGATCACTGCCGACAGGCTCGGGATGACCATTGCGCAAGGAAAAGCGCGCCAGTTCCTGGGCCAGCCCATTGAGGGCCGGCAGGCTCAAGCTGAAGGCTTTGACGGCTTTGCCGCCGGAGAGTTCGCGAAACAGTTGCTCCAGCTGTCGGGCATCGCCGTCGAGACGGTTCTGCAGGCGTTTGTACGGCAGGTAGGTGCCCAGCAGGGCGCCGCCGAGGGCGAGCAGGGCGGCGAGGGCTGTCAGGGCGTAGGCGCTCAGGGGATAGGACAGTTTGAGCGAGGGGCCTGGGCTGAATTTCAGCGTCCAGTTGGGGTTGCCGGTACCAAAGGCAACGCTTTCGTCGGTTGCCGCCGTTCCGCGCTGGTCCAGCACCTGTTCCGGGCTGCCGAGGACGCTTTGCGTCAGGCGCAGTTCGCCGGTCTCCGGGTGGAATGTGCTGAGGGATTGGAGCAGGCGTTGCAGGTCGAAGACCAGCAGCAGGGTGCCGCTGCTTTGGGTGGCGGCGGGTGCCTTGAGTGAGGCCACGCTGTAGACCAGCCAGCGCTGGCCGATCTTGTAGGCTTCCGGTGCGGGTCGGGTGCCGCGCTCGGCGCGGGTGATCAGGTCCAGCGCCGAGAAATTCAGCGGCGCGGCGCGGTCATTGCTCGGTTGGGCCTGGCCGGGCAGGTAGAGTTGCGCGTCCACCAGGCCGCTGGCGAAGCGCAAGCCGGCTTCCGCGGCCTTGACCTGGTCGGCGTTCTGGCTTTGCAGGGCCTTGAGCAGCGAAGGATCAAGGGCCGTCGCCTCGGTCTGGGCGATCAGGTCGCTGCTGGCCTGGCTCAGGCCCGCGGCCGCGACGGCACCCGGGGTCTGCACCAGGCTGCCGCGCAGCGCCTGGTTCCAGGGCGCGACTACGCCAAGCCACAGGAGCGCGGCGGCCAGGGCCAACCCGCCCAAGGCAATCTGCAATCCCGGTAACAGGGGGCTGGTGGCGTCGCCTGGAGGCGCATGGCCGTTGCTTTCATGACCGCCGGCGGTCTTTGCACTGCGCTTGAAGCCTTTCAAATACTGCCTCCGAGAGGGTCATCCTGAAATTCAACGCGCACCGTTCGGACCGGGCCTGGACCAGCTTAGGTCAATGGCTGCCCGAATGCCCGAAGCCGCCGGCACCGCGTTGGCTTTCGTCAAAGGTTTCAACCAGTTCGAAGTGCGCCTGGACCACCGGCACCAGCACCAGTTGGGCAATCCGCTCGCCGACGACGATGTTGAAGGCGGTCTGGCCGCGGTTCCAGCAGGACACCATCAGTTCGCCCTGGTAGTCGGAGTCGATCAGGCCCACCAGGTTGCCCAGCACGATGCCGTGTTTGTGGCCCAGGCCGGAGCGCGGCAGGATCAGGGCGGCGAGGCCCGGATCGCCGATGTACACCGACAGGCCGGTGGGGATCAGCAAGGTCTGGCCCGGTTCCAGTACGGTGTCCTGCTGGAGCATGGCGCGCAGGTCGAGACCGGCGGAGCCGGGCGTGGCGTACTGCGGCAGCGGGAATTCGCCGCCGATGCGTGGGTCGAGGATCTTGGCTTGCAAAGCGTGCATGAAAATTAAACCTGGTTCAGTCGTTCGGCGATAAAGGAAACCAGCTGGCGGGCAATCTTGCCCTTGCTGGTCTGGGCAAACAGCGTCGCGTGGAGCTCGCGGTCGATCACGCTGCAGGCGTTTTCCTCGCTGTTGAAGCCAATGCTGGGGTTGGCCACGTCATTGGCGACGATCAGGTCGAGGTTCTTGTCCTTGAGCTTGCGCGCGGCGTAGTCGAGCAGATGTTCGGTTTCGGCGGCGAAACCGACACTGAACGGACGGTCGACGCGGCTGGCGATGGTGGCCAGGATGTCCGGGTTACGCACCATCTGCAGCAGCAGGCCGTCGCCGTTCGTAGGGTCTTTCTTGAGTTTTTGCGGGGCAACGACTTCCGGGCGGTAGTCCGCGACCGCTGCCGAGGCGATAAACAGGTCGCAAGGCATGGCCGCTTCGCAGGCGGCGAGCATGTCGCGGGCGCTGACCACGTCGATGCGGGTCACCCGGTCCGGGGTCGGCAGGTGCACGGGGCCGGTGATCAGGGTCACCCGGGCACCGGCTTCCACCGCGGCTTCGGCCAGGGCGAAGCCCATTTTCCCGGAGCTGTGGTTGGTGATGTAGCGCACCGGATCGATGTTTTCCTGGGTCGGGCCGGCGGTGATCAGCACGTGTTTGCCGGTCATGGCCAGGTGCTGGAAGCAATCGGCGGCGCATTGCGCCAGGTCCGTGGCTTCGAGCATGCGCCCCAGGCCGACGTCGCCGCAGGCCTGGCTGCCGGAGGCCGGGCCGAAGACTTTCAGGCCGCGGCTTTGCAGCAATTGGGTGTTGGCCTGGGTGGCCGGGTCGCGCCACATGGCCTGGTTCATCGCCGGGGCGATGGCCACGGTGGCGTCGGTGGCGAGCACCAGGGTGGTCAGCAGGTCGTTGGCGATACCCTGGGCCAGGCGCGCGATCAGGTCGGCGGTGGCCGGGGCGATCAGCACCAGGTCGGCCCATTTCGCCAGCTCGATATGACCCATGGCGGCTTCGGCGGCCGGGTCGAGCAGGTCCAGGTGCACCGGATGCCCGGACAGCGCCTGCATGGTCAGGGGGGTGATGAACTCGCTGCCGCCACGGGTCATGACCACGCGCACTTCGGCGCCCTGGTCGAGGAGTCGGCGAACCAGCTCGGCGCTCTTGTAGGCAGCAATGCCGCCGCCGACGCCGAGAACGATGCGTTTCCGATACAGCCGCTGCATAGACCTGCCTTTTAGTCCGGTGATGGCGACCCCCTGACGACGCCTCCCCAGGCCAGATCAGGGGTAAAAATGATGGGCTAAGATAACACAGCGACCGCCAGGGAACAGCGGCGCCACAAGGACAGGGAGGTGGAATGAGTATTCGTGATTGGCCGGCGGCGGAGCGGCCCCGGGAGAAATTGCTGGAGCAGGGGGCGGCGAGCCTGTCGGACGCCGAGTTGCTGGCGATCTTTCTGCGTACCGGGGTTTCCGGGAAGAGCGCGGTGGACCTGGCCCGGCACCTGTTGAGTCGGTTCGGCAGCCTGCGCAATCTGCTGGAGTCCGACCAGCAGGCGTTTGGTCGCCAGTTGGGCCTGGGGCCGGCCAAATTTGCACAATTGCAGGCAGTGCTGGAGATGGCCCGACGGCATCTGGCCGAGCGCCTGCGCCGCGACTCGGTGCTGGAAAGCCCGCGGGCGGTCCGCGATTACCTCAAGGCGATGCTGCGTCATGAGCCCCATGAGGTGTTCGCCTGCCTGTTTCTCGACAGCAAGCACCGGGTGTTGGCGTTCGAGCCGCTGTTTCACGGCTCCATCGACAACACCAGTGTCTATCCTCGGCAGGTGGTCAAGCGGGCGCTGGCGCACAATGCGGCGGCGTTGATCCTGTGTCACAACCACCCTTCGGGGGTTGCCGAGCCCAGCCAGGCTGATCACGTGCTGACCAAGCGACTGAAAACGGCGCTGGAATATGTCGATGTGCGGGTGCTCGATCACTTTATCGTCGGCGAGGGCGAGCCCTTGTCGATGATGGAGCGTGGCTGGATGTAACGGTCCGGGAACGATCCCCTGCAGGAGCCGGCAAGCCGGCTCCTGCAGAGGGTGTGCCGGTTTCAAGGCTTGAGGCTGACCTTGGAAAAATCCTGCCGCCCGAACGGACTCACTTCATAGCCCTGGACGTTCTTGCGCAGCAAGGCGAAGGCCGTAGGATGCGCCAGCGGCACCCACAGCGCCTGTTGCTGGATCTGCGCCTGGGCCTGCTCGTACAGCTTGCTGCGCACCCCTTGCTCGCTGGTGGTCTTGCCGGCACTGATCAGCTTGTCCAGGCCCGCATCGCAGTAGCGGGCGAAGTTGGTGCCCGATTTCACCGCCGCACAGGAGAATTGTGGGGTCAGGAAGTTGTCCGGGTCGCCGTTGTCGCCAGCCCAGCCCATGAACAACAGGTCGTGCTCACCGGCCTTGGCCCGGCGGATCAGTTCGCCCCATTCGATCACGCGGATCTGCGCCTGGATGCCGACTTCGGCGAGATCGGCTTGCAACAGCTGGGCACCGAGGCTCGGGTTGGGATTGAGCAGGCTGCCCGACGGACGTGTCCAGATGGTGGTCTGGAAACCGTCCTTGAACCCGGCCTTGGCCAGCAGGGCCTTGGCTTTTTCCGGGTCATGGGCGTAGCCGGGCAGGTCCTTGGCGTAACTCCAGGTGTTGGGCGGGTACGGCCCGTTGGCGGCCTCGGCAGTTTCTTCGAACACGGCCTTGAGGTAGCTGGTCTTGTCGACGGCGAGGTTGATCGCCTGGCGTACCTCCGGTTTGTCCAGGGGGGGATGCTGGCTGTTGATGGCTACGAAAGCGGTCATGAAGGCCGCGGTTCTTTCCACCTTGAGCGTCGGCTCTTTACTGGCAGCCGTGACATCCAGGGGCTTGGGCGAGAGCGCGATCTGGCATTCGTTGCGCCGCAGCTTCTGCAGGCGGACGTTGGCATCGGGGGTAATGGCGAAGACCAGGTTGTCGACCGCCGGCTTGCCGGCGAAGTAGTCCGGGTTGGCGCTGTAGCGGATCGAGGCATCTTTCTGGAACCGGCCGAACACGAACGGGCCGGTGCCGACGGGCTGGCTGTTGAGTTTTTCCGGGGTGCCCGCGGCCATCAGCTTGTCGGCGTATTCCGCCGGATAGATCGAGGCGAAGCCCATGCTCAGGGCCGCGAGGAAGGTCGAGTCGGGGTGGTCGAGGGTGAAGCGCACGGTCAGCGGATCAACCGCCTCGATTCGTTTGATCAGGCTCGGCAGTTGCAGCGACTGGGCGTGGGGGAAGCCGCTCTGGGCGATCTGGTGCCATGGGTTGGCCGGGTCGAGCATGCGTTCGAAGCTGAAGCGCACGTCGGCGGCGCTCAGGTCGCGGGTCGGCTTGAAGTAGTCGGTGTGATGGAATTTCACCCCCGGATGCAGCCTGAACTCGTAGACCAGGCCGTCGTCGGACACGGTCCAGCTGTCAGCGAGGCTGGGCACCAGCTTGCCGCTGTCGGCGTCGAAGTCCACCAGGCGGTTCATCAGCACGTCGGCCGAGGCATTGGTGGTGCTCAGCGAGTTATACTGCACCACGTCGAACCCGTCGGGGCTGGCTTCGGTGCAGACGCTCAGGGTGGTGGCGGCCTGGGCCGATACCCCGAGGAAGGGGACGAGCAATAGCGGTAGGGCAGCGAGACGCATATTCAGTATCCTTTGCAGGTCGTTGTCCCATCTGCGAGTGCAGTCTGGAAAAGTCCTACCCTAGAGGTATGGACGGTAATTGACTATCCCGTTTTTAGCGGATTTTTCAGTTTGCCTGCTTCCCCCGATATTTTCACCGCACGGTTTGCCGGGCCTTTTGCGCCGCTGGCCGGTGTTGTGCGACGAGCGGCCTTTCAGGGCGCCAGCCCAGGTTGCTGGCGTCCTGGCCGGTCATTGACGGTGCGCCGTCGAGGTTTTAATCGCACTTGATGTTGTTGCACTTGAGTCTTTCTGGTATAAAGCAGCGCTCTTTTCTAGGGGCCCGGTTCCTTCGCTTGTAGGTGTAGCCGGTAAGACCCTTAAAGAAACGCGGCGCCTGGCGCCAAATGACTGAGAGATTAAGCGGCCAACCCATGCCGGGTTGGGCATGTGGTTTTAGAGGGCTGAGGCATGTCTAGAGTCTGTCAAGTTACCGGTAAGGGTCCGGTGACTGGGAATAACATTTCCCACGCAAACAACAAAACCCGTCGTCGTTTCCTGCCGAACCTGCAGCATCACCGCTTCTGGGTCGAGTCCGAGAAGCGTTTTGTGCGTCTGCGCGTATCCGCCAAGGGCATGCGTATCATCGACAAGCGCGGCATTGATGTCGTGCTGGCCGAACTTCGTCGCGATGGCAAGGTATAAGGGAGCTAAATCATGCGTGAATTGATTCGTTTGATCTCGAGCGCCGGTACTGGTCATTTCTACACGACTGACAAGAACAAGCGCACTACTCCGGACAAAATCGAGATCAAGAAATATGATCCGGTTGTTCGTAAGCACGTGATCTACAAGGAAGGCAAAATCAAGTAATTGATTTTGTTTTTCGAGAAAAACCCCGACTGGTTCGGGGTTTTTTTTCGCCTTTTTTCGGCCGGCTCCTGCCTATTGCATGGCTGATTCCTACATTTTTCCCGTTGCGCCTTTCCTAGACTGGGGTGAACACCGAAAGGATGCGGATGTGGAGAACGCTCATGATGATTGCGAGGATGTTTGGAATTCTGCTGCTGGTGGTCCTGGCAGCGGGGAGTATTGCGGTTTCGGCGGCTCAGTCGGCCAAGGCCGAAACCAGTACCGATGCCTACGTACGCAGGATGATCGAGGCCACTCGGATCGGCTGGTCCGCATTGGCCGCGTTCAATGAAATCACCCGTGTGTTTGCGGATGTCCAGTTGTTGACCAGCGACGGGCAGCGGGCCTGGCTGATGAACGCGCAGGGGGGGAGCGAGATCGATATGGAGGCGGTCAGGACGCTTGGGGTTTCCTACGAATACAAATCCTTCGACAAGATCCTCTGGCGGGGGCGTCCGTCTGTCTTTATCGGTCTGGGAAAGGAACTGCCGGCGGACGAACTGCAGCGGCTGGAAGATCCGCGAGCGATTCCCGATGTGTTCAGTCTGGCAACCCACGAAGCCTTTCATTTTTACGCCGAGGACGAAAAGAGCTGGGCATTCTCCCCGGGATCGGATCGCAGCACTTTGTACCCTGCCGCCGCCGAGCCGCGCATGCATCGCAACCAGTTGATCCGTCACCTGCTGGCGGCGGCTCAGGGGCGGGCCGATGCTTTGCGGCGGGCCAGTTATTGGTATCGCCAATGGTCAAGCGGGTATGCCGACGAGTTGAAGCACATTCATGGCACTGATCGTTCCGAAGGTAGTGCGCGTTATGTGGAGGCGATTGTTCGGCCGCTGGTGCTGGGCGCGCGTCCACTCTCCCATGAGTGGTCGGTACTCATGCTTGAGGAACTGAGCCTGCTGGCGCGAGATGATTATCTGGCTGCCGATCATGAAAGCTATGCGTTGGGTGCTTTAGCCGGCTATCTGCTTGAGCAGCAGGGTGTGGACTGGCTGCCGCGCGTCGCCCGGGGAGAAACGCCCGTAGCGATGCTGCTGGATTCGGTGCCGCCTCTGGATACTCCCCCTGACGAGTTGATGGGGCGACGTATTCGGGAGGTCATTGCCGAGTCCAATCGACAGACAGCGCAAGTTTTCGATTCGTTCCTGCCGCGTTTCAACGACCCGGCAGGGAAGCGTTTGCTGGTGCCGAACCAGGTTATGCAAGGGAGCTTCAATCCCACGCATTCCTACCGTCTGGCTACACAGCCCGAGAAAATTGAAGTCGGGATTGATGCCGCCTTCGTCTTGAGCGATGGCCGCATTGACCTCAGGGCAGCGACGGTCGCTACCCATGTGAGCGAGGATTGTGGTCAGTTGGATCTTTACTGGATCTTGGCCCTGACCAGGGACGAGTTCGAGAAAACCGCTGACAGTCGGATGCGTTTCGAGCGCGATGACATCAAGGTGGATATTCCCTACCCGGCCCAGCCTGCCCAGGATCCGCGTATCTGGTGCGTCCAGGTCTGATCAGGCTTTCTGCTCGAACACCACATAGATCTTGCGGCAGTGCTCCAGCACCTCCCAGGTGCCCTTGAAGCCCGCCGGGATCACGAAACGATCGCCGGCGCGCAGGGTCTTGGCGTTGCCGTCCGCGTCGCGCAGCACCGAGACGCCCTGGACGATTTCGCAGTATTCATGTTCGGTGTAGTTCACCGTCCATTGGCCCACCGCGCCCTCCCAGACGCCGGCATTCATCTGCCCGCAGGGGCTGCCATAGTGGTTGTAGATGGTTTGCTCGGGATCGCCCTTGAACACTTTCTCCTCTGCCGGGCGAAAGCGTTCCGGTACGGTGGTGGCTTCGCTGAAATCGACGATGTCCTGGATACTCATGGTGCTCTTCCTCTGCGGTGACGGGCCTTGGGTCGCAAGCACCGAGTCTATGTTTATTAAAACGAACATGGCAACGGCGTTTGACGAGTCTTTGTCAAATATATTGAAACTTCAGGTGCCGCTGGTTTAGGGTGGTGGGTGCCATGGGCCTGAATCGAGGCTCGTTGGGCAGAATTCCGAACGGTGCTGGCGCAAGAGCGCACGGTTCCAGTATTTCAATAAGAGGAGGACACTCGAATGATCACCCTGACTCGTGCTGACTGGGAACAACGTGCCCGTGAGCTGAAGATTGAAGGCCGTGCCTACATCAATGGTGAATACACCGCGGCGGTCTCGAATGAGACCTTCGAGTGCATCAGCCCGGTCGATGGCCGCCTGCTGACCAGCGTCGCCAGTTGCGATGCGGCCGATGCCCAGCGTGCGGTCGAGAGTGCCCGCGCGACGTTCAACTCCGGTGTCTGGTCGCGCCTGGCCCCGGCCAAGCGCAAGTCGGCGATGATTCGTTTTGCCGCGTTGCTGAAGGTCAATGCCGAGGAGCTGGCCTTGCTGGAAACCCTCGACATGGGCAAGCCGATCAGCGACTCCCTGCATATCGACGTACCCGGCGCGGCCCAGGCCCTGAGCTGGAGCGGCGAGGCCATCGACAAGATCTATGACGAAGTGGCTGCTACTCCCCACGATCAGTTGGGTCTGGTGACCCGTGAGCCGGTGGGCGTGGTCGCGGCCATCGTGCCGTGGAACTTCCCGTTGATGATGGCTTGCTGGAAGCTCGGGCCGGCGTTGTCCACCGGTAACTCGGTGATTCTCAAACCTTCGGAAAAGTCCCCGCTGACCGCGATCCGCATTGCCGCCCTGGCGGTTGAAGCCGGTATTCCGGCGGGTGTGCTGAACGTGCTGCCGGGTTACGGTCATACCGTCGGCAAGGCCCTGGCCCTGCACCAGGATGTCGACACCCTGGTGTTCACCGGTTCGACCAAGATCGCCAAGCAACTGCTGATCTACTCCGGCGAGTCCAACATGAAGCGCGTCTGGCTCGAAGCCGGCGGCAAGAGCCCGAACATCGTCTTTGCCGATGCTCCGGACCTGCAGGCCGCCGCCGAATCCGCGGCCAGCGCCATTGCCTTCAACCAGGGCGAAGTCTGCACCGCCGGTTCGCGCCTGCTGGTGGAGCGTTCGATCAAGGACCGCTTCCTGCCGCTGGTGATCGAAGCGCTGAAGGCCTGGAAGCCGGGCAACCCGCTGGACCCGGAGACCAATGTCGGTGCCCTGGTGGATACCCAGCAGATGAACACCGTGCTGTCGTATATCGAATCGGGTCATGCCGATGGCGCCAAGCTGGTGGCCGGTGGCAAGCGGACCCTGCAGGAAACCGGTGGTACCTACGTCGAACCGACCATCTTTGATGGCGTGAGCAACGCGATGAAGATCGCCCAGGAAGAAATCTTCGGCCCGGTGCTGTCGGTGATTGCCTTCGACAGCGTGGAAGAGGCGATCAGCATTGCCAACGACACGCCCTATGGCCTGGCGGCGGCGGTCTGGACCGCGAACATCTCCAAGGCGCACCTGACCGCCAAGGCCCTGCGGGCCGGCAGCGTGTGGGTGAACCAGTACGATGGCGGCGACATGACCGCACCGTTCGGCGGCTTCAAGCAGTCGGGTAACGGCCGTGACAAGTCGCTGCATGCGTTCGACAAGTACACCGAGCTGAAGGCGACCTGGATCAAGTTGTAACGCCTCGGCTCTTGAGACCGCAGCGAAACTTGTGGGAGCCGGCTTGCTGGCGATGGCGTCTGTAAGGGCAATGCAAGGTCTGCGGGCCTCATCGCTGGCAAGCCAACTCCTACAGGTCGGGGGTTGATCAGAATTTTGTGTCTGTGATCGGGTATCCCCAATAAACACAGCCGGACTCTCCGCAAGGAAGTCCGGCTGTGTCGTCTTGAACAGAAACTATCCACAGGAGCGTGGAACATGCGTTGGGCGACTTATTTCGCCGTGCTGGCTTCGGTACTCAGTGTCGGGCTGGCACTGGGCGTGAGCATGCCGTTGGTGTCCCTGCGGCTGGAAAGCTGGGGTTATGGCTCTTTTGCCATTGGCGTGATGGCGGCGATGCCGGCCATCGGGGTCTTGCTCGGTGCCAGTATCTCCAGCCATCTGGCGGCGCGTTTTGGCACTGCCCGGTTGATGGCCCTCTGCCTATGGGCGGGAGCCCTGTCTATCGGTTTGCTGGCGCTGCTGCCCAGCTACCCGGTGTGGCTGGTGCTGCGCCTGATGATCGGGGTGATCCTGACCATCGTCTTCATCCTCGGCGAAAGCTGGATCAATCAACTGGTGGTCGAACAATGGCGCGGACGCCTGGTGGCGCTTTATGGCAGCACCTATGCGCTGAGCCAACTGTCCGGCCCGCTGCTGCTGGCCGCTGTGGGCACGGAAGGTGATTACGGCTTCTGGGTTGGCGTGGGCTTGCTGGTGGTCGCGCCATTCCTGTTGCTGGGGCGCAGCGGTGCGCCAACCACGGAGTCCAATCGCGTCACCCTGGCGGACTTGCTGGGCTTCTGCCGGGGTTTGCCGGCCATTGCCTGGGCCATTTCGCTGTTTGCTGCTTTCGAGGCGATGATTCTGACCTTGTTGCCGGTGTACTGCCTGCGCCAAGGCTTCACGGCGGATATCGCCTTGGCGATGGTCAGCACCGTGGTGGTGGGCGATGCCTTGTTGCAGTTGCCGATTGGCGCCTTGGCCGATCGGCTGTCCCGGCGCGCGTTGTTCATCGGTTGCGCCCTGGCGCTGATGTTGTCGAGCCTGGCGGTGCCTCTGCTGCTCGACACCTTGCTGATCTGGCCGCTGTGGGTGCTGTTCGGTGCCAGCGCGGGCGGGCTGTTCACCTTGTCGTTGATCCTGATCGGCGAGCGTTATCGCGACGACGCGCTGGTGCGGGCCAACGCCCATGTGGCGCAGTTGTGGGGCATCGGCTGCCTGATCGGGCCGTTGGTGGCGGGTGCGGGCAGCCAGTGGATCAGCGGGCATGCCTTGCCGTTGTTCATGGCGGCCGGGGCCTTGGGCCTGCTGGTGTTGCTGTTGCGCCAAGGGGCCTTCGGCACGGCACAGTCGGCCACCTCCCTGTAGGAGCAAGCTTGCTCGCGATGACGGGCTTCCGGGCACCGCCGAAACATCAGCCTGCCGGCTGATCGCGAGCAAGCTTGCTCCCACAGGTCAGGCCTCGTGAACCTTCAGAGCATGCGCTCCAATCCGATATGGTTGGCGAACCAGGCGTTGAACCGACGCCACCAGTTGCCCGGCTCGTGGTGCAGCTCGTGGAGCTGCCCGTGGTCCTCGGTGACCCAGACAATCTGTCCCTGCTCCAGGCGCGGCTGGTAGCTCAGGGCCGGGGCCATGCCGCGCAAGGCCAGGGCCCGAACGTGTTCCGCCAGCTCCGGACTGTCCACCAGGACGCCGACTTCGGTGTTCCACAGTACCGAGCGCGGGTCAAAGTTGAATGAACCGATAAAGGATTTCTGCCGGTCGAAAATCATCGCCTTGCTGTGCAGGCTGGAGTCCGAGCCTTTGTAGGACGCGCTATGAAACAGGTGCGGCCCGCTGCCGCCACGCTCCCCGGGCTGGCGCCGCAGTTCGAAGAGTTTCACGCCGTGTTCCAGCAACGCCTTGCGGTAAGGCGCGTAACCGCCGTGCACGGCAGGCACGTCGGTGGCCTCCAGCGAATTGGTCAGCAGGCTGACCGAGACCCCGGCATCGGCGCGCCCGGCCAGATAGACCAGCCCCGGTTGACCAGGCACGAAGTAGGCGGAAATCATCATCAGTTCGGTATGGACGTTCTTCAGTTCCGGCGCCAACTGTGTGGCCAGCAACAAGCGTGGATCAGGCTCGTCCCTGGCCAGAACCTTGCTCGGTGCGTCCCACAGCGCCTCGCTCCAGGCCCAGATCAGCTCACGGCGCCAGATATCCATGTGCGGCTCGCTCTTGTAGGCCCGAAGCTTCAGGTACAGGGCGGTATTGTGCTGGCGATAGCTGCCCAGCGAGTCCTTGAGCTGTTGTCGGGCCTTGGCCAGTTCCACCGCGGACGGTGGGTTTGAGAGGAAGTCGCCAATGGGCGCGCTCAGGGCGCTGTTCCAGTACTGGTCGAAGCTGTGTCCGAGTTGTTCGGCCACGGGGCCGAAGCCGAGCAGGTCGATGTCGGTGAAGTTCAGGTCCGGCTGGGCGCCGAAATATTCGTCCCCGAGGTTGCGGCCGCCGACGATGGCCGCGCTGTTGTCGGCCAGCCACAGCTTGTTGTGCATCCGCCGATGTTGTTGCGACAGGTTGAACAAACGGCCCAGGGTACGCGTGGCACCGGTGCTGCGGCCCAGGTTCAGCGGATTGAACAGGCGAATCTGGATATTCGGATGGGCGGCGAGGGTGCCGATGACCGAGTCGAGCCCGTCGCTGGTGGTGTCGTCCAGCAGGATGCGCACCCGTACGCCGCGATCGGCGGCCTCGAGCAGTTCATCCACCAGCATGCGGGTGCTCAGGCCGTCATGGACGATGTAGTACTGCAAATCCAGGCTGACCTGGGCATTGCGGATCAATTCGGCCCGGGCCCTGAACGCCTCGCTGCCGTTGGGCAGCAGGCGAAAGCCCGAGCGCCCCTGCCAGGGTGCGGCCTGTTCCTGGATCGAACGACCGAAGCTCGATTCGCTCGCCGCCAGGGCCTGGCTGGGAAGCCGTGGAGCATCCAGGGTCGCGCATCCGCTCAACAGCAGGGCAATGAGCAGCAAGCAGGCTTTCAATGGTCATCGCCCCGGGTCGGTAGGTGTCGGCATATGGACGCTATCCGGCGGGTAAAGGTCAATCGATACTGCTCTCGTTTTGTGCCAGTAATTTGATCGCGGCCGCGCCGACCTTGCGCACAGCCTCTTCGATCAGTGGCGTCGGCTTGGCAGCGTAGTTCATGCGCAGGCAGTTACGGTATTTGCCCGAGGCGGAAAAGATGCTGCCCACCGCGATCTGCACGCCCTGGTCCTGCAGCGCCCGGTTCAGGCGCAGGGCATCGAACCCTTCGGGCAGTTCGACCCAGAGCATGAAGCTGCCCTGGGGGCGACTGGCGCGGGTACCGGCGGGAAAATAACGGCTGATCCAGTCGATCATCAGGTCGCGGTTGCGCTGGTATTGGCTGCGCATGCGTCGCAGATGCGGCTCGAAGTGCCCGTTTCTGAGGAAGTCGGCGATGGCCAGCTGTGGCTGCGGGGCCGTGGAGCCGGTGCTGATGTACTTCATGTGCAGCACCCGTTCGAGGTAACGACCGGGTGCGACCCAACCGATGCGCAGGCCCGGGGCGAGGGTCTTGGAGAAGGAGCTGCAGAGCAGCACGCGACCGTCTTCATCGAAGGACTTGATGGTGCGCGGACGGGGGTAGGTGTAGGCCAGTTCGCCATACACATCGTCTTCGATAATCGCCACGTCGAAGCGCTGGGCCAGGGTCAGCAGGGCGCGCTTGCGCGACTCCGGCATGATGTAGCCCAGCGGGTTGTTGCAGTTGGGGGTCAACTGTATGGCCTTGATCGGCCACTGTTCGAGGGCCAGTTCGAGGGCGTCGAGGCTGATGCCGGTGATCGGGTCGGTGGGGATTTCCAGGGCCTTCATACCCAAGCCCTTGAGGGTCTGCATGGCGCCGTGGAAGCTGGGTGAGTCCACCGCGACGATGTCCCCCGGCTCGCAGATGGAGCGGATGCTGGTGGACAGGGCCTCGTGGCAGCCGGTGGTGATCACCAGATCTTGGGGGCCGAGCTGGCAGCCGGAGTCGAGCAGCAGGCGCGCCACCTGTTCGCGCAGCCCGAAGTTGCCGTGGATATTGTCGTAGGACAGGCCGGGCATGTCCTGGCGGCGGCTGATCTGCGCCAGGCTGCGCAGCAGCGGTTTCAGGGTCGGGCTGTCGATGTCGGGCATGCCGCGGCCCAACTGTACGGTGTCCTCGCGAGGGACGGCGCGAATCAGTTCCAGCACCTGTTCCCATTGCGAGATATCAACAGGGCGTTGTGCCGGTCGGCCGATGACCGGCAACGCCGGTAGTTCGCGGCCTACGGGTACGAAGTAGCCGGACTTGGGTTTTGGTTGGGCCAGCCCGCTGTCTTCCAGGACGCGGTAGGCCTGCTGCACCGTACTCAAACTGACACCGTGCTCCACGCTCAGCGCCCGTACAGAAGGCAGGCGGTCTCCGGGGCGATAGAAACCCTGTTCTATGCGGGTTCCAAGCAATTCGGCAAGGTTGACGTAGAGGGTCATGGCGCAGTTCTCGGCGACGGTGGAAAGCGTTGGACGGTACAGATAGGAAGAAAATACAGGATTCAGTCGCGCTTTGGCGAGATCTGTATTGAATTAATAAAAAATGATTGAATCTGTAATGGTTTTGGCCGCTCACCCATTCTATGTACTCATGGCAATCGAGTAACAAAGGAGCAGAGGTAATGAACGGCATGAGCGATGTGCGTCTGGTGTTGCGCAGTCAGGAACTGGTGATCGAGCACGAGCGGGTAGTCATGGCGTCTTCCGCCCGTGGCGGCGCTCCGGCCTTCGGTGCCATGGGTCTGTTCTGGCATCGTCTGCGTACCCGCAAGACCTTGCTTGCACTTACTCCCGAGGAACTGAGCGATATCGGATTGAGCCCGGAGCAGGCCCGGAAAGAAGGTTTGAAACCGTTCTGGCGTTCTTGACGCGAAACTTGTGGGAGCCCGGCTTGCCCGCGGGCGCATGACTCAAGGGCCTGATCGCCGGCAAGCCGGCTCCTACAGGGGACCGCGTTCCTTCAGATGAGCAGGTTTGCTGCCGGGAGTGGTTTTTTCAGGCAAAATACGCGCTTGTTCTTCTTTCCGGTCGTCGTTCGATGAGTTGCAACAGTCAGAAAATCCGCTTTCTGCGTCAGCAAATTCCGTCGTTCGACTGCGTGCCGGGCTGTCACGACTGCTGCGGGCCGGTGACCACTTCGTCCGAGGAGATGGCCCGCCTGCCGCGCAAGACCGCCGCCGAGCAGGAAGCGGCGCTGGACGAGCTCAATTGCGTGCACCTGGGGCCGAACGGCTGCACGGTGTATGACGAGCGTCCGCTGATCTGTCGCTTGTTCGGGACCACACCCACGTTGCCTTGCCCCAATGGCCGACGTCCCGTGGAGATGATTCATCCACGGGCCGAGCAGCAGGTGCACGAATACATTGCTACCACGCGTCAGGTACTGGTCTAGGCTCAATCCGGAATCGGCAGGTTCAGGCTCTCCTTCACTTCTTCCATCACGATATAGCTCTTGGATTCCCGAACGTGGGGCAGTTTGAGCAGGATGTCGCCGAGCAGCTTGCGGTAGGAAGCCATCTCGGAAATCCGTGCTTTCACCAGGTAGTCGAAATCCCCCGAGACCAGGTGGCATTCCAGTACATGGGGCAATTTCAGCACGGCACGTCGGAATTCTTCGAAGGTGTCGCCCGACTTGTAGTCGAGGCTGATCTCGACGAACACCAGCAGGCTGCCCTTGAGGTGCTGCGGGTTCAACCGGGCGTTGTAGCCCATGATGATGCCTTCGCGCTCCAGCCGGCGAACCCGCTCGGTGCAGGGCGTGGTGGACAGTCCGACCTTTTCGCCAAGCTCAGTGAACGAGATGCGCCCGTCGGCCTGCAGGATGCGCAGGATATTGCGGTCGATCTTGTCCAGCTCGCGCTTGGTCTGATGGTTGGTTCTCATTAGGGAATGCCCCTCCGTCAAAAGCGATAGTGCCGAGAATTCTCGCCAAATATAGGCACTTATATAGTGAAAAGCACTGGCTATTGTTTTTTACACTGCGCGCATCTTGGCTTTGAACATTAAACATCGGCGCCTGGCCGCGGATTGAGGAATAGACACATGCGAGTTCTGGTATTGGGTAGCGGCGTCATTGGTACCACCAGTGCTTATTATCTGGCGCGGGCCGGTTTCGAAGTGGTGGTGGTCGACCGTCAGCCGGCCGCGGCCATGGAGACCAGTTTCGCCAACGCCGGCCAGGTCTCGCCCGGTTATGCCTCGCCCTGGGCCGCCCCGGGCGTGCCGCTGAAGGCCATCAAGTGGCTGCTGCAGCGTCACGCACCGCTGGCGATCAAGGCCACCGCCGATATCGACCAGTACCTGTGGATGGCGCAGATGCTGCGCAACTGCACCGCCAGTCGTTATGCGGTGAACAAGGAGCGCATGGTCCGCCTGTCCGAATACAGCCGTGACTGCCTCGACGAACTGCGCGCCGAAACCGGGATTGCCTACGAAGGCCGGAGCCTGGGGACCACCCAGTTGTTCCGCACCCAGGCGCAACTCGATGGCGCGGCAAAGGACATCGCGGTACTGAAAGAGTCCGGCGTCCCTTACGAATTGCTCGACCGCGCCGGCATTGCCCGGGTCGAACCGGCCCTGGCCAGCGTCACCGATATCCTCGCCGGCGCCCTGCGCCTGCCGAACGACCAGACCGGCGACTGCCAGATGTTCACCAGCCGCCTGGCCGAAATGGCCATCAAGCTCGGTGTGGAATTCCGCTTCGGCCAGGACATTCAACGGCTCGACCATGCGGGTGACCGCATCAACGGCGTGTGGATCGACGGCAAGCTGGAAACCGCCGACCGCTACGTACTGGCGCTGGGCAGTTATTCGCCGCAGTTGCTCAAGCCGCTGGGGATCAAGGCACCGGTCTACCCCCTCAAGGGCTATTCGCTGACCGTGCCGATCACCAACCCGGCCATGGCCCCGACTTCGACTATCCTTGATGAAACCTACAAGGTCGCGATCACTCGTTTCGACAACCGCATCCGCGTCGGTGGCATGGCGGAAATCGCCGGTTTTGACCTGTCGCTGAATCCGAAACGGCGCGAAACGCTGGAGATGATCGTCGGCGATCTTTATCCTCAGGGCGGCGACCTCGAGCAAGCCAGTTTCTGGACCGGTTTGCGTCCGACCACTCCCGACGGTACGCCGATCGTGGGGGCGACCTCATTCCGCAATCTGTTCCTGAACACCGGTCACGGTACGCTCGGCTGGACCATGGCTTGTGGCTCCGGTCGCCTGTTGGCTGACCTGATGGCGAAGAAAAAGCCGCAGATCAGTGCCGAAGGCCTCGATATTTCCCGTTACGGCAAAACGCCCCAGGAGACTGCAAAACATGGCAATCCAGCGCCAGCTCACCAATGAACGTCTGAGCCAGATCGTTGTTCACAGCGGTACCGTGTATCTGGCGGGGCAGGTTGGCGACAACATGAGCGCCGGGATTGAAACCCAGACCCGTGAAGCCCTCGGCAATATCGAGCGTTTGCTGGATCTGGCGGGTACCGACAAGAGCAGGTTGCTGTCGGTGACGATCTACCTGAAAGACATCGATGCCGACTTCGCCGGGATGAATTCGGTCTGGGACAAGTGGCTGCCCAAAGGCGTCGCGCCGGCCCGTGCCACGGTTGAGTCGAAGCTGTGCGAACCGGAAATCCTGGTCGAGCTGTCGGTCGTGGCCGCTCTGCCTTAAGTACGATCCCTCTCCCGGTGTGATGGCGGTCTCACTGCTTTTCGCACCGGTTTTTTCCCCGTTGACCGTCCAGAAGTTTGCCGCCATGCGTCCTGCCCGTGCCCTGATCGACCTCCAAGCCCTGCGTCACAACTACCAATTGGCCCGCGAAGTCTCGGGTGCCCGAACCCTCGCGGTGATCAAGGCCGATGCCTATGGTCATGGCGCGCTGCGCTGTGCCCAGACCCTGGAAGCCGAGGCCGATGGTTTTGCCGTGGCCTGTATCGAGGAGGCCCTCGAGTTACGGGCCGGGGGTATTCGCGCGCCGATCCTGTTGCTGGAGGGCTTTTTCGAGGCCGACGAACTGCCACTGATCGTCGAGCACGACTTCTGGTGCGTGGTGCATGCGCTCTGGCAGCTGGAGGCCATCGAGCAGGCGGTGTTGGCCAAGCCGATCAATGTCTGGCTCAAACTCGACTCGGGCATGCACCGGGTGGGGCTGGAACCGGCCGATTATCAGGCGGCTTACCAGCGCCTGCAGGCCAGCGGCAAAGTGGCGAAAATCGTCCTGATGAGCCACTTCGCCCGCGCCGATGAGCTGGGCAGCCAGCGCAGCGCCGAACAGGTGGCGACCTTCGAGGCCGCGCGCCAGGGTTTGTCGGCTGAGGTCAGCCTGCGCAACTCTCCGGCGGTGCTCGGGTGGCCGCAGATTTCCAGCGACTGGGTACGTCCCGGCATCCTGCTGTTCGGCTCGACGCCTTTCGAAGAAGAAAACCCTGTCGCCGCGCGTTTGCAGCCGGTCATGACCCTGGAGTCGAAAGTCATCAGCGTGCGCGAGCTGCCGGCGGGTGAGCCGGTGGGCTACGGCGGCCTGTTCGTGACGTCCAGGCCGACGCGGGTTGGCGTGGTTGCGATGGGTTATGCCGATGGCTATCCGCGTCACGCACCGACCGGCACGCCGGTGCTGGTGGCGGGCCAGCCGAGCCAACTGCTGGGCCGGGTGTCGATGGACATGCTGTGCATCGATCTGACCGACGTGCCCCAGGCCGGGTTGGGCTCGACGGTGGAGTTGTGGGGCAAGAACATCCTGGCCAGTGAGGTCGCGGCCCGGGCCGAGACCATTCCTTATCAGATCTTCTGCAACCTGCGCCGGGTGCCACTGCTCTACACCGGGAGCTAACGGGCAACCCGCCGCGCCACAGATCGTCCCGCCGACCAGGATTCGGCCCTGAGTGTTGTAAATACTGAACGCTATGCCATGATATCGCTCAATTACAACATCGCCTGAATCCCTGGGAGGCTGCCGTATTGGACGTCGGTGAACGACTGCAATCCATCCGTAAACTGAAAGGTCTGTCTCAGCGTGAACTCGCCAAACGCGCGGGCGTCACCAATAGCACCATTTCAATGATTGAGAAAAACAGTGTCAGCCCCTCGATCAGTTCGCTGAGGAAGGTGCTTGGCGGCATTCCCATGTCCATGGTCGAGTTCTTTTCCGAAGAAATCCTCCAGGAAAAACCGACCCAGATCGTCTACAAGGCCAACGAGCTGATCGATATCTCCGATGGTGCCGTGACCATGAAGCTGGTCGGTCGTGCTCATCCCAGCCGTGCTATCGCTTTTCTCAATGAGATCTATCCTCCAGGTGCCGATACCGGAGAGGAAATGCTCACCCATGAAGGCGAAGAGACTGGCATTTTGCTGGAAGGCCGACTGGAATTGGTGGTGGGTGCAGAAACTTTCGTCCTCGAAGCGGGCGACAGCTACTATTTTGAAAGCACCAAGCCGCACCGCTTCCGCAACCCGTTCGATACCCCCGCGCGACTAATCAGCGCAGCGACACCGGCGAATTTTTAACAGAGAGGCGTCAGGTCAGGGATTTCAAGGCGCCCGGTAGTATTGATTGGCCACTTGCTAATACCCTTGTGACTATTAGGGTTGTTTCGCAGTGGCTATCGAACCGTTATACTCACGCCGCCTGCGAAACCGTGGTTGCGGGCGTGATTAGCCACCATTGAGGGTGTACGCGTGAATCCAATTATGAAAATGCTGGCCGTACCAGCAACCGTAGTCGCCCTGTGGGCCATCAGCGCTCAGGCTTCGACCATCAATGACGACATTGCCAAGCGCCTGGAGCCGGTGGGCAAGGTGTGTGTCCAGGGCGAAGAGTGTAAAGGCATGGAAGTGGCGGCTACCGTGGGCGGTGGCGGTGGTGCCAAGACGCCGGATGAAGTGATTGCCAAACATTGCAACGCCTGCCACGGCACCGGCTTGCTGGGTTCGCCGAAAATCGGCGACGCCGCAGCCTGGAAAGATCGCGCCGATCACCAAGGCGGCCTCAGTGGCCTGCTGGCCAAGGCCATCACCGGCCTTAATGCGATGCCGCCAAAAGGCACCTGCGCCGATTGCTCCGATGACGAGCTCAAAGGTGCGATCGAGAAAATGTCCGGGTTGAAATAAGACCGATCGTCTCTGAAAAAGCCGCTTACGAGCGGCTTTTTTGCATCTGCTGAAAACCCGATCCTGTGTCTGTGGGCTGTCATTTTCAGCAGATTCCCGGCAAGCTCGGTCGAACCTCAATTCACGGAAAGGCGAGGAGGATCCGATGGTGCAATCCTGTTCTATCGAACGTGCGGTCGATGAGGTGCTGGCACGGCTGCCGGCGCATATCCACATGGCCAGCCCCTTGGGCCTGGGCAAACCCAACCGGTTTATCAACGCGCTCTACCAGCGCATCAGGCAATTGCCGGAGCGGCGGCTGACGATCTATACGGCCTTGAGTCTCGGTCGCCCATCCCTGGGCGACGGCTTGCAGCGGCGTTTCCTCGAACCCTTTGTCGAACGGATATTTGGTGACTATCCCGAACTGGATTTCCTCGCCGACCTGCGCCGGGACAGCCTGCCGCCGAATATCCACGTCCAGCAGTTCTTCATGCAGCCCGGCAGCCTGTTGCACAGCACGCAGGCCCAGCAAGACTACGTCAGCAGCAACTACAGCCATGCCGCCCGCGATATCAACGCCGCCGGCCTGAACCTGATCGCGCAACTGGTGGCCGAGGCGCCGGAACATCCCGGGCATCTGAGCCTGAGCTGCAATCCGGACATTACCCTCGACCTGCTGCCGATGATCGCCCGCCGCCGCGCCGCCGGGGAAACCATCCTGGTGCTGGCGCAGGTTCACAGCGATCTGCCGTATATGCCCGGGGATTCCGAACTCAGCCGTGATGCCTTCGACCTGCTGATCGACGAGCCGGAACGCAGCACCCTGTTCTCCACCCCGAATATGCCGGTGGACACCCAGGACCACTTTATCGGTCTGCACGCCAGCACCCTGGTGCGCGATGGTGGCACCTTGCAGATCGGCATCGGCTCCATGGGCGATGCCTTGACCGGTGCCTTGCTGGCCCGTCAGGCGGACAACGAGGGTTACCAGGCCTTGCTGGCGGATATCGACCTGTCCCCCTGGAAAGCGCTGCTCGACAAGGAGGGCGGCATCGAGTCGTTTGCCAAGGGGCTTTACGGTTGCAGCGAGATGTTCGTCAATGGCCTGCTGGTGCTGGTGGACGCGGGTATCGTGCGGCGCAAGGTCTACGCCGACCTTGAGCAGCAACGCCAGGCCAATGCCGGCGTCGTGCAAGCCGGTGGGGTCATGGTGCATGGCGGCTTCTTTCTCGGCCCGCGCAGTTTTTATCAGCGCCTGCACGAGCTGTCCCGGGACAAGCTGGGCGAGTTCAACATGACCGCCATCAGCTATATCAACGAGCTGTTTGGCCAGGAAGAACTCAAGCGCTTGCAGCGTCTCGACGCACGCTTTATCAACAGCGCCTTTACCATGACGTTGCTGGGCGCGGGGGTGGCGGATCAGCTCGAAGACGGTCGAGTGCTCAGCGGTGTCGGCGGGCAGTACAACTTCGTGGCCCAGGGCCATGCGCTGGAGGGCGCGCGCTCGATCCTGATCCTGCGCAGCTGGCGCGAGTCGGGCGGCGAGGTCAGTTCGAACATCGTCTGGGAGTATGGGCATTGCACCATCCCCCGGCATCTGCGGGATATCGTGGTGACCGAGTACGGCATTGCCGATCTACGCGGCAAGACCGACGTCCAGGTCATCGAGGCGTTGCTGAATATCGCCGATTCGCGCTTTCAGTCGGAGCTGATCGAGCAGGCGCAAAAAGTCGGCAAGCTGCCGGGGAATTTCCGTCTCGATTCGCGGTTTGCCGATAACAGCCCGCAACGTTTGCAGGCGATTCGCGCGCGTCACCCGCAGTTGTTCCCGGAGTATCCGCTGGGCTGTGATTTCAGCGTGGAGGAGCGGGATCTGCTGCGGGCGCTGAACTGGCTCAAGAGCAAATTCAAGCTCACCGAGGCACTTGAGTTGGGCAAGGCGACGCTGGACGCGCCCGAGCCGTCGGCGTTCCCGGCACATCTGGAGCGCATGGGGCTGGCGCAGCCCCAGGGCCTGCGTGACGAGTTGTACCAGCGCCTGTTGCTGGCGGGACTGCAGGCCACTGCCGGCTAGCGGACAGGGCCTTGGCGCAGGGCGCATGCCTCAGTTGTAGGTGACGTCCACCGTCGCCAGGCTTTCCAGCTTGCCTTCGCTGACCGCGCCGGACTTCCAGTAGGCCGCCCCCAGTGGTAGCACCGCCTGGCCGCCGCTCGGCGTCAGGGTGCGGGTATTGTCGTTGCCGTCGGCGCGGATGGTCTGTCGCACGCCCCCCAGCTGCGAGTACAGCCACAGCGTCAGGCCGCTGACATCGCCGGTGTTGGCGAAGCGGGCGCCATCCGAGGAGGCCGGCGTGCCATGGAACGTGAAGGTGACGCTGGTGATATCGGCGTCGCAGCGGACGCTCAGCTCGAAGGGCTTGTGGCCCGCGGAGTCGACGCCCGCGAAGTCATCGATCTTGACCGGTGGCAGGGATATGGCGCGTTCGATGTCATCGGCAATCAGGTTGCAGGTGCCGCCCTCGACAGTGCCTTCGAAGCGCAGATTGCCCGGGTTCAGGGTTTCCGTGGCCGAAGCCGGGGCGATGGTCGCGAGCGCCAGCGCCAGGGGTATCAGGTAGGTCTTCATCGGGTGTTGTCCGTTCTGGCGGGCCGACGGAAGGTGGCGGCCTGGTAAGGCTTGTGGCGTCAGTTATAGGTAATGGTCACGGAGGCCGTGGTGATCAGTGTGCCTTTGGAGACGCCGAAGAGGACGGTCTTTATGTAGTGCGCGCCCATGGGCAGTACCGCACGGCCGGCGGTTGTTGAAATGGTTCGCGAGCGAGCGGTAGGGTTGCCGTTGGCAGGGAAGTTGTAGGCAGTTCCCCCGATGCGCGATTGAATCACGGTAGCGATGCCGCGGGCGGTGCCGGTATTGGCGAAGCGTTCAGGCGCTAAGGCGTCCGATGTGCCGTTAAAGGTGAAGGTTACACTTCTGATATCCGAGTCGCAGTTGGCGGTCAGGTCGAATGTCTTGAGCCCGGCCCAAGTGGCGCTATCGAAATCGCTGACCTTGACCGGAGGCAGCTCGATCAAGCGGCTGACATCGCCGGTGGCCAGGTGGCAGGTGCCACCCTGGATATCACCTGTGAACCGCAGACTGCCGGTCTGGACAGCTTGAGCCGTGCCGGTGATCGTTGCAGCGGCAACCAGTAGGGGCAATACGAAAAGAGGTTTTTTCATTACAGGTATCCTTGTCAGGTAAAGCGTTGATTGACGCATTGCATTCGACGAGCGCTGCCGCGAGCGGTCTGTTGGCTCAGTTGTAGGTGATGTTGACGGTGACGGTGCTCACCAGCGTGCCTTTGGTCAGGGTGCCGGTGGTCTTGTGGTACTCCGCGCCCATGCGCAGCACGGCCCGGTTGCCTGAAACCGCGACGGTGCGAGTACTGTTGTTGCTTACCGTCTGGCCCGGTGTATGCAGCCATAGCGCAACACCGCGAGCCGAACCGGTGCTATTGGCAAAGAGCGCGGAGTTTCCGGGATCCGGCGTGCCGGTGAATCTGAAGGTGACGTTCGAGGCATTGCTGCAGTTGGCGGTCAGGTCGAAACTCTTGGTGCCGATCGAGATGCCGGTGAAGTTCGAGATCCGCACGGGGTCCAGTGCGATCACGCGGCTGACGTCGCCAGCGGCGAGGTCACAAGTGGCGGTGGGGGTGACGAAGCTGACGGGGTTGTTCAGTAGAACCGTGTGGATGGTGCGCCCATCCCAGCTGTTCACCATGAGGTTTGCGCCGGGGACCGTACCGTTTGATACGTTCCCTATTTTGTAGAACTGGGCCTCCATCGTGACGATGGTGTGCTCATAGCTTGTATAGGTCAGTGAAGTCGAGCTGCTGTGGAGGGGCAGCAAGTAGGGGCTCCCCCACCTGAGCGTCGCATAGACCCGTATGCCAATCCCTGGAACATTGGTTCGATAGACACCTCCCACACCAGGAAGCGTCACCAAATCGGCGGTTGTATATCGCCCGGTTGTTTGCTGCATGATGGGAGGGCTGCAGGTGCTGACGCCGCTGGGGTATGTACCACCAAAGGTGGCTTTTGCTATCAGGGCTCCCACTGCCAGACTTGACGGCACGCTGATAGTGGCTGGAAAAGTCGCGCCGTTGCGCGGGTTGTTTGGGTAATAGTTGCACGCCGCTTGAGCCGCCACCGGCAGTGAAAGGATCAGCAATGCGCAAACTGACTGGAGGGGGCGTTTCATTTTCTTTCTCGCGTGAAGTAGGGGCTGGAATCTGTCGGCAGGGGCGTTTGCGGAGCAGGTATGGGCGACCATGATCAAGCCTCATCCGCAGCGGTATCCGACGGACCCGACCGAGGCGTATCGGTCATGGCGGCCCGGCATTCACCATCCATCTGACGTAAACCGTTCGAGTCGGCGAGCGTGCCCAGGTCATAGGTGATCCGGCAGACGTCCGTGCTGGCCGAGCCCCACTTGACCGTCAGTTGGCCGCTATCGCGCGGTACCCGGACAAACGCCTTGCTGCTCTGCCCGACCACGCCTGTGCTGACGCCGCTTTCATCGAACACATCGGCACCGAAGGGCAACGGGCTGCCATCCTCGCGCAGGGCATTGATGATCAAGGCCCGCCCGCTGCTGGTCTCGTACTTCATCACCACCACGGAACCGGCCCGGGGCGCGACGTTGTGCGAGGCGGACTTGAGCTCCACGTCGTGGGACATGTCCCTGGGGTCCAGCTCGACCACGTTCTGGCGGTACGACGTGAGGTGTGGCACCACCGCGTAGCCGTTATCGTCCACCTGTGCGTTGTTGCCGCCGACCCAGGCGCCCTTGGCTCCGGGCGCGTTGACCAGGCCGAAGGTGTCGCCCAGTTCCGGGGTCAGGGTCAGGCCGTCGGCATGGGCCACCAGTCCGCCGGACAGGCCTAGCGATTGCGAGTGGTAGCCGTTGCCCTGGCTGTAGCTGGTGGAGGCCTGGGCGTAGCGGCTGCGGTACTGCAGGTCGGCGTTGAAACTGTTGCCGATGCCATTGTCGGCGTGGCTGGCCGAAGCGCCGTAGTTGATCTCGTTGCGTTCGCCCCAGGTGCCGCTGAGGCCAGTGCGGATGCTGTTTTGCCGGTCGCCGTGGGTCAGCGTGCTCGACAGGTTGGGCGCACGGTTCGAGTAGCCCAGCGGCAGGCTGACGGTGAGGTCGATCTGGTTGCTGCTGCGCTCGGTCAGCAGGTCGCGGGTGCGCTGGGCACTGAGGGTGTAGTTCAGGCGTTGCCAGTTGCTGCTGTAGCCGGCGCTGAAGCTCAGGCTGCCGCCCTTGCGGTTCCAGTAGTTCTGCGACGAGCCGGTAAGGAACAGCGAACCCCGCTCCAGGCTCTGGTTGATGCTGATATCCAGGCGTTCGCGTACCCGGCTGATATTGTCCTGGTTGCCGCCGTCGCGGGCCAGTTCGCGCAGTCGCGCGGTATCCCGCGCGGTGAGGAAACCGTCGGTGGAGTAACGGAAGGCCCCGAGGGCGAAGTTGGTCCCGGTGTCGGCGAAGTTCTTGTTGTAGCGGGCCTGCAGACTCTGACCCCGGCGGTTGCCATTCCCCGGCAGCTCGGCATGGGAGGTGGTCAGATCCAGCGAAATCGCTCCCACCGGGGTGTTGAGGGCGGTGCCGAGGATTTGCGAGTTATAGCCTTCCGAGGCCAGGGCCCCGGCATAGCCGGTCAGCAGGTTGTTGAGGCCGTACTGGAAAGTGCCCTGGCTCAGCCAGGGATTGCTGTTGACGCCGAGCTCGGCCATTTCGCCCACGCTCAACGAGTAGCGGCTGTAACCCGGTCGGAGCAGTTTCACATCGGAAGCGAAAGGCACGATGAATTGCCGCTGGCGCCCGTCAGCCTCGGTGACGGTGACTTCCAGGTCGCCGCCGTAGCCGGTGGGGAACAGGTCATCGAGCACGAACGGCCCGGGGGCCACCGTGGTTTCGTCGAGCAGGATGCCGCGCTGGCGTACGCTGACCCGGGCGTTGGTCTCGGCCACGCCACGGACGATGGGCGCATAGCCGGTCTGCGAGTCGGGCAGCATGCGATCGTCGGTGGCCAGGCTGGCGCCGCGCATGCGCAGGCTGTCGAACAACTCGCCGGTGGTGTAGATCTCGCCGGTCATGAATTGCGATTGCAGCCCGGGCAGTTCCCGTTGCACATAGGTGGCGCTGCTCTGGTAGCTGCTGCCGGCATCGTTGCTGCTGTAGGCGCCGTTGTGCCGCAGGTGCCAACCCTCCAGATTGAGACCGGTGTTCAGCCGCAGGGAGTTGGAGAACGATGAGCGGCCCTGGTTGTTGTTCATGAAGCCGTTGGCGTCGTAGCGGACGAACGCCGCGTTCACGCCGGTGTCCCAGTGCTCGGGACTGACATAACCGCGTGCCTTGCGTGACAGGTAGATCTGCGGGACTTGCAGGTCCAGGCGGCTTTCGCCGGCATCGAAGCGGGCGCTGGCGCCGGGTAGATAGGTACTGATATCGCCGCAGGCCGGTGTACTCGGTAACGGCGGCGGAACGGTTTCGCCAGCGTCGGCGGCCTTTTGTGCCACCCCGTCGAGGTCGATCCCGAGCCTGATCAGCAGGGCGCGATCCAGGCACAGCTGCGCGTTTTTCTGGCCCTCGACACCGGCGAAAGTCAGTTCGTCGCGGCCGATCCAGCCGCCGTTGACGCTGATATCGGCACGATAATGTCCCGGCAGGACCACATTGCCTTCGTTGAAGCGCGAGATGTCGATCTGCCCGCCACCTCCCGGAAAGAAGGCCGGGTTGAACTCCACCTGCTCGACCTCGTCGGCGGCCAGGACGCTGCCGGCGGCCAGCAGCAGGAGGCTGTGAATGACGTGGGCCAGGCGGCTGCGCGCAGGGTGCGATCCGCCGGCTACAGGTTGTGTCTTCGATCTCATCACTAACGTTCCAAACCTTGTGTATTGCCGGATTCGGGCAAGCCGTTCCCTGCCGTCGCGCGTTGTGGATCGCGACGGGGCCGGAGGTGTCGTTACGGGTGGGCGTTCGAGGGACGCCGGTTTTGGATTCAGCCCGTCAAAGCATGACCTGGGCCTTGTGCGTGTGGCGGGCGCCGTAGTCGTCGATGACCTGGAATTCGACCTGGGCGCCGGCACTCGGCGTCGACTTCAGGCTGGGCAGGGGGAAACGGTTGCTGGCCTGCGGATTGACCATGTTCGCGACTGCCGTCTCACCGACCGGCTTGGCATGGCGTTGGCCCGCCGCCAGCAGCTCCACCGAATCGAAGTTCAGGTGGTAGGGCGTCGGGTTATGCACTTCCAGGACCGGCCCCTGTTCGGTTTTCACCAGCGTCCAGCGCAGTTTTTCGGTGGCCTGTACCGCCTCGTACGGCAGGCCCTGCGGTCGAAAGAACAGCTTGATGCGGGTCTTGAACGCCAGTTGCAGCTGGTTGCTCTGCTCCGAATCTGGGGCCTTGGGCGGGACTTCCAGCATGTTCAGCCAGAACAGGCTCTCGCGATCCTTGGGCAGCGGTTCACCGGTGTAGGTCAGGCGCACGACCTGCTGCTTGTCCGGCTCCATCCGAAAGATCGGTGGCGTGGCGACAAACGGAACCTTGGCCCGTTCCGGCGTCACCTCCTCATCGCCGCTGTCCAGCCAGACCTGCACCAGCGCCGGTTTCTGGTTCTTGTTCTCGAACCTTATGCTCATCTCCTTCTGGTTCGCCGGATACACCACGCGGGTGCCGGTGATAACGACGCTGGCCTGCACCGTGAAGCAGGTGATCAACGTCAGGGTCGCCAGGACGAGCCGGGCGGCGAGGCGAGTGAAACGGGCGGTGTGCTGGGATCTGAGGGTGTTCATGGGCAATCGTCGGTCCGGTTCAAGAGGGGATGTCGGCGGTATGGCTGACCCGTGCGCCGAAATCGCTGATGGCGCTGAACTCGACCTTCAGTGCTCCCGGGGGCGGGGTCCGCAGGGCGGGCAGGGCGAAGCGCTTGATATCGCCGGCCGGCAGCAACAGGCTGTCGTTGGCCTCCTTGTTCGGGGCTTTCGGATAACGTTCGTTGCCACCTTTGCCCACCAGTTCGACCGAGCCCAGGGAGACGTGATAAGGCGTCGGGTTGACGACTTCCAGGGCGTGACCGCCTTCGTGGCGCACCAGCTTCCAGCTCAGCTTCGGTGCTGCGGCGGCCTTCGAATAGGGCAGCCCCTCGGGTCGGAAGAACACCCGCAGACGGGAACGAAACGACAGCTCCAGCAGGTTCTTGTCCTTGGCGTCGGCTGCGGTCGGCTGCACTTCCAGCACATTCAGCCAGAACAGGCTTTCGCGGTCCGTGGGCAACGGCTCGCCGGTATAACGCAGGCGCGGGGCCTGCTGCTTTTTCGGTTCGATGCGCAGCATCGGCGGTAGCGCGGTGAAGGGTGCCTTCGCGGTTGCGGGTGTCGCACGTTTGTCGCCGTCGTCGAGCCAGAGCTGGACCAGGGCGGGGCGTTCGCCCTTGTTCTCCAGTCTGACCACGACTTCCTGTTGTTCGGCGGGATAGATCACGCGCGCGCCATGGATGATCACGGCGGCAAACGAGGACGTAGCGTGCAGCGATGCCGTCAGAAGGGCACAGATGACCATGCCCGAACGAGTCAGGTTGTTCATTGGCGAAGCTCTCGTGTTGAAGGCTGGACCCACGACAGGGCGCAGGTCCATTGGATGATGCTTAGTCGGCGTACTCGACCATGAAGCCGACCCGGGTGGCGACCTCGCCTTCGCCCGCGGCGCCGGTGGCGTAGTACTGGGCGGCCAGGGGAATGAGTGCCTGGTTGTTGGCGATGACCACGCCTTCGGATTTTTCGCTGTAGACGTGGATCGGTGTGCCGTCGCGCTTGGTCACCTCGACCTGGACGTTGCTGGCGGCGTTCGCGGTTGCATCGATGTTCAGGCGGCCGGTGGCGACATCGATCGCCGGGCTGCTCGGATCGAATGCGACCATGGCGGTGCGGCCGTTGGTACAGGCCGTTTCGCCTGGAGCGCCCACGCGAATCGTGAAGCCGGTGAGGTTCCGACGATCGCCGGCGTTTGTCAGGAGAGAGGCGGGCACACCACCCAGGTCGACGTTCTTGACCACGGTACCGCCGCCTGGCGCTTCGCCTTCAATGGTGCAGGTCACGTCGGTCACCAAGCCGTTGAAGTTGATGATGCCGTCGTTGGCTGCGGAAGCCGGCAGGGCGATCAGGGCGGCGAGCGCAAGGGAAACGGCGGCAGAGACTTGAGAGATTTTCATCGGATTACCTTGAATGGTTTCAGTTGATGTCTCTTCCGATAGGCTGGCAGGGAAGGTACTAGCCTGTCGGATGAGGGTTATCACTCTCGTGCAAACCAAACTTCCGACATATCGAGATAACTCGAACCTGGGCAGTTTCGTGATTTCTCGAATGGTTTGTCGTTTGTGCTCCCGGTGCTGGCTGCTATAAGTCTGAAAGTTCTGTAGGTCTTAGCCGGGCCCCTCCCGTTGCCGGCCTGGCTTTCATCGTTCAGGAGGTTTGATCCCATGAGTTACGTAGTTCCTGGTCCCCGCACCGTCATGCTGCTGGATGACCATGAGGTGATAAGGGTGGGCACGGCCTTGTGGTTATCCAAGGAGTCCGATCTCGAGATCATCGGTTCCTTTTCCACGAGTGGGGAACTGTTCGCCGCGCTGGCCCAGCGACGGCCCGATATCGTCGTCGTCGATTTCATGCTCGGGCCGCTGGAGATCGATGGTGTCAACCTGATCCGCGCGCTGCGGGTGCGTTATCCCGAGTGCCGGACCCTGGTGCTGTCGGCGCAATATACGCCGGCGACGGTGTCGCTGGCGCTGCAGGCGGGAAGCTGGGGCTTCTTCGGCAAGTCCCAGCGCCTGGACGAACTGGCGGCCGCCATCCGTACCGTGGCCCGCGGCAAGATCTACCTGCACCCGGCCATGGCCCGGGAGGTGGGGGTGTCGGAGGCGGCGTTGTGCAAGGTGTCGGTCGCCGCCGAGCGCACGTGCGGCTGTGCGCACGATGAGATTCTTTCGCCGCGGGAGCGGGAAGTGTTGCGCTGCTTCCTGGATGGCATGTCGGTGAACGGGATTGCCGCCAAGTTCTCCCGCAGCGCCAATACCATCAGCACGCAGAAACAGTCGGCCTACCGCAAGCTGGGGATCAAGACCGACAGCGAACTGTTCAAGTTATCCGGTTCGCTGCGGGACTCGAGCGCGATAGGCCTCTGATTTCCGGGCTCGGCTCAGAGAAAGCTGACGACCCCACCGGCCAGGGACTTGACCCGGGCCAGGGATTCCACGCGATAACCCTGGGCATCCAGCTCGGCGCGGCCGCCCTGGAAGGATTTCTCGATGACGATGCCCAGGCCGGCCACGGTCGCGCCGGCCTGCTTGATGATCGAGATCAGCGCCTGGGACGCTTTGCCGTTGGCCAGGAAGTCATCGATGATCAGCACACGGTCGCTGCTGGTCAGATGGCGCGGGGAAATCGCCACGGTGTTTTCCACCTGCTTGGTGAAGGAATACACCGTTGCCGACAGCAGGTTTTCCGTCAGGGTCAGGGACTGGTGCTTGCGGGCGAAAATCACCGGCACGCCGAGGTTCAGCCCGGTCATGATCGCCGGGGCAATCCCCGAGGCCTCGATGGTGACGATCTTGGTAATGCCCGAGTCGGCGAACAGCGCGGCGAATTCGTCACCGATCAGTTTCATCAACTGCGGGTCGATCTGGTGGTTCAGGAAGGCGTCGACCTTCAGGACCTGATCGGAAAGCACGATGCCTTCTTCGCGAATTTTCTTGTGCAGTGCTTCCACGGAACGTCCTCGAATAGCGCTTTTGCGCTGAAGATAGATTAAAAAATGCTCAATTCTAGCGCTTTAACATCGCGCGTATATCCGCCAACGCCGAATTGCCGCGTACGGCTTTCACTTCGGTCGGCGTGTCGTCGTTGCCTTCCCAGGCTAGGTCGTCCGGTGGCAACTCATCGAGGAAACGGCTCGGCGCGCAGTCGATGACCTCGCCGTACTGCTTGCGCTTGGCGGCAAAGGTGAAGGCCAGGGTCTGACGGGCACGAGTAATGCCGACGTAGGCCAGGCGCCGTTCTTCCTCGATGGTGTCGGCTTCGATGCTGGAGCGATGTGGGAGAATTTCCTCCTCCATGCCCATGATGAACACGTAGGGGAATTCCAGCCCCTTGGATGCATGCAGGGTCATCATCTGCACGCCCTCGGCGCCGTCCTCTTCTTCCTGCTGGCGCTCGAGCATGTCCCGCAGCACCAGCTTGCCGATGGCATCCTCGACGGTCATATCGCCGTCTTCGTCTTTTTCCAGAGTGTTCTTCAGCGCTTCGATCAGGAACCAGACGTTGCCCATCCGGTAGTCCGCGGCCTTGTCGCTGGAGCTGTTGGTGCGCAGCCAGTTCTCGTAGTCGATGTCCATGACCATGCTGCGCAGGGCGGCAATCGGGTCTTCGCCGGCGCACTGCTCGCGCACCCGGTCCATAAAGCGCTTGAAGCGCGCCAGGCGGTCGGTGAAGCGGCTGTCCAGGTGTTCGCCCAGGCCGATTTCGTCGGTGGCGGCGTACATCGAAATCTTGCGTTCGGTGGCGTAGTTGCCGAGTTTTTCCAGGGTGGTCGAACCGATCTCCCGGCGTGGGACGTTGATCACCCGCAGGAAGGCGTTGTCGTCGTCCGGGTTCACGATCAGGCGGAAGTAGGCCATCAGGTCCTTGACTTCCTGGCGGCCGAAAAAGCTGTTGCCCCCCGACAGGCGATAGGGAATCTGGTGATGTTGCAGCTTCAGCTCGATCAGCTTGGCCTGGTAGTTGCCCCGGTAGAGGATGGCGAAATCGCTATAGGGCCGGTCGGTGCGCAGGTGCAGGCTGAGGATTTCCATGGCCACGCGTTCGGCCTCGGCGTCCTCGTTGCGGCAACGGATCACGCGGATCTCGTCGCCGTGGCCCATTTCGCTCCACAACTGCTTCTCGAATTCGTGGGGGTTGTTCGAGATCAGCACGTTGGCGCAGCGCAGGATACGGCTGGTGGAGCGGTAGTTCTGCTCCAGCATCACCACTTTCAGGGACGGGTAGTCGTCCTTGAGCAGCATCAGGTTTTCCGGCCGCGCGCCGCGCCAGGCATAGATCGACTGGTCGTCGTCGCCGACCACGGTGAACTGGTTGCGTGTGCCGATGAGCATTTTCACCAGCAGGTACTGGCTGGCGTTGGTGTCCTGGTATTCATCCACCAGCAGGTAGCGGACCTTGTTCTGCCACTTTTCGAGGATGTCGGCATGTTCCTCGAACAGCTTCACCGGCAGCAGGATCAGGTCGTCGAAGTCCACCGCGTTGAACGCCTTGAGCGTGCGTTGGTAGTGGGTGTAGACGATGGCCGCGGTCTGTTCCTTGGGATTGCGTGCATTCTCCAGGGCCTGGGGCGGCAGGATCAGGTCGTTTTTCCAGGAGCCGATCATGTTCTTGATCTCGTCGACGCCGTCGTCGCCCGAGTATTCCTTCTGCATGATGTCGGTCATCAGGGCCTTGACGTCGGCCTCGTCGAAGATCGAGAAACCCGGCTTGTAGCCCAGCCGCGCATGCTCCTTGCGGATGATGTTCAGCCCCAGGTTGTGAAAGGTCGACACCGTCAGGCCACGGCCTTCGCCGCCCTTGAGCAGGGTGCCGACGCGTTCCTTCATTTCCCGCGCGGCCTTGTTGGTGAAGGTCATGGCGACGATGTACTGGGCGCGGATGCCGCAGTTCTGGATCAGATGGGCGATCTTGCGGGTGATCACGCTGGTCTTGCCGGAGCCGGCGCCGGCGAGCACCAAAAGAGGGCCGCCGACGTAGTTCACGGCTTCTTGCTGCCGGGGATTGAGTCGGGACATGACGGAGTCAGGAGTCTGTTGCGAAAAGGGCGGGCATTTTAACAGGCTGGAGGGATTCTGCCGCGACTCTCCGACACTGTGACGTGCCGCGCTATCTAAATTTGCCGGTTTTGTTACTTTCACGCAGGATGCGCGGCGGAATTACAGCTATTGTTCACCTTTGTGTTACACAACGAAGCACTTGATAATCACTCGTATTTAAAGTCGCCCCGAAGCGTGTCGCAATGTTGATCGTCAACGTTATTTGCAGAGTCTAGGGAGTCAGCTTGTCTACGCCTGTGGAACCCTTGCGTTTGCTGCTACTGGCCGATGAGCCGGAGTGGGCTGCCTTGTTGCGCGAGTGTCTGGCTCCGTTGGGAGATTCGGCCGTGCTGATCCATGCGCCATCCTGGGAGGTGGTCAGCCGCCTGTTCGAGGCTGACCGCACGGCGCTGTTGTTGACGGTGCCGAACCTGCAGCCGGCGCCGGGACGCTGCCACCTGCCGACCATCCTGTTGCTGGACGAAGAACCCTTGATCGCGCCGTTGGGTGTCAGTGACTGGCTGGTTCGCCAGGGCCTCGATGCGCCGACCTTGCGCCGCTGCCTGCGCCATGTGCGGGAACGGGGCGTGCTGGAAAACACCTTGCAACGCCTGGCCGAGCAGGATCCGCTGACCGGTATCGCCAATCGCCAGGGGTTCCAGACCCTGCTGGCGGCGCGGTTGGCCGAGAATGAGGGGCGCGGCCTGGCCCTCGGGCACCTGGACCTGGACAATTTCCGCCATGCCAACGACGCCCTGGGTCACCAGGCCGGCGACCGGCTCATCCTGCAGGTGGTCGCGCGGCTCAAGAGCCAGCTCGAGGCCGGTGACCAACTGGCGCGCCTGGGCAGCGATGAATTCGCCCTGCTGATCGACACCCGTCGCGCGCCCCAACGGGCCGGGAGGGTGGCCGAACGGATTGTCGAGGCCATGGCCGAACCTTACTGGGTCGACGGCGAGAGCCTGCTGATCGGTTGCAGCCTGGGCATCGCCCATACCCGTGCCAACGCCGGGGCCGACCCGTTGATGTGGCATGCGCATATCGCCATGCAGCAGGCCAAGAGCACCCAGGGCTGCACCTTTCATATCTTCAATGAACGGATCAATCGCAACGCCCGCAGCCTCGCCGACCTGGAAAGCGAACTGCGCCGGGCCCTGCGCCGCGATGAACTGGAATTGCACTACCAGCCGCGCCTCGATCTGGGCAGCGGCAAGATCGTCGGGCTCGAAGCCCTGGTACGCTGGCGCCATGGCGAGCGCGGGTTGTTGCCGCCCAGCGAGTTCGTGCCCCTGGCCGAACAAAGCGGCCTGATCGTGCCGTTGGGCTACTGGGTGATTTCCCGGGCGCTGCGGGATATGCAGGCCCTGCGCGAGCGCGGCCTGGCGCCGTTGCACATGGCGGTCAACCTGTCGTTCCGGCAGTTTCAGGACAGCCAGTTGCTGCCGACCTTGAGCCGGCTGATTAACGAGCGCGGTGTCGAGGCGCAATGGCTGGAATTTGAACTCACCGAAACCGCGGTGATGCGCCGCAGCGACCTGGTCAAGCAGACCATGGATGCCCTGAGGCAGCTGGGGGTGCGTTTTTCCCTGGACGACTTCGGCACCGGGTTTTCCTCCTTCGTGCACCTCAACAGCCTGCCGATTGCCTTGCTCAAGGTGGACATGAGTTTTGTCGGCGGCATGGAGCAGCGCGAAGAAAACCGCAAGTTGGTGCATGCCATGGTCAACCTGGCCCACAACCTTCATCTGGAAGTGGTGGCCGAAGGGGTGGAAACGCCAGGGCAACTGGCTTTGCTGCGTGAGTTCGGCTGCGACCAGGTCCAGGGTTACCTGATCAGCAAGCCGTTGCCGCTGGCTGAACTGGTGGAATACCTGACCTTTGACGCCGCCCAGCCGGCGGTGCAGGAAGTGGTTTGACGCCGCTGGAGGCAGCCTGTCGACTCAGGCTGCATCCATGACGCCAGGCTGTGGGCTTTGCGCCGTATGGCGTCCGAGCATCCGCTTCATCCGCCATTCAAATGCCAGTGTCAGGCTCACCGCCGAGCAGGCCAGGCCCAGCGCCAGGCCCCACCAGACACCGGTCGGTCCGCCGTTGAAGTCGAACGCCAGCAACCACGCCGCCGGAGCGCCGATCAGCCAGTAGCAGGCAAGACCGACGAGGAAGGTGGTCTTGGCGTCTTTCAGGCCCCGGATCGCGCCCATGGCAATGGTCTGGGTGCCGTCGAACAGCTCGAACCAGGCGGCCACCGCCAGCAGCCTGACGGCCAGTTCGATGACCGGTTGGAACGCCGGGTCGTTGCGATCCAGGAACAGCCCGACCAATTGATTCGGTGCCAGCCAGAACAGCGCGGCAAAGGCCAGCATGGCGGCCGCGCCGAAGGCGATACCGACCCGGCCGGCCAGGCGTGCGTCCAGCAATTGCCCGGCGCCATAGTGCAGGCCGATGCGCAGGGTGATGGCGTAGGAAATCCCCGCCGGCACCATAAAGGCCGCCGAAACGATCTGCAGGGCTATCTGGTGCGCCGCCAGTTGCGTGCTGCCCATGGTGCCCATGCACAGCGCGGCAAAGGCGAACAACCCGACTTCCACGGCATAGGTGCCGCCAATCGGCAGGCCCAGGCGCCAGAGCTCGCGCAGATACTGCCAGTTGGGTCGCGACAGGCCCCGCAGCAAAGGGTAGTTGCGGTACGCCGGATGCCGTTTGATATGCCAGGCCAGCGCCAGGGCCATGCAGCTGGCGACCAGCGCGGTGACCAGGCCGATCCCCACCAGGCCCAGCTTGGGCAGGCCGAACATCCCGGTGATCAGGGCGTAGTTGAGGGCAAAGTTGGCCAGGGTCCCGCACAGGCTGATCACCATCACCGGGGTGGCGCGGCCCAGGGCGCTGGTGAAACCGCGCAGGGCCATGAAGCTCAGGTAGCCGGGCAGGGCGAACGGCAGCACGGTCAGGAACTGCGTGGCGGCGTGCACGTTGCTCGGCGTCTGGCCGAACATCAGCAGCACCGGCTTGAGGTTCCACAGCAGCAGGCCGGCGAGCAGGGCCATTGCCCAGGCCAGCCAGAGCCCGGCCTGGGTCAGGCGGGTGGCGCCTTCGATATCGCCGGCGCCCTGGCGAATGGAGACCAGGGTGCCGACCGCCGCGATCACGCCAATGCAGAAAATCGACACGAACGAATAACTCGCCGCCCCCAGGCCGCCGCCGGCCAGGGCCTCGGGGCTGAGCCGGGCCATCATCAGGGTGTCGGTCAGCACCATCAGCATATGCGCCAACTGCGAGGCGATCAGCGGCCCGGACAGCCGCAGGATGGCCCAGAGTTCGGTGCGTGCTGAATGCTTCATGATCATCAGGCTCGACAGGTGCAAGGCAGTGAGGACCGTTGATTCTCAGGGTTCCCGGGCATTTGCACAAAGGGATAAAACCGATTGCTCGCATGATAAAAACTCATGCAAGGCGCTTTCTGCTAGGGTTGGCGCATTGCGTTATCGGAGCGCTTCCCATGTCCCGTCGTCTGCCTCCCTTGTATGCCTTGCGCGCTTTCGAAGCGGCGGCACGCCATAGCTCGTTTACCCGGGCGGCGGAGGAACTGTCGATTACCCAGAGTGCGGTCAGCCGACATATTCGTACGCTCGAAGAGCACTTCGCCTGCCGGCTGTTCCAGCGCAACGGGCGCAATCTGCAACTGACCGAATCCGCGCGTTTGCTGCTGCCGGGTATCCGCGAGGGCTTCGGTGCCCTGGAGCGGGCCTGCAATACCTTGCGCGCCGAAGACGACATCCTGCGCATGAAGGCCCCTTCGACCCTGACCATGCGTTGGCTGCTGGCGCGGCTGAGCCGCTTCCGGCATTTGCAGCAAGGCAATGAGGTGCAGCTCACCAGCGCCTGGATGGATATCGACAGCGTGGACTTCAACCAGGAGCCGTTCGATTGTGCGGTGCTGCTCAGCAACGGCCATTTCCCGCCCGACTGGGAGGCCAGCTACCTGTTTTCCGAGTGGTTGATTCCGGTGGGAGCACCTACGCTGCTCAATGAGCAGCCTTGGGATGCCGAGCGTCTGGCCAGCGTCGAGCTGCTGCACCCGACGCCCGATCGGCGCGACTGGCGCAGTTGGCTGGGGCGCATGGGTCTGTCCGAACGGGTCTCCCTCAAGGGCGGCCAACTGTTCGATACCCTGGAGCTGGGGATGATTGCCGCTGCGCGGGGTTATGGGGTTTCCATGGGCGACTTGCTGATGGTGGCCGAGGATGTGGCCCAGGGGCGTTTGAGTTTGCCGTGGCCGACCGCCGTCGACAGCGGTGAGAAATATTACCTGGTCTGGCCGAAAACCCGACCGGGCGGGGAGCGTCTGCGGCGGCTCAGTGATTTCCTCCAGGGTGAGGTCGCGGCCATGGTCTTGCCCGAAGTCGAGCGTCTGGGCTGATACGCTGTTTTTGGGGGGCCACTGATATCCGCCCAAATGACTCAAGTATTCGCTGGCGCCGCCGAATCTACCGACATGGAACCGCAGTCCCAAGCGGCTCGTTCATACTTTGTTCATTGGAAATGTTTCCGCGCGGTCTGACAGTCTCCACAGGATTCGCCGCCCGGTCAGGAGCCGTACCATGTCTCGACCCCGTGCTCGAATCGCCTCGCAACTGGGGCTGGCGCTCGCCGTTATCCTGGCGTTGGTGATCAGTGGCAGCACCGTGTTTGCCCTGCGTTCGCTGGATTCCGCCAACCTCGACACCCGTGAAGAGCACCTGGCCAGTGAAGCGCGTTTGCTCGCTGATCAACTGAACACTTTCCACAGCACCCTGCGCGACAGTACCCAGCGCCTGAGTGGGTTGTTCGAAAAGCGTTTCAGCAGTGGCATGAGCGTGCGCCCCGAGCAAATGATCGCCGTGGGCAGCGTGCAAGCTCCGGGCTTGTACCTGGGCAATGAACTGCTGAACAACAACTTTACCGAGGTGGATGCGTTCAAACAGATGTCCGCGGGTGTCGCGACCCTGTTCGTGCGCAGTGGAGAGGACTTCGTCCGGGTCAGCACTTCCCTGACCAAGCAGGACGGCAGTCGCGCCATCGGCACCTTGCTCGATCACCAGCATCCGGCCTACCAGCGTTTGCTGGCGGGCCAGGCGTACGTCGGGCGGGCGCTGCTGTTCGACCGATCCTACATGACCCAGTACACACCGGTACGCGATGCCGGCGGCAAGGTGATTGCGGTATTGTTCGTCGGTTTCGACTACACCGATGCGCAGAATGCGCAGTTCGACAACCTCAAGCGCTTTCGTATCGGCACGGCCGGCTCCCTGGCCTTGCTCGATGAGCAGAAGCATTGGCTGGTGCCGCCAGCCGGGGTGACGGACCCTGCACAGGCGATCCCGGTGATTGTCGATCTGGTCCGGCAACTGGGCCACGGGCGCTTCTGGAGTGACAAGAACGAGGACTTCTACAGCGTCGCGGCGACCTTTGACGGCGGGCCGTGGACCGTGGTGGCGAGCATGCCCAAGGCCGAGATCCGCGCCGTGACCTGGAGCGTCGGCATTCAACTGGTGATCGGCAGCCTGCTGGCGATGCTGCTGGCGGTCGGCGCGGCGATCTGGCTGTTGCGCAGCAAGTTGCGGCCCCTGGGCGATCTGGTACGCCAGGCGCAAGCCCTGGGGGCGGGGGATTTGAGTGTACGGTTGAACGTGTCCAGCCATGACGAGATCGGCCAGTTGGCCGAGAGTTTCAACCAGATGGGGCAGGCGTTGTCCTCCATGGTCGAGCACATTCGCAAGGCGGCTGCCGAGGTCAGCGCGCGTGCCCATGTGCTCACCGGTTTGTCTGGCGGAGCCTATGAAGGGATCGAACAGCAATCCGGCGAGATCAGCAGCATGGCCGGTGCCGTGGAGCAGTTCAGTGCCACCTCGCTGAATATCGCCGACAACATGGGCAATACCGAGCGGCTGGCCCAGGAAAATGCCCGGCAGACACGAATCGGTCGCACCGCCATGGAGGAGGCTTCGGCCTCCCTGGAGCAGATCGCCGGCTCCCTCGGTGGCACGGCAGAGGTGATCAACGCCCTGGGGCAACGTTCCGAGGAAATCGGCGGGATTGTCGGGGTGATTACCTCGATTGCCGACCAGACCAACCTGCTGGCGCTGAACGCGGCTATCGAAGCGGCCCGTGCCGGCGAGCAAGGTCGCGGCTTTGCCGTGGTGGCCGATGAGGTGCGCAGCCTGGCGGGGCGTACCCGTGAAGCCACCGACCAGATTTCCGGAATGATCCAGAGCATCCAGCAACAGACCGGCCACGCCATCAGCACCATGGAAGAGGGCAATCGGCTGATGCAGGAAGGCCTGTCACGCAATGCCAATGTGGCGTCGGCCCTGGCGCAGATCGACGAGCAGAGCCGGTCGGCCGGGCAGCAGTTCGCCGTCATCACCAGTGCAACGCAGGAGCAGAGCAACACCGCGACCCAGCTCAGCGGCAACCTGCAGGGTATTGCCCTGGCCAATAGCGAGCAGCGCGAAGTCGTCTCCAACCTGGCGCTCACGGCCCGGGAGCTGGAGACCCTGGCTACGGAGCTGCGCCAGGAAGTGGATCAGTTTCGCTGAGGCGGCGCCTCGTCACAGGCGCTGAAATACGGGTGGTAGTACATGCGCTCACCGAGCTGACGGGAATTTTTCTGGTCGACTTGCTGAATCGTTTCATCAGCGCTATAAAAGTCGGACAATTCCAACAAGGACCGCCCATGACTTCCCTCCGCTTGCTCTTCGGTGTCACCGCCCTGACCGCTGCTTCCCACGCCATGGCCTGGGACTACGTGCTGCTCGACAGCGACACGCCCGCGCAGAACCGGCAGATCACCAGCCAACAACTGGGGATCAAGACCGACAAACCTTTTTCCGTGACGATGCGCACCTTGCATGGCGGCCGCCAGGAAGGGGTCAGCATCGTCGATATCGACAACGGCACGATGAAACTCTCGGTGGTCCCGACGCGGGGCATGAACGTCCTGCACGCGTCCGTGGGCAATGTGCGCCTGGGCTGGGACTCGCCGGTCAAGGAAGTGGTCAACCCGGCCTTTATCGAGCTCAACGGCCGTGGCGGCCTGGGCTGGCTGGAGGGCTTCAACGAGTTGGTGGTGCGTTGCGGCTATGAGTGGGTCGGGCATCCGGGGCTCGATAACGGTGAACTGCTCACCTTGCACGGGCGGGCGGCGAATATTCCGGCCAGCAAGGTCACGTTGCATATCGATGAAAAGCCGCCTTATGCCATTCGTTTGCAAGGCGAGCTGAAGGAGCAGGCGTTCAAGAAGGTCGACTTCTCGGTGGTTACCGAACTGTTGACGGTGCCGGGCAGCGTGAGTTTTGCGCTCAACGACACGCTGACCAACAACGGCGATTATCCGAAGGAATACCAGGCGCTGTACCACAGCAACTTCAGCACTCCGTTCCTGGAGCAGGGCGCGCGCTTCGTGGCGCCGGTGAAGCAGGTCTCGCCGTTCAACGACAAGGCCAAGGGCGACCTGCCGGACTGGCAGACCTATCGCGCGCCGACCAAGGACTATGACGAGACCGTCTACAACGTCGTGCCGTATGCCGATGCCAAGGGCGACACCTTGGCGGTGTTGCACAACAAGGCCGGCAGTCTCGGGGTTTCGCTCGGGTTCAATACCCAACAGTTGCCGGTGTTCTCCCTGTGGAAAAACACCGATACCCAGGGGCAGGGTTATGTCACCGGGCTGGAGCCGGGAACCAGCTTCTCCTATAACCGCCATTACCAGCGCCCGCTGGGCTTGGTGCCGACCATCGAGGCCGGGCAGAAACGCCAGTTCCAGATCAGCTACAGTCTGCTGGCGGACAAGGCGGCTGTGGATAAGGCGATGCAGCGGGTGACGCAGATTCAGGACGGGCGCAAGACGGAGGTGCGGGGCACGCCGTTGGTGGATTTGAGCAAGGAATAATCCGTTTGGGATGGGCTGGCCGATAACGCAATGTTTCGGCTTGGCCTTGTTCAAGCGATCTCTTGTCTATTGGGACGCTGGCCGATACTGGAGTGCTTCGGCCAAGTGTCCGCGCTCGATATTTTCCACCTGCTCCAGGTCCGCCAAAGTGCGCGCTACCTTGAGCAGCCGATGGGCTGCCCGCAGAGAAAGCGTCAGTCGTTCGCACGCTGTCTCCAGCCATTTTTCATCGCCTGTGGATAACTTGCAGTGCACGCGCAATGCCGGTAAATCGAGAAACGCGTTGGCGCATCCCTGGCGCTGTTGCTGACGTTGTCGAGCTTCGGCGACTCTGGCGGCGGCCTGAGCGGTGTTGTCGCCGTCTTGCCGGCTGGGGCTGAGCGCCGTGGCTTCGCGAGCCACGGTCAGGTGCAGGTCGATGCGATCCAGCAGCGGGCCGGAGAGTTTGTTGCTGTAGCGCTGGATCTGTTCCGGGGTGCAGCGGCAACGTCCACTGGGATCGCCAAGATATCCACAGGGGCAGGGATTCATCGCCGCCACCAGCTGGAAGCGTGCCGGGAAGCGCACCCGGTCGCGGGCGCGGGAAATCACGATATGGCCGGACTCCAAGGGTGATATAATACTCACATATTTTATTCCCGAGTCGGCTCCATGCCAAACGCCTATGCTTATGTCCGTTACTCTTCAACCGTCCAATCCTCGGGCGATTCTGTAGACAGACAAATCAGTCCATTGAAAGCGTTCACCCTTGAAACTGGCGTTGAAGTTGTTGAAACGATCATCGATGAAGGTGTTTCATCATTTCGCGGGGATAACGCGAACAAAGGAAAGTTTAAAGAAATATTGGCTCGTATAGATCGCGGAGTCATTCGGTCCGGCGATTACTTGGTAGTAGAGTCAATCGACAGGATTACCCGGCAACGAGTGCTTGATGGCGTCGAGTTATTGCAAGGTATTCTGAAAAATGGAGTAAAAATCTATACAACCATCGATTTGCGATGCTACTCGTACGAAGACCCTGCCAAAGATTTTGAAAACCTGATTATGATCAGTTTGATTGCCAAGAGGGCAAACGAAGAGTCAGAAATAAAGTCTAAGCGACGGAAGTCTGCTTGGAATAAGGCGAAGTTAGCGGCAAGTGAAAGTAGTAAGAAGTTCAATGTACATAATCCGCCATATGGCTATTGTTATGACGCTGAAACTGATAAATTTGTTATTGTGGAAGAAGAAGCATCAGAAATACGAATGATATTTGAACTATTGAAAACAATGGGTGTGTCTAATGCAACGAGGCGGGTAAATACAAACTCAAAAAGAAAATGGACCGGGCGCCAAGTTTCTTTGATGATAGAGAGCAAGTACCCGTTGGGCATGTTAATGTCACAAAAACGTAATGAGAATGGCAAGAAAATATTCATCGAGTACATAGAAGATTACTATCCAAAGATAATTACTCAGACGGCGTTCAATGAAGCTGTTGTTTCGATGCGGAACCGTAAAGATAGAAAGCACTATGGCAACACGACCATAGGAAGTACGAATATTTTCAGACATGTAATAAAGTGTGCTGATTGCGGCGAAACGATGATGTTTGAGAAACAAACTAACCAGAAAGGTATCCTGTACCCTTATTTTAACTGTTTTACTCGGAAGGAACTAAAAGGACAGTGTGACCAACGGTTCAGATTCGATTTGGCCTTCGGTATGCTTCTACACGCCATGCAGGCCATTACGCCGGAACCCAGGTCAGTCATTCGACGTTTCACGTATACCATGAATGAAGCAGAACGAAAAAGATGGGTAGAAGTAAGGGAGGCGCAATCTCCTACGCAAGGTATTACTTATAAAAAATTTCAGACTGATCCAAAAGAGCGTTCGGAACGCCGGGCGGGTATGGATGTATTCGGTAATGATCTGAATTCGTTTTTGGCGGATGATAAAAACTTACAGGAAACTTTGGGGAAAGAGTTAGCTGCCGCATCGGAGATTCTGGCGGGGTTAAAAGGGACATATGAAAATTATGAAAAGTCGGTTGCCGGGCTTGACGGGAATATTCCCAAAATCATAGTTAATAACATGAATAAATTGGAAGTGGATATTGATAATCAGTCCGAACTGGTGGATAAACTTAGTGGCGAGTACGGCGCGAGCGTTACTGAAATTAAGTTAACTACATATGAAGATGTTATCGAACGGTTCAGTACTGAAAAAGGACGTTTAGAACTGAACCAGTTTTTCAAATCTTCGGGGATTCAATTCAAATTCAGATACGATAAGGTTGCTAGAGGTCTTCACATGTGGGTAAGTCGGAAAGGTCAAGAGATTTTAAGCGTGAGCGGCAAGTTTCCGCTTCATAAACCGCTTGCTCGTTTTGGTATCCAAAGACTGGCGGATCTTTATGAGCAGATATAACTTTGGATTTATGATCGCTATGGTTTCCATCTAAACGGTTTTTACCGTCGTAATTTTTTTGCCGATATTTTCTTATCTCTTATTGCAAGGTACCAAGTACCTAGTACCAGCTAGTAGCTACCGGTTATTGTATGGGACCCTATTTTCTAGTACCCGGCTAGGTACCCCCTTACCCTAGCCCTTACCCTGTATGGGGTAGCTCACGACTGCCATGCTATCGCTGAAAAGCAACATCTGATCACCTGTTAACGGGACCGCAGGGAAGTTTGAGTAATGCATGTTGGCGGATGACAGGTTCAAAAATATAGATTCATCTGATAGGTTCAGTTTCACCGCCCCCGCAGGATAGATACCTCGGTTTTTCTCCGTAACCAAAAATGCTAGCGGGAAGAATGCAAGAATACTCAGGCTGGCGTGGTGTCCTTGGTTTTTCAGACCAAATAGTTTGATGCTCAGGTGATGGCGATGAGGATAAAACCAATAGTAGATATCGTGTGTGTCAGCTATGGCTTGATCGTCCCCGAGCACAAACTTCTTAAGTGGATCAAAATAAGGACTTGGCTGGCTGGGCTTTGCGCATTCTGTAACCGAAGTTGCGGAGATGATATGACCGATCATTGCCCGGCAGTATTTTACAGCATCAAATGGTGTGCTCACACCACTGATTGGGCTATTAGCGTTCCGAAAGAAATGATTGATTTTACGTGTCAGCGCCTTGCAAACGTCGGCCACCTCACGGTCATTATTTTGTCCCACGGCACTGCTGTTACATTTTTTACAAATTGTCTTGAATTTGCTGCCGTTCGTAGATTTGATGCCCCGAACATTGGAATTCTTCAGGTCGAGCATCTCCGTTAAATGAACTTGCTCCACCTTTGTGATGGTGACACTACCTTGAGGGGGCACATGGTCGATACTTAGCGGCCCGTGCTTACCGCAGATCAGGCAGTGACCTGTGGTGATGCGGGTGTGTTTATCTCGTTCTGAGATGGATTTCGCGTAGTCGCCCACGATTGCTCCCTGTCTGCTGGTATTTCAGCGGTTATAGCACGAACAAAGGCCCTTTTCTGGCAATTCCAAACCCGGATGAATTTTATAGACGCAGGCAATATCCTAATCCCAGACATGACAAAGCCCGCCGTAGCGGGCCATTGAGACACAGTACAATCAGGCTTTCATTGCCCTTTGCACGCTGCTCAAACTTACATCCAAAGCCTTTGCCACCTTGCGGAACGATGCACCCTCAGCTTGCATTGCAACCCTGATCGCAGCGTCATCAACTGACTTTGCACGACCTTTGTACACGCCCGCTTCCTTCGCCTTGGCGATGCCCTCCCGCTGACGTTCCTTGATCATTGCTCGTTCAAACTGGGCAACGCTACCCAACAGCGACAGCATCAACTCCTGCATGGGGTTGGCGTCACCTGTGAACAGCAATTGCTCCTTGTGAAAGTGGACGCTGATCTTCCTAGTATTCAAATCCTTCACCAGCTTCAGCAAGTCTTCCAGTGACCGGGCCAGCCTGTCGATAGAGTGGATGTGGACGGTGTCGCCCTCACGGATGAATTTCAGCATCTCTTGTAGGTGAGGGCGATCTGTCGTCGCACCCGACACCTTATCTTCAAACACCCGGTCCAGAGTCACGCCGTCCAACTGGCGAGCGGTGTTTTGATCAACCGATGAAACCCTGACGTAACCTACATTTGCCATTTTCTGTACCTGTTGTATTCATTAGCTTCTAGATGTTATGAGTGTGATCGTATTCATTAACAAAATCAACCCTATTGAACACGATTTAATGGGGGATTCTGTATTCACTGGTCTGTAGTCTCAGGGGTGTACTCAATTGAATGCAGTCTTGCAGCGATTGGAACTCTAGTGGTATAGAGTCCTTTGATAGCGTTCAAGGGGAGAGATACCGTAGATGTCACGGCATCTTGAGTGCCCTACACAGCAGTGACCTGGGCCGGGCCTGCTTTGAATAAGGTTTCCAACTCAGTTGCTGCGCAAGCTGCTAGTGTGGAGGTCGACACAATGCCTGCTAAGACTCGGAATTGACCTGCATGGAACACAATCCTACTAGCGAAAGATCAAACATTCCCAACGATCTCGGCCTCTTCGCGGATGCAGGGATCTTTTATATCCGAGCCTTGCGAGAGCTAGCACAAGACAACGACGCCAAGGGAAGTATTCGCAAAGATTGGGCAACTATTCGTGAGTGGCTGGGGTGCCACGACAACGAGTTGACGACCAAGTACGAAGAGAAAGTAGGCAAAGCATGGCGTGCATATCTCGCTTTAGGGCTTGCACCGTCGCAGATATTACAGTCTGTGTTCGACTTAACTCATGCCCTGTACAAGAACTCCGACCTCAAGCACGACAGGCCCCCCGTAGAAGTCATGAATGTCTTTGATCGTATGTTAGCGACTGACGATCAAATCAGCCTTAAAAGAGTAAACGATTTGGCAACCGAGCGGCAGAAGCTTGCCCAGATCATCCAGAATCTACCCCGCAAGAGCAAGCAAGGCTGGTGGCGAAGACAGAGCCGTTCATTCAGAGGATGGGCATTTGTGTCGATTGCATGGGCAGCAATTGCACTGTTCATCATTATCGTGTTTGATCCCCTGGAACGAGGAAATTGGCACTGGGCAACTGGCCGAGACTATATCAAGGCAATGACGTTTATATTCCTACCCGTCTTGGCAGGACTACTCAAGACGGCATACAGCAGAGCGGTTCAATAAGCAGTACCTAATGGCGTGGAACCGCCATCATGAGGGTGTCCCAGATTTTGCGTAACCGAGATTTCTGTTAAACCGACAGCAACCAATCTTCAGACTGGATACTGAAGCGATTCAAGGCCCGCGCCAGAGCGGTTGGGCCTGATACAGAGAGCAACATGTCGCAGATGGACAGCGAAGCGAAATGCTGAGTCATGAATGCACTAGCAACGATACTAATCGCCACGGACCTTGCGAACCACTCTGATCATCTCCATCAACACCTTGGGGTCTGTGGTGTCGTAAACAATGTCACACAGTTGATGCCTGAGCTCCCCAACGCTCAACGGCTCCTTCGATTCAGATTGAAGAAGTGACACGAGTGGAACGCCCAACGCCCGCGCCAGGTCATGCATGGCGTCAAATCCTGGGCCGTACTCACCACGCTCAAATCTACTTATCGTCATCGGCTCATAGCCCAAGGACTCTGCAAGCTGTGCTTGGGTTAGGCCCTGTGCTTTTCGTAGGGCCCTGATCCGTTGACCGAAATCGGTTAATGCATCCCGCGTCATAAGCGATCCAAATCAAAAGCTGGATGCTCACACTTGAACCGATCGTCCTGAAGGACACACAGGGATAATAATTTTGCTAAAAATATCATCTGATGATATTTTTTGGCATCTGATGCATCCGGATTCAGGCGCACGTAGCTGAAAACACCAAAGGATTATGAAATGAGATCGCACATCGGAATGCTTCTATCGTCATTGAGCCTACAACCGGCCCATCTGGTGGGCGTCAGGACAGCCAAGGTCTCTAAACAACTGCTGTTGTGCGGGTTGATGTGCATTTCAATCAATGCATTAGCCGACGACAACCCGAATCATGATGTTGTGGCCTATCAAAAGCAGCTTTTACACCCTAGAAGCAATTCGGCGGATGTAGGTGGACTTCGGGTGGCTGCGAACGGTTGTGTAGCACGTAGGAAGATCGGAACTCTGAACCCCGTCTTAGATCCTAAATCGTGGACTGGTTCAAAATTCCTGATTCTCGATGCTAGCTTTAAGAACACTTCGACAACTAGCAGGTATCCATCGCCTGGCGCTGTAATAATTAGCAAGAACGGACAGACTTACAAGTTCGACAAATTTGAAATGGTCGCTGGAGACGGATTTGGTATTCTGTCTGAAGCTCTAAATCCATTAATAACCTACCGTACGAAATTAGTGTATCGAATTCCCGCTGATTTGACCGGCGCCGTAGTTTGGCAACCCGATGATAGATCCACTGATGTCATGGTGTCTTGTGGATCAATTTGACCATTTTTATGCCACCCGCGATGTTAGGTCTCACAGGAGTTGGTTACATAATAATGACGTCGTGAACGCATCTGGGATTGTATCTATTTTTTTGTCTGTGGGGGATACGTTATGAGCAAAATCACATTGATGTTCGTTGTAATTCTGACTGGGTATGTACGGTTCGCATTGGCTGGTACTAAAGCTAACCAGGAACCGGGTATCCTATTCTGGGTTTTGGCCGCTATTGTAGCACCGATGGTGATTTATACGGCCAATAAGTGGAGGTTGTGGGGGCTGGGGTTCAAATTCGGCATGGCCAGTAAGTCGACTTTTCTAGGCTCGCTCAAATGGACAGCTGCATCATTGATTGTGACTTTTACGTCGGCTCTAATACTATATAAGTTTGGTTAAAAGTAGAGCTACTGATAGTTCAAGCCCCTGCGGAAAGCTGCCTGGGGCTTGTCTAATTTTATTAGATTATGGTGATTCCCAACCTTGCACGAATGACCGCATCTAGAAACTCCCAAGAGTACGTCGAGTGCCATTAATCACAATGCCACAAGTTAGGGGTCATAGAAGCTCCTGTAGCCACCGCTGAGGGGCCTCAACACAACCCCAGCACCAACCCCATAGGGTGATCGTTTAAGTCGCCACGTGCATCGTATTAGAGGCTGTACGCGACACCATGACCATGGGCGACACGTCAACTAATTGCATGAGCTCAAAAATATCAACAGCCGCACTGCTATCTTTCGATTGTTGATCGAGTAGCTGTTTTCGCAAGTCAGGCTTGCTGGCGAGTTGCCACTGCTTCGATGCGCGACCGACAGCGCGGCAGGGGCTCCAAACTTGGCGATGCTCAGGCTTGGTATAGACCTTCGCCAGATAGCTCATCCATTCAAAGTAGTTATCTTTTTCTTCTATGGTTCGAAGGTGATGCCCATAAGCATCAATGTCAGGGCAGACCACTTGATAGTTGGCTAGAAAACCTCCAGCCAAGAGCTGTGCCATAAAATGCTGTAAACTTGATCTCCGATCTAACCTGTCGTTCAATATTATAGAAAAGTGATGATGTAAGCCTTCATCGTCCTCATCGCATTCCACAACCGTCACGCGTAATGGCACGTAACCAGACTTTCTTTGGAAAAAAGTAGAAAGGCGGGCACTGAATGTGCGGCTAGTCATTTTTTTCGTAAACCTAAGCCTGACATGGTAGCCGCGTGGCCTAGGGTAGGCTTTTGTACCCTCGTAAATCATCACATACAATGCTTCTAGAATATCGGTGAACGATGGGTATAAAGCCCCGCACTTGATTGGAACTCCCATAAAGCTATCTTGGGAGTAATGTTCTTTGTTTTCTGACATGGTAGATTTTTATTCAGACCTATTTCCTAGTTGGATGCATGACAAAGCACCTTTAATATTAGTAACCACCAAGCCGCCCCTGCATTCAACTCCGGCACACTAGATACCATGACACAGAGAAATAAAGATCCCACCCGCGAAACATAACCAACACCCAGCAGTGCATGGGGCCGAGGGGATATTGGGGTGTTTGCAAGTCAAATTTTCCCTGGCCGTAGTCTGGGTGCAGGAAAATCGCGTTTTTGAATTTTATACAATTATTTGCTGAGAGCGCGACCACCCCAGATGAAAGCTAGACATTGCGCATTTGGGGGATGGTTGTACGATCTATTATACGGCCTGCCACACCCAATTCTAAACAAATTTGGATGGGGTTTTTCAATCGCGTTATAAATGTCTATAAATTTGATGCAACCACGATACTGGTGACACAATGGGTAGCTATGGCAGAACTCGTCAAAGCGTCTGTATCCATCCCTGGGGCGCAGGTGGGCGTTCTTTATTATGCTCCGGCGTTTACGACTAATAGCATAGCAATTTGACAACGGTCACGAATAAAAACACAGCCCCCAAAGCACAGCCCCAAAGGACCACCGCACGGAATCGGGAGGCCTTCACATAAGCAACGTCCCGGTTGAATTCAGCGTCATTTTGTAGAATTCGGTCTCGGTCGCTTTTGGCAATAAGGTCATCAAATCTAGATTTAAAGGAGTTATAAATGGATTCAAATCGTTCAAGCTCGGCCGTGCATTCTTTATAAGCATATACCAACGTGCAGACCGAAAGGATAAGAAACATGAGAAATATTATGTATATCCCATGACTGAATGTAACATCTGTGGAGGTTTTTGATATGGAGCGAACAATGAAAGTCGTGATGACGAATGAGTATACCGTAAAGATTGACGTTCTAAGATATCCTCCGATGGACTTAACCATGTCATTGGCTTTTTCAGATTGTTTCTGGATTTGATCGGATAGCTTGTTTTTTATGTCAATATATTGCTTAACATTCTCTTTCAAGTAAATGCTGTAGTTTGATATGATCGCATTCATGCTTCCGTCTTTAACTTTTCGGAAATGATCGTCTTCAATGTGGATTGAAAGTAAATTTCTTGAGATTCCTAATTTATCAGTGGTGCTTCCGTCACCATACGCCCAAATATAAATTTCATAATATGCGAGAGCAGCATTTTGGTCGTCATGGCCATCCAGCATAATAGATCCAGAGACGTGCCGGTAACCTTTTATTGTAGCCGTAAACTCAGAGCTGCTAAGTGAACTTATGTCAGCGATGTAAACAATTGCAAAGACAAGTTGTAGAGTGCCAAACAGGCGTCCAATACCAATGTGGCTAATTGGCGAGCCAAAACTGAAATCTTGTGGTATGAAAGGGTAGGACTTACTTTCGTAGAACAAACATGATTTGTCACGTGTGGATATCAGTTTATGCTTGTTGGGAAGTTCAGGGTTGGTTTGTATCAAATTGTTAGTGTTTGGAGGTCGGAATACAAACAAGCTAGTTGCAAAAGTCTGTTGTAATTCCGCCGATTCAAGTATGTAAGCTTTTTCCGATAGAGAATGAATTTTGTTTGCGGTTTGGCCAATACCACCTAAACGCCAATATTTTTCAATCTGGTCGAGTGAATATATTGTGGCGGTTTTGTCCTTGAATCCTTTCGTTATGGAAATGGTAACGATAGCTGACACTGGCTCATCATCATCACAGTGCAATTCAAGACGACGACAAAAAACATCTATGGCGTTAGATTCGCAGCTTTCCAAACTTGTTGCTTGGTCACTGTCCGAGTATAGAACACCAACCGAAAAGTTATCCCGCGAATTGATCTTGGCTAAAGCGATGTCTAGCGCAGTGCGGTCGACGTTCATTTGAGAAAGGCGAAACCTTTCCCGAACGTTCGTGTTAGTTTCCTCGGTGTCAATGTGTATGACAGACGCCGAAAGTGCATTAGCTATCGCTGTGAAGATCATCATTCATTCTCGTTTCTTGAACGCTTCGTAGCCTTCATCGGAATAAATTTTCAGAAACTTCCGACCGTCGTCATCACCAGTATCAAATGTTTGATCAAAATTAGTGATTTCGCCGGTTATCCTGAGGTCCAAATTAGGTGCAAGATGAATTTGCCGCTTGATTTTATTGCTGATTGTATTTGGTGCAATAGTGAAATGTGAGTCGAAGCCTTTCTTTTTCGGCAACTCCTTAGCTTCTTTCGCAAGCTGTTGCATATTCAGTCCATCATGATGGGCTGGATATTCACTCATTATTTCATCAACCATTTGGTCGAATACACAATTTGGCTTTGTATTGAAGTAGCTTACAAAAGCGTTCCGCAAGGTCCAGTAATCACTTGGGGACGTATTTTCGATCTTCTTTTTAAGGAATCCTTCGATCGCTTTGAAAGCTTTGTATGTATTCTTTTCAGAGTCAGATAGTGTTTTTAGATTCAGGAAGTCACTCCACCAATACTCTGTCAAAGCGCTGTTGCTGTCGCTGATAACAACTGTGGATTCAACTTCTCCATCAACAATCTTGAAGGTTGCGCACTTTTGAGCCCGTTGTTTGTCTGGAAGGCCAGAGGTATGTTGGAAATTGACTTCCTCGATGAATCCTGCATGATCAATTTTAACCAGAATGACGTATTCGGATTCTGCGAGCTTGAAATGTGCGCATAACAGGCTACCCGCGCGCAATTCTTTGAAACCTTCAATCTTCTTTTGGGCGACAATTTCGCACTGAAGCAGTCGCTCGGTCATTTCTAGGGCATAGGATTTAAAGGTGCGCTCATCTGACAATGCACCGACATGTTCCTTTGTGTTGAATCCGTTTTCACAGAACTGAAAACTTTGGCTCCGTGAGATATCAACCAAACTGCGAAGAACCCCTGTGAGGTATTGTCGTATACCTGGCTCATTCGTTCGGTAGAACGGCGCACCCAAGACTTGCCCTTTACAATCAACCTTTTGAATGACCGCGTTGAAAATGATAAGAGGCGGCGGTGGATCACCTACCGCATCTGCATTACCGATTTCTTCAACCGGTTCAGGGGCGTCTTGGTCGTTGGTGGCGGCTTCCATGTTGCACTCCTTAGCAATGCTGGCAAACCGCTATTGTAGCTTGCATAGGCCGGGTTAGTGAGCCTACCACTGTCCGACAATACTGTGAATGCATACAGTGATTGGCGGGAAATAATAATATGTGATTAATAACACACCATTCTCCAACGGTTCGCGCAAGACCTCCAATACCCGGCGGTCGAATTCCGGCAGTTCATCGAGAAACAGCACGCCGTGATGGGCCAGGGTGATTTCACCGGGCTGTGGCCGCGATCCTCCACCCACCAGCGCGGGTCCCGAGGCCGAGTGATGCGGTTGGCGAAAAGGCCGCTGGGGCCAACAGCTCAACGGCACATGGCTGGCGACCGATTGGATGGCCGCGACTTCCAAGGCTTCCTGTTCGTCCAGCGGCGGTAGCAATCCGGGGAGGCGGCTGGCGAGCAGGGTCTTGCCGGTGCCGGGTGGGCCGCTGAACAGCAGGTTATGCGCCCCGGCGGCGGCGATCAGCAGGGCGCGTTTGGCGGCGAGTTGGCCTTGCACTTCGCTCAGGTCCGGGTAGGGCTTGCTCAAGTGCAGCAGGCCGTTGGATTCGAAGGGTTTGATCGGCGCATGTCCATTGAGATGGGCCACCAGTTGCAGCAGATGGTCGACGGCAATCACCGTCAGCCCGGAGGCCAGCGAGGCCTCCTCGGCGTTGGCTTGTGGCACCACCAGCGTACGTCCGGCGGCGCGAGCGGCCAGTGCCGCCGGCAGCACGCCTTGCACCGGGCGAATGGCGCCGGACAAGGCCAGTTCGCCCAGGCATTCCAGGTTGTCCAGTGTCAGGGCGGGCACCTGCACGCTGGCGGCCAGGATACCGAGGGCAATTGCCAGGTCGAAGCGTCCTCCGTCCTTGGGCAGATCCGCCGGAGCGAGGTTCAGGGTAATGCGTCGTGCCGGAAAATCGAGGGCCGAATTGAGAATCGCGCTGCGGACCCGGTCCTTGCTTTCCTTCACGGCGGTTTCGGGCAGCCCGACCAGCGTCAGCATCGGCAAGCCGTTGGCCAGATGGGTTTCGACGGTGACGGCGGGGGCTTCCACGCCCACCTGGGCGCGACTGTGGACGATGGCCAGGGACATGTTCTTTCCTTGAACGCGAAGGGGCCGCTTCCTGCGGTTCTGGAAGATTAGTTGAGCGGGGGAGGGGCTTGGGGGCTTTTATGTGTCCAGACGATTCGATGTCTGTTCGTGGGGGGCGGGAAGCAGGGTTAGCATCGGCCAGCGAGGTCGTCAGAAACGAGTAGGCCCCGCATAGCGGGGCCATATATACCTAGGTTCTTCACCGTTTCAGTAACCCGGGAGTGGAATGGCCAGGGCTGCGAAGAAATTGTATTGGAATCTTTTTTCTCTTGGTAGTGATGGCAACAGCGGGCCGGCGCTCACTGCGCTTGATACGTAGTTCCCAAGGGGGGGGCTCAACTACGTACGAAGACCATAAGTGGGGCGTAATCGCCGGCATCGGCGTCACGGAGGGACCGGATATAGCGATCACGGACCTCATTGGTTGAAACCAGATTCCCATTACCCCAGGAGAAATCAAGGCAACCGCACTGCCTGAGAAGAGCATCGGTCATGTAACGAGCATGGCGGCCATTTCCGTTTGGGAAGGGGTGTATCGACACGAGCTGGTGATGAAAACGAGCCGCTATCTCATCAGGTGTGAAGGTCTTGTTCTCTACCCAGTACGCCACATTGCCTAGAAGCTGATTCAGCTTGATCGAGATCTGTATCGGATCGCAGCCGATATTTTTTTCAGTTCTGCGGAATGTGCCAGCCCAGTTCCATGTGTCACTGAACATTTTCTTGTGAAGGTCGCGGCAGAAGTGTTCGTTAAGCACATCAAGCTTTTTCTGGCGATTCAGCCACTGCCTGGCCTTGAGCAGGTTTTCCGCTTCCCACTCGTCAAGCTCGCCCTGGGTACTGATGTGTTTTGGCTTGAGACCTGCGGCTTCGTCATGGTCGAGAGGGGTTTGCCCGGGTTTCAGTTCGAGTTCTACCGCCATAGTCGAGCCCACGCTCCTGCCAGCAGTTCCTGGCGTCGTTCAGTTACCTTGCGTTCGATGAATGAGTCGGACGGGCGCTGGTCTTCAAGGGCCATCATGTGCGAAACCCCCATGACCTCTTTCCGGGCCAACGATTCTGCGCGCTCTTCGACCATGTCATGCAAAGGCTTCTTCGGTATCAGTGCATAGACCAGCTCGCAGTCCAGCCCGTTGGCCAGTTTTCTCAGTTGACCGAGGGTAATTCGGTCATCTGCCTCCGATTGCTCGGATTTTTGAAGCGTGGCGGGCGCCACGCCGAGCAGAGCAGCCTGACTGCGTACAGTTCTGCCCAGGGATTCTCGAATCGAGCGCAGCCAGCCACCACGAGGGGTAGTTTTCCCTTTGAGGGTTACGAAGGGCTCGAGAGCCCGTTCCACCTGAGCCAGACGCAGGTTGCTGAGTGAGGAATTACGCATGAGATCTCCTTTTTGACAGCCTATAAGCTGTCAAAATAGGCATTTATGTATGCCTATAGGCTAACAATTTATCATTTTTGTTAGCCTGTAGGCTAACAAAATAATGTTTTTGATAGCCCATAGGGATACAAAAATAAAGATTTTGTATGCGTATAGGCATATATTTTATGATTTATGTATGCCTATAGGCTAACAATTTTGACAATGGCTTGGGTGTGAAAGCTGGTGCCGGTGGCTCTGTGCAGTCCTGCGGCGCATCGAGGAGACCCCAGAGCCCCAACCTTACGACAACGATGGAAGTAGGCGTGACGTTCGTTTCCACCACGGCGCGTTTCGCGTGCTACGTGGCTGTTCTCCCTTCGGCAGCATATGGGGAACATCTTGCCGTCTGGTCCACGGCTGATTTATTTGCGCCGATCTACCGGACATCGAGTGGCACCGCCTGTTCCGGCTCCCCTGTATCACTTTCGAACAGCCGGGCCAGCTCCAGGCGGGCTTCCTGCGCGGTCTGCCTGATCTTCGAGGTGTCGTCGCGTACCAGCCGTTGGGCGGCCAGCACCTGCTCATCATGTGCCATGAACTGCTGGATCCGGTGCTCGGCCTGGGTTGGGGAGATACCGAGTCCTTTTAGGGTGCGGCGGGTCATCTCCAGACTCGAATAAAAGGTCTCTCGCACGGGCTCGGCACCGGCATCGAGCAGTTGGTGTACGTGCTGTCGATTGCGGGCCCGTGCCAGGACTTTGACCTGTGGATACAGGCGCTGCACCGCTTGCGCGGTCTTCACGGCTTTCTCCGGGTCGTCCAGGGCGACGATGAAATATTCGGCCTCGCCGACCTTGGCGGCACTCAGGATTTCCGGGCGCAGGGGGTCGCCATAGAACACCGGCGCGTGCTCGAAGCTGCGGGTCATCTCGATGGTATCGATCGAGGTGTCCAGCGCGACGAAGGGAATGTCCTGCGCATGCAGGATCCGCGCAATGATCTGGCCGACGCGCCCCATGCCGGCGATGACCACTCGCGGCCCTTCGCTCTGGATCGCCTTGAGACTTTCCGGCACCTCCCTGGTCGGCTGTGGACGCGTCTTCAGCCCTCGCGCGCAGGCCAGCAGCAGCGGAGTGACGGCCATCGACAGGGTGATGGTCATGATCAGGGTATCGTAGGTGCGGGCATCGAACAGCCCCAGGTTCTGGCCAAGCTTGAATACCACAAAGGCGAACTCCCCGCCGGCGGCCAGTACCAGGCCCAGGCGCAGTGCCGCGATGCGCGACAAACCACCGGCCATGCGTGCGACGAACATCAGCAAGGGCAGCTTGAGGGCGATCAGCAGGAGGGTCAGGCCGACGATCAGGCCGGGATTCTCGAACAGCAGCGCCAGGTTGGCGCCCATGCCCACGCTCATGAAGAACAAGCCCAGCAGCAGACCCTTGAATGGCTCGATCTGTGACTCTAGCTCATGGCGATATTCCGAGTCGGCCAGCAGCAGGCCCGCAAGGAACGCCCCCAGCGCCATCGACACTCCCGCCAGTTCCATCAGCCAGGCGGTACCGAGCACCACCAGCAGTGCGGTGGCGGTGGCGACTTCCGGCAGGCCGGTGCGAGCCACGGCGCGGAACAACGGGCGCAGCAGGTAGCGACCCCCCACCACCACTACGGCGATGCTGCCGAGCACCTTCAGCCCGTGGGCCAGGCCGCTTTCGCCGGTGGCCTGCGCGCCGGTGACCGCCAACAGTGGTACCAGGGCGATGAGGGGGATGGCGGCGATGTCCTGGAACAGTAGGATGGCGAAGGCGAGCCGACCATGGGGGCTGTTCAATTGGCGGCTCTCGGCGAGGCTCTGCAATCCCAGTGCCGTCGATGACAGTGCCAGGCCCAAGCCGAGGATGACCGCCGCCTGGAGGGTCTGGCCGAAGGCGACGATGGCCAGCGTGCCGATCACCAATCCGGTGAGCAGCACCTGGGCCAGCCCGACGCCGAACACCGCCTTGCGCATCAGCCAGAGGCGCTTGGGCGATAGCTCCAGGCCAATGATGAACAGCAGGAATACCACCCCCATCTCGGAGAAGCTCGCGACGTTTTCCGCGTTGCCCAGCAATTTCAGCGCCTGTGGGCCGATGAGTACGCCAGCCAGCAAGTACCCGAGCACGGCACCGAGCTGAAGGCGCTTGGCCAGGGGAACGATGATGACGGCGGCCATCAGGAGAATGACCGAGGCCTGCAGCAGGCTGCCTTCATGTGGCATGGGAGAGCTCCCTTGATTCTGGAAAATACAATGCAAGCCCGCCAGCATGCAGCCTGGCGGGCAAATTGTCGGGAGAATCAGCTCAGGGTGCGCTGCGGTGCGTTGTGCACCATGGTGTAGGCGTAATCCACGCCCATGCCGTAGGCGCCGCTGTGCTCGCGCACCAGATCCATCACCGCGTCGTAGGTTTCCTTGTGCGCCCAGTCACGCTGGAACTCCAGCAGTACCTGCTGCCAGGTCACCGGGACGGCACCGGCCTGAATCATCCGTTGCACGGACATGTCGTGGGCTTCCTGGGTGGTGCCGCCGGACGCGTCGGTGACGATGTACACCTCGAAACCTTCGGCCAGGGCTTCCAGGGCCGGGAAGTTCAGGCACACCTCGGTCCACAGTGCGGCCATGATCAGCTTCTTGCGACCGGTGGCCTTCACCGCTTCGACGAATTTCTTGTCTTCCCAGGAGTTCATCGAGGTGCGCTCGATCGGCTGTGCGCCCGGGTTCACTGCCAGCAACTCAGGCCAGATGTAACCGCTGAAGCTCTTGGTTTCCACCGAGGTATAGATCGTCGGCACGTTGAAGATCTTCGCCGCCTTGGCCAGGCCCACGGTGTTGTTCTTCAGCGTCTGACGATCGATCGATTGCACGCCGAAGGACATTTGCGGTTGGTGGTCGATCAGGATTAGGGTGGAGTTGGTTGGGTTGAGCAGTTCGCGGTTGGACATGATTGATTTCCTTATGAGTCGGGAGTGTTGAGAGATTGAATTCGGCAGCAGCTTGTCGTTTCGGTCAGTGGCTGCGGCATGGGTGTACTTTATTGTTCAATATCTCTCGGGACAATCCGGCAAAAACGGGAATCATTGATTCTAATAAAGATACAATTCGCTCAGTGCCCGAGGGCGCGTGACAAGCCAGGTTGGCTTGTCACGGTAGAGGTCTAGACCTCCCCCAGCAATTGATCGGCGATACGAATGCTCAGCGCGGCGCCGGTCAATGTGGGGTTCACGCAAGACGACGAGGGCATCACGCTGGTTCCGGCGATAAACAGGTTGGCGTGGTCATGGCTGCGGCAGTCGCGGTCGACCACCGAGTTTTTTGGATCGTCGCCCATGATGGTGGTGCCCATGATGTGCTGGCGGTTCTGGAAGTTGACATCGGTGCCGAGGATATCGGCGTCGAGCAGGTGGGCGAACTGCTTGAGATCCTCCAGCGCCTTTTCCTTACCGGCATGCCAGTAGTCAGGGACACTGTAGTAGATCTCCGGCATCGGCAGGCCAATCGCATCGAAGCGCGTCTTGCTCGGTGTGATGCGGTTTTCCGGCAGCGGCAGGGTCTCGAAGTCCACTGCCCAGTTCAGCGAGCGTGCCGACTGCAGGCGTATCTGTTCGTCGAGCTTTGAGCCGAGCACGCCCTTGGCGATCAGGTTGCTGGTGATCTGCGAGGTCGGGACCGTGTTGCGGACCTTGATCTTGTAGCTCGGGTAGTCCTTGCGGAAGGCGCCGTCGCGGCTGTTCAGGTACACCAGCAATTGGGTCGGTCCCTCGCCGGGCCACATGTCCTCCTTGGTCATCACGTTCATGCTGACGCCGGTGTGGTCCATCAGGTTGCGGCCGACCTGGTCGGAAGTGTTGGCGATACCGTTGGGGTATTTCTCGGACGTGGACATCAGCAACAGCTTCGGCGATTCGATGCCATAGGCCGCCAGCACGAAGTAACGGGCGGTCAGGCGATGCTGGGTCTTGTCCGGGCGCATGTACCAGATCGCGGTAATCTTGCCATCGTCGCCGGCCTCGATCTTGTAGACCACCGAGTTGTCCAGGAACTTGGCGCCATGACGCTCGGCCTCGTCGATATGCATCGAACCATCGTACTTGGCGGCAATCGGACAGACCGGGTTGCAGTTGTTGTTGCCTGCGCACGGCGGGCGCTTGCCATAGGGGCGGGTGGCACGGCCATTGGGTTCGAGGATCGGGTGGTAGCCACCCTTGCTCAGCAGGGTCGAGAGGCGCTGGAACATATAGCTCGGCTTCAGGCCCTGCATCGGGTAGGGGATCGAGCGCGGCGGATAGGCCTTGCCACCCTGGCCGCTTTCGTCCTGGCCATCGACCCCGGAGACGCCCAGCTCGGTTTCGGCACGGGCGTAGAAGGGCTCCAGTTCGTCGTAGCTGATCGGCCAATCGCGCCCTCGGCCATAGAGGGCGTTGAGGCGGAAGTCGTTGGGTAGCATGCGCCACAGCGAGGAGCCGAAGTGCCAGGTGGTGCCGCCGACCACGCGCAGGTAGGAGGTGTTGTATTTGACCGGGCCGACCTGCTGCAGGTAGTCGCCATAGGTGGACGGCGCGTGCGGCAGGCTCGGATAGGGCGAGCCGGCACCCTGCAGCTTGGTATTGGCCAGCGACAGTTTGACTGCGGAATTGCGGAAGGTCTCGACGATCTCGCGACGGTTCACCCGCGGGCCTGCTTCGAGGATGATCACGGATTTGTTCGCCTTGGCCAGGTTGCTGGCAATCAGGCCACCCATCACGCCGGAACCGATGACGATCACGTCGGCGTCGTAAGCCATGCTGCTCATAGTTTGAAATCCTGAGTGTCGGCTGGCTTGCTGCCCCAGGAGTCGGGGCCGCCACCGTAAGTTGGGATGATGAGGATGCCGTGGGTCGGGCGGTACATCAGTGCCTCGGCGTAGCTGACCAGCTCGGCGTCGGCGAGCTCGCCGACGGTGCCCAGGTACCAGGCCGAAATGATGCTGGTCGCGGTCGCCTTCAATGATGGGTCGGGGTTGGCCTGGGCGAGGTATTCATCCACATGCTTGAAGCCCTGTCCGACGATCAGTTGTTTGAGGGCAGCGACATTGCCGCTGAAATTCGCCGCGCGCCGGCTCAGGGCGCGGTAGTAGCGTGCCGCCAGGACCGGGTTGACCGGTCGGCTGACCAGGAATTGCGACAAAACGATAAAGTCCTGGTCGCTTTCGGCCATGGCCATGACCGGTTGCCAGGGGCCGAGACCACCGACCAGGGCCGCCAGGCCCAGGGTGACCGAGCCGCTTAGCAGGCTGCGGCGGGACAAGACATGGGAGGGGGCGGATGGAACGGGCACGTGTTTGTCAGTCATCGAAGTTTCCATTGCTCAGGCTTCCCTATACCGACGGCGAACATTGAATCTGAACAGGGCCAGGATGATCAGCAGGCCGAGAATGATCAGGCCTGGCACGCTGAACTGCGCCAGCACGGCGAGCGGCGCCTTGGGGCCGCCTTCGCGTACGCGCGCCACATCGGCGGCGGTCACGCTCGGTTCGGGATTGCCGTAGTGGGACAGGACATAGTTGCTGACATCGGCGATCTGCTGGTCGTCGAGGCGATCGGTGAACCGCGCGTCGGGACCGAAGGCCGGCATATCGATTGCCACGCCGTCGACTTCGCGGTGCACGCCGTAGACGATGGTCGCGATCAGGTTGTCGCGGCGGCTGGTCGCGGTGTTATGGAACAGTGATGGGTACTCGCGGGTGCCCTGGCCGTTGGCCTGGTGGCAGTTGGCGCAGGTGCCGCTGAAGATGTGCCAGCCCGGATTGTCCTGCGGGTTGCCGCCGCGCAGGCTGAGCTCGTCGCTAGACGCCTGGCCGAAGGTATGCCGGGCCTGGCGCTCGTCGCTGGTGATGGGGCGGGTCTGCAACAGGTAGGCCGCGATGGCCTTGAGGTCATCTTCGGCGAGGTACTGCAGGCTGTGCTCGACCGCCTCGGCCATGGGGCCGGCAGCCTGTGCCTTGCCCTCGACATGGCCGCTGCGCAGGTAAGCGACGATCTCGTCGTTCGACCAGGCACCGATCCCGCTGGTCTTGTCCGAGGTGATGTTCGGTGCGTACCAAGTCCCCAGCGAGCCGCCGGACAGCGCCTTGTCATTATCCGCGGCCATCAGGAAGTTGCGCGGGGTATGGCAGGTGTCGCAATGGGCCAGCGCATTGACCAGGTAGTCGCCGCGATTGACCTGCCTGGACTTGCCCGGATCCGCCACGAAGCGTTCCTGGCGGTGGAACAGGAGGTTCCAGCCGAGCATCGAGGTGCGGATATTGAACGGAAAGTCGAGTTCGGTCTTGCGGCTGGGCATATCCACCGGCGCGACTTCCTGCATGAAGTACTGATACAGGGCGGCGACATCGCTATCAGTCAGCTTCGCGTAGGACGTATAGGGCATCGCCGGGTACAGGCGGGTGCCATCCGGGGGCACGCCGTCGCGCACGGCGCGGGAGAAGTCTGCCTGGCTGTAATTGCCGATACCGGCGGTTTTCGAGGGGGTGATATTCGTCGAGTAGATGACACCCATCGGCGAGTTGAGTGGGTAACCGCCGGCAAAGGGCTTGCCTGCGTCGCTGCTATGGCAGGCCACGCAATCAGCGGCCACCGCCAGACGCTTGCCTGGCGAAGCACTGGCATCGAGCGCCTGGCCATGGGCCGCCAGGCTGACCGCCGTCAGGACCAGGCACCCTGCGATCGTAATCTTCATGGGTTTTGCCTTGCGCGCACCTGGCAATGGCTGACCCATCCTCTGCGGATGCATAGGTAACTCCTCATGGTTTGGCCCACACGCGTGATCTTGGTGGGGAGGGCCAAAGTTTTTTCCTAGTCATACGATGTCGTACATTGCGATCAATATTTCACATGAGGTAATCTTTCTCAACAAATATGGCAAATAGCCATTATTTATTTTTTCCAGTAGATGGCTCTGGAATGGGTATTTCAGCGTGGTGTTGGCCGGAAACATCGTGAGTGCGATGGGACGGCAAGAAAGAAAGTTGTCCTTTTTGACTCCCTCATACTTGAGAGCCAGCGGGTGTTTTGGCTTGTGCGTTTGTGGCGTGGTACGACGTCATGTTCAAGAAAACGTGCCAGGCATTGCGCTGGCGGTGCCTGCACTGTCGCCAGGCGGGCCCGAGTGGCGATGGAGTACCGACACGGTCCCTTCACCTGGCATTACGCAGGGCGGGGAAATACACACATAACAGGGCTGTGCGATCAGCACCCTATGAGGAACCACCGATGAACTGGCTCAATGATGCAAAATTCTCGACCAAACTGATCACTTCCTTTGTCCTCTGTGCCTTGATCACACTCGCTGTGGGAATGCTTGGCATCAGCGGTGTTTCCGCGCTGTCGGCGCGCCTGCAGGCGGTGTTCGGCAACAACCTGGTCTCGGTCGCCAACACGTCGCAGACCAAGACCAAGGCGGTTGGCCAGATGCGCGACATGTACCGGCTTTATGTCGCCACCGCCGGCAATGCCCCGCAGAGCATGAAGGATGAGTTTCTCGCCTCGATGAAAGGCAACCAGTTGGCCAGCGAGCAGGCGTTTGCCGCGTATCGCAAAGGGCTCCTGGCTGAAGACGAGCGCATTGCCGGCGACCAGATGGCCCGCGACTGGCCGGTCTACCAGGCGATGGTGCAGCAGTATGTGGCACTGATGGCGGCCGGCGACCTGGAGAAGGGGTACCCCCTGCTGCTGGGTGACCTGCAGAAGGCTTATCGCAAAGTGATGGATCAGTTGACCATCATGATCGACTCCAATGATCGCCAGATCAGTGAAGATGCCAAGGCTGCCAAGCTTCAAGAGGTGTCGGCCAGGACCCTGTTGTACAGCGGCATTATCGCGGCCTTTGTAGCTGCGTTGCTGTTGGGCCTGTTTATCAGCCGCCTGATCAGCCGACCGATTGCCACGGCGGTCGATTGCGCGCAACGCATCGCCCAGGGCAACCTGACCCAGCCCATCACCAGCCAGCGCCGCGATGAAGCCGGCCAGTTGCTCAAGGCCCTGGGGGACATGCAGGCCAGCCTGAAGTCGACGATCCAGCAGATTGCCAGCGCTTCGGATCAGTTGGCTTCCGCCGCCGAGGAACTGACGGCTGTCACCGACGATGGAAGCCGTGCCTTGACCCGGCAGAATGACGAGATCCAGCAGGCGGCCACGGCTGTGACCGAAATGACCTCGGCAGTCGAAGAGGTGGCTCGCAATGCCGTCTCCACCTCCCAAGCTTCGCAATCGACCAGTCTGCAGGCCAGCAATGGCCGCGACCAGGCACGTAACGCGATGCTGGCGATCAACAATGCAACCCTGGAAATCACGTCATCCACCGGCTTGGTCAGGGACCTTGCCGTGCAGGTTCGCGATATCGGCAAGGTGCTGGACGTGATTCGCGGGATCGCCGAACAGACCAACCTGCTGGCCCTCAATGCGGCCATCGAGGCCGCCCGCGCCGGTGAGCAGGGGCGCGGCTTCGCCGTGGTCGCCGATGAGGTTCGCGCCCTGGCTGCGCGCACCCAGGCGTCCACCGGTGAAATCGAGAGCATGATTCGCTCGGTACAGAACCGTGCCGACGGCGCAGTCGAGGCCATGGGCAAGAGCCAGGCGCTGGTGACCGAGACCCAGGGCCTGGCCCAGACCACTGGCGAGGCCCTGGAGCAGATCGCCGACGGTATTGCGCAGATCAATGACCGTAACCTGGTGATCGCCACGGCTTCGGAGGAGCAGGCCCATGTGGCCCGTGAGGTCGATCGCAACCTGGTGAATATCCAGAATCTCTCGACCCAGTCCGCCGCCGGTGCGCACCAGACCAGCGCTTCGAGCCAGGAATTGTCGAACCTGGCCCTTTCGTTCAACACGCTGGTCAGCCGTTTCCGCCTCTGACCCTATGTGCCAGGAATGGTACTGACTTGCCCATGCACCGAATGCGTTCGGGTAGCTACTTAGCGGCCTGATGCTGGTTATTGCTGGGCTGGAGCCAGCCGCGCCTCCAGCTCCGCCACCTTCGCCTCCAGACTCTCCAGCCGCGCGCGAGTCCGGGCCAACACCACCATCTGGCTGTCGAACTCTTCCCGGCTGACCAGGTCCAGCTTGCTGAAGCCGCTCTGCAACAGCACCTTGAACTGGCTTTCGAATTCCTGGCGGGGCAGGGGTGTTTCACCGCTGAACAAACGGGAGGCGTGGCCGCTCAGGGCATCGAGGAAAGCTTTGGGCGCAAGCATGGCTAAGGTTCCGGAAACAGATTACCGACCAGTGTACCACGCAGTGTCTATAGTCATTTCCATGGGGCGGGCGCACGGTTATCGCGCATCGCGCTGGCGCAGTGCGCACCGTTGTTGTGCGTATAGCCCGGGCGCAACGTGCTTTTTCACCCTCCATAGCGACCAAGGGACTGAAATCATTGGTTTTTACGGAGCTGGCAAGCTTTCTGCTTAGTTGCCAGTGACCCATGCACTGATGCAGTCGCTGTGACGAATGCAGTGCGGCAGGCGAAGCTGGGAAGTTTCGCCGGCAGCGGTTAGCTGGCGTCGGGCGGTAGATGTGGACCGACGATGCGTTACAAAGCCAGGCACTGCGCTTAGACTTGAGTCGGGTTTGTTTTCCTGGGGCAAGTCCACCAATTCGGGAGAGAGTTTTCATGAAGCTAGTCACTGCCATCATCAAGCCGTTCAAGTTGGACGACGTGCGCGAGTCGTTGTCCGAGATCGGCGTGCAGGGCATTACCGTTACTGAGGTCAAAGGCTTCGGTCGGCAGAAGGGTCACACCGAGCTGTATCGCGGCGCGGAATACGTGGTCGACTTCCTGCCCAAGGTGAAGATTGATGTCGCCATTGACGACAAGGATCTTGACCGGGTTATCGAGGCGATAACCAAGGCGGCCAACACCGGCAAGATTGGTGACGGCAAGATCTTTGTGGTCAATCTGGAACAGGCTATTCGCATCCGTACCGGCGAAACCGATACCGACGCAATCTAAGCCGCCAAACCCCAACGCCCCAGGAGAAAACAATATGACTCTGCGTAAATTCGCAGGGCTAGGAGCCCTGTTGTCCCTCGTAATGCCGGCCTTGGCCATGGCGGCGGACCCGGTACCTGCTCCAGTCCTCAATTCCGGCGATACCAGCTGGATGCTGACCTCCACAGCCCTCGTGCTGTTCATGACGATCCCAGGCCTCGCGCTGTTCTACGGCGGCATGGTGCGTTCGAAAAACATTCTTTCCGTGATGATGCAGTGCTTCGCCATTACCGGGCTGATCACCGTTCTGTGGTTCATTTATGGCTACAGTCTTGCGTTCGATACCACCGGGATGGAAGCCAACGTCGTCAACTACAACTCCTTCGTCGGCAGTATGGCCAAGGCCTTCCTCGCGGGCATCACGCCGGCCAGCATCACCGGGCCGACGGCGCTGTTCCCCGAGGCGGTGTTCGTCACCTTCCAGATGACCTTCGCCATCATCACCCCGGCGCTGATCGTCGGTGCCTTCGCCGAACGCATGAAGTTCTCCGCGATGCTGGTGTTCATGGGCGTGTGGTTCACCCTGGTCTATGCGCCGATTGCGCATATGGTCTGGAGCGGCCCGGGTTCCCTGCTGGGCGACTGGGGCGTGCTCGACTTCGCCGGCGGCACCGTGGTGCACATCAACGCCGGTGTTGCCGGCCTGGTGGCCTGCCTGGTGCTGGGCAAGCGCAAAGGCTTCCCGAGCACACCGATGGCACCACACAACCTCGGTTACACCCTGATGGGCGCGGCCATGCTGTGGGTCGGCTGGTTCGGCTTCAACGCCGGTTCCGCCTCGGCGGCCAACGGCACCGCCGGTATGGCGATGCTGGTCACCCAGATCGCTACCGCCGCCGCTGCGCTGGGCTGGATGTTCGCCGAGTGGCTGACCCACGGTAAGCCAAGTGCCCTGGGCATCGCTTCGGGTGTGGTCGCCGGTCTGGTTGCCATTACGCCTGCTGCCGGCACCGTGGGCCCGATGGGCTCGCTGATCATCGGCCTGGCGGCCGGTGTGGTGTGCTTCTTCTGCGCCACTACGCTGAAACGCAAACTGGGCTACGACGACTCCCTGGACGCCTTCGGCGTGCACGGTATCGGCGGTATGCTCGGCGCGATCCTGACCGGTGTGTTCGCCGCACCGTCCATGGGCGGCTTCAACACCGCTACCACCGATGTCGCCGCACAAGTCTGGATTCAGTGCAAAGGCGTCGGCTTCACCGTCATCTACACCGCGATTGTCACCTTCATCATCCTCAAGGTGCTGGATGCCGTGATGGGGCTGCGTGTGACCGACGAAGAAGAGTCGGTGGGCCTGGACCTGGCGCAACACAACGAGCGTGGCTTGAACGTGTAACCGCACTGAAAAAAAATGCCCGGCTTGCCGGGCATTTTTTTGCCTGGAGTTTGTCATTGAAAAAGGGACTGAAAGGATTTATCCAAAGGCATTACGGCCAAAACCCCAGGGCGTTTTTGTAAGGGTCGATTGCTTACAGCAAAGCAAGAGGATTAGGCGCTTTGCTTTTTTCCACAGCGCGCTAGAATGCGCGCCGAAGGGCGGAGAACTGTATGTGGCAACAGACCCTGATTACCTTGCGGGCCAGGCCCCGGGGTTTTCATTTGGTGACCCAGGAGTTGCTCGACGGTTTGCCTGAACTCCAGGCGTGCCAGGTCGGTCTTTTGCATCTGTGGCTGCAGCATACCTCGGCCTCGTTGACCATCAACGAGAATGCCGATCCGGCGGTCCGTCGCGACTTCGAGCGTTTTTTCAACCGGCTGGTACCCCAGGTCAAGGCCGATTATGAACACAACGACGAAGGCGCGGACGACCTGCCGGCGCACTTCAAGGCCAGTTTGCTAGGCTGTCAGCTGACTTTGCCGGTGACGGCGGGACGGTTGGCCCTGGGTAGCTGGCAAGGTGTCTATCTGGGCGAGCACCGGGATCATGGCGGTGCTCGTAAAGTCCTTGCCACCCTTTACGGTGACGGGGCATAAGCCGCTGGTATGCAGCGGATGTTGATTTTTTTCCGGCGGCCTTCGACAGTCGGCACAGCTGGGCTATAACTAATCTGCTTTTCGCAAGTCATGAGGTAGAACATGAGCGACGATGATCTGGAAAACGACGACCTCGAGGTCGGTGAAGACGACGAAACCGAAGAAGGTCTGGAAGCGGCGTCAGCTGAAGATGTAGATGTTGCCGATGACGACGGTGGTGATGCACCGGTACCGACTGCCAAGGGCAAAGCCAAGGCTGCGGTGTCGGTTGACGAACTGCCGAGCGTTGAAGCCAAGAACAAGGAACGCGACGCCCTGGCCAAGGCCATGGAAGAGTTCCTGGCGCGTGGCGGCAAGGTGCAGGAAGTCGAGGCCAATGTGGTGGCCGATCCGCCCAAGAAGCCCGATAACAAATACGGCAGCCGGCCTATCTGAGTCTCAGCGTCGGTTTTCTGCTTTGTTGAAAAAGCCCGCCGTCGCTGCGGGCTTTTTCATGGGCGGACAGTGGTGTTTGGCACCGGCTGCGCCGGTGATCGCGAGCAAGCTTGCTCCTACGGGAGCGTGCGCTCAGCCAGGGATATTCCAGCCGGCCAGCAGCGCCGGTAGCTCGCTCAGGCTGCGAACCTGCGCATCCGGCTGCCGCTCTGCTTCCCAGGCCTTGCCCGTCGGGTTGTACCAGATTGCCCGCAGGCCGGCCTGCTGGGCCCCGGCGATGTCGTCCCCGGGGTGATCGCCGATATGCACCGCCGCGCTGGCCGGGACATTGCCGCCGCGCACCAGGGCTTCGTGGAACAGCCGTGCATCCGGCTTGGCAATGCCGATGTCTTCGGCACACAGCGCAAAGCGGAAATAGTCGGCGAGCCCGAGGCGGCGCACGTCGGCATTGCCATTGGTGACCACTCCCAGGGCAAAGGAGCGGCCCAAAGCCTCCAGGGTCGGCTCGACCTCCGGAAACACCTCGATCTGGTGCCTGGCGTGGATAAACACCTCGAAGCTCTCCTCCGCCAGCTGCGAAGCCTGCGCATGAGGATAACCGGCCTCTTCCAGGGCGTGGAACAGAACCCGCCGGCGCAAGGCGCTGATGCGGTGCTTGAGCGTCGGCTCCTTGAGCAATACCCGTTCGCGAATCGCCCACAGGTGTTCCACCGGCACGCCGCCCAGGTTCGGGGCATGCTCGGCCAGCCATTCACGCAAAACGGCCTCCGCGCTGTGGATAACCGGCGCGGTATCCCACAGGGTATCGTCGAGGTCGAAGGTGATCAGCTGAATCGTCATTACTCACTGTCCTTGCTGCGTTTGGCCCGGGGATGGGCGCTGTCATAGACGGTTGCCAGGTGCTGGAAGTCCAGGTGGGTGTAGATCTGCGTGGTCTTGATATCCGAGTGGCCGAGCAGCTCCTGCACGGCGCGCAAATCCTGGGACGACTCCAGCAGGTGGCTGGCGAAGGAGTGCCGGAGCATGTGCGGGTGCAGGTTCTGCCCCAGTTCGCGCTCGCCGGCGGCCTTGACCCGCAGTTGAATGGCCCGTGGACCCAGGCGGCGGCCTTGCTGGCTGACGAATACGGCGTCGTCGGGGGGATTGCTCAGGGCGCGCAACGGCAACCAGCTCTGCAAGGCTTCCCGGGCTTTGCGGCCGATGGGCAGGACGCGGGTCTTGCTGCCCTTGCCGTGGACCTGCACCAGGCCGTCGGCCAGGTCCAACTGCTCTAGATCGAGCCCGGTCAGCTCCGACAGGCGCAGGCCCGAGGAGTAGAACAGCTCGAGGATGGCCTGGTCGCGACGGGCGATAAAGTCGTCCTCCACCCCGCCGTCCAGCAATTGCAGGGCGCGGTCGGTATCCAGGGTCTTGGGCAGGCGGCGTTCGCCCTTGGGCGGTGCCAGGCCGGTGGCCGGGTCGTGGGTGCAGAGGCCTTCGCGGTTGAGGTACTGGTACAGCCCGCGCACCGCCGACAGCAGGCGGGCCAGGCTGCGAGAAGACTGACCCTGCTGGTGCAGGCGGGCGATCAGGCGCCTCAGGCGTTGGATATCCAGGGCGCTCCAGCTGCCGATCTGTTCCTTGGTGCAAAAGCCCAGGACCTTGTCCAGGTCGCGGCGATAAGCCAGCAGCGTATGGGGCGACACCTGGCGCTCACTGCGCAGGTGCTCGCAGTAGGCGTCCAGCTGCCGCTCCATGGCTAGCGCACCGAGCGCAGGGCGGGGGTGAAGCGCGGAACCACGCGGCCCATGACTTCGGCGATGTAGCTGAGGAACAGGGTGCCCACCGAGCTTTTGTAGTGTTGCGGGTCACGGCTGGCCACGGCCAGGACGCCATGTACACCCTGATAGCTGATGGCGACCACCGCGGTGGAGCCGATCTGCTTGCGTTGTTCTTCGCCGAACAGGAAGTCCAGCTCGTGCTCACGCAGGCTGCCGCTGATGCTCTTGCCTTCCGAGAGCAGGCCGCCGATGGCTTGCTGGGCTTCGGCATGGCTGACCCAGCGGCCCACCGGCATGGCGTTGTCGCCGAACAGGATCAGGCTGACGAAGGGCACCTGGAAGTCCTGGCGCAGGCTGTCTTCCACGGCCATGACCAGGTCGTCCAGGCTGGTGGCGTCCATCAGCGCGAGGATCAGGCGGCGGGTCTTCTCGAACAGGCGATCGTTGTCCCGGGCCACATCCATCAGTTGCGACAGGCGATGACGCATCTCGATGTTGCGCTCGCGGAGGATCTTCATCTGGCGCTCGACCAGCGACACCGTATCGCCGCGTCGATGAGGAATGCGCAGCGCCGGCAGCAGTTCCTCGTGCTCGACGAAGAAATCCGGATTGGCCTCCAGATAGGCGGCGACCTGCGCCGCCTCAAGGCTCTGTGCAGGCGACTCGTTGGGCTGTTCGGCTGGAACCTGAGGCTGGTCGGTCATGGTATTGGCTCGCTTATAGACGCACTTGTCCTTCATACACCCGAACGGCAGGACCCGTCATCATCACCGGTTCGCCGACACCCGCCCATTCGATGGACAGGCGTCCGCCGGGCAGGTCGAGGGTCACCGGTGAATCCATCCAGCCCTGGCTGATGGCAGCCACCGCGGCGGCGCAGGCGCCGGTCCCGCAGGCTTGGGTTTCCCCGGCGCCACGTTCCCAGACTCGCAGTTGTCCGCGGTGGCGGTCAATCACTTGCAGGAAGCCGACATTGACCCGGGCCGGAAAGCGCGGGTGATGTTCGATCTTCGGTCCCAGTTCATGCACCGGCGCGCTGTTGATGTCGCTGACCCGCAGCACCGCATGGGGATTGCCCATGGACACGGCGGCCAGGTCGACGTTCTGGCCGTCGACATCCACGGCGTAGCTCGTGGCCTGTTGCTCGGCCTGGAACGGGATTTCGGCCGGCACCAGGCGCGGCGGGCCCATGTTCACGCTGATCTGGCCGTCCTGGCGGACATCCAGCTCGATGACCCCGCTCTTGGTTTCGACGCGGATCAGGCGCTTGGCGGTCAGGCGTTTGTCGAGCACGAAACGGGCGAAACAGCGCGCACCGTTGCCGCACTGTTCCACTTCCGAACCGTCGGAGTTGAAGATCCGATAGCGGAAATCCACTTCCGGATTGCTCGGCGCCTCGACGATCAGCAACTGGTCGAAGCCGATACCGGTGTGGCGGTCGCCCCATTGCTTGGCGTGCTTGGGCTGGATATGCGCGTGCTGGCTGACCAGGTCGAGGACCATGAAGTCGTTGCCCAGGCCGTGCATCTTGGTAAAACGCAGCAGCATGGTCTTACTCCGGCAGCAGGCTTTCGCCGGCATACAACTCGGCGAGCGTCTCGCGACGACGCACTTCGAACATCTGCTCGCCATCCACCAGCACTTCGGCGGCGCGGCCGCGAGTGTTGTAGTTGGAGCTCATGACGAAACCGTAGGCGCCGGCCGAGTGCACGGCCAGCAGGTCACCTTCCTCGAGGGCCAGCTGACGTTCCTTGGCCAGGAAGTCGCCGGTCTCGCAGATCGGCCCGACGATATCGTAGACCCGCCCGGCGGCTTCGCGCGGACGTACGGCGCTGACGCCCATCCAGGCCTGGTACAGGGCCGGACGGATCAGGTCGTTCATCGCCGCGTCGACGATGGCGAAATCCTTGTGTTCGGTGTGCTTGAGGTACTCGACCTGGGTCAGCAACACGCCGGCATTGGCGACGATATAGCGGCCCGGCTCGAACATCAGCCCCAGGTCGCGACCGGCGATACGCTCGCGCACGGCCTTGATGTAGTCGCCGACCAGCGGTGGCTCTTCGTCGCGATAACGCACGCCGACGCCGCCACCGAGGTCGATGTGCTGCAGGTAGATGCCGCATTCGCCGAGGCGGTCGATCAGCGCCAGCAGGCGGTCGAGGGCGTCGAGGAAGGGTTCGAGGGTGGTCAGCTGCGAGCCGATATGGCAATCGACGCCCAGCACTTCCAGGTTAGGCAGCTGTGCGGCGCGGATGTAGACATCCTCGGCATCGGCAATGGCGATCCCGAATTTGTTCTCTTTAAGGCCGGTGGAGATGTACGGGTGGGTGCCGGCGTCGACATCCGGGTTGACCCGCAACGAGACCGGCGCACGCACGCCCAGCTCGGCGGCCACTACTTGCAGGCGTTCCAGCTCGTCGGTGGACTCGATATTGAAGCAGTGCACACCGACTTCCAGGGCGCGGCGCATGTCTTCACGGGTCTTGCCGACGCCGGAGAAGACGATCTTGTCGGCGCTGCCGCCGGCGGCCAGGACCCGCTCCAGTTCACCACGGGAAACGATGTCGAAACCGGCACCGAGGCGCGCCAGGACGTTCAGCACGCCCAGGTTGGAGTTGGCCTTGACCGCGAAGCAGACCAGGTGCGGCATGCCTTCGAGGGCATTGGCATAGGCGTTGTACTGCGCCTCGATGTGGGCGCGGGAATAGACGTAGGTCGGCGTGCCAAAGCGCTCGGCAATGGCGGACAAAGCTACACCTTCCGCGAACAGCTCACCGCCACGGTAGTTAAAAGCTTCCATGGTGATCCCTTAGTAGGTGTCGTGCTGGTGCGCTTTGGCCTGCGAGGACTTGGCCTGGTCGTCCGGGTTCTGGCTGCCATCGGGCAGATACAGCGGACCTTTTTGACCACAGGCGGAGACGAGGCAAGCGATCGCGAGGAGCGCAGCAAGGGAAGAGATCAGGCGCTTCATGGCGAAATCCTTTGAAAAAGCATTAATTGCGCCGGAGTATACCGGCCACCCGGCGGCTTGCCTATGCGGGCCGCTGCCCGTCCGGCGGCACCCGGGCACCGTTTGTGGATTATTGATGTCACTCTTGGCTTCACGTGGTTATGCTTTGCAATCGTCCGGGAGCGCTCGTATCTTGCGGCGCTTGAAGGGACACGCATTTTTCGAGGTTCGCGCAATGAGTTTGACTGAAGCCCGTTTTCACGATCTGGTCGATTCCACCCTGGAAAACCTGGAAGAAGTGTTCGATGAGAGTGGCCTGGATGTGGACCTGGAAAACTCCGCCGGTGTGCTCACCGCGAAGTTCGAAGGCGGCAGCCAGCTGATCTTCAGTCGCCAGGAGCCGCTGCGTCAGCTCTGGCTGGCGACGGCCAAGCCCACCGGTGGTTATCACTTCGAGTACAAGGAAAGCAGCAGCGAGGATGAAGACGGCAGCTATTGGTTCTGTGTGAAGAGCGAAGAGAAGCTCAACGAGATCCTGGCGCGCTTTACCCTGGAACAGGCCGGTGTCGACCTGGACTTCGAAGAGATCTGATCGTGACGCAGCAAACCGCTCCGGCACGCCCCGCCAAGCCGTTGTACAGCAACGTCAGCCCGGCCGTGCCGTCGCCTTGTGTGAGCCTTTGTCGGCTGGACGAGCAGAAAATTTGTATCGGCTGTTTTCGGCACGTCGAGGATATCCGCGACTGGCGCGCGGCGGATGATGCGCGCCGGCGGGAGATCTGCGAGCAGGCCCGGCAGCGCCAGGCGCAGGCCTGACGGATTGTCGGGGGCAAACCCCTTCCGCCTCGGGTTGTGTATTTACGCCGCTGTGGTAGTGTCCGGGTACGCCTCGTGTCGACGAGGCCTGTGAAAACCCCGCCTTTCGTGGCGGGGTTTTGCTTTTATCGTGCAGAAAAAAGGAGTCTGCCTGGATCATGAGCACCGCACCTTCCATCATCCTCACCCGCCTTGACGTGCAACGTCTGGAGCGCCTGATCGACAGCCTGGACGACACGCTGCCCGGTGTCATCGCGTTGCAAGCCGAACTGGACCGTGCCGACAGCGTGGTAGGCCACGAAGAAGTGCCGGCCGGTGTCGTGACCATGAATTCCCGGGTGCACTGCCGTGAAGAGGTCAGCGGCAAGGATTATCGCCTGACCCTGGTGTACCCGCAGGACGCCAATGCCGATGAAGGGCGGATTTCCATTCTCGCGCCGGTGGGCAGCGCCTTGCTCGGTTTGCAGGTCGGCCAGCACATCGATTGGCCCGCTCCGGGCGGCAAGACCCTGAAGCTGAACCTGCTGGAAGTGGAATATCAGCCGGAAGCCGCCGGCGACTTCCACCTCTGAGCCCGCCCTGGCGCCCTCAGACCTGGTCCAGTGCCAGGTTCAGTGCGCTTTCCAGTTCGGCCTTGTAGCGCAGGTAGAGATTGCTCGAACCCTGTCCGTCACCGATCAGCGCACTCAGGTCCAGGTCGGTTATGTAGCAGCGGTAGCGTTCGATTTCCCGGCGCTGCCCGACGATTTCCCGGGCGACCGTGATAAACAACTGGTCGCCGTATTCCAGTTCGGAAAACTCCCGCTGATTGCAGTACAGGGTGACCTGGACCGTATCCGTCCCGGTTTTGCCGACAATCGCCTGGACGTCATAGAACGGCTTGTTGACCGGGGTTTGCGGCGCCGGCCGGGGTTCAACCCGGCGCGCTCGCCCGGGTCCCGAGGGCAGCACCTGGTAGTAGAGGATTTCCAGCGCCGCCGAAGACGCCGTCGTCTCCATGGGCATCAGCGCCTCGCGGCGGTAGAGAATCGACTGCAGGAAGCGTTGCAGCGGCACCAGCAGGCTTTGCTCGTCATGGAACGGCAGGCGCTGTTGCCAGAGGGCATTGAATTCATCCAGCACGTACAGCTCGGCGTAGGTGTCGTTGATCCGGTAGAACACCTGCACGCATTCGGGCTGGCCCATGGGCAGCACCAGCGCCAGGTCGTGCTCCTCCATCGCCCGGATGTCCACGTACAGCGGGCTGTAGGCGGACAGTTCCTGGTTCAGGTAGCTGAGCAACTCCGCCAGGCTGTCCAGGGCGATATGTTTGACACGGCCCTGCACCAGCTCCAGGACGTGATAGTGCTGCTGGACCTGGACCAGATAACGATGATTGAGGTTGCCGAGCAACAGTTCCTGGGCGGTGTTGAGCACTTCCTCGACCCGTTGGGCGATGAACTGCGCGCGGTTGTGGCAGAAGCAGCGCACCCGCAAGCGCGGCAGCTGGCGCCCGACCGGCAGGTGGTTGAGGTAGTTGCACAGGCAGTCGAGCAGCGCGTGAGGACCGTCGTAACGGTTGATCAGCACTTCGTTCCAGCTGTTGAGCGTGACCTGGTCGAGGGTCAGCACCAGGTTTTCCCTGACGCCGGCGTAACTCAGGGAGTCGGTGCGCTCGGTGGTCATCAGGATATTCAGGTCGCGGTGGTGCTTGAGCGGGTCGACCCCGATATTCACCAGGATCAGCACTTCGGCCGCAATACTCGGGCGCAGCAACTGGTCCTCGCTGACGCTGCCCAGGGGCAGGGCGATGGTCTGTTGCAGGCTGCCGAGCAGGTTGAACAGTTCGAACTCGGTCAGGTCGCTGCTGCCGGGGTGCAGCGACAGGCGTGTGGTGGGGTCGATCACACCATTGCGATGACTCCAGGCCAGCAGTTCCAGCAGTTCGCGGCTGCGCTTGATCGGGGCGAAGTTTTCCCATTCGAGGGCGTTCAGGCTGCCGTTGTACAGGGCCCAGTGGGTTTGCCCCGGTTCCTTGCGGTTGGGCGACTGGACCAGGGTAAGGGTGTCTTCGGCCAGGTCCGGGGCGATGCCGGGGTTGATGAACTCGATCTTGCCGGCCTTGCGCTCGAACGCGGCGTACAGACGGCGGCCGAGGACATTCAGGTCGCGCTTGTTGATCAGGCTGACGGCCTGCTCGGTGCGGGCGAACTGGGTCAGGAAGCGGTAGCTGTAGTTGAGTTCGTTGACCAGGGCCCGGCGTTCGGCGCTGACCTGGCGGACTTTCCACTGGCTGCGGCTGTCGAGCAGCGCCAGTTGCCGGCGGTCCCAGCCCCACTCGGCGGCCAGTCGCATCAGCAGCAGGCGCTGCCAGCTCTGGTTGCGCGTGCTCTGGCCGGTAAGCTTGCGGTTGACCTTCAGGTACAGGCTGCGCCGCACCAATTCCAGGCGCTCCGGTTCATTGCGGGCCTTGAGGTACTCCTCGATGCGCCGGTAGACCACGACATAGGGGTCCAGCTCGTCGAGGTCCAGGTGATTGGCGAACACCGCCTGCTTGAAGCGCAGGCTCAGGCACTCGACGTGGGGATGTTCGCTGGCGTAGACCTCGATCAGCAGCAGCTTGAGCACCGATTTGTAGGGCGACTCGATGCCTTTGAACAGTTGCCAGAGCCCGGCACCGATAAATTCCCCCGGCGGAATCCGCGCCAGATGGCCGAGGTCGAGGGTTTCGTTGGCGCGGATAAAGCGCTTGGACAACAAGGTGTGGGTGTACTGGTCGTAGTGCTGTTCCTCATACACCGGCACCAGCCACCACAGCGGCGTGCGCCCGGCGAGCCAGATGGCGGTGCGGTAGAACTCGTCCAGCAACAGGTAATGCTGGGTGGTGCCGCAGTCTTCCGAGCTCAGTTGCGTATCGCGCTCGCCGCGCACGAAGCGGCTCGGGTCGATCAGGAAGAAATGCGCTTCGGCGCCCTGGCTGGCGGCCCACTCCTCCAGCAGCTGGCACTTCTTGCGCAGTTCGGCCAGCTCGCCCTGGCTCAGATCGCTGGCGTGGCAGACCCACATGTCCATGTCGCTCTGCTCGGCCTGGGCCAGGGTGCCGAGGCTGCCCATCAGGAACAGGCCGTGGATCGGCCGCGGTGGATTGCCGTGGCGGGTCTTGTAGGAAAACGAGCGGGTCAGGCGCTGGGCTTCGGCCAGGGCCAGCTCGCCGGGTTCATAGTCCGACAGTCCGGCCGGTGTGCTACCGGAGACATAACCGGGCAGCAACGGGTGATTGACGTGGAAAAACAGCGGCAGCAGGTTGAGCACCACCTGTTGGCGTGGTGACAGACCTTCGAGGGCACGACTCATGCGCCCCTGGTTGAGCTTCAGGAAGCGCGCACGCAGTTGGCTGAGGACTTTGCGATCGATTCCCTCGTCCAGGTTCGGGCGAATTTCGTGGGTACGCGTCATGTCTAACTCAAACCGGCTCGCGGGGCTCGAAAGGAAGGGGTTCGCAAGGGTGGCAGTTTAGCGCCGAAGTGGCAGGACGCTTAAACAGAATTTCTTCTGGACGTCGGTTTTTCAGCGTTTTGTCGTCGGCGCCCGCGAGATCCGGCAGAAGGCGATCCCGTGGGCGCGGCGAAGGGTCAGGCGGCTTCTTTGATGGCCAGGATGGTCAGCAGGCCTTGGGCATGCTCGGCTGCGTCACGGCCCAGGCTGGTCAGGTAACCGCCGTCGGCTTGGGTGATCAGCTCTTTCTCGAACAGGCGTTGGGCGGCGGCGATGGCTTTTGGCGCGGCGGTCTGATGAATTTTCAGGCCTTCCTGGGAATTGCCCAGATTGAACAGTGCAAGGATTTCCAGTTCGGCAACCAACTCAGGGGTATACGACATAAGGACTCCAGACTTTCTAGGAATTATTGGACGACAGCGCCCCTAAGGTGATCGCAGTTGAGCGCTCTGTCCAGTCTTCGATGTGGATGCGGTCGAACGGTGGGGACAGCGCCCCGGGACCGAGTGGTGAGGGGGCGATATCAGTGTAGACAGGGGGCGCTGCAAATCCAGTGGGGTTACTGAATCTCGGGAGGCAGTTCCGGCAGGGCACGCAAGGCGGTCTCGTACCATTCTGTATTGAACGGGCGATCTTCATCCAACATCGCATCGATCTCCACGGCCAGCACGTGGGCCATCAGGTTGAGGATCTCTTCGCGCTCGTAACTCACCAGGGTCAGTTTGTTGAAGATCGCCTTGGCCGCCGGCGGGTTGTCGGTCTCGATCTGGTTTTCGATGGCCTGGACCAGGGTGCTTTCGGCGAACGCTTCGTCGTCGTTGTCGATATCGGTTGGCTCGCTCATGGCGGACTCCTCAAGGAAAGGCGGCCAGTTTAACTGTATTCAGGGGCGTGATGCTGCTGGCGAGAGAGCCTTCGAGGTTCTATAACTGCCGGGGCCAACCCCCTGCACGGCCTGGAGGCTTTGTGATGCTCAAACTTTATGGATTCGCGGTCAGCAACTACTACAACATGGTCAAGTTGGCGCTGCTGGAAAAGGGCCTGCCTTTCGAGGAAGTGCCGTTTTATGCTGGGCAGACCCCGGAGGCCCTGGCGATAAGCCCCCGTGGCAAGGTCCCGGTGCTGGGCGTAGAGCAGGGTTTTATCAACGAAACCGCGGTGATCCTGCCCTATATCGATGACACCCAGCCGGGGGTGAAGCTGCTGCCGGCCGATCCTTTCCAGCGGGCCCGGGTGTTGGCGCTGGCCAAGGAAATCGAGTTGTACATCGAGTTGCCGGCGCGGGCGTCGTTCGCCGAGGCCTTCTTCGGGATGCCGGTGCCGGAGGCGATCAAGGAGAAGACCCGGGCCGAATTGCTGCTGGGTTTTGCCTCGCTCAAGCGTCATGGCTCGTTCGGCCCTTATGTGGCGGGCAGCGAGTTCAGCGTGGCGGATATCTACTTTCTCTACAGCGTCGACCTGGCCTGCGCGGTCGGCCAGAAGCTGTTCGGGATTGATTTGTTGGCCGAGATGCCTGAGGCCAAAGCGTTGCTGGAACGCTTGCAGCAGTGGCCGAATGTGCAGCGAATAGCCGCGGACAAGGAAGCCGGGATGCCGGCGTTCCTGGCGATGGTTGCGGCCAAGAAATAGTTTTGTGGCGCTCATCAGGACGCCATCGCCGGCAAGCCGGGCTCCTGCAAGGAGCGGGGCTCGACGGTATCTCGCGGTGAAACACGGTTCTGTGGGAGCCGGCTTGCTGGCGATTCAAGCGACGCGGTCTATCAGACACACCGCGTCATTGTTCATCGCCAGCAAGCCGGCTACAACACAGGGATCAGCGGCTGGCGAGCAGCGCCTGACCGCGGGCAACGGCCAACTTCACCTGCGCCGGTGCAGTCCCGCCGATATGGTTGCGGGCATTGACCGAACCTTCCAGGGTCAATACCGCAAACACGTCGTCATCGATCTGGTCGCTGAACGTGCGCAGTTCTTCCAGGCTCATTTCCGCCAGGTCCTTGCCGGTTTCCACGCCGTACTTCACCGCATGGCCGACGATCTCGTGGCAATCACGGAACGGCAGTCCACGACGCACCAGGTAATCCGCCAGGTCGGTCGCGGTGGAGAAACCCCGCAGCGCCGCTTCGCGCATCACCGCGTGCTTGGGTTTGATCGCCGGGATCATGTCGGCAAACGCCCGCAACGAATCGCGCAGGGTGTCGGCGGCGTCGAACAGCGGTTCCTTGTCTTCCTGGTTGTCCTTGTTGTAGGCCAGCGGCTGGCCCTTCATCAAGGTCAGCAGGCCCATCAGCGCGCCGAACACCCGGCCGGTCTTGCCGCGCACCAGCTCCGGCACGTCGGGGTTTTTCTTCTGGGGCATGATCGAGCTGCCGGTGCAGAAGCGGTCCGGCAGGTCGATGAACTGGAACTGCGCGCTGGTCCACAGCACCAGCTCTTCGGAGAAGCGCGACAGGTGCATCATCGCGATGCTGGCCGCCGAGCAGAACTCGATGGCGAAGTCACGATCCGAGACGTTGTCCAGGGAGTTGCCGCCGACCGCGTCGAAACCCAGCAACTGGGCGGTGTATTCACGGTCGATCGGGTAGGTGGTGCCGGCCAGCGCCGCGCTGCCCAGGGGCATGCGGTTGGTGCGCTTGCGGCAGTCGACCAGGCGTTCGTAGTCGCGGCTGAGCATTTCGAACCAGGCCAGCATATGGTGCCCGAAGGTCACCGGCTGGGCGGTCTGCAAGTGTGTGAAGCCGGGCATGATGCTGCCGGCTTCGCGCTCGGCCTGTTCCAGCAGGCCTTTTTGCAGGCGGGTGATTTCAGCCAGGATCAGGTCGATCTCGTCCCGCAGCCACAGGCGGATATCGGTGGCCACCTGGTCGTTGCGGCTACGACCGGTGTGCAGCTTCTTGCCGGTGATACCGATACGGTCGGTCAGGCGCGCTTCGATATTCATGTGCACGTCTTCCAGGTCCACGCGCCAGTCGAACTGGCCGGCCTCGATTTCACCCTGGATGGTTTTCAGGCCGTCGGCGATGCTGTCGCGTTCGGCATCGGTCAGCACGCCGACCTTGGCCAGCATCGTGGCGTGGGCGATGGAGCCCATGATGTCGTGGCGATAGAGGCGCTGGTCGAACGTGACGGAGGCGGTGAAGCGTGCGACGAAGGCGTCGACGGGTTCACTGAAGCGGCCGCCCCAGGACTGGTTGGTCTTGTCGGTGCTCATGGATTCGCTCGTGATCTGCTGAAAGTGGGTTGCCGGAAAAGTTGTCACCGATCATAACAGGGTTGCGCCGAGGCCCGTCAGCCGGCCGGCGTGCACAGGGTGGATTTGCGGTCGTGGTGGATTAAATTTCGACCGAATCTGTCGAACGGCTTGTCGGCACGGGCGCGGGCGCAGAGACTGGGCCCATGCCTATTTCACGATCGACCGAAGGGCGTGACGCGCCCGCGACCCAGGAATTCTTCCTTCCGGAACTCTGCCTGCCCGAGGCGCTGCTGGTGCTGGTGGTGTTGGCCGAGCTGCTGGTCATGGTGCTGGTGCTGGCCGAGCCGATGCCCGTCGGTTTCGACTGGGTGCGCCTGGCGCTGACTTCCTTGTATGTGCAGTGGATCGTGCTGTTGTCGGCGGCGTTGTTGTGCAGTGCCCGGGCCTGGTTGGCGCGCTTGCGCCCGGGGCTGGCCGGGGTGCTGTGCTGTGCCCTGGTGGTCGGGTTGAGCCTGGCTTGTACCGGCCTGACCGAGTACTTTTCCCTGGCCGGCCCGCCCTCGGGTGAAGGTACGCTTGGGCACTATCTGCGCCATGGTTTGATCAGCCTCATCATGTCGGCCCTGATGTTGCGCTACTTTTACCTGCAGAGTCAGTGGCGTCGCCAGCAGCAGGCGGAGTTGCAGGCTCGCATCGAAGCCTTGCAGTCGAGGATCCGCCCGCACTTCCTGTTCAACAGCCTGAACAGCATCGCCAGCCTGGTGGTGAGCGATCCGCGACAGGCCGAGCAGGCCGTGCTGGATCTGTCCGACCTGTTCCGCGCCAGCCTGGCCAGGCCCGGCAACCTGGTGACCTGGCGTGACGAGCTGGAATTAGCGCAACGATATTTGTCGATTGAGCAATATCGTCTTGGCAACCGTCTACAGTTGGACTGGAGGGTGGGCACAATTCCAGAGGATTTGCCGATCCCGCAATTAACCTTGCAACCACTGTTGGAAAACGCTCTGATCTACGGCATCGCACCGCGCATCGAAGGCGGCGTGGTCAGGGTCGAAGCCGACTATAAAGAGGGAGAGTTCATATTGTGTATCAGCAATCCCTACGACGATGCCGCACCGCGGCAGGTGTCGGGCGGTACTCAATTGGCACTGGCAAATATCGGTGCCCGACTTACGGCACTTTTCGGGCCTCGCGCTAGTCTTAGCGTGGATCGCCGTGACGGTCGTCACTTCACCTGTCTACGCTATCCTTGTGCGAGACTCACGCAGGAATCCAGTGCAATATGAATGTCCTGATCGTTGATGACGAACCCCTGGCCCGCGAGCGCCTGAGCCGTTTGGTCGGCGAACTCGAGGGTTACAGTGTCCTGGAGCCCAGCGCCACCAATGGCGAAGAGGCATTGTCCCTGATCGAGAGCCTGAGGCCCGATGTGGTCCTGCTCGATATCCGCATGCCCGGCCTCGACGGCCTGCAAGTGGCGGCACGGTTGTGCGAGCGTGAGGCACCACCGGCCGTGGTGTTCTGCACCGCCCATGACGAGTTTGCCCTGGAAGCGTTCCGGGTCAGCGCCGTGGGTTACCTGGTCAAGCCGGTTCGCGCCGAGCACCTGCTCGAAGCGCTGAAGAAGGCCGAGCGTCCCAACCGCGTGCAACTGGCGGCCCTGACACGGCCCGCCGCTGAATCCGGTGCCGGTCCGCGCAGTCATATCAGCGCCCGTACCCGCAAGGGCATCGAGCTGATTCCCCTGGACCAGGTGATCTACTTCATTGCCGACCACAAGTACGTGACCCTGCGCCACGAGGGTGGCGAAGTGCTGCTGGATGAGCCGTTGAAGGCCCTGGAAGATGAGTTCGGCGATCGTTTTGTGCGTATTCACCGCAACGCGCTGGTGGCTCGCGAACGCATCGAGCGCCTGCAACGTACGCCGTTGGGGCACTTCCAGCTGTTCCTCAAGGGCCTGGGCGGTGACGCGCTGATCGTCAGTCGACGCCATGTCGCTGGCGTGCGCAAGATGATGCAACAGCTTTAATCCGTGCCTTGCGCGTGGCGCAAGGTACCGTCTACCCGGTATTTCCAGGCCAGGGAGGCCGCTTATTGGCTGATACAAGTCAAAGCGGGCCGGGCCGAGCTGTTATTATCTGCCGTATCTATTCAGTACGGATCGATCCATGTCTTCTCGCGAAATCCGCATCGCTACCCGTAAAAGTGCGCTGGCCCTGTGGCAGGCCGAATACGTCAAGGCCCGCCTGGAGCAGGCTCATCCCGGTTTGTCGGTGGTCCTGGTCCCCATGGTCAGTCGCGGCGACAAGCTGCTGGACTCACCGCTGTCGAAAATCGGCGGCAAGGGCTTGTTCGTCAAGGAGCTGGAAACCGCGCTGCTCGAGCACGAGGCCGATATCGCCGTGCATTCGATGAAAGACGTGCCGATGGATTTCCCCGAAGGCCTCGGCCTGTTCTGCATCTGCGAGCGCGAAGACCCGCGCGATGCCTTCGTTTCCAATACCTTCGCCAGTCTTGAGGATCTGCCGGCCGGCAGCGTGGTCGGCACTTCGAGCCTGCGCCGCCAGGCACAATTGCTGACCCGTCGGCCTGACCTGCAGATCCGCTTCCTGCGTGGCAACGTCAACACCCGCCTGGCCAAGCTGGACGCCGGCGAGTACGACGCGATCATCCTCGCCGCCGCCGGCCTGATCCGCCTCGGTTTTGAAGATCGCATCACCTCGGCCATCAGTGTCGAAGACAGCTTGCCGGCCGGTGGCCAGGGCGCGGTGGGTATCGAATGCCGCAGCGCCGACACGGAAATCCATGCCCTGCTGGCACCCCTGCACCATGCCGACACCGCCGTGCGGGTCACCGCCGAGCGCGCCTTGAATAAACATCTGAACGGCGGTTGCCAGGTGCCGATTGCCTGTTACGCCGTGCTCGAAGGTGAGCAGATCTGGCTGCGTGGGCTGGTCGGCGATCCCAAGGGCGGCCTGCTGCTCAGCGCCGATGCCCGGGCGCCGCAAGCTGACGCCCAGGCCCTCGGCGTGCAGGTCGCACAAGCGCTGCTGGCCCAGGGTGCGGATGCGATTCTCCAGGCCGTCTATGGCGAGGCTGGCGAAGAGTGAGTGGTTGGCGCCTGTTGTTGACCCGGCCGGCGTCAGAGTCGGCGGAGCTGGCGAGCGCCCTGGCCGCGGCCGGGATGTTCAGCAGCAGCCTGCCGCTGCTGGAGATCGAACCCGTGCCCCTCGACGGTGCCGGGCGGACGATGATCTACGACCTGGCCCACTACAGTGCGGTGATCGTGGTCAGCAAGCCGGCGGCGCGCCTGGCGGTTGAGTTGGTGGACCAGTACTGGCCGCAGCCGCCGTTCCTGCCATGGTTCACGGTGGGTGCCGCGACTGCGGGGATCCTCGCCGATTACGGCCTCGAGGTTGATTATCCCGCCGAGGGCGACGACAGTGAGGCCTTGTTGGCGTTGCCGGCGTTGCAGCAGGCGCTGGCGTGCCCCGAGCCGCGGGTATTGATCCTGCGCGGAGAGGGCGGACGCGAGCTGCTGGCCGAGCGTTTGCGCGGCCAGGGTGCTAGTGTCGACTACCTTGAGTTGTACCGTCGGCTGTTGCCCGAGTATGCCGAGGGCTTCCTGGCCCAGCGCGTCGCGGCGGAACGCCTGAACGCCCTGGTGGTCAGCAGTGGGCAGGGTTTTGAACACCTGCTCCAGTTGGCGGCGACGGCCTGGCCGGAACTGGCGCGCCTGCCGTTGTTTGTTCCAAGCCCGCGGGTGGCCGAAATGGCCCGCGCCGCAGGGGCCCAACATGTGGTGGATTGTCGTGGTGCCAGTGCCACGGCTTTGCTAGCGGCGTTGCGGGAGCATCCCGTACCCGCTCTCTAGAATGCAAAGGATGGACACGTGAGCGAAACAGCCTTGCCGAAAGAAGAAGCCCAGCCGGTGGTCGATACCCCGGTTCAACCGCCGGTGGCGCCCGTGGCGCGTCGTGGCAATGGCCTGGCGCTCCTCGCCCTGTTGCTCGGCGCCGCCGGCGCGGCGGCGGGTGGCTGGGGTGTCTGGCAGGTGCGCAACCTGCAAGCCAACCATCAGCAGCAGAGCGGACAACTGCAAGACCTGGGCAGCCAGGCGCAGTCCCTCAAGCTGACCGAACAGCAACTGGCCGCGCGCCTGGATCAGTTGCCGGGTGCCGGTGAACTGGAGGAGCGTCGTCGCCTGGTGACGCAGTTGCAGGGCGATCAGCAGCGTCTGAACCAGAAGCTGGAAAGCGTGCTGGGTGCCAGCCGCAAGGACTGGCGCCTGGCCGAGGCCGAGCATCTGCTGCGCCTGGCCAGCCTGCGCTTGTCGGCGTTGCAGGACATCACCAGTGCCCTGGCCCTGGTGCAGGGCGCCGACGATATCCTGCGTGAACAGAACGATCCGGGCTCCTTTGCCGCCCGCGAGCAGGTGGCCAAGAGCCTAGCCGCGCTGCGCAGCACCGAGCAGCCGGACCGCACCGGCCTGTTCCTGCAACTGGGCGCCTTGCGCGACCAACTGCCCCAGCTCAACGAGCTAGCGCCGGAGTACAAGGATCGCGGCGACTCCCTGCTCGGCCTGACCGCCGACGGCGATGGCGCCAGCCGTTGGGCCCTGTGGTGGGATGAGATCTCGCGTTATATCCGCATCGACTTCAATGCCAACAAGAACATCCGGCCGTTGCTCGCCGGGCAGAGCCTGGCGCAGGTCCGTCTGGCCCTCGGCCTGGCCCTGGAACAGGCCCAGTGGGCCGCCTTGAACGGTCAGGCCGGGGTCTACACCCAGGCCTTGACCGAGGCCCGAGACGTGCTGACCGGTAGCTTCAACCCGGACAATCCACAGAGCAAGGTCATGCTCGAGCGCCTGGCCGAGCTGAGCAAACAGCCGGTGACCGTGGTCACGCCTGATCTGGCCGGAACCCTGGCGGCGGTGCAGGCCTATCTCGAGCGGCGACATGTCGAGATCGAGACCCCGGTCAGCCCGAGCGTGACCCCGGTCGAGGGGACCAGCCCATGAAGCGCTTCCTCCTGATCCTGGTACTGGTCGTCGCCATTGCGGCGGGCCTCGGCTATGCGATCTCGCGGCACGCGGGTTACGTCCTGATCGCCTATGACAGCTTCCGTTACGAATCGAGCCTGTGGGCCTTCCTGGCCGTGCTGCTGCTGGCATGGCTGGTGCTGTGGCTGGTGAAATTCCTGGTGGGGTTGGTGACCACCTCGGGCTCCGTGGCCAATCCCTGGTCCCGGCGCAATCGCAGCCGGCGCACCCAGGTGGCCATCGAGCAAGGCCAGATGGACCTGGCCGAGGGCCGCTGGGCCAGTGCCCAACGCCATTTGCAACGGGCCGCCGAGGCCGAACGCCAGCCGCTGCTGTACTACCTCGGCGCGGCCCGGGCGGCCAACGAACAAGGCAAGTACGAGGAGTGCGACAGCCTGCTGGAGCGCGCCCTCGACCGCCAGCCCCAGGCCGAGTTGGCGATTGCCCTCAGTCACGCGCAGTTGCAAGTGGACCGTGGCGACAGCGAGGGGGCTTTGAATACCCTGCAGGCCATGCACGAGCGTCATCCCCATAGCATCCAGGTCCTGCGTCAGTTGCAGCGCCTGTATCAGCAACGTGGCGACTGGTCGGCGTTGATCCGTCTGTTGCCGGAGTTGCGCAAGGACAAGGTGCTGGCCAAGGCTGAACTGGCCGAGTTGGAACGCCGTGCCTGGGGTGAGAACCTCAGCCTGGCGGCCCAGCGCGAGGACGGCGAAGCGGGCCTGCAGGCGCTGGAGCGGGCCTGGCAGCAATTGAGCTCGGCCCAGCGCCAGGAGCCGCCATTGGTGCTGGCTTATGCCGAGCAACTACGCCAGCTCGGCGCCGACGCCCAGGCTGAAGAAGCCCTGCGCGAGGCGCTCAAACGCCAGTACGACAGCCATCTGGCGCGTCTGTACGGCTTGTTGCGCGGACGTGACCCGGCCCGACAGTTGCAGACTGCCGAAGGCTGGTTGAAAGACCATCCCGAGGATGCCAGCCTGTTGCTGACGCTGGGACGCCTGAGCCTGCAAAACAGTCTGTGGGGCAAGGCCCGCGACTACCTGGAAAGCAGTCTGCGGGTGCAGCGCCACCCTGAAGCCTGCGCGGAGCTGGCGCGACTGCTGGCCCAACTCGGTGATACCGAGCGCAGCAACCAGTTGTTCCAGGAGGGCCTGGGTCTGTTGGACAAGCGTCTGCTGGCCTCGCCACTACCGGTGTGAGGTGGCCTGGAAGACGGGATGCGGCTTCAGGCATCCCGTCTTTGCGTGTCAGGATGCTTCCCTTGCCGTGACGAAGTCTGATTCCTACTTCTGAATTAATGGTTTCATAGGATGTCCGTCGGTAATTCCTTACAGGCTTAAGGAATTGTCTGCTCTGGCTCGCCTTGAAAGGGCCAAGGGCTTTCCTCTACCGTAACTGCCTGTCTCTCCTGTTACGGATAAGCCATGTTCTTGGCCCGCTCACGTTCTCTGTTCTCCCTGGCCTTGTTGACAGGTGCCCTGGTCATGGGGGCGTCGCTGTACCTGGAGCGTGTGACCGGGCTGGAGCCTTGCTCGCTGTGCATCGTCCAGCGCTTTTTCCTCGCCGGGTTCTGCCTGGTCAGCCTGGTGGCGGTGTTGCACGGCCCGGGTCGTATCGGCCGCTGGGTCTATGGCGGCCTCGACCTGCTGCTGGCCCTCGCCGGTGCCGCCACGGCGGCGCGGCAGGTCCTGTTGCAGCGGGTGCCGGCCGAGCAGTTGATGATCTGCCAGCCTGACCTGCATTGCCTGATCCAGCAGGTACCCACCCTCCAGGCGTTCAAGTTGATGTTCCGGGCCACGGCCGAATGCGCGGAGATCCAGTGGACCCTCTTCGACCTGAGCATTCCCGAGTGGAGCCTGCTGGCTTTCGTGGGTATGAGCCTGCTGATGATCTATCAGCTGGTGGGGCCGGATTCGGTGTCGGGCGGGGCGTAAAAGTAACCGGCAGTCGTGCCTCGGATTAAACACTTGTATGAACTTTCTCTCCTGCGTACCTTGAAGCAGGTGTCGAGCGGGCATAATCTGGCCCGCATCGCGTTATCGCAATCAGCTTGTTCTGTTTGGCCAAGTCAGGAGCCTCGATGTGTCCGAGGCGTCGGTCGGCATGACCCAGAAGGGAAGAGATCACCATGCTCGAAAGTTGTCGGAATGCTCAGGAACGCTGGGGTGGAGTGCATCTGCTGATCGATCGCTGGCTCAAGGAGCGTCACGAGCTCGTGGGGGCCTACGATGCCCTCGGTGCCGAGCCGGGTGCACTGGCGCAGAACCCCAAGCCCTTGCAGGAGTTCTGCGGTTTGCTGGTTGACTATGTGTCGGCCGGCCACTTCGAGATCTACGAGCAGTTGACCGGCGAGGCCAAGGCCTTTGGCGACAAGCGTGGCCTGGAGCTGGCGGAGACGATCTACCCGCGTATCGATGTGATTACCGAGAAGCTGCTGGCCTTCAACGATCTGTGCGATGAAGGCGAGTGTGTGGCGCATAAATTCCAGGAACTGGGCGGCTTGCTGCACGAGCGCTTCGAGCTGGAGGATTGCCTGATCGAAGTGTTGCATACCGCGCACAAGGAAAAGGCTGAAGCCCAGGCCTGATCCCAATGGCTACACATGAAAACGGTGCGCTCAGGCGCACCGTTTTTCGTTCTGGTGCCAGCGTCAGCTGGCCACGCCGAGCAGCTCGATTTCGAACACCAGCGGTGTGTACGGCGCGATCAGATCGCCGGCACCTTCGGCGCCATACGCTTGTGCCGAGGGCAGTACCAGACGCCATTTCGCACCGACAGGCATCTGGGGCAGGGCGCTGCGCCAGCCATTGATCACACTGTCCAGGCGGAACCATTGCGGCTGTCGGTTCTGATCGAACACCGTGCCGTTGGGCAGGCGTCCGACATAGCGCACCTGGACCTTGCCGTTGGCCGCGACTTTTTCTCCGCTGCCAGGCGTCAGTTCCGTCATCAGGATGCCGTCGGCCAATTCGTGGACGCCGGGCTTGGCCTTTTCTTCAGCGAGGAATTTTCGCTCGGCTTCCAGCGCGATTTCGCTCTGGGGTTTGGCCGCTTCCTGGGCGACCTGGGCATCATGCGCGGCGAGAATCTGCTGGATGCGTTCGTCCTTCAAGGCCAGCGGCTTGCCCTGGTAGGCCTGCTTCAAACCGTCGAGCAGGGCCTTGATCTGCAGGTCCGGAGCATCCTGGCGCAGACGCTCGCCGAGGCTGGCGCCGAGGCTGTAGGCCAGGTCGTGGGCGTCATCGTTCGCGACCTCTGGCGCGGCGTGCGCAAGCGACCAGAACACACACAGTGACAGCAGAAAATAACGCGGCATAAGCACTCTCCGACCTCAGGTTCGGAGGATTATGCCAGTGCTCTGGATGAGTTGTTGAAGAAGCATTTTTCAAGGCATGCAACGCGGGCCCTTCGATACTGTCAACATGCCCTAGCGGCGGTAGTCCCAGAGGGCTAGTATGAGCCGCATTCACATCAGTCAGGAGGTACACCATGTCGGCCACCAAGAAGCCCGTAAATACTCCGTTGCATCTGCTCCAACAGTTGTCGGGCAGCCTGCTCGAACATCTGGAAACTGCTTGCACCCAGGCTTTGGCTGATGCTGAAAAACTGCTCGCCAAACTGGAAAAGCAACGCGGTAAAGCCCAGGAAAAACTGCACAAGGCGCGGACCAAATTGCAGGACTCGGCCACTGCCGGAAAAGCCAAGGCACAAGCCAAGGCCAAGAGCGCGGTCGGCGAGCTCGAAGAGTTGCTGGACAAGCTGAAAGCCAGCCAGTCGGACACCCGTGGCTACATCCTGCAACTCAAGCGCGATGCCCAGGAAAGCCTGAAACTGGCCCAGGGTGTTGGCCGTGTGAAAGAGGCTGTCACCAAGGCACTGTCGACTCGTGCTGCTAAACCTGCCGCGGCTAAACCTGCTGCCGCCAAACCGGTTGTCGCCAAGCCTGCTGCAAAAGTGGCTGCTGCCAAGCCTGCTGCAAAAGCTGCTGCCGCTAAGCCAGTTGCTGCCAAGCCCGCTGCAAAAGTGGCTGCCGCTAAACCAGCCGCTGCCAAGCCTGCTGCAAAAGCTGTAGCTGCCAAACCTGCCGCCGCCAAGCCAGCTGCAAAAGCTGCTGCCGCTAAACCTGCCGCCGCCAAGCCTGCTGCAAAAGTGGCTGCTGCCAAACCAGCCGCTGCCAAGCCCGCTGCAAAAGCTGTAGCTGCCAAACCGGCTGCCGCCAAGCCTGCTGCAAAAGCTGCTGCCGCTAAACCGGCCGCTGCCAAGCCTGCTGCAAAAGCTGTTGCCGCTAAACCAGCTGCTGCCAAGCCTGCTGCAAAAGCTGTTGCCGCTAAACCAGCTGCTGCCAAGCCCGCTGCAAAAGCCGTGGCTGCCAAGCCTGCCGCTGCCAAACCGGCCGCAAAGCCTGCTGTCACCGCCGCCAAGCCAGCCGTAGCAGCCAAGCCGGCGGCACCTGCATCGGTCGCGCCCGCCAGCGTCGCCGCAGCCGCACCGGCTGCTCCAGCGCCAGCCGCGCCTGCTGCCGTAACCCCGACCAGCGCTTCCTAAGCCTGGTTCACCGCGACGCGCAGCTGCTGCAGCGCGTCGCTATTCAGGCCTGTGGCCTGGGCGGTCACCGCCTCCAGCCACGTGTCCAGATCTTCCGCGCCGACCTCGGGCCAATCCCGAGCCAACGCTTCCAGTCGCTGCAACAGCTGCTGCTCGGCGGCCAGTTCCAACGCCTTGACCTGATCCCTCAGCACTTTCAACTCGACGTCCTCCAAGGCCGCCGTGCGCCATTGCGTGCGCAACTGCCGCAGTGGCTGCACCACCTGGTCGTGCCAGGGCTCGGCGAGAGCCTGCAATTGCCCCGCGCGTTCGGCCTCGCAGCGCACTCCGCGTTGGCCCAGCCAGGCCGCGCAGAGCAGCAGGCAGACATTCGCCCCCTGGGCCTGGAGCGCCAGGCAGGTTTGTTCCACGCCGGGCTTGGCGTAAGTGTTCAGGGAAAACGTCCACAGGTCAGCATGCATGGTGAGATCCGCGCCAGTTGCGAGGGAAGCTGGTAGACTCCGCCGCCATTATGATTCGACTTCAGAACCTGACTTTACAGCGTGGCCCGCAACGTCTGCTAGAAGACGCCGAGCTGACCCTGCACGCCGGCCATAAAGCCGGCCTGATCGGTGCCAACGGCGCCGGCAAATCCAGCCTGTTCGCCCTGCTGCGGGGCGAGCTGTACCCGGACTCGGGTGATTGCTTCCTGCCGGCCGATTGGCGTATCGCCCATATGCGCCAGGAGGTCGACACCCTCGAACGCCTGGCGGTCGACTACGTGCTCGATGGTGACGTGCGCCTGCGCCAGGTGCAACGCGACCTGGCGGCGGCCGAGGCGGCCCATGACGGCGCCGCCCAGGCCCGTCTGCACTCGGAGCTCGACAGCGCCGACGGTTACACCGCCGATGCCCGCGCGCGCAAGCTGCTGGCCGGCCTGGGCTTCACCAACGACCAGATGGACCATCAGGTCTCGGCATTCTCCGGTGGCTGGCGGATGCGCCTGAACCTGGCGCAGGCGCTGATGTGCCCGTCGGACCTGTTGCTGCTCGACGAACCGACCAACCACCTGGACCTCGACGCGATCATCTGGCTGGAAGACTGGCTCAAGAGTTACCCCGGTACCTTGCTGCTGATCTCCCACGACCGTGACTTCCTCGATGAAGTGGTCGATCACGTGGCCCATGTCGACCAGCGCAAGATCACCCTCTACCGGGGTGGCTACACCGCGTTCGAGCGTGCCCGTGCCGAGCGTCTGGCCCAGCAGCAACAGGCCTACGAGAAGCAGCAGGCGCAGCGTGCGCACATGGAAAGCTACATCGCCCGCTTCAAGGCCCAGGCCACCAAGGCCCGCCAGGCCCAGAGCCGGATCAAGGCCCTGGAGCGGATGGAAGAGCTGTCCGCTGCCCACGTCGATTCGCCGTTCGACTTTGTCTTCCGCGAATCGCATAAGATTTCCAGCCCGCTGCTCGACCTGTCCGACGCACGCCTGGGTTATGGCGACAAGACCGTCCTGGAGAAGGTCAAGCTGCAACTGACCCCGGGTGCCCGGATCGGCCTGCTCGGCCCCAACGGCGCGGGCAAGTCGACGCTGATCAAGAACCTCGCCGGCGAGCTGTCGCCGTTGGCGGGGCGCATGACCCGTGGTGAAAACACCGTGGTCGGCTACTTTGCCCAGCACCAGCTCGACTCGCTGGACTCCAAGGCCAGCCCGTTGCTGCATCTGCAACGCCTGGCGCCGACCGAGCGCGAGCAGACCCTGCGCGACTTCCTCGGCGGTTTCGACTTCCGTGGCGCGCGCATCGACGAGCCGGTGCTGAACTTCTCCGGTGGCGAAAAGGCCCGCCTGGCGTTGGCCTTGATCGCCTGGGAGCGGCCGAACCTGTTGCTGCTCGACGAACCGACCAACCACCTCGACCTGGAAATGCGCCTGGCGCTGACCATGGCCTTGCAGGAGTTCAGCGGTGCGGTGCTGGTGGTTTCCCACGACCGTCACCTGCTCAAGAGCACCACGGATAATTTCTACCTGGTGGCGGACGGCAAGGTCGAAGAGTTCGACGGCGACCTGGAAGACTACGCCCGCTGGCTGGTGGAGTATCGCCAGCGCAATGCGCCGGTGAGCAATACGCCAGTCAATGCCGACAAGACCGACAAGAAAGCCCAGCGCCAGCAGGCCGCCGCGTTGCGTCAGCAACTGGCGCCGCACAAGCGTGAAGCCGACAAGCTCGAAGCCGAGTTGGGCAAGCTGCACGAGAAGCTGGCGAAGATCGAAGCGAGCCTGGGTGACAGCGCGGTCTACGAGGCGGCGCGCAAGGATGAGCTTCGTGATCTGCTGGCCGAACAGGCCAAGTTGAAAGTGCGCGAGTCCCAGCTGGAAGAAGCCTGGATGGAAGCCCTGGAGCTGCTGGAAAGCATGCAGGCAGAGCTGGAAGCGTTGTCCTGAGCGACAAAAAACGATAGTCAATTTCACGCCCACGGATTAGCTTAGAGGTTTGTAACAACTCTTGAGATCCGAGGTGCGTGATGCTGCTTGAGACATGGCTGGCCTTTTTTGCCGCGTGCTGGGTAATCAGCCTATCCCCGGGTGCCGGTGCCATCGCCTCGATGTCCAGCGGCCTGCAATACGGTTTCCTGCGTGGCTACTGGAATGCCCTCGGCCTGCAACTGGGCCTGGCGGCGCAGATCGCGGTGATTGCCGCGGGCGTCGGGGCGATCCTGGCAGCCTCTTCCTCGGCTTTCTACGCCATCAAATGGTTCGGCGTGGTCTACCTGGTGTACCTGGCGGTCAAGCAGTGGCGCGCGTTGCCCAGCAATATGGCCGAAGAGTCGACGATTCGCCCGGTGGGCAAGCCGCTGACCTTGATGTTCCGCGGTTTCCTGGTGAACGTCAGCAACCCCAAGGCCCTGGTGTTCATGCTGGCGGTGCTGCCGCAGTTCATCGATCCCCACGCACCGCTGGTGCATCAGTACCTGATCCTCGGCGTCACCATGATCGCCGTCGACATGGTCGTCATGGCCGGCTACACGGGCCTGGCGGCCAAGGTCCTGCGCCTGTTGCGCACGCCCAAGCAGCAGCGCCGGATGAACCGTACCTTTGCTGGCTTGTTCGTGGGGGCGGCGGGTTTTCTGGCGACCTTGCACAAGGCGACCGCCTGAAGTTCATCGTTGTCTGATCGGACGCTATCGCCGGCAAGCCGGCTCCCACAGGATTTGCGTTGTTGTAGGAGCCGGCTTGCCGGCGATGAACGATAACGCGGTCGCGGATCAGTGCAGAACCCGTGGCGCCTCATCCGGCGGCAGGTTATTACGCAGCGGCGGCGCTGCCCCCGGGCCCATATCCGGCCCACCCAACTGCAGGCTCAACTGCCGCGCCACATCCTCGCCCAGCGCCTTGGACACATCGCGGATCACCCGTGGACGGTTCAGCGACACATGGACATCCCGGCTGTTGACCAGCTTGGTGTCCTGGCCTTCGCCCATGGCGGTGAACGCCGAGGTGATCTCGTAGGTGCGGGTATTGATCAGGCTGAAATCGCCCACCAGGGTCAGCCCCAGCACTGCCGAGTAGCTGTTGGTATTGGCCAGCTCGTTGATGTCCTGGGTGAAGTCGATGTCCGACACCGTACCGAACAGCACGTAGTCGGCACCCTTGAAGTTGCCGCCCTTGATCCGCTTGATGACGTCGTAGACATCGCCCTTGGAACTGGCGGTATAAGGCGTGCCCTGGATCAGCTGGAACATCCCGCTGCGCAGGATCTCGCCCTTGATATCGCCGGTGAAGCGGCGCAGCTCGCCCTGCTCGATATAGCTGTTGCGGCTTTCGTACTCGTCATAGCTCGACGAGCCGCTGGCACCGTAATAACTCTCCTGGTGGTTGTCCCGCGCCGAAATAGTGTGGATGTACTGCTCCACCTGCGCCTGGTACGCCAGGTCCGCCACCGCTACCTTGGGTGCGGCCTGGACGCCGAAGGCGCAGACCAGGCCGATCATGCCAATCCATGCACGCATTGTTCAACGCTCCGTGGTTTTGCGGATCTCTTTTTCGTCCATCCATTCGGCCAGGCCGCTTTCGACGTCGATCAGTTGCAGGCTGAACTTGTAGAACACGTCCTTGTAGTCGCTGCTGCGCTTGACGATCGAGCTGATCGAACCTTCCAGGCGGTACTTGGCGGCGATCATGTTACCGGTCTTGCTGACGGTGCTCTTCTTGTACAGGCCGCTCTGGTTCTGCAGCTTCAACTGGTCGACCTGGCTCTGCATCTCGGTGTTGTCGCTGGCGAAACGAGCGGTGCCGCTCTTCATCAACTGGGTCTTGATCGAAGTGGTGATCTCGCGGGTATCGATGTACTCGCTGGTCTTGTTCTTCACATCGTAGACCTGCACCACCGGACGCCCTTGCAGGACACCGGACTGGGCCAGGGAGCGGGTCATGGACTCGGCGATCATCTGCAGGTCGGTGGAGCCGAACTCGTTGGTCACCAGTTCCACGGCCTTGGTATCGCCGTAGCTGATGTTTCCGCCGCCCAGTACGGGCGAGGTGTTGTTGGCGCAGCCGCTGGCCAGCAGGGCGACGACGGCGAGGAGGGACAGGCGTGCAAACATGGACTGATTCTCTTCAAAAGGACGCGAGAGGGCGGCGTCGACTCAGGGGGTTTTGACTTCAAGACGGAAATCGGTGGCCTTGGGCGTCGGGGCGATGGCCGGCAGGAAGGTGCTCTGGGCGCCATACAGGTTCAGGGTTTTCCAGACTTCATCGTCGGCCACCGGAAAACCGTCGTTGCCCAACCAGGCAAAGCGGTAATACATCATCTTGTTCTTGGTGCGGGTGTTGCTCAGCTGCACCTTGACGGTCAGGAAGCCGTTTTCCCGGGCGACGCGGATGGCACCGACCTCGATGTTCTCCATTTCGCCCATGGCGACGATCTTGCTCGCCGCGCTACCGGGGGCCGGTGGTGGCGGCGGCGGGGTGACGCACCCGGCCAGCAGGGCCAGGGCAACGGCAACAGTCAGTTTGAAACGCATGCACGAGACTCCTTTCTTCAAGGTTGTTTGAGGCTGGCCACGGCCGTTGGCCCGGCATCCGCCATCCGCACGGTGGCGACACCGCTGGTGAACACCTGGTTGCCGACGGCGCGCAGGCTGATCACCTGATAGCGTCGGTCGACGGTGAAGGCCACGCGGGAACCGCCGAGGGCGTTGGGCAGGGTCACCTGATGCTCACCCTTTTTCAGGCGCAGGCGTAGCACTTGGGTGGTGTCCGGCAGGGTCCGCCAGGTGCGGGTGTCGGCGCCTTCTAGGACCGCGGAAGTGATGCCCACGGCCAGGCCGGCCAGCGGATTGGTCTTGTTCAGCTTGGCCTGCGCGGCGCCGCGGCTGATGGCCCGCACGCTGGTGCGCAGGATGATCCCCGGCATGTCGTCACGCAGGGCACGACGGGACATGGCGGTGGTGCTGTTGAGCAGGGTCAGGTTCTGCGGCAGGCCGTCGACGCCGATCTGGGCGAAGGTGGCCGTCGAGGTGTCGGCCTGGATGACCGGGAACGACAGCGGGGTAATGACCAGATGCTTGTCGATCGGCAACGGCAGCGGAATGCTGATGGAGGCACGGGACGGCGCCAGGCCGCTCTGCACCACGATCAGGATGTCGCTGTCGTCATCCTTGCCGGCAGGCTTGTCGAGATTGACCAGTGCCTGCTCCAGCAGCGGCGTGTTCGGGCGCAGTTCGATGGCCTGGCGATAACCGGGGGCGGCGAGATCTTTCTCGCCGATGGCTTCGTAGACGAACCCGGCCAGGTAATGGCTGAACGCGCTCTGGTAGCTGTTCTTCAGGCCGACCACTTCCGGCGCGTCGAGGCTGGCCACCGGATAGCCCTGAAGGTCCTTGTACTGGGTCTTGATGCCTTGCTGGTCGGCTTCGGTTTCGCTCTTGAGGTATTGCTTGTCGCGCAGATCGGCGATCACCGCTTCGCGCTCATGGGTTTTCTTGATCGCGATACGTGCGCCGTCGAAGTCGTTCAGGGCCAGCTGGTTCAGCGCCATCTGCGTGGTCAGCATGACCTTTTCGTAGTCATAGCCTTCGTAGCGGCGGACCTTGTCGTTGATCAGGAAGCTGCCGAACTGGGCGAGGTACCTGGCGCTGTCCAGTTTGACCGCGTCTTCCCACTGACCCACCATCTGGTCGGCGCTGCCCCAGGCTTTCTGGCTACCGGCCAGGTCACCCTTGGCTTGCAGCAACTCGCCTTTTTCGAAGAAATACAGCAGGTCCTTGTCGGCATCGCCGTTGTTCTTTTCCAGCAGGGCCAACGCCCCGTCAACATTGCCCGAGGCCAGTTGCTGGTTGGTTTGCGCCAGTTCGGTGTCGTAGCTGCGCATCATCGAACAGCCGGACAGCAAGGTCGCGGCGCCGAGGGCGAACGAGAGGAGGGCACGGGATGCCATGGGATCTTCCCTGATGAAAAAATCAGCCGAGCATGCTGGTCGGGCTGAGATGGACCCATTGAGAGGGAAAGCGGCTACCCTGCCAATTCCTCATTAAACGAGGAGCTTTTAATGCCATATCGCAATAACGAAGGCAGGGCAGTATAACCATGGCTATTGGCTATGTAATGGCTTTTTAGCGTCATCCGGGCAGGAGGAAGACCTGGTTGCCGATGACCCGCAGGCTCACCACCTGGAAGGGATGTTCGATATTCAGGCTGACCGGTACCGCGCCTTTGACACCTGGCAGCAGCAATTTGTGCGCGCCGGGCTTGAGGCGCAGGCGCACGACCTGGGTGTTGTCCGGCAGGGTGCGCCAGGTGCGGGTGTCGGAGTCACCGGTGAAGCCCTGGTAAACCGACGAAGCCTTGTCCGGCTTGCGTTTGTTCTCCTTGGCTTGCAGTTCGGCATTGAAACGCACGCTCGCAAGGGCGAAGTTGATGATCGCGGGCATGTCGTCGTGCAAGGTGCGCAATGACATGTGGGTCGTGCTGTTGAGCAGGGTCAGCGACTGTGGTTTGCCATCCACGCTGATCTGCTTGAGGGGCGCTGTCGACTTGTCGGCTACCAGCACCGGAAAAGGCTGGTTCACGGTGATCGCCTGGCCGTCCTCGGTTTGCACCTGGATGGGCACGCGCAGCGAAACGAGCGCCGGGGCCAGGCCGGTCTGGACGACGATCAGCACGTCGCTGTCAGGAGAGGTGTCGGCGGGTTTGCCCAGGTTGGCCAGGACTTTTTCCAGCAGCGGTGTATTGGGCCGCAACTCGATGGCCTGGCGGTAACCCGGCGCGGCGAGGTCGCGCTCGCCCAGGGCTTCGTAGACGAAGCCGGCGAGGTAATGGCTGAACGCACTCTGGTAGCCGTTTTTCAGGGCAATGACCTGCGGCGAGTCGAGGGTGGTCACTGGGTAACCCTGCAGGTCCTTGTAGCGCAGCTTGATGCCTTTGGCCTTGGCCTGGTCTTCGACCGCCAGGTATTGCTTGTCGCGCGCTGTGGCGATCAGGGCTTCGCGTTCGTGGCTTTTCTTGATATCGACGCGGGCGCCGTCGAAGTCGTTCCGGGCCAACTGGTTGAGGGCCATTTGCGTGGTCAGCATGACCTTCTCGTAGTCATAGCCCTCGTAGCGATGAAACTTGTCGCCGATGAGTCCGATGCCGAGGATCTGGTCGAGCCCCAGGTTTTTCAGGGTGGCGACGACCTGCGTCCCTTCTTCGTACTGGGACACCTGTTGGTCCGCCCTGCGCCAGGCGTCCTGGCTGCGGGGTAGATCGCCCTTGAGCCGCAGCAGTTCGCCTTTTTCCAGGGAATAGAGCAGGTCCTTGTCGTCCCAGGGGTTGTGTTGCTCCAGCAACTGCAGCGCGCCATCGACGTTGCCCGAGATCAACTGCTCGTTGGTGGCCTGGAGTTCCCGGTCGTAGTTGTGCAGCAGTCCGCAGCCGCCCAGGAGCAACGCACAGGACAGCAGTGTGAGTAAGAGGCGCGAGGGCATGGCGTGTCGTTCCTTTCCTTGGCTGACGGGCAGTGGGACTTGAGGGCGGGGATTATGCACAAAGCCGTGGTCGAGATGGCATTCTCATGGCCATCTCGATACATGACCCAGAGCAAAACATTGAGGAATCGGGCCGATCAGGGTTGAGCCAAACGTATTGAGAGGGAACAATGTGTTACTTCGCATTTAGATTTAGGCTTTCCATGACTTTTCCCTCTCGTTTCCTCGCGTGGCTGATGCTGCCGCTGTTCGCTCTCTGCAGCTTCAACCTGTTGGCCGAAACAGCGGAGGGCGCACCCCAGGCCCTGCATCTGCTGGACTATATCGGCGCCGATTACCCGCCCACGGTGCACGCGGGCCAGGTGGTCGACGATGGCGAATACCGCGAGCAGCTGGAATTTATCAAGGTCCTGCAAGGGCTGGTCGCCGCGTTGCCGGCCAAGCCGGAACAGGCTGAGCTGGTTCAGGGTATCGAGGGTTTGCAGGCGGCCGTGACGGCTCGGGAGGAGGGTGAACGCGTTGCCCGCCAGGCCCGGCAACTGGGGGCGAAGCTGGCCGTGGCCTATGAAGTCAGCCAGGCACCGATCATCACCCCGGACCCGACTCGTGGTGCGCCGCTGTATGCCCAGCATTGTTCGGTGTGTCACGGCGAGGCGGGGGCGGGCGACGGTCCGGCCGGTGTCGGCCTGACACCGCCACCCGCCAACCTGCGCGATGCCGCGCGGCTGGATAGGTTGAGCCTCTACGCGATCTACACCACCCTCGGCCTGGGTGTTGAAGGCACCGATATGCCGGCGTTCGCCGACCAGTTGGATGAGCGTCAACGTTGGGACCTGGCGACTTACATTGCCGGATTCAGTGCCGCTCCTGCCGCCGCCAACGACGGGAAAACCTACAACCTGGCCGACCTGGCCCGTTCGACGCCAGCTGAAGTACAGTCCGCCGAAGGCCCGGCCGCCGCCGTCGCCTTCCGTGCCCAGCGCGCCCAGCCGCCCCAGGTCAAGCGCGGTCCGGGGCAATTGCTCGACTACACCGCGACGACCCTGGACAAGAGCCTCGCGGCCTACCGCGCCGGCGAGCATGAACAAGCCTACGACCTGTCCGTTGCTGCCTATCTGGAGGGCTTCGAGCTGGTGGAAAGCTCCCTGGACAACGTCAATGCCACGGTGCGCAAGGACACCGAGAAGTCGCTGATGGCCTATCGGCAATCGTTGCAGGACGGCTTGCCGCTGGAGCAGGTCGAGCAGCGCCTGGATTTTGCCAAGGGCAAGCTCAAGGAGTCCGCCGATCTGCTGGGCAATGATGGCCTGAGTCAGTCGCTGAGCTTTATCTCCGGGTTGCTGATCCTGCTGCGCGAAGGCCTGGAAGCGATCCTGGTCCTGGCGGCGGTGCTGGCTTTCCTGCGCAATACCGGCCAGCAGTCGGCGGTGCGCAGCGTACATGTCGGCTGGGGGCTGGCGCTGGTCGCCGGGTTGCTGACCTGGGCGGCGGCGGCTTACCTGATCGATGTCAGTGGCGCCCAGCGTGAATTGCTTGAAGGCTTCACGGCTTTGTTTGCCAGCGTCATGGTGCTCTGGCTTGGGGTCTGGATGCATGACCGCCGGCACGCGGCGGCCTGGCAGGACTACATCAAGAGCAGCCTGGTCAGTGGTGGCGGGCGCTTCGGCTTTGCGCTGCTGGCGTTCTTCTCGGTGTACCGGGAATTGTTCGAAGTCATCCTGTTCTATGAAACCCTCTGGTTGCAGGCGGGGCCGGCGGGACATAACGCCGTGCTGGCCGGTGCCGGCACCGCGCTGGTGCTGCTGATCGGCCTGGCCTGGGTGATCCTGCGCGGTTCGGCGAAGCTGCCGCTGGCGTTGTTTTTCGGGATCAATGCCGGGTTGTTGTGCGCCTTGTCGGTGGTATTTGCCGGACACGGGGTCAAGGCATTGCAGGAAGCCGGGATCTTCGGTACGCGGCCGGTGGCGTTCTTTGAATTCGACTGGCTGGGGATTCATGCCGACGCCTACTCGCTGGGTGCCCAGGCGTTGGCGTTGCTGGCGATTGGGGTGCTGTACAGCCGCAGCCGGTTGGCGGAAAAGCGTCGGGTCCAGGCGGCCTGATAGTGTGGGCTTGCCGGCGATGGCGTTCGTATGAGCCGCGCAAGATTCGAGGGCCTCTTCGCGGGCAAGCCCTGCTCCTACAGTGTTGTGTGATACACAAAATCGATGAACGACGGCGTACTGTAGGAGCAGGGCTTGCCCGCGAAGGCGTTCGGATGGGCACCGCAAGGCTCAAGGGCCTCATCGCTGGCAAGCCAGCTCCCACAGGGGCCGCGTGAACCTACAGGGAGCGCGTTCGACGTTCCCTGGTTTCTGGCGTTAAATGTCTACAGCTTTGGCATTCATTGTCAGCGGATTTTCCCGCCATAGCCCCTAATCTTTGCAGATCGACTCTGGAAGGTTGGCCCCATGGACTTCGTGCCTTACGCGGTACCGTTTTTCATTGCATTGATCGTCATCGAGCTGCTCGCCGATCGCTGGCGTGGCGTGAGCAACTATCGCATGGCGGATGCCATCAACAGCATGAGCACCGGCGTGCTGTCGACCACCACCGGGCTGTTGACCAAGGGCGTCGGGGTCCTCACCTACGCCTTTGCGCTGGAGCACCTGGCGCTGTTCGAACTGTCCGCGCAAAAGCCCTGGGTCTGGGTGTTCGCCTTTGTCGCCTACGACTTCTGCTACTACTGGCTGCACCGTATGGGGCACGAGCGCAATATCCTCTGGGCCGCCCATTCGGTGCATCACCAGAGCGAGGACTACAACCTCAGCACCGCCCTGCGTCAGACCAGCACCGGCTTCCTCCTGAGCTGGATCTTCTATCTGCCGCTGGCCGTGCTCGGCGTGCCGCTGGTGGTGTTTATCAGCGTGGCCTCGCTGAACCTGTTGTATCAGTTCTGGGTACATACCCGGCACGTGCCCAAGCTGGGTTGGTACGAGTGGTTCTTTGTCACGCCGTCCAACCATCGGGCGCACCATGCGCAAAACGCGCTGTATATGGATCGCAACTACGGCGGGGTGTTTATTCTCTGGGACCGCCTGTTCGGCACCTTCCAGGAAGAGGACGAGCGCGAGCCGGTGATCTTCGGCGTGACCACGCCGCTGGCCAGCTGGAACCCGCTGTGGGCCAACCTGCAGTTCTATGCGCAGCTATGGGCCGATGCCAGGCGTACGGAAAGCTATTGGGACAAGCTGCGGATCTGGTTTATGCGCACTGGCTGGCGCCCGGTCGATGTCGCGGCCAGATACCCGCTGAACAAGCCGGACCTGAGCCAGTTCCGCAAATTCGAGGTGCCCCTGGAGATCCGTCAGCAAATCTACCTGGCCCTGCAATTCGCGGTCTATGTCGGTTTGGGCAGCTACCTGATGAACTTCGGCGAGCATTTGCCGCTGGCGGCGCTGCTGCTGGGCTGTGGCACCCTGGTGCTGGGGTTGTTCGTGCTCGGCGCGGCGCTGGAGAATCGCCCTTGGGCGTTGCGGCTGGAGCTGGTCCGCCTGGCGTCCAACCTGCCGTTGGTCTGGTGGGCACCGTTGGTCGGGCTGTGGCCAGCCAGCCCATTGGGCTGGATCGGCGTGTTCAGCTACAGCCTGTTGAGCCTGATCGGCCTGTACTACTGCAGCAAGCCGCGGGTCATTCGTCTGGCCGGTTCGTAGTTTCGGCCAGGCGGGCCTCGGCCCGGGCCAGGCGCGCGCTGCGGATGCGTCGCCAGCTCCAGAGCAGCAGGCCGGCCACCAGCAGGCCGCCGAGCACCCACAGCTCGTATTTCTTCACGCTGCCGAGCATCCCTTCGAGAATCGCCCCGAAGTGATAGGCCGCCGCCGCCAGGGCCGCGGCCCAGATCGCCGCGCCGATGCCGTTGAGCAACAGGTAGCGGCCCGGCGGATAACCCGACAGGCCGATCGCCACCGGCATCACCGTGCGCAAACCGTAGACAAAGCGGAAGGTCAGCACCCAGATATCCGGATGGCGGCGGATATGCTCCAGCGCTCGATCACCCATCAATTGCCAGCGCGGCTTGCGTGCCAGAAGTTTGCGGCCATGCTTGCGCCCCAGGAAATACCACAGCTGGTCGCCGGCATAGCTGCCGAAGAACGCCACGATAACCACCAGGTTGATGTCCATGTATCCGCGGAACGCGAGGAAGCCGGCCAGTACCAGAATGGTCTCGCCTTCGAAAAACGTGCCGAGAAACAAGGCGAAGTAGCCGAAATCCTGCAGAAATTGTTGGAGCATTGTCTGGATGCTGGCGAAATGAACGCGCAGCCTAACCCTTCGAGGACAGAGAGGAAAGTGTCGAAATGTGTCTCGACGTTAACATTTCCTACAAGGGTAGCGGCTGTGGCGACGGGTCGCAGGAGTAAGCACAACTGTAATTCCTTCGTCATAATGGCCGCTTATAACTGCCATGCTCGCCCGCCTGTGCGGGCTCAGGAGTCTGCCGTGAGCTTTACCCCCGCCAATCGCTTGTTTCCCGCCACCCGCCTGCGTCGCAATCGCCGTGATGATTTTTCTCGCCGCCTGGTGCGTGAGAATGTTCTGACAGTCGATGATTTGATCCTGCCGGTGTTTGTGCTGGACGGTGAGAATCGCCGCGAAGCCGTGGCGTCGATGCCAGGGGTCGAGCGCCTGACCATCGACTTGCTGCTCGAAGAAGCGGCGAACTGGGTCGAGCTGGGGATTCCGGCACTGGCACTGTTCCCGGTGACACCGCCCGAACTCAAGTCCCTGGACGCCAGCGAGGCCTGGAACCCGGAAGGGATCGCCCAGCGTGCCACCCGTGCCCTGCGTGCCCGCTTCCCGGAACTGGGGGTGATCACCGACGTCGCCCTGGACCCGTTCACCACCCACGGGCAGGACGGTATCCTCGACGAGCACGGTTACGTCCAGAACGACATTACCGTCGATGCACTGGTCAAGCAGGCCTTGTCCCACGCCGAGGCGGGCGCCCAGGTGGTGGCGCCTTCCGATATGATGGACGGACGCATCCAGGCGATCCGCGAAGCCCTGGAACTGGCCGATCACGTCAACGTGCGGATCATGGCCTATTCGGCCAAGTACGCCAGCGCCTACTATGGACCTTTCCGCGATGCCGTCGGCTCGGCCCTGAACCTGGGCAAGGCGAACAAGGCGTCGTACCAGATGGACCCGGCCAACAGCCACGAAGCCCTGCATGAAGTGGCCGCCGACCTCGCCGAAGGCGCCGACATGGTCATGGTCAAGCCGGGTATGCCGTATCTGGATATCCTTTTTCGGGTCAAGGATGAATTCAAGGTGCCGACTTTTGTCTATCAGGTTAGCGGTGAGTACGCCATGCACATGGCGGCCATCCAGAATGGCTGGCTGGGCGAAGGCGTTATTCTTGAATCCCTGACCGCTTTTAAACGGGCGGGTGCCGATGGCATCCTGACCTACTTTGCCGCCCGCGCCGCCCAACTGCTACGAGAGCAGAAATAGCCCTCACAGGAACACTCGATGAATACCGAAGGACTCAGCGAAGTTGAAGTAAAAGACGCTCAAGCGGTGGTCGAGCCGATCGTCGAAACCCCGCCGGAGCTGGAACCCGCGCCGGTGGTGGTCGAAGCCCCCCATGTGGCGGTGCCGTCGGCGGTGGTGATTCCGAGCCTGGATGACAGCAGCCTGTATATCCACCGTGAGCTGTCGCAGCTGCAGTTCAACATCCGCGTGCTGGAGCAGGCGCTGGACGAGTCCTATCCGCTGCTGGAACGCCTCAAGTTCCTGCTGATCTTCTCCAGCAACCTGGATGAGTTCTTCGAAATCCGTGTCGCCGGGCTGAAGAAGCAGATCACCTTCGCCCGCGAACAGGCCGGCGCCGACGGCCTGCAGCCGCACCAGGCCCTGGCGCGGATCAGCGAGCTGGTGCACGGGCATGTCGATCGCCAGTACGCGATCCTCAACGACATCCTGTTGCCGGAGCTGGAAAAACATCAGGTCCGCTTCATTCGTCGCCGCTACTGGACCACCAAGCTGAAGACTTGGGTCCGTCGTTATTTCCGTGACGAGATCGCACCGATCATCACCCCGATCGGCCTCGATCCGACGCACCCGTTCCCGTTGCTGGTGAACAAGAGCCTGAACTTTATCGTCGAGCTCGAAGGTATCGACGCCTTCGGTCGCGATTCGGGCCTGGCGATCATCCCGGCGCCGCGCCTGCTGCCGAGGATCATCAAGGTACCCGAAGACGTGGGTGGGCCTGGCGATAACTATGTATTCCTGTCGTCGATGATCCACGCACACGCCGACGACCTGTTCCAGGGCATGAAGGTCAAGGGCTGCTACCAGTTCCGCCTGACCCGCAACGCCGACCTGGCGCTGGATTCCGAAGACGTCGAAGACCTGGCCCGCGCCCTGCGCGGCGAGCTGTTCTCCCGCCGCTACGGTGACGCCGTGCGCCTGGAAGTGGCCGATACCTGCCCGAAACACCTGTCGGACTACCTGCTCAAGCAGTTCAACCTGAACGAGAGCGAGCTGTACCAGGTCAACGGTCCGGTGAACCTGACGCGGCTGTTCAGCATCACTGGCCTGGACAGTCATCCGGAGCTGCAATACACGCCGTTCACTCCGCAGATCCCGAAACTGCTGCAGAACAGCGAGAATATTTTCAGCGTGATCAGCAAGCAGGACATCCTGCTGCTGCACCCGTTCGAATCCTTCACCCCGGTGGTCGACCTGCTGCGCCAGGCGGCCAAGGACCCGCACGTCCTGGCCGTGCGCCAGACCCTGTACCGCAGCGGCGCCAACTCGGAAATCGTCGACGCCCTGGTGGACGCGGCGCGCAACGGCAAGGAAGTCACCGCGGTGATCGAGCTGCGGGCGCGTTTCGATGAAGAGTCCAACCTGCAACTGGCCAGCCGCCTGCAAGCGGCCGGTGCGGTGGTGATCTACGGCGTAGTCGGTTTCAAGACCCACGCCAAGATGATGCTGATCCTGCGTCGCGAGGCCGGCGAGATCGTCCGCTACGCGCACCTGGGCACCGGTAACTACCACGCCGGCAATGCCCGCCTGTATACCGACTACAGCTTGCTGACCTCCGACGACGCCCTGTGCGAAGACGTCGGCAAACTGTTCAGCCAGTTGATCGGCATGGGCAAGACGTTGCGCATGAAGAAGTTGCTGCACGCGCCGTTCACCCTGAAGAAGGGCATGCTCGACATGATTGCCCGGGAAACCCAGTTCGCCGTCGAGGGCAAGCCGGCGCACATCATCGCCAAGTTCAACTCGCTGACCGATCCGAAGATCATCCGCGCGTTGTACAAGGCCAGCCAGTGCGGCGTGCGTATCGATCTGGTGGTGCGCGGCATGTGCTGCCTGCGTCCGGGCATCGCCGGGGTCTCGCACAACATCCAGGTGCGCTCGATCATCGGTCGCTTCCTCGAACACACCCGGGTCTTCTACTTCCTCAACGGCGGCGAGGAGCAGATGTTCCTCTCCAGCGCCGACTGGATGGAGCGCAACCTCGACAAGCGTGTCGAGACCTGCTTCCCGGTCGAGGGCAAGAAGTTGATCCTGCGGGTCAAGAAAGAGCTGGAAAGTTATCTCACCGATAACACCCACAGCTGGAGCCTGCAGCCGGACGGTCGGTATATCCGCAACACGCCGACCGGCAACCAGAACGCCCGTAGCGCCCAGGCGACCTTGCTCGATCGCCTGAGCAACCCGCTCCTCAGCGTACGTTGAGGGTAATGTTGACTCGGGTCAGCCACTCCGCTTCCAGCGCGAAGTCGGCCTGAGTCAGCTGGTTCTGCTCCAGCCAGTCCTTGGGAAACACCACATCCAGGCTATCGCCGTCGGCACGCAAGGTGACCTGCGGCATTTCCTGGGTGCCACGGATGTGATGGAACAGGATCGCGAAGCGCAGCAGCACGCACAGGCGAATCAGCTTGATGCCTTCATCGCCGAACTCGGCAAACTTGTCCTTGGGAATATTGCGTCGGTGTCCGCGCACCAGCAGGGCGAGCATTTGCTGGTCTTCCCGGGAGAAGCCGGCCAGGTCCGAGTGCTCGATCAGGTAGGCGCCGTGCTTGTGGTACTGGTAGTGGGCGATGTCCAGGCCCACTTCATGGACCTTGGCGGCCCAGCCCAGCAGTTCGCGCCAGACCCCGTCAGTCAGTTCCCAGGCATCCTTCACTTGATCGAAGGCATGCAGCGCCTTGCGCTCGACCCGTGCCGCCTGTTCCAGGTCGACGTGGTAACGCTCCATCAGCGAGCTGAGGGTGCGTTCGCGCACGTCTTCGTGGTGATGGCGACCCAGCAGGTCGTAGAGCACGCCTTCGCGCAGGGCGCCGTCGCAGTGATCCATGCGTTGCAGGTCGAGGGCGTCGAAGATCGCTTCGAGAATCGACAGGCCGGCCGGGAAGATCGCCCGGCGGTCGGGCTTGATCCCTTCGAAATCGATTTTCTCGGCATCGCCGAGCTTGAACAGCTTGCGCTTGAGCCAGGCCAGCCCTTCGGCATTCACTTCGCCGCTGCCCTGGCCGCCGGCCTTGAGGGCCAGGCCGATGGCGCGGATGGTCCCGGAAGAGCCGATGGCCTCATCCCAGGTCAGGCGGTGCAGGGCGTGCTCGATGCTCATGATTTCCAGGCGCGCCGCCGTGTAGGCCTGGGCGTAGCGGGCCGGGGTGATCTTGCCGTCGCGGAAATAGCGCTGGGTGTAGCTGACGCAACCCATTTGCAGGCTTTCGCGCAGCAGCGGCTCGAAGCGCTGGCCGATGATGAATTCGGTACTGCCGCCGCCGATATCGGCCACCAGGCGCTTGCCCGGGGTGTCGGCGAGGGTGTGGGACACACCGAGGTAAATCAGGCGGGCCTCTTCACGGCCGGAAATGACTTCCACCGGGTGACCGAGGATTTCCTCGGCGCGGCGGATGAATTCGCCGCGGTTGCGGGCTTCGCGCAGGGCGTTGGTACCGACGATGCGCACGGCGCCCAGGGGCATGCCGTTGATCAACTGGGCAAAGCGCTTCAGGCAGTCGAGCCCGCGCTGCATGGATTCTTCGGTGAGCTGACGGTCCTCGTCGATACCGGCCGCCAGCTGAACCTTCTCGCCGAGGCGCTCCAGGATCCGGATCTCTCCGTTCTGGGCCTTGGCCACGACCATATGGAAGCTGTTGGAGCCCAGGTCGATGGCGGCGATCAGGGACAGATTCTTGGCTTGGGAATGCGGCATGGTTGAAGGATCTCGGTCGATAACCTCGCCATCGTGCCACGATCAGGCCCTGACGCCAATGTAGGACGCCTGTGAGCATCAGGCCTGGGGCTTGCAGCGAGGGGGGTGGACAATCATTGCTTCAATTTTCCTACATAAATATTTCATATTGATGACCTGCGTCATGAATTGTGACGACAGTGATGTTTATTAAAGTTTGCAGTGTTTGTCTCTGCGTCGCACCCGGAGCGTGGCCTCTTCCGGTTTTCTTGTCAGGTGCCAGCGTGGAAACTAGCGGCCGGCGATTATGCCGGGGTGTTAATTATTTATCGGACTGCGGACGGGAGGCCTAAGCGCTGACTCTTTTTCGGGTGTGAACCTGGATTGAATTCCGCAGTTCTGAATAACAAGCATCTGCTTACACTTGATAATAGGGAGTAGGAAAATGAAGTTGGTATCTGGATGGACGCTCGGTGCTCTGTTGGCTGTACTGGGGGTCAATGCCAACGCGGCGGACTTGTTGGTGAAGGGGACCATCGTCCCGGCCAGTTGCACACTGAGTCTGCACAATGGTGGCGTGGTCGATTTCGGGAAAATCCGTGCCGCTGAACTGAGCGCCAATGCCTATACGCGCCTGCAGCCCAGGGGCGTGCCTTTTACGGTCAATTGCGACGGCGGCACCCGGGTGGGGGTGAAGACGCTCGACAACCGCTCCAGCAGCAAGGTCCCGGGCATCCTGCAGGCGGCTCTTGGCCCGGGCTATAACGATGCCTACAACTACGGCCTGGGGACCACGGCGGTCGGTCAACGGGTCGGCGGCTATGCCCTGAGCGTGAAGGATTCCGTGGCGGATTTCCCGCTGGTCAACACCATTGTCTCGACCAATAACGGTTTGAACTGGAGCCGTGGCAACGGTGCCTTGGGCCAGTATCAGAACATCATGTCCTGGAGCGGCTTCTTCGCTACTCATCCGGCGTCGGTACAGCGGGTCAGCGGTACCCTGGAAGTTCAGCCGGTGATCAATAAGACCTCCGAGCTGGATGTCACCCAGGAACTGTATCTGGATGGCTTGGCTACGCTGGAACTGCGTTATCTCTAACTTTCGTTGATGTCAGTAACTAGGCTGCCGGCACAGGACTCTGTGCTGGCACTCTCTTTCTATGTGTGTTGAATAATAAAAATAGATTCGCAAGGAGCGTATTACTTGAAAGTTGTGCCTCTTATGCCGATGTTCAGTTCATTGTCTATCGGTGTGCTGTTCTTTTTCCTGGGCGTGTTCTGGAGCGCCGCCCGTGCCGATGGCATGCAGCCGGAAACCACGGTGGTGATTCTCTATGAAGAGGAGGGGGAAGCCAGTATCCAGATCAAGAACACCGACAGCGGTCCGGCCTTGCTGCATTCGGCTGTCGAATCGATTCCCGAGGATCTTGAGTCGCTGGTGGTGATCACGCCCCCCGTGACCCGGGTCGACGCCGGCGAGACCCAATTGGTGCGGTTTCTCAGCGCCAACGGCGAGCCACTCAAGACCCAGCGCCTGAAACGCGTCACCTTCGAAGGTATTCCCCAGCGCAAAACCGGGCCCGGCGCTACCGTCGGCGTCACTCTGCGCCAGAACCTGCCACTGATCCTGCATCCCAAGGGACTGGCCCGGCATCCGGCGCCCTGGAAGGAACTGACCTGGCACCTGGAGAAGTCCCGGCTGGTGGTGCGCAATGACAGTCCCTATGTGGTGCGCCTGTCGCCGGAACTGGAACTCAATCCGCACAAGGTCAGCGTGATGCTGAGTCGCGATTATGTCCTTCCGGGGGAGACGCTGGCGGTGGAAATAGACACGACTCAGCCCACGGCCACCTCGGTCACGCTGCAGCCGGCGACTGTCTATGGTTTTGCCGTGGCCCGTCACGAAGCGCCCATTCTGCTCGAGGCGCTGTGACGTGGGATCCCTAGGCAAGCCTGCCCCTGTCTCGAGGCTGGCGAAGGTACTGGCGCCGCGCCGGGGCCTGGTGAGCGGGCTGGGCGTCGCGGTCTTGCTGGGACTGGGCGAGCCGGTCGCTGCCGAGAAAAAGGACGATGCGGCTGACGCGGAGTTTGACCTGTCGGTGCTTTCCGAGCGCGGTCTCGATCCACAGGTGGCCGACTATTTCCGCTCGGCGCCGCGCTTTCGTGAAGGAGCGCAGCGGGTGACGCTGGAACTCAACGGCAAGCGCCTGGGGCTGGCGGAGTTGCGTTTCGACCGGGACGGCGAGTTGTGTTTCACCTCCGGGTTGCTGGACAAGGCCGGCTTGAAGAGGCCCGACGTTGGCGCGGATGCCGATGAGGACGCCTGTCATGCCTTTGTGCGTGAGTACCCGCAGACCCAGGTCATCCTGCGACCCAACAGCGAGGAGGTTGTCCTGCTGGTGCCGACCCAGGCCCTGCGCGGACCGGAGCTCGACAGCGGGGTCTACGCCCGTGGCGGCACGGCCGGACTGCTCAACTACGAGGTGCTGGGTTTCGATACGCGCTCGCGCCAGGGCGGCGGGCGTTTCTTCTCGGCGACCACCGAGGCCGGGTTCAATGCCGGCGACTGGATTGTCCGTAGCCGTCAGTTGCACGTCTCCAATGACGGGCAAGAGCAGACCGAGCATCTGTATGCCTATGCGCAGCGGGACTTCCGACCGTGGCAGACGACCTTCCAGGCCGGCCAGATCAACAGTGCCGGACCGGTGTTTGCCGGGGTCCGGCTTTCCGGTGTGCAATTCATGCCTGATGGCGCGCAACGAGGCCAGGCCGGGCGCGGTGTCCTGGTCGAGGGGGTGGCCTTCGACGCGTCGCGGGTCGAGGTTCGCCAGTCCGGGGCTTTGATCCATACCAGCCTGGTGCCGCAAGGCCCGTTCAGCCTGGGCGGCTTGCCGTTGCTCAATGGCACCAGTGACCTGGAGGTCAGGGTGATCGGCCAATCCGGCGGCGAGCGCCGCTTTGTCGTGCCGGCCGCATCCTTTCCGGGCGCCACGGCGGTCCAGCCCGGTTACTACCTGTCCCTGGGGCGACTGCGCGGCGCCACCGGTCGCGGCGAAGAGCCGCCCTTGCTCGCCACCGGCAGCGGCACCTGGGGACTGGGCGAGGCCACGTCATTCAGCGCCGGGCTGCTGGGCAGCGATGACTACCGTGCCAGCGGCTGGGCGCTCGACAGCCGCCTCTGGCAGCAGGTCGGTGTCGGCCTGCGCAACAGCCTGTCCCATGACACCCGGCGTTCGCTGGCGGGGAGCCAGAACAGCCTGTCGTTGAACAGTCCGTTGGGGGCGGGTGTCGACCTGGACCTCAGTGCCACCCTGCGCAGTGCCGGCTATCGCGATCTGCTGCAAATCGGCGAGGTGGGGCTGGCGGACGATCCCGGCTCACGCTTCAAGCACCAGTACACCGCCGCGCTGGGCTGGTCGGCCCCGCAACTAGGTGGTTTCAGCCTCGGTTACTCGCGCAGTGTGATGTTCGACGGGAGCTTGTCCCGGCGTCTGCACGGCACGTGGAGCAAGAGCTACCGCTACGCCAGCCTGAGCCTCAGCGTGGATTCCGACGTCGGTTCGGGCAGTGGCCGGCATGCCGTCGACTCGGGCCTGGGGCTGCGGTTGGGGGTCAGTGTCCCGCTGGGCGGCGACCGGCGCATCAGCAGCTACCTCAATCGCCGTGGCGAGCGCCTCGATATCGGCGGCGACTACCGCGAGCGGGTCAACGATACCCTCAGTTATGACCTGGGGCTGGAACAGGACCTCAAGGGCGACCGGCAGATCACCCGGGGCAACCTGAACCTGATGCCGCGTTACACCCAGGTCGGCCTGGGGGTGACACGCAGCGACTCCAGCAGTAGCTACAGCGGAAATTTGTCCGGAGGCCTTGCGCTGCACGAGGGCGGCCTGACGTTCTCGCCCTACGCGATCCAGGAGACCTTTGGCGTGGTCTCGGTGGGCGATCTTTCCGGCGCCCGGATCACCACGCCCCAGGGGCCGGTCTGGACCGACTTCAGCGGCCAGGCGGTGGTCGCCGGTCTGCCGGCCTACCGCAGCAGCCAGTTGGAAGTCGACACCCGCTCGTTGCCACGGCGGATCGACCTGCGCAACGGAACAAAAAGCCTTGAAGCCGGGCGCGGCTCATTCAATCGGGTGGATTTCGCGGTGGTGAAGGTTCGACGGCTGCTGCTCAAGGTCACTGATGAAAACGCCGAGCCGTTGCCCCAGGGCGCCTCGGTGTTCAGTGAAGACAAGGCCTTCCTGACCACGGTGGTCGGCGGCGGCATGATTTTTCTGAGCGATGTCGAGGCCGGCCAGCGGCTCACGATCAGGCGGGCGGATCACACGGCCTGCACGCTGCCGGTCGAAATACCCGAATCCGCGGACAGCGATCGGCTTTATGAAACGGCCACGGCGGTTTGCCGGGCAAGTCAACCCTATGGAAGACCTCTATGAACTCTCGTGTCCGCGTGGTTTTACGGCGTTGTTGCGTCGCGCTTGTCCTGTTTTCAGCCCCCGCCGGGGCCAATGACTGCACGCTGTCGCTGAGCCAGTCGCAGATCGAACTGGGTGCACTGCGCCCGGGAGCTTTGGCAATGGCGCCCGGCCAGCCTGACCTGTTCCTCGGGACCCGGCGGCTGAGCCTGAATATTGCCTGTCCCTGGCCGACCTCGATGGTGTTGCGGTTCGATGGGCCGGCGGCGGGGCCACAGGCCTTTCGTTTTGATCGCCAGGGGCGTTTCACGGTCGGCCTGAGCAATGCCCGGCTCGACGGCAAGCCGGTGAGTCTGGCCTCGGCGCAGCGTCCGGCCGAGGCCTCTGCCAGCCACCTGATGGCGCCGGGCCAGAGCCTGGTGGTGCTGGCCCGGGACCTGCCGGCCAAGGGGCGGTTTTTCTCGGCGCAGGTGGAGATCGACACGCACCTGCCGGTCAGCGCGACCCGGGTACGCGACGAGACATCGGTCGAAGGTCGCGGACGTTTCGAACTGCTGCCGGGCGAATAACCACTCAGGCCGGCTGTTCCACGCTGCCGATAAAATTCGCCAGCTCCGGCGTTTGCGGACGGGCGAACAGCTCCTTGGGATCGCCCACTTCATGCACCTTGCCCTGGTGCATGAACACCAGCTTGTCGCCGACTTCCCGAGCGAAGCGCATTTCGTGGGTGACCATGATCAGGGTCATGCCCTCCTTCGCCAACTGGCGGACCACGCTGAGCACTTCATTGACCAGTTCCGGGTCCAGGGCCGAGGTGATCTCGTCGCACAGCAAGACCTTGGGCGACATCGCCAGGGCCCGGGCAATCGCCACGCGCTGCTGCTGGCCGCCGGAGAGACGATCCGGGAAGGCGTCGAACTTTTCCCCCAGGCCGACCCGTTCGAGCATCTGCCGCGCCAACTCGGCGGCCTTGGCCTTGGGCATTTTCTGCACCACCTGGGGGGCGAGCATGACGTTTTCGCCGACGCTCAGGTGCGGGAACAGGTTGAACTGCTGGAACACCATGCCGACCGTTTGCCGCAGGCTGCGCAAATCGGCGCGGGCGGCGTCCAGGTAGTGACCGTCGACCTCGATCACCCCGTCGTTGATCGACTCCAGGCCGTTGAGGGTGCGCAGCAGGGTGCTTTTGCCCGAGCCGCTGCGACCGATGATCGCCACCACCTGGCCTTCCTCGACGCTGAGGTCGATGCCTTTGAGCACGTGGTGATCGCCGTAATACTTATGCAGGGCAGAAACTCTAAGAAGCGGCATGCAGTCTCCTTTCCAGGTAGCGCGCACTGAGGGACAGGGGGTAGCACAGGGCGAAATATCCGAGGGCTACCAGGCCATAGATCGTGAAGGGTTCGAAGGTGGCGTTGGCGAGCATGCCGCCGGTCTTGGTCAGTTCGGTGAAGCCGATGATCGAGGTCACGGCGGTGCCCTTGATCACCTGCACCGAAAACCCCACGGTCGGCGCCACGGCAATGCGCAACGCCTGCGGCAGGATCACATGGCGCAGTTGTTCATACGGGGTGAGCGCCAGGCTCGCCGAGGCCTCCCACTGGCCGCCCGGAATCGACTCGACGCAGCCGCGCCAGATCTCCGCCAGGTAGGCGCTGGTGAACAGCGTCAGGGCGATGGCCGCCGCCAGCCAGGGCGAGATGTCCACCCCGAGCAAGGCCACGCCGAAAAACACCATGAACAGTTGCATCAGCAGCGGGGTGCCCTGGAACAGCTCGATATAGGCCCGGGCGAAACCCCGGGCAAAGCCGTTGTCGCTGATGCGCAGGACCATCACCAGCAGCCCGATCAGTCCGCCGCCGACAAAGGCCGTCAGTGACAGGGCGACGGTCCATTGCAGGCCTGCCAGCAGATTGTTGAGGATGTCCCAGAAGGTGAAATCCATCAGCGGTTCCTCGCGATGTAGCGGCGTCCCAGCCAGTTCAGCAACTGGCGGATCAGCAATGCCATGACCAGGTAGATCAGGGTGGTCAGGGTGTAGGTTTCGAAGGCGCGGAAGTTGCGGGACTGGATGAAGTTGGCGGCGAAGCTCAGTTCCTCGGTGGCGATCTGCGAGCAGACCGCCGAGCCGAGCATGACGATGATGATCTGGCTGCTCAGGGCCGGCCAGACCTTGCCCAGCGCCGGCAGCAGGACCACATGGCGAAAGGCTTCGAAGCGGGTCATGGCCAGCGCCGCCGCGGCTTCCAGTTGTCCGCGGGGGATCGCCTGGATACCGGCACGGATAATCTCCGTGGAATAGGCGCCGAGGTTGATCACCATCGCCAGTACGGCCGCCTGCCACTCGGAGATCTGCAGGCCGAGGGATGGCAGGCCGAGGGATGGCAGGCCGAAGAAAATGAAAAACAGCTGCACCAGGAACGGCGTGTTGCGGATCAACTCGACGTAGACGCCGAAGATCGCCGCGAAGGGGCGGATCTGCCAGGCCCTGACCACCGCCCCGACAATGCCCAGGCTGACCCCGAGCAAGGTGCCGATGGCGGTCAGCTCCAGGGTGAACAGGGCGCCGCGCAACAGCAGGTCGGCGTTGTGCAGCACCGGCAGGAAGTCGAACTGATAAGCCATGGGGCGGACCTCAGGCAAGCGCGATCAGAGATCGGCCGGAAGCGGTTGCTTGAGCCACAGCTGGGCGTTCTTCTCCAGGCTGCCGTCGGCCTTGGCCGTGGCGAGGATCTGGTTCACTTTTTCCAGCAGCGCCGGTTCGTTCTTGTTCACGCCGACGTAGACCGGCGAGTCCTTGAGCTTGACCTTCAGGGCCGGAATGCGTTTCGGGTTGCGTTCGGCGATGGCGACCATCACCACGTTGCCGCTGGCGATCAGGTCGACCTGCTTGGCCAGGTACGCGGCGATAGTGGTGTTGTTGTCCTCGAAGCGCTTGATGGTCACGCCTTCGGGGGCCACGGCGGTCAGCTCGATGTCCTCGATGGCGCCACGGGTGACACTGATGGTCTTGCCCTTGAGATCGGCCAGGCCGTTGATCGGCGCGTCCGGCGGACCGAACACCGCGAGATAGAAGGGCGCATAGGCCCGGGAAAAGTCGATGACCTTCTCCCGCTCCGGGTTCTTGCCGAGGCTGGAAATCACCAGGTCGACCTTGCCGGTGGTGAGGAACGGAATGCGATTGGTGCTGTTGACCGGGGTCAGTTCCAGCTTGACCTTGAGTTGTTCGGCCAGCAGCTTCGCGGTGTCGATGTCCAGGCCACGGGGTTTCATGTCCGGGCCCACCGAGCCGAACGGCGGGAAGTCCTGGGGCACGGCGACCTTGAGGGTGCCACGGGCGATAATGTCGTCCAGGCCATTGGCGTGGGCGGGGGCCTGGCTCAGCATCAGGCTGGCCAGCAAGGCAGTGAGCAGGGCGCTGCGGCGTTTGGTCATGGCAACTCTCCGAATCCAGAAGGCGATCTCTGTCCGGGGCAGTGCACAGCCCATGCCACACTTGCCCCAAGCCGTGCCCCCGCTGCTGTGGCAGGGTTTTTCATGGTCTTACTGGTCTGAACAGTTGCGGGGCTTTCGCACCCTTATCGAGCATGGGTTCGCGGCGTTGAACCAGCGCTGGGCGTGACTTGCCGGATCTTGCCAATAGCTTTACAACTAGCGCTTTCCCGGACTGACAGCTGAAAAAACGATGAATTCGATCTCCCGCGCCGTCCCGGAAGTGGCGCTGCAAGCTATTCGCAAACTGATTGCCGACGAGGGTTTCGGCCCGGGGGACGTGCTGCCTTCGCAGCGCGACCTGGCGCTGCGCCTGGGGGTGAGCCGGGCGTCGCTGCGCGAGGCATTGTCGTCCCTGAGTGCCCTGGGAGTGATCAGCGTGCAACCGGGCAAGGGCGTCTTCGTGCAGGCGCCGGTGGAGTTGGCGCCTGCGGCCGGTGGCCTGGCCTGGCCGTTCGCGGCCCAGGCCTCGGCGGAGGATATCTTCCAGTTGCGCTATGCCCTGGAGGGTTTTGCCGCCGGCCTGGCGGCGGTGACCTTGACCGCCGATGAGCTGGATGCCTTGCAGGACAACGTCGAGGCCTTGCGGCTGGAGCTCAAGGCCGGGGATTTCGAGGCGGCCGCGCGGCTGGATTTCGATTTTCACCGACGCATCCTGCTGGCCAGCGGTAACCAGGCCATGGCCAGTATCCTCAGCGCCAGCGCCGAGCTGTTCCTGGAAAGCCAGAAGTTGCCGTTCATCCGTGCGGAGCGGGCCATGGAAACCTGGCAGGAGCACCGCAAGATCCTCCGCGCCCTGGCGCGTCGCGCCTCGGGGCCGGCACAAAAGGCGATGCAGGAACATGTGCGCAATGCCGCCCTGCGCACCGGTATTGCCTTCGTCACGCCCGGCTGACCGTTGGTATTTGTGTGCGGGGGCCGTATTGGCTATACCCAAACTGATCATTTGTCATAGTTAGACTCAATCAACTGCGGCTTCCTGTACGTAGGAAGGACGGCTATGATGGGCAACGTTTTTTTTGGCTTACAAATCCGGAGACTTCCATGAGCAGCGATCTGATCAAACACGTTAGCGACGCTAGCTTCGACGCTGATGTACTCAAGGCCGAGGGCGCTGTACTGGTCGACTACTGGGCTGAATGGTGCGGTCCCTGCAAGATGATCGCCCCTGTGCTGGACGAAGTTGCCGAGACCTACAAAGGCAAGCTGACTATCGCCAAGCTGAACATCGATGAAAACCAGGAAACCCCGGCCAAGCACGGCGTGCGTGGTATCCCGACCCTGATGCTGTTCAAGAACGGCGAGATTGCCGCGACCAAGGTCGGCGCACTGTCCAAGTCGCAACTGACCGCGTTCCTCGACGCTCACCTGTAAGGTCGGCATCGGCAAAAAAGGCCCCGCAAATAGCGGGGCTTTTTTCGTTGTCAGGGGCTAGACGTTCACAATTGCAGGTGTTACATTCGGCCCCGCACTGGTTTCTCCACTGCCCCCTGCAAGCCGTCGCCGACGCTCTCCTTTTCGAACAAGTACGCGATCCTGTCGCCTTCTCTGCGGCGCGGCCTCATTAAGCCAAAAGCTTAATTTCTCCCCCCTCCATAAATGATTACGTCATTCCTATATGAATCTGACTGAACTCAAGCAAAAGCCGATTACCGAACTGCTCGAATTGGCCGAACAGATGGGCATAGAAAATATGGCCCGTTCGCGCAAGCAGGATGTGATTTTCTCCCTGCTGAAAAAGCACGCGAAAAGCGGCGAGGAAATCTCCGGTGATGGCGTGCTGGAGATCCTCCAGGACGGCTTCGGCTTCCTCCGCTCTTCGGATGCCTCCTACCTGGCCGGCCCGGACGACATCTACGTCTCGCCGAGCCAGATCCGCCGCTTCAACTTGCGCACCGGTGACACCATCGTCGGCAAGATCCGTCCGCCGAAGGAAGGTGAGCGTTATTTCGCTCTGCTCAAGGTCGACACGATCAACTTCGACCGTCCGGAAAACGCGAAGAACAAGATTCTCTTCGAGAACCTGACGCCGCTGTTCCCGACCGTGCGCATGAAGATGGAAGCCGGTAACGGTTCCACCGAAGACCTCACCGGTCGCGTGATCGACCTCTGTGCGCCGATCGGCAAAGGCCAGCGCGGCCTGATCGTGGCACCGCCGAAAGCCGGCAAGACGATCATGCTGCAGAACATTGCGGCGAACATCACCCGCAACAACCCGGAAGTGCACCTGATCGTCCTGCTGATCGACGAGCGTCCGGAAGAAGTGACCGAAATGCAGCGCACCGTGCGCGGCGAAGTGGTCGCCTCGACGTTCGACGAGCCGCCAACCCGTCACGTGCAAGTGGCCGAAATGGTCATCGAGAAGGCCAAGCGCCTGGTCGAGCACAAGAAAGACGTGGTCATCCTGCTCGATTCCATCACCCGTCTGGCCCGTGCCTACAACACCGTGATCCCGAGCTCTGGCAAGGTCCTGACCGGTGGTGTCGACGCCCACGCCCTGGAGAAGCCAAAGCGTTTCTTCGGTGCTGCGCGTAACATCGAGGAAGGCGGTTCGCTGACCATCATCGCCACCGCGCTGGTTGAAACCGGCTCGAAGATGGACGAAGTGATCTACGAAGAGTTCAAGGGTACCGGTAACATGGAACTGCCCCTGGACCGCAAGATCGCTGAAAAGCGCGTCTTCCCGGCGATCAACATCAACCGTTCCGGCACCCGCCGCGAAGAGTTGCTGACTGCCGACGACGAGTTGCAGCGCATGTGGATCCTGCGCAAGCTGCTGCATCCGATGGATGAAGTCGCTGCCATCGAGTTCTTGATCGACAAGCTGAAACAGACCAAGACCAACGATGAGTTCTTCCTGTCGATGAAACGCAAGTAAGTCGAGCAGGGCCGCAAAAGCCGGGGAAACCCGGCTTTTTGCTGTCCGGATGTTGTTCGATTGCGCGGTATCAGGGCGAACCGGGTAAACTGCCCACCCCGAACGCCACGGATCTACGAGGCTCACGCATGCAGTATCGCGACTTGCGCGACTTTATCAGCGGCCTGGAACAGCGCGGCGAACTCAAGCGCATCCAGGTTCCGGTGTCCCCTGTCCTGGAAATGACCGAGGTCTGCGACCGCACCCTGCGGGCCAAGGGGCCGGCGTTGCTGTTCGAGAACCCCACCGGTTTTGATATCCCGGTACTCGGCAACCTGTTCGGCACGCCCGAGCGCGTGGCCCTGGGCATGGGCGCCGAAGCGGTCAGCGAACTGCGGGAAATCGGCAAGCTGCTGGCTTTCCTCAAGGAGCCGGAGCCGCCCAAGGGGCTCAAGGACGCCTGGTCCAAGTTGCCGATCTTCCGCAAGATCATTGCCATGGCGCCGAAGGTGGTCAAGGATGCGCCCTGCCAGGAAATCATCATCGAGGGCGATGACGTCGACCTCGGCAAGTTGCCGGTCCAGCATTGCTGGCCGGGCGACGTTGCGCCGCTGATCACCTGGGGCCTGACGGTCACCAAGGGGCCGAACAAGGACCGCCAGAACCTCGGCATCTATCGCCAGCAGGTGATTGCCCGCAACAAGGTGATCATGCGTTGGCTCAGCCACCGTGGCGGTGCGCTGGATTATCGCGAGTGGTGCGAGAAGCATCCGGGCCAGCCGTTCCCGGTGTCCGTGGCCCTGGGCGCGGACCCGGCGACCATTCTCGGCGCCGTGACCCCGGTGCCGGATAGCCTCTCCGAATACGCTTTCGCCGGCCTCCTGCGGGGCAACCGCACCGAACTGATCAAATGCCGCGGCAATGACCTGCAAGTGCCAGCGTCGGCGGAAATCGTCCTGGAAGGCGTGATCCATCCGGGGGAAATGGCCCCGGAAGGCCCTTACGGCGATCACACCGGCTACTACAACGAAGTCGACAGCTTCCCGGTGTTTACCGTGGAGCGCATCACCCATCGGATCAAGCCGATCTACCACAGTACCTACACCGGTCGGCCACCGGATGAGCCGGCGATTCTCGGCGTGGCGCTGAACGAAGTGTTCGTGCCGATCCTGCAGAAGCAGTTCCCGGAAATCACCGACTTCTACCTGCCGCCGGAAGGTTGCTCGTACCGCATGGCCATCGTCACCATGAAGAAGTCGTATCCGGGCCACGCCAAGCGCGTCATGTTGGGTGTCTGGTCGTTTTTGCGACAGTTCATGTATACCAAGTTCGTTATCGTCACCGACGACGATATCAACGCCCGCGACTGGAACGACGTGATCTGGGCCATCACCACGCGCATGGACCCCAAGCGCGACACGGTGATGATCGATAACACGCCGATCGACTACCTCGACTTCGCCTCGCCGGTGTCCGGCCTGGGTTCGAAGATGGGGCTCGATGCCACGCACAAATGGCCCGGCGAGACCACGCGTGAGTGGGGCCGGGTGATCGTCAAGGATGAGGCCGTGACCCGACGGGTCGATGCCATTTGGAATCAGTTAGGAATAGATTGATGCGTGTGACCTTGCAGCCGTCCGGCGCCGTGCTTGAGATACGGCCCGGCGAGCGGATTCTCGACGGTGCCCGGCGCCTGGGCTATGACTGCCCGCAGAGCTGTCGCAACGGCAACTGCCATGTGTGCGCCGCGCTGCTGGTGGAAGGGCGGGTCGCGCAGGCCGGTGACGTGCGTGACCACGGCGAGTTCTACACTTGTATTGCCGAACCCCTGGAAGACTGTGTGGTGCTCTGGGATGGCGTGCTCGCGCAAGGAGAACTGCCGGTGCGCAAGTTGGCCTGTCAGTTGATCGAATGCGCCGAGATCGGTGGTGATGTCTGGCGCGTGCGCCTGCGCGCGCCGGCGGGCAAGCCGCCGCGTTATCACGCCGGCCAGTACCTGATGATCGAGCGCGACAACGGTGAGAAATCGGCGTTTTCCCTGGCCTCGGCGCCCCATGCCGGGCGCGATCTTGAGCTGCATGTGCTGGTGCGCGAAGCCAGTGCCCAGGGTTTGATCGAGCAGTTGCAGCGCAACGGCATGGCGCGGGTGGAACTGCCGTTTGGCGATACCCACCTGGCCCAACTGCCCGAGGGGCCGCTGGTGCTGATCGCGGCGGGTACCGGCATGGCGCAGATGAACAGCCTGATCGAGCATTGCCGGTCCAGTGGCTTCCAGTATCCGGTGCACTTGTACTGGGGCGTGCGCCGGCCCGAGGACTTCTACACGTTGGAGCATTGGGAGGAGTGGAAGCAACTGCCGAACCTGTTCCTGCACAAGGTGGTCAGTGATCTGTGTGGCTGGGAAGGGCGTTGCGGGATGCTGCACGAGGCGGTCCGCGAAGACATTGCCGACCTGTCTGGGGTGAGTGTCTATGCCAGCGGCTCGCCGGCGATGATCTATGCGACGTTGGACGCCCTGGTGAACGCCGGGATGGATGCACATCAGATGCGTGCCGATGTGTTTGCCTACGCGCCCAGGCCTTAGTGCCTGGCGTTTGATTCTTCTGCGCCTGTTCCATCGCCTTCGCGGGCAAGCCCTGCTCCTACAGTACGGCGTCGATTGCAGATTTTGTGTACGACACAGAACTGTAGGAGCAGAGCTTGTCGGGACGCCGTATCGCCGCGAAGAGGGCTTCAAGACCGCTACAAATCCCTCAGAAACGCACCCCGGCGGTAAGCATCGCCGCATTAAAACCCAGCAACACCACCTCCGCCGCCACCGGCCCGTAATGCGCGCCGACGGAAGGAATGATCACCGGCGCAACGCCCAGGTGATTCAGCGGGATCTTGTCGCGATATTCGCCTTTGTATCCCTGAAGTAAGCCACCTGTGACTTTCAGGTACACCGGATAGTCGGCGCTCTCGAAGCGTTTACCCGCATAGGCGTAATACGAACGCTGGCTGAACGAGTTGCGAAACGTCGCCGCCCCATAGAGAAACCCCGAGGCGTCATTGCGCTCCAGGCCGATCAGGTCCTGGTGATTATTGTGGTCAGGGTCCGGTGAGAAGTGACGGGTAACGACGCTGGTTTGCAGGTACCAGAAGCCCTTGCCAGCCGCGTCCGAATCGTTCGACGCCCAGGCGCTGGGCGCCAGCAGAAACAGGCACAGGGCTTGGATAAGGAGTGATGGGTTCATGGTCATTGGCCCCTGGTGAAAACGTAGCGATTGAAGTAGGCGGCCGTTATACGTAAGTCCAAATCGGATTATCAGATCGTGGCCTCTGAAATATCTGTAGGGGTTTTCCCGTACGCGATGTTTAGCTTATCGTTATATGATTTTGATATTTAATTTATTTGTTACATAACATTAGGCTATATGCCCATCGGACCACCGGCTTTGTATCTGCCAATCAACACCACAATGACCGACACCGTTCGCCACACGGACCGATCGTGCGAACTCGGGGCAAGACGCCTCGACCTTGGATTCAAAGGGGAGCGGTATGGGGAGCAACACGCAACAACGTTTGTACACGGCGATTTTGTCGGCACATTTGCTGACCGCCGCCAGCGCTTTTACCTTCAGTTCGACGGCTGCCGCCGAGTCGGAAAGCGCCGAAGCGCCAAAGCTCGACACCGTTATCGTCACCGGCACGCGCTCCCAGGAGCGCACGGCCAGCCAGTCGCTGTCGCCCATCGATGTGATCAGCGGCGACAGCCTGCGCGGCACCGGCTCGGATGAGCTGGGCACAGTGCTGGCGAAGTTGATTCCGTCCATCAACTTCCCGCGGCCGAGCCTGGTGGATGGCGCCGAGCTGGTGCGCCCGGCGCAATTGCGCGGGCTGTCACCGGACCAGGTGCTGGTGCTGGTCAATGGCAAGCGGCGCCACACCAGCGCTTTCGTCAACCTGGGCGGCGCGGTGGGCCGGGGCTCGGCACCGACCGACCTGAATGCGATCCCGCTGTCGTCGATCGACCATATCGAAGTGCTGCGCGATGGCGCGTCCGCCCGCTACGGCTCGGACGCGATTGCCGGGGTGATCAACATCATCCTCAAGAACGCCGACCATGGCGGTTCGATCTCCAGCAAGTTCGGTGAATACAAGAAGGGCGACGGTATCCAGCGGCAGATCTCCGGCAACAGCGGGTTCGCCATCGGTGACAACGGCTACTTCAACCTGTCCGGCGAAGGTGCCGACAACGATTACACCAACCGTGCCGGTAACGACTACCGTCCCGCCAGCGTCGGTTCCACCACCTATGGCCAGCAAGTGTTCCGCCAGGGGGAGCCGGCCAGCGACGAAGGCAAGCTGGCCTTCAACTCGGCTTACAGCTTCAACGACGCCGCCGAACTCTACAGCTTCGGTGGCTACAGCAAGCGCCGGGGCGAAACCGCCGGCTTCTATCGCGCCAGCAATGCCTCGAACAACCTTCCGGCGATCTACCCCAACGGTTACCTGCCGCTGATTCGCGGCGACCTCGAGGACACTTCCCTGGTGGTCGGCCTGCGTGGCCTGCTGACGGATAACTGGCACTACGACCTGTCCGCCAACTACGGCAAGAACCAGTACGACCTGAGCACCGAGACGATCAACACCTCCCTGGGCCTGAACACCCCGCGCAAATTTGAAAACGGCACCCTGAGCAACGACCAGCGCCAACTGAGCCTGGACCTGTCGCGGGAATTCAGCCTCGGCTGGCTGCCTTATCCGGTGTCCGTGGCGTTCGGCGGCGAATACCTGCGCCAGGGTTACCAGATCAGCGCCGGCCAGCCTGAGTCCTATTACCAGACCGGCAGTTCCGGCCTTGGCGGCTTCCGCGAATCGGATGCCGGCAGCTATTCGCGGCATAACTTCGCCCAGTACCTGGACCTGGAAACCAACTTCACGGAAAAACTCAGTGCCTCGGCGGCGGTACGTCGCGAGGACTACAGCGACTTCGGTGCCAACGTCAGCGGCTCGTTGTCGGCGCGCTACGATTTCACCCCGCAGGTGGCCTTGCGCGGTAGCGTCTCCAACGGCTTCCGCGCACCGTCCCTGGCCCAGCAGAACTTCGCCTTTACCTCCTCGCAACTGATCGGCTCGACCGTGCAGGAGACCGGGGTGTTCCCGGCCAATGGCAAAGTGGCGCGGTTGCTCGGCTCCGATGATCTGAAACCGGAAAAATCCCGCAACTACAGCCTCGGCCTGGTGCTGCAGCCGACGGACAACCTGACACTGACCGCCGATATCTACCGGATCGATATCAGCGACCGCATCAGCCTGTCGTCCAACCTGTCGCTGAACAACGCGGCGATCGCCTATCTGCAGGCCAACGGTGTGGGCAATATCAACTACACCAGCGCCCGCTACTTCACCAATGCCACCAGTACCCGCACCGACGGCATCGACCTGGTGGCCAACTATCGCTACCAGTTGGACAACGGGGTGCGCTGGAACAGCACCCTGGGCTACAACTTCAATCACACCAAGGTCACCGACGTGAAGGCCAACCCGGCGATTCTCAATCAGTTGGGGGTCAATCTGTTGCGGGTCGACCGCCGTGAAGAGCTCGGTCTGCTGGGTGACAGCACGCCGGAGCAGAAACTGACCCTGGGTAACGACTTCAACTACGGCAACTGGACGCTGCACACGACCCTGGTGCGTTATGGTTCCTTCACCAGCTACCAGGCCGATCCGACCTATGACCAGACCTTCAAGGCGGCCTGGCTGCTGGACCTGGCGGCGGACTACAAGCTGAAGAACTGGACCTTTACCCTGGGCGGCGACAACGTCACCGACAAATACCCGGAGAAACTCAATGCCTACGCCAGTAACGGTGGCAACCTGGCCTACAGCACTTTTTCGCCGTACGGTTACAGCGGTGCGTTTTATTACGGTAAAGTGACTTACAACTGGTAATGATCAGGAACCCTGCGCAATTCGTCATGACCGCTATCGATCCCGCGTTGTCGAGTTTGGCCTATCCGCCGCGCCTGGAACTGGGGGCGCAACTGACCCACGAGCAACTGCTCTGCTCCATGCAGGCCACCATGGCCCGGCACAAGGGCGGACCGGTCTGGCTGTTCGCCTACGGCTCGTTGATCTGGCGTCCCGAGTGCTCCGCCGTGGAGCGGGTGCGCGGGCGGGTTCATGGTTATCACCGGGGTTTGTACCTGTGGTCCCATGAACACCGGGGCACGCCGGAGTTTCCGGGGCTGGTGTTCGGCCTGGATCGCGGCGGTTCCTGCAGCGGTTTTGCCTATCGGTTGCCGGACGATCAGCTGGAGGCGTCGCTCTATGCCCTGTGGCAGCGGGAGATGCCGGTGCCGTCCTATCGGCCGCACTGGCTCAATTGCCGCCTGGCCACGGGACAGACGGTTCAGGCGCTGGGTTTCGTGCTCGAGCGGCACTTGCCCAGCTATGCCGGCAACCTGCCGGACCATGTGCTGAACCAGGTGCTCGAAAGCGCCTGTGGGCGTTATGGCACCACCCGCGACTACGTCGAGCAGACCGCCAGCGCCCTGCGCAGCCACGCCATGCCGGATCGCAATCTGGAAGCGCGACTCAAGCGCTGCCGTTCGGCCTCGCATTAATATCACGGCGATGTTTAAAACCATTCAGTGAAATATACCGCCCTATTTTTATAATCTTCAAAAGCGCTATTTGATATCGATGTGGAAGACGTTATCAAAGAGAGAGACTCTTTGTGGGGCCGTTTTTATGTTCAAGAATTGTTTCATTATCCGCGTTCATGAATGAGCTGGGGCAGTGCTATAACGAGTGATCTTTTGCACTCGGGTAAAGCTCCATATGAAACTGAATATAGTGCGTGGGCTATCTGCCATTGTCAGTACCGGCATGCCAATACAACATGGCCGAGCCTTTCAGCGTGTGGCCGACACTCATGAGTGTGTCATTGCCGTGCGGGCCGTGGGGCCTTGCGCCACGGGGTTGTTGTTGGAAAGTTATGCCACCAAGGGCTTTCACAATAAAGCCAAAAGTTGCACCTGGGGGCCGATGGCCGGGTTTGTCCTGGCGGATCCAAGATTTACCAAAAACCCGGATATCGCCAGTCAGCGTAAAGCCTTGCAAGGAGCAGTCAGTTCAGGGGGCGACGAGACGCCGTTGTATATAACCAATGAGCGACGCAAGGCACTGGACACTCAGCTGAAGTGCATGACGCTGGTGGGTGGGAATAACCAGGAAATGCGTTATATGGCGTCTGGTCCAACGGGTGTTTCCATGAGTTTCATATTGAAATATACAACGGGTGTGGCGGGCACCAAGGGCGAGGGACTCTGGGGCGTGTTTTATGGACCGCAGGAAAGCCGCCTGTCCAATAGCCTGACGGGACTCAACCAGGCACAGGATCGGACAAACCTGCTCCCGGTCATGGCCATTGTCGACCCCTATTGCCCGGTGGAGGTGCGCCAGACTTATCGGGCCGCGACCACCTGTGATTATGACCTGTGGGCGGTTTTCCCCCGGCGCAGCAGCTATTCCCGCTCAGGGGCGGACCGACGTCGGGTGCCGGGCAGTGATCGCCTGCGTCAGGGGCTGAAGTCTTTTATCCAGCATGAGGATCCCCACCTGGGCAATATCACGCCACGTATCAATCTACTCCGGACCGCGCTGAACACTGCGGTTCGTACGGAAGGCTATAAGGGCGGAGATGTGGTGCACCACAGCGACGAAGCGGGCCGTCCGCTGGTTTCGGATATCGATTTTCCCTGCCTGTTCTTTATCCCCCATGAAGAGGCCTATTGCGCCCGTAATGTGCACGATGTGAAGCACCTGCTCAGTGTGTTGAGCTTTGACTATGTCCTCGGCCTGAATCCGGGTTGGCATCGTCAATTGGGGCTCTCAGTAAGCCGGGAAGGACACTACGAGGTTTAGCGTCGCTTCCCTTCGGCATCAGCCGGGAAACGCCGGTTCATCGACCTTTTCGCTGCGGGACTCGATCAACTGCCCTTTGTGGTCAAAGCGCAGCACGATCAGCCAGTCATATACATCCTCCGGCCAATGCTTTTGCCCGGTCAGCTTTTTCGCATCGCCACCGAAGGCCTCGATCAGGTTGTCGATATGCCCGTGGTGCCAGGCGATCAGTACCACCGGAACGCTGTTGTCCTTGCCCAGGGATTTGACCAGCTTGTCGACTTCGTCGTCGGCATAGGGTTGTTCGATGGGCAGGTTCAAGCGCTGCGACAGCGGGGTGAGGGTCAGGCGTGGCCGGTCGCTTTCCTTGCTGTCGCTGGTGGCAATCAGGCGTTGCGGGGTCAGTTGTGCGCCGTCCAGCGACAAGGGATCGAAGTAGCTGGCGTAGGCCTGGGCCCGATGTTCACCCGCGGGGCTGAGCCCGCGACCCTGGTCGGGTTTTTCCCCGTGGCGGACGATCAGCACCGTGACATCGCTCAAGCCGACTTCCTTGTGGGCCATGGCCGGTGTGGCGAGTATCAGCGCCGAGAAAGCGAGTACGCCGGGGAGCAGGGTCTGTAGCAGTTTGAGCATGGATTTGCCTCGATGGGATGCAGGGGCGCGCTCGTCATGAGCGCGCCCGGGCCATGGGCAAAATATAGCGGTATTCAGGCAGCGTGCCGGGTGAAGCTGTCGTCAGGTGCTCAGCGCACCTGCACCACCACTTTGCCGACGGCCTTGCGCTGGCCCAGGTCATTGATGGCCTGGGCGGTCTGCGCCAGGGGATAGGTCTGCGATACCAGCGGCTTCAATTTGCCTTCGGCAAACCAGCTGAACAGTTGCTGGAAGTTGGCGGCGTTGTCCTGGGGCTGGCGCTGGGCGAACGAGCCCCAGAACACCCCGATCACCGCCGCACCCTTGAGCAGTGCCAGGTTCACCGGCAGCTCCGGGATTCGTCCGCTGGCAAAACCCACCACCAGCAGGCGGCCGTTCCAGGCGATGGAACGGATGGCCTGGTCGAACAGGTCGCCGCCGACCGGGTCGTAGATCACGTCGACGCCGTTGCCGTCGGTCAGGCGCTTGATTTCATCCTTGAGATTGTCCTGGCCATAGTTGATCAGATCATCGGCGCCGAGGGCCTTGGCCACCGCCAGCTTCTCCGCGCTGCTGGCGGCGGCGATCACCCGGGCGCCCATGGCCTTGCCGATTTCCACGGCGGCCAGGCCCACGCCTCCGGAGGCGCCGAGTACCAGCAGGGTTTCCCCTGGCTGCAACTGCGCACGCTGCTTGAGGGCGTGCATGGAGGTGCCGTAGGTCATGCTGAAGGCGGCGGCGGTGGTGAAGTCCATGGCGGGGGGGATCGGCAGCACGTTATAGCCGGGCACTTTCACCTCTTCGGCAAAACTGCCCCAGCCGGTCAGAGCCATCACCCGGTCGCCGACCTTGAGGTGGCTGATCTTCTCGCCCACCGCGACGACCACGCCGGCCGCTTCGCCACCCGGGGAAAACGGGAAGGGCGGCTTGAACTGGTATTTGCCCTCGATGATCAGCGTATCCGGGAAGTTCACCCCGGCGGCGTGTACCTGCAGCAGGATCTCGTTCTTCGCGGGCACCGGGCTGGCGACCTCTTCCAGCACCAGCGTTTCGGCGGGGCCGAAGGCTTTGCAGAGCACGGCTTTCATCGGGCTATTCCTTTGGGAGTGATGGCCGATAAGTGTAGGTGTGTGAGTCGAAGGGTCAACGAGCATGCCCCACCCTGATAGCCCGCCATAAGCTTTTGCTTGGGCAGGGCGGTGCGGGTCGCTATGCTAGGCCGCAAACCGGATAAGGAGCGAATTGTGAAAGCGTTGATCATGTTGATGTTGGCCTTGTCCCTGCCGTTGGCGGCAGTGGCGGCGGAAGAAGCCAAGGAAGGGGAAGGCGCGGGTCCGAAAGTCAGCTATATCAGCCTGACGCCGCCGTTTGTCGGTAACTATGGTCTTGATGGCAGTCCGAAACTCAAGGTCTACAAGGCCGATGTGGCCTTGCGCGTGACCGGCGAGGAAGCGGCCAAGGCGGTCAAGGCCAACGAGCCGTTGATCCGTAACCAACTGGTGGCGCTGTTCGCCCAGCAGACCGTGGATTCGATGAGCAACGTCGACGCCAAGGAAAAGATGCGCCAGGAAGCGCTGAAGCAGGTTCAGCAGGTGATGAGCGACGAAACCGGCAAGCCGGTGGTCGAGGACCTGCTGTTCAATAACCTGATCGTTCAGTAAACCTAGGACGCCAGGCTCCTGCGGAACCGCGCCAGGGCCACGCTGAAGAACACCAGGCCGATGCCCGCCAGCGCCAGCAGGTCGGGCCAGACCACGCTGACCCCGGCATCGCGGAACAGGATCGCCGACGCCAGGCTGACGAAGTGCGTCGACGGCGAGCCCTGCATCACCCATTGCAGCCAGGTCGGCATGCTGTCCAGCGGCGTGCTGCCGCCGGACAGCAGGAGCATGGGGATGATCACCGGGATCGCCAGCAGGCCGAACTGCGGAGTCGAGCGGGCCAGGGTCGCGAGGAAAATCCCCAGGGCCGTGCTGGCGAACAGATACAGCGCCGTCACCCCCAGGAACAAGCCCAACGAGCCGGCCAACGGCACGCCCAGCGCGCCCTTGACGATCACTTCCAGCGATACCCAGGTGCAGATCACCACCACCAGCAGGTTGCTCCAGATTTTCGCCAGCATGATTTCCAGGGCCGTGAGCGGCAGCACCAGCAGGTGATCCAGGGTGCCGTGCTCGCGTTCGCGCAGCAGTGCGGTGCCGGTGAGGATGATCGCCAGGATGGTGATGTTGTTGACGATCTGGATCACCGCCAGGAACCAGCCGCCCTCCAGGTTGGCGTTGAACAACGCCCGGCTGGTCAGTAGCACCGGCGTCTGGCTCGCGGCGTCGGCCTGGCCGCCGTACTCGAGGAGTTCGCGCTGGAAGATCCGCCCGATATAGCCGGAACCCATGAATGCCTGGCTCATGGCGGTGGCGTCGACGTTGACCTGCACGGTGGGTGAGCGGCCGGCCAGCAGGTCGCTCTGGAAGTTGGCCGGCACATTGATCACGAAGGTGTACTGGCCGCTGTCCAGGGCCGCGTCCAGGCGGTCGTAGGCCAACGGCGCCGGGCGCTGGAATTCCGGCGGTTGCAGGGCATCGCCCAGTTTGCGCGACAGCGCGCTGCGGTCCTCGTCCACCAGGGCGACACTGGCGTTGTGCACGCCGATCACCGAGCCGGCCGCGGGCATGTAGATCGCCACGCTGAAGGCATAGAACAGGAACAGCAGCAGGACGCTGTCATGGCGCAGGCTGGTTAGTTCCTTGATGCCGAGGCGCAGGATATGGGCGAGCTTGTGCATCAGGCCTCCTGCTTCTTGAGCATGAGCAGGCTCAGGCCGGTAAAGGCGACGAAGAATCCGAACAGCGCCAGGCACTGCGGCCATAGTTCGCGCAGGTTCAGGGCCTTGGTGAAGGTGCCGACGGCGATATCGAGAAAGTGCCCGGCGGGGAACAGCATCCCCATCAACGCGGCGCCGCCTTCCAGCGACGAGCGCGGCACGATCAATCCGGAAAACTGGATGGTCGGCAGGCTGGTGATGATCATGGTGCCGAGGATCGCGGCGATCTGGGTGCGGGTGAAGGCCGAGATCAGCAGGCCCATGCCGGTGGTCGCGAGCACATAGAGCATGCCGCCCAGGGCCAGGGTCAGGCCGCTGCCCTTGAAGGGCACGCCGAACAGCCAGCGGTTCATCGCCACCAGCAGGGCCAGGTTGATCAGGCTGACCACCAGATACGGCGCCTGCTTGCCCAGCAGGAACTCCAGGCGGGTCAGGGGCGTGGCATAGAAGTTGGTGATCGAACCGAGCTCCTTCTCCCGAACAATGCCCAGGGCGGTGAGCATCGCCGGGATAAAGGCCAGGATCAGCGCCATGACGCCGGGGCCGATGGCATTCACGCTGACCACGTCCTGATTGTAGCGAAAGCGGGTTTCCAGTCGGGCGGCGGGGCGGGCGTCGTAGGCCGGGCTGCTTTGCGCCGCCAGTTGCTCGAGGTTGGCCTGGTGCACGGCCTCGACATAGTTGCGGCTGGTTTCGGCGCGGAACGGCATGCCGCCGTCCAGCCAGGCGGCGACCGTGGGCTGGCGCCCGGCATACAGGTCGCGGCCGAAGCCCGGGGGGATCTCCAGCGCCAGCTTGATCTCCGAGCGTTGCAGGCGCTGGTGCAGTTGCGCGGCATCGCGGATCGGGGTTTTCTCTTCGAAGTAACGCGAGCCGCGGAAGGCTTCCAGGTAGGCCCGGCTTTGTGGCGTCTGGTCCTGGTCATAGACGGCGAAGGCAAGATTTTCCACGTCCAGGGAAATCCCGTAGCCGAAGATCACCATCATGAACAGCGATCCCAGCAGGGCGAAGGCCAGTCGCACCTTGTCGCGCAGCAGTTCCTTGCCTTCGCGGCTGGCCACGGCCAGCAAGCGTGCCGGACTGAAACCGGTCTTGTTCGGTGCCAGGCCGGACGACGGCAGCGCTGTGTCACCGCTGGCGACCTGCGGTTCCGGCGAACTGCCTTGCGCCTGCTCCAGGCAGCGGACAAAGGCGGCCTCCAGGGTGTCGCCGTGAAACTGCCGTTGCAGGGCGTCCGGGGTATCGCAGGCGAGCACCTGGCCGGCATGCATCAAGGAAATGCGGTCGCAGCGCTGGGCTTCGTTCATGAAGTGGGTGGAGAGAAAGATCGTCACACCCTGTTCCCGGGACAGCTCGATCAGCAGGCGCCAAAAGTCATCCCGTGCCGCCGGATCGACCCCTGAGGTGGGTTCGTCGAGGATCAGCACTTCCGGGCGATGGAGTACCGCCACTGCCAGCGACAGGCGTTGGCGCAGGCCCAGGGGCAGGGCGCCGGACGGCTGGTCGGCGATCTCGCCAAGGTTGAAGCGCTGGATCAGTTCCTCGATCCGGGTCGCGCTGTCGGCCTTGGGCAGGTCGAACAGGCGCGCGTGCAATTCAAGGTTCTGCCGCGTACTGAGTTCGCCGTACAGCGAGAAACTCTGGGACATGAAGCCGACCCGCTTGCGTGTCGCCAGGTCCGCGGCGTCCACCGGTTTGCCGAGCAGCGTGGCGCTGCCTTCGCTGGCGGGCATCAGGCCGGTGAGGACCTTCATCGTGGTGGTCTTGCCGCAGCCGTTGGAACCGAGAAAACCGAAGATCTCGCCGCGACCGATGGCGAAGCTGACCTTGTTCACCGCCGTGAAGTCGCCGAAGCGCAAGGTCAGTTCGTGGGCTTCGATGGCGATATCGGTCTGGCCGGCGTCCCGGGGCGGGATCACCAGGGGCTGGTTGTCGTGGCCGCTGTCGCCCTGGAAATGGGTGAAGGCGTCGTCGAGCTTGCCGCTCGCGGTGCTGGCGGCCAGTTCCTGGCTCAGGCCGGCGGCGATCAGGCGGCCACGGTCGAGCATCAGGCAGTGCTCGAACTGTTCGGCCTCCTCCATATAGGCGGTGGCCACCAGCAGCGTCAACTGCGGGCGCTGGCGGCGGAATTCATCCACCAGTTCCCAGAAGCGCCGCCGCGACAGCGGGTCGACGCCGGTGGTGGGCTCGTCGAGGATCAGCAGGTCGGGGTCGTGGATCAGCGCACAGCACAGGCCGAGCTTCTGCTTCATGCCGCCGGAGAGTTTGCCGGCCGGCCGCTCGCTGAAGTGCTCAAGGTCGGTGGCGCGCAGCAGACTGTGCATGCGCAGGTCGCACTCGGCCTTGCCCAGCCCGAACAGCGTGGCGAAGAAACGGATGTTTTCGCTGATCGACAAGTCGGGGTAAAGGTTGCCCCCCAGGCCCTGGGGCATGAAGGCGATGCGCGGGTACAGACTGCTGCGGTGGCGGCGCTCGTCGATGGCCCCGCCGAGCACCTGCAACTGGCCTTGCTGGAGTTTCTTGACCCCGGCGATCAGTCCCAGCAGGCTCGATTTCCCGGCGCCGTCCGGGCCGATCAGGCCGCAGCGGGTACCGGCGGGCAGGCTGAAGGCGATGTCGATCAGGGCCTGCTGATCGCCGTAGCGATGCTGGATGCCACTGGCTTGTAGCGCCAGGTCACTCATTTCAGGTTGGCCGGCCAGTCCACGGGACTTGTGCGCACGTAACCGGCGCCGGGCATGCCGGGTTTGGCCTGGGGCACGGCGGCGGGTTCGGTCAGGCGCAGTTTGACCCGGAACACCAGTTTCTGCCGTTCGTCGCGGGTTTCCACTTCCTTGGGGGTGAACTGCGACTTGGCGGCGACGAAGGCGACTTTCGCCGGCAGGGGATGTTCGGGCAGGGCGTCGAGCAGGATCCGCGCGTCGTCGCCCTGGGTCAGGCGGCCGACCACGGAGGCGGGCAGGTAGAGGTTCATGTACTGGTCGTTGGGGTCGATCAGCAGCAACACCCGGCCGCCGGCGCCGAGGACTTCCCCGGGTTCGGCCAGGCGCAGCTGGATGATGCCGTCGAGGGGCGCGCGCAGGCTGCTGTCATCGATTTCGCTGGTCAACTGGGCGACCTGGGCCTGGGCCGCGCCGATGGCGGCGTTGGTGGCCGAGACCTGGGCCTTGGCGGCGGTCAGCGCGGCGGTACTGGTGTCGTAGCGGGCCTGTTGCTGGTCGATCACCTGGCCGCTGGCGAAACCACGCTGGGACAGTTCGCGAAAGCGCTTGAGCTCCTGGCCGGCCAGCAACAGTTCACTTTGGCGCAGTTGCACGTTGGCCTGGTTGGCGGCGAGGTTCTCGCGGGCGCGCAGCACTTCGGCTTCGGCCTGGTTGCGCTGGGCTTCGAGGGTGCGGGTGTCGAGGCGGGCGAGCAGTTGGCCCCGGGTGACCTTGTCGCCTTCGTTGACCAGCACTTCGGCCAGCCGGCCCGGGGTTTTGCTGGCGATCTGCACTTCGGTGGCTTCAAGGCGGCCGTTGCCCATGCCGAGGCCTTCGGGCAGGCGGTCGTGAAGGGATTTCCAGTAGCCGAAGCCACCGGCGGCGGCCAGCAGCACGAGCAGGGCAGCGGCGAAAAGACGGGAACTGTGTTGATTCATCGACATTACGGCATCCTGCGTCAGTAGCGTCCAATTTTGACCGGATACGCGGCGAAACGCGTTGATATTGGTCAAATGAACGGCAAGCCTAACCTGAATCGGGTGGGGGATGCATGGTCGGATGATGTGTTGTCAGTGCGGGCCTCTTCGCGGGCAAGCCCTGCTCCTACAGTCCTGCGTCGTTCAGCCCACTTGTGTACGACACAATACTGTAGGAGCAGGGCTTGCCCGCGAAGAGGCCAGTCGCTTCAGCGCAAAGCCAGAACCGCAGCCCACTGTTCAGCTGTGACCGGCATCACCGACAATCGGCTGCCTTTCTGCACCAGCGGCATCTCCGCCAGCTCGGCCTGCTGCTTCAGATAGCCGAGCCCCAGCACCTTGCCAAAGGTCTCGACGTGCGCGACCTGCAACGCGCTCCAGGGATTTTTCTCGGCACTGGCCTTGGGGTCGTGATACGGACTCTCCGGGTCCAGCGCCGTCGGGTCCGGGTACGCCGCCGCCACTATCCGACCAATCCCGGCAATCCCCGGCTCCGGGCAGCTGGAGTGATAGAAGAAAAATTCATCACCGGCCGCCATCGCCCGCAGGAAATTGCGCGCCTGGTAATTGCGCACGCCATCCCAGCGTGTCTCGCCGAGCTTGGCCAGGCCTTCGATGGACAGTTCGTCGGGCTCGGATTTCATCAGCCAATAGGCCATGGTTTTGTTCCTTGGGCAATTTGTCGGGCAATTTCGGGCACTAACCGACGGTCGGTTGACGCCAGTGTTTGCGTAGTGCTTCACATTATCGCAAAATGCCGGGATTTTAAGCTTGACGCTGCTGCACGGCCTATAACGAAAACCGTTGCTGTCATCGTGGATCATTTGCCTAGGGGGGCAATCGATGAAACGCAAACCGGATTTACTATGGATTTTGGTGATTTTGTTCGGTTTGGGCGTAGTCACTACGGGCTATGCCCAGGGCCTCTGGTCCGGCAAGAAAGACGTGCCGGTGGAAATCGTCCAGAAGCAGCCTCAGCAGTCGACTCTGTTCAAGCGCTGATCCCGGCGGTTCTTGCCGGATCCAACCGATTCTTTATTGCGCGAAATACCAGGCGCGGTCGGTGACCGTGCCCTGTAACGGCACATCCCAGCTGGCCTGATTCAACTTCGCGACTTTCTGGCATTCATGGGCCAGCCCCAGCAGCGTCGGCTTGCGCCAGCTTTGACGGCGGGCCAGGTACGCCAGGCTGCGGTCATAGAAACCGCCACCCATCCCCAGTCGTCCGCCCTCCACATCGAAACCCACCAGTGGCAGCAGCACCAGGTCCAGCGTCCAGACCTTGCGTTGCGCGGCCAGCTTGACCCTTGGCTCAAGGATGCGAAAACGATTGGGTTGCAGCTTCTCCCCCGGACGAATGCGCTGGAACACCATCCGCGTGCGCGGCCAGGCGCTCAGCACCGGCAGATAGGTGCGTTTGCCGCGTCGTTGAGCTTCACGTAGCAGCAGGCGCGGATCGATCTCGCCGTCGGTGGGCAGGTACAGGGAAATATGGCGGGCGCGGCGAAACAGCGGGTGTTGCGCCAATTGTCGATACAGGCCGCGGGCCGCCTGGCGCTGTTCGCTGGCGCTGAGCGCGCGGCGGGCTTTGCGCAGCAGTCGTCGAAGTTGCGGGCGGGAAGGCGGCGCAGGTTCGGTCATGGCATCTGGCTTGGGCAATCGAGCGGCCAGGACGGCAACTCGTTAACACCAATGCCGGCAGTGAAAGCCGGCACTGGGTTGAAATCAGGCTCCCCGACGTACCGCTGTCGGCTTAGCCCTTGAACCCGAGAGTTCAAGGTGGAAGTTGCAGGAGGCCTTAAGGCTTTCCGTCTAGCGGACATGCGCACCGGCCCCAACGTGCAACTCCCGTGGTTTTGCGAATCGGCTCAGGGACATCACCAACTGGCAAGCACTCCAGGGAGTGGCATCAGTATACCCGAAACTCGCTGTAGGAATCAGCCTTTGCTGTTGTCCGGATCAGTGGACAGCGCCAAATCGACACGCTCGAGCAGATCACGCACCTGTTCGCGGGTCGAGCCGCTGGCCTGCACGTCCGGGCGTTCCTGGCGGTGCAGCAGGTCGTGGGTAATGTTCAGCGCGGCCATCACGGCGATGCGATCGGCACCGACGACTTTGCCGCTGCTGCGGATTTCGCGCATCTTGCCGTCCAGGTAGCGAGCGGCACTGACCAGGTTGCTGCGTTCTTCCTGCGGGCAAATGATCGAATATTCTTTATCGAGGATCTGCACGGTCACGTTATTGCTTGAACTCATGAGTCTTGCTCCAGGGCTTTGAGGCGCGAAATCATGGATTCGACCTTACGCCGGGCGATTTCGTTTTTTTCAATGAGGGTTGCGCGCTCCTCGCGCCAGGTCTTTTCCTGAGCTAGTAAGAGTCCATTTTGGCTTTTTAGTTGCTCGACCCGGGTAATCAACAGTTCGAGTCTGGCCATCAGCGCGTGCAGGTCGGTGTCTTCCATCGGGTATCCACTGAATATGACTGATGAGCGGTAGTAATCACAGCGCGGAGCAAACGTTTGGACGGCCGATGGTCTGGCTCGTGCGCGAATGCTAGGATACAAGGCCTTCATTCTAGACATTGCGCCGCTTGGCGCCTAGCCGCCCATGCCCATTCAGAATTCCCCGTATAACGCCTTTGCCACCCTGCTGAGCACCAGCGGTCATCCTGTCTCGCCCGCCGAACTTCACGGCCTGTTGCTCGGCCGCAGTTGCGCCGGTGCCGGCTTCGAAGCCGACAGCTGGCTGGTGGACGCCGCCGAGCTGCTCGAAGGCGAACCGCAAGACAACGTGCGCAACGCCCTGATCGGCCTGCAAGAGATGGTCAAGGGCGAGCTTACCAGCGATGACATGACCGTTGTCCTGCTGCTGCCCACCGACGACGCGCCCCTGACCGAGCGCGCGATTGCGCTGGGCCAGTGGTGCCAGGGTTTCCTCGCCGGTTTCGGCCTGACCTATCGCGCCAACGCCCTGAGCGTCGAGGCCACCGAGGTGCTCCAGGACCTGGCGGCCATCGCCCAGGTGCAGGAAGCCCTGGAAGAGTCCGACGACGGTGAAAGCGACTATATGGAAGTCATGGAATACCTGCGGGTCGCGCCGCTGCTGCTGTTCACCGAAATCAACAAACCGGCTGAACCGGCTGCCAAGCCTTCTCTGCATTAAGAAGCCTTCAGACAGGGAGCTCCATCTGCCCATGATCCATATCCCGAAAGCGGAATACGCCCGGCGCCGCAAGGCCCTGATGGCGCGGATGGAACCCAACAGCATCGCGATCCTGCCGGCCGCCGCCGTGGCGATCCGCAATCGTGATGTCGAACATGTCTATCGCCAGGACAGCGATTTCCAGTACCTGAGCGGCTTTCCCGAGCCCCAGGCGGTGATCGTGCTGATCCCCGGCCGGCCCCACGGCGAGTACCTGCTGTTCTGCCGCGAGCGTAATGTCGAGCGCGAGCTCTGGGACGGCCTGCGCGCCGGCCAGGAGGGCGCGATCCGCGACTTCGGTGCCGACGACGCGTTCCCGATCAACGATATCGACGACATTCTCCCGGGCCTGATCGAAGGGCGCGACCGGGTCTATTCGGCCATGGGCAGCAACCCGGAGTTCGACCGGCACCTGATGGAGTGGATCAACGTGATCCGTTCCAAGGCCCACCTTGGTGCGCAACCGCCGAACGAATTCGTTGCCCTGGATCATCTGCTGCACGACATGCGCCTGTATAAATCGGCGGCGGAAGTGAAAGTGATGCGCGAGGCCGCGGCGATTTCCTGCCGTGCCCATGTGCGGGCGATGCAAGCCAGCCGCGCCGGATTGCATGAATTCAGCCTGGAGGCGGAGCTGGACTACGAGTTCCGCAGGGGCGGGGCGAAGATGCCGGCCTACGGTTCCATTGTCGCGACCGGGCGCAACAGCTGCATCCTGCACTATCAGCAGAATGACGCAGTGCTCAAGGACGGCGACCTGGTGTTGATCGACGCCGGTTGCGAGATCGATTGCTACGCCAGCGATATCACCCGTACCTGGCCGGTCAACGGGCGATTTTCGCCGGAGCAGAAGGCGATCTACGAACTGGTGCTGGCGTCCCAGGAAGCGGCTTTTGCCGAGATCGCGCCGAACAAGCATTGGAACCAGGCCCACGAGGCGACGGTGCAGGTGATTACCGCCGGGCTGGTGGAACTGGGGTTGCTGCAGGGCGATGTCGACGAGTTGATCGCCAGCGAAGCCTACAAGGCTTTCTACATGCACCGTGCCGGGCATTGGCTGGGGATGGATGTGCATGATGTCGGCGACTACAAGGTCGGCGATCAATGGCGCGTGCTGGAGGTCGGCATGGCGCTGACCGTGGAGCCGGGGATCTATATTTCCCCGGACAACCAGAACGTGGCGAAGAAATGGCGAGGCATTGGCGTGCGCATTGAGGACGATGTAGTGGTGACCAGACAAGGCTGTGAGATTCTCACCGGCGGCGTGCCCAAGACCGTGGCCGAGATCGAGGCGCTGATGGCGGCTGCCCGGATCCAGGCGGCATGAGTCGGGTCAATCTGGCGATCATCGGCGGTGGCCTGGTCGGTGCCAGCCTGGCGTTGGCCTTGCAGGCCGGGGCCAAGGCCCGGGGCTGGAAGATTACCCTGATCGAACCGTTCGCCCCCGGCGACAGTTATCAACCCAGCTACGACGCGCGTTCTTCGGCGCTGTCCTTCGGCGCCCGGCAGATCTATCAGCGCCTGGGTGTGTGGCAGTCGATCAGCCCGCGCGCCGAGCCGATCAAGCAGATTCATGTGTCCGACCGCGGGCGTTTCTCCACTGCGCGGCTGTCCGCCATGGAGGAGGGCGTGCCGGCCCTGGGGTATGTGGTGGAAAACGCCTGGCTGGGGCAATGCCTGTGGCAGGCCCTGGACCAGGACGTGATCAGTTGGCGCTGTCCGGCCGAGGTCACCCACCTGCAACCGCTGGAAGATGGCTATCGCCTGACCCTGGGGGATGAAACCCAGCTGGACTGCGACCTGGCGATCCTGGCCGACGGTGGCCGTTCCGGGTTGCGCGAGCAGTTGGGGATCGGCGTGCGCAAGCGGCCTTATCACCAGAGTGCGCTGATCGCCAATATCACCCCCAGCGAAGCCCATAACGGCATGGCCTTCGAGCGCTTTACCGACGAGGGGCCGATGGCCCTGCTACCGTTGCCGGAGAATCGTTGTGCGCTGGTCTGGACCCGTCTCGGGATGGATGCCCAGCGTCTGGCCGACCTGGACGAGCGCAGTTTCCTCGCCGAGTTGCAGGGGGTGTTCGGCTATCGCCTGGGCACCTTGCGCCAGGTCGGCGCGCGGCACCTGTACCCGCTGAGCCTGGTGGAAGCCGAAGAACAGGTGCGTGCGCATCTGGTGGTGCTGGGCAACGCCGCCCATAGCTTGCATCCGATTGCCGGGCAGGGCTTCAACCTGTCCCTGCGCGATGCCCAGGCTCTGGCCGAGGCCTTGCTGGCGAGCACGGCACCCTTGGGCGACCTGAGCACCTTGCAGGCCTATCAGGAGCGCCAGCGCCTGGATCAACAGCTCACCGTGGGCTTCTCCGATCAGGTCACCCGCCTGTTCGGCAATGCCCAGCCGCTGGTGGCCCTGGGGCGCAATATCGGCCTGTTGGGCCTGGACCTGCTGCCGCCGGCCAAACGCTGGTTCGCCCGGCAGGCGATGGGCCTGGGTACCCGTTCCGATGTCTAGGACGTTGCCGGGCCTGGAATGCGCCCGTATCCACACCTCGAACCCTGTAGGAGCGGGGCTTGCCCGCGAAGCTTTAGGCGGCCTCAAGGCCCTCTTCGCGGGCAAGCCCTGCTCCTACAAGGTCCGCATAACCTTCACTAAGGCTTAAAGCATGGAAATGCGCGCAGATGTGCTGATTGTCGGGGCCGGAATGGTCGGAAGTGCCCTGGCCCTGGCGTTGAAAGACAGCGGGCTGGAGATTCTCCTGCTCGACGGCAGCCCCCTGAGCGTCAAGCCGTTCGACCCGCAGGCGGCCTTCGAGCCGCGGGTCAGTGCGCTGTCCGCCGCCAGCCAGCGGATTCTCGAACGCCTCGGCGTGTGGGACGGGATCAGCGCCCGGCGGGCCAGCCCGTACCGCGACATGCAGGTCTGGGACGGCAGCGGCACCGGGCAGATTCACTTCTCGGCGGCCAGCGTGCATGCCGAGGTGCTCGGGCATATCGTCGAGAACCGGGTGGTCCAGGATGCCTTGCTCGAACGCCTGCATGACTGCGACATGGGCCTGCTGGCCAATGCACGCCTGGAGCAGATGCGCCGCTCCGGCGACGACTGGCTGCTGACCCTGGCCGATGGTCGCAAGCTGCGCGCACCCCTGGTGATCGCCGCCGACGGGGCCAATTCGGCGGTGCGCCGCCTGGCCGGCTGTGCCACCCGCGAGTGGGACTACTTGCATCATGCGATCGTGACCAGCGTGCGCAGCTCGCAACCGCACCAGATGACCGCCTGGCAGCGTTTTACCGATGACGGTCCGCTGGCATTTTTGCCCCTGGAGCGTGATGGGCAGCAGGACTGGTGCTCGATCGTCTGGTCGACCACGCCGGAGCAGGCGCAGCGCCTGATGCTGCTGGAAGAGGAGGCCTTCTGCCGGGAGCTGGAGCGGGCCTTCGAAGGTCGGCTGGGGACCGTGCTGTCGGCGGACTCACGGCTCTGTGTGCCGCTGCGTCAACGCCACGCCAAACGTTATGTGGCCGAAGGGCTGGCGCTGATCGGCGATGCCGCGCACACCATTCACCCGCTGGCTGGCCAGGGTGTGAACCTGGGCTTTCTTGATGCGGCGGTGCTGGCTGAAGAACTGCTGCATGCGTGCGAACGTGGCGAGCGGCTGGCGGATGTGCGGGTGCTCAGCCGTTTCGAGCGGCGGCGCATGCCCCACAACCTGGGGTTGATGGCAGCGATGGAAGGTTTCGAGCGGCTGTTCCAGGCGGACTCGCTGGCACTGCGCTGGCTGCGTAACACCGGGTTGAAAAGCGTCGAGCAGATGCCCGAGGCCAAGGCGCTGTTCGTGCGCCAGGCGCTGGGGCTGACGGGCGACCTGCCGGAGCTGGCCAGGGCCTGACGGGCCTCGTGCAACATCTGGTAACTCCTCCGTCCCCGGTTAGGTTTGAGAAGCGAAATGTGAGTCACTATCATTTCGCGCTCATTTCGAAATCGAGAGACCGCTCCCATGTTGGCACCGAAGCGTCTACTGACTGCCCTGGCCCTTTCCCTCATGGCCGGCACTGCCCACGCCGCCGACGAAGTGGTGGTCTACTCCTCGCGCATCGACGAACTGATCAAGCCGGTCTTTGACGCCTACACCGCCAAGACCGGGGTCAAGATCAAGTTCATCACTGACAAGGAAGCGCCGCTGATGCAGCGGATCAAGGCCGAAGGCGAAAACGCCAGCGCCGACCTGCTGCTCACCGTCGATGCCGGCAACCTCTGGCAGGCGGAAAAGATGGGTATCCTGCAGCCCTTCACGTCCAAGGTGATCGACGCCAATATTCCGCTGCAATACCGTTCGTCCGCCCATGCGTGGACCGGCCTGAGCCTGCGTGCGCGGACCCTGGCGTATTCCACCGAACGGGTCAAGCCGGCCGACCTGAGCACCTACGAAGCCCTCGCCGACAAGCAGTGGGAAGGCCGCCTGTGCCTGCGCACGGCGAAGAAGGTCTACAACCAGTCGCTGACCGCCACGCTGATCGAGGTGCATGGCGACGAGAAGACCGAGCAGATTCTCAAGGGCTGGGTCGGCAACCTGTCCACCGATGTGTTTTCCGATGACATCGCCGTGCTGGAGGCGATCAATGCCGGGCAGTGCGACGTCGGGATTGTCAACACCTACTACTACGGTCGCCTGCACAAGCAGAACCCGAACCTGGCGGTCAAACTGTTCTGGCCGAACCAGGGCGACCGTGGTGTGCACGTGAATCTCTCGGGCATCGGCCTGACCCGGCACGCGCCCCATCCGGAAGCGGCCAAGGCCCTGGTGGAGTGGATGACCACCCCCGAGGCGCAGCGCATCTTTGCCGACGTGAACCAGGAGTTTCCGGCCAACCCGGCGGTGCCGCCGTCGGCGGAAGTGGCGAGCTGGGGCAAGTTCGTGCCGGATACCTTGCCCGTCGAGATTGCCGGCAAGCGCCAGGCCGAGGCGATCCGCCTGATGGATCGCGCCGGCTGGAACTGACTTGGCCCATCCCGCTCAACGCCGCTGGTACCTTCCGGTATTTGCTGTCGCCGCCCTGGTACTGCTGCCGCTGAGCGTGCTGCTGTTGTCCTGGCAGTCGATCGACCTGCAGATCTGGTCCCACCTCTGGGATACCCAGCTGCCGCGTCTGCTGGGCAACACCCTGACCTTGGTGCTGGGCGTCGGCCTCGGCGTCACCCTGCTAGGGGTGAGCCTGGCCTGGCTCACCAGCCTCTGCGAATTCCCTGGCCGGCGCTGGCTGGACTGGGCGCTGATGCTGCCGTTCGCCATCCCGGCCTATGTGCTGGCGTTTGTCTTTGTCGGCCTGCTGGATTTCTCCGGCCCGGTGCAGAGTCTGTTGCGCGAATGGCTCGGCAGCGGCCTGCGATTACCCCGGGTGCGCTCCACCGGCGGGGTGATCCTGGTCCTGGTGCTGGTTTTCTACCCCTACGTCTACCTGCTCGCGCGCACCGCCTTCATGGCCCAGGGCAACGGCCTGATGGAAGCCGCCCGGGTGCTCGGGCAATCGCCCTGGCAGGCGTTCTGGCGGGTGGCGTTGCCCATGGCGCGTCCGGCCATCGGTGCCGGCGTGGCCCTGGCACTGATGGAAACCCTGGCGGATTTCGGTGCCGTCGCGGTGTTCAACTTCGACACCTTCACCACCGCCATCTACAAGACCTGGTACGGCTTCTTCAGCCTCTCCAGCGCCGCGCAGCTGGCCAGTCTGCTACTGCTGGCGGTGATGCTGGTGCTCTACGGCGAACGTCGCGCCCGTGGCGCCGTACGCAGCGGCAATGAACGCCCGCGGGCCCAGCCGCTCTATCATCTGCACGGGTTCAAGGCACTGGCGGCCAGCGCCTGGTGCCTGCTGGTATTTGCCTGCGCCTTTGTCATCCCGCTGCTGCAACTGCTGGTCTGGTTCTGGCAGCGCGGTCGCTTCGATCTAGACGAGCGCTACACCGGCTTGATCCTGCACACTTTGTACCTGGGCATCATGGCAGCGCTGATCACCGTCAGCGTGGCCCTGCTGCTGGCCTTTGCCCGGCGCCAGGCGCCGACCCGGGTGATCCGCTCCGGGGTCAGCCTGGCCAACCTCGGCTACGCGCTGCCGGGCTCGGTGCTGGCGGTCTCGATCATGCTCGCCTTCAGCTATCTGGACCGGGTGCTGGTGATCCCGCTGTCGGGCTGGCTGGGCGGGGCGGGCAAGCCGTTGCTGCTGGGCAGCCTGTCGGCCCTGCTGCTGGCCTACCTGGTGCGGTTTATCGCCGTGGCCCATGGTCCCTTGGAAAACAGCCTGGCGCGTATCCGACCGTCCTTGCCCGAAGCGGCGCGTAGCCTTGGGGTCAGTGGGCCAGTACTTTTTTGCAAAGTGTATCTGCCGTTATTGTTGCCCGGTGCCTTGAGCGCGGCGCTGCTGGTGTTCGTCGATGTGCTCAAGGAAATGCCCGCGACCCTGCTGATGCGCCCGTTTGGCTGGGACATGCTGGCGGTGCGGATCTTCGAAATGACCAGCGAAGGGGAGTGGGCGCGGGCCTCGCTGCCGGCCTTGACCCTGGTGCTGGTCGGCCTGTTGCCGGTGATCGGTTTGATTCGCCGCTCGGCGCATCGAATCGGCTAGGTGTCATGGCTCCCCCTTGCGGCTACAATGCGCGGCATTCGGTGCGGTCCGTCTGACAGACCGGGTACGAAACAGGACTCAAGGCCCCATCCATAAAGGGCTCAAGCCGGTTTCCTGCCTGTCCGCGCCTTCGCCACGCCCGGAAGGAGAAACCCATGGGACAGCGTACGCCTCTCTATGACCTGCACCTCGCCCTCGGCGCGAAGATGGTCGATTTTGGCGGTTGGGATATGCCACTGCATTACGGCTCGCAGGTCGAGGAGCACCATCAGGTGCGACGTGACTGCGGTGTGTTCGATGTCTCGCACATGACCGTGATCGATATCACCGGCAGCCAGGCCAAGGCTTGGCTGCGCCATCTGCTGGCGAACGATGTCGAGCGTCTCGACGGCCTCGGTCGCGCCTTGTACAGCGCGATGCTCAATGAGCACGGTGGGGTGGTCGACGACATGATCGTCTATCGCACCGAGAGCGGTTACCGCCTGGTGGTCAATGCCGCGACCCGTGATCAGGACATGGCCTGGATGCAGGCCCGGCTCGGCGGCTATGACGTGCAACTGCACGAGCGCCCGGAGCTGGCGATGCTGGCGATCCAGGGGCCACAGGCCCGGCACAAGATCGCCGAACTGGTGAGCCAGTCCCGCGGCCAACTGATCCAGCAACTCAAGCCCTTCGAAGGCCGCAGTGACGGCGACTGGTTTATTGCCCGCACCGGCTACACCGGGGAAGACGGTCTGGAGATCATCCTGCCGGCCGACCAGGCCCCCGGCTTTTTCAACGATCTGGTGGGCGCGGGTATCTCGCCCATCGGTCTGGGCGCCCGGGATACCTTGCGCCTGGAAGCCGGCATGAACCTGTACGGCCAGGATATTCACCAGGACGTTTCGCCGCTGGCGGCCAATATGGCCTGGACCATTGCCTGGGAACCGGCTGATCGCGACTTTATCGGGCGTGGCGCCCTGGAGGCGGAAAAAACCGCCGGCGCCAAGCTCAAGCTGGTCGGCCTGGTGCTGGAAGAGCGCGGCGTTCTGCGGGCTCACCAGGTGGTTCGGATCGCCGAGATTGGCGAAGGAGAGATCACCAGTGGTAGTTTCTCTCCTACGCTAAGCAAGTCGATTGCGCTGGCGCGTGTTCCCGCCGCCACGGCTGATCGCGCTGAAGTTGAAATTCGCGGCAAATGGTACCCGGTTCGCGTGGTAAGGCCGACGTTCGTGCGTCATGGTAAAACCCTGATCTGAATTTTCCGGCGGGCCCTCAATCGCTCCGCCACTGATACTTAAATGTGAGGACACTGAATATGAGCGATATCCCTGCTGATCTGCGTTTTGCCGAAAGCCACGAGTGGGCCCGCCTGGAAGCTGACGGTAGCGTCACCGTCGGCATCAGCGACCATGCTCAGGAAGCCTTGGGGGATGTGGTGTTCGTGGAACTGACTGAAGTCGGTACCGTGTTCGCCGCCGGCGAGGCTGCCGGTGTGGTCGAGTCGGTGAAGGCGGCTTCGGATATCTATTCGCCAGTGTCGGGCGAAGTGATTGCGGTCAACGAAGCGTTGTCCGGCGAGCCTGAGCTGCTGAACTCCGATCCGCACGGCGCGTGGATCTTCAAGCTCAAGCCGAGCAATGTGGCGGAGCTGGAGAAGTTGCTGGATGCGGCGGGTTACAAGAAGGCTATCGGCGAGTAATTCGTCAGGTTGACCGCGTTATCGTTCATCGCGAGCAAGCTTGCTCCTACAAGAGCAGGCGTGCTCGCGATCACGGTGTTACGGCTTCAGGACTGCCTTGACCGCCGCCACCGAACGCTCGACATCGGCCTTGGTCATGGCGTTGAACATCGGCAACGACACGATCAGGCGCCCGACGCGCTCTGCGATCGGGAACATGCCTTCCTTGAAGCCGCGTTCGCGGTACAGGCTCAGCAGGTGGATCGCCGGGTAGTGATAACCGATGCCGATGCCGCGCTGCTTCATCTCTTCCATGAAGGTCGCCCGCGCCGGCTGGCCGTCCTGACGCTCCGGCAGTACCAGCTGGAACATGTGCCAGTTGCTGTTGGTGAAATCCTTCACCGGTAGCTGGGCACCGTATTTCTCTTCGAAATCACTGCCAAAGCACTCGAAATAGTACTCGGCCAGCCCGCGGCGGTGCGGGGTGATGGCATCGATATGGGCAAACTGGCCCAGGCCGATGGCGGCGGCGACGTCGGTCATGTTGAATTTGCCGCCCAGCACGTCCACGTCCAGGCCGTCATGGCCGGTACGGGTCACGCCCTGCAGGCGGTACTTCTCGGCCAGACGGGCCTCTTCGGCGTTGTTCAACACCAGGCAGCCGCCTTCGGACGAAGTGATGTTCTTGTTCGCCTGGAAGCTGAACGACACCAGGTCACCCAGGGCGCCGATCTTCTGGCCGTTCCATTCCGAACCCAGGGCCTGGGCCGCGTCTTCGACGATGCGCAGGTTGTGTTTCTTGGCGATGGCGTACAGGCGATCCATGTCCACCGGCAGGCCGGACAGGTAAACCGGGATGATCGCCTTGGTACGCGGGGTGATGGCGGCCTCGACCTTGTCCAGGTCGATATTGCGGGTCACCGGGTCGATATCGGCGAACACCGGGGTCGCGCCGACTTCGATGATCACGTTGGCGGTGGCGACCCAGGAGATCGGCGTGGTGATCACTTCGTCGCCCGCGCCGATACCGGCGATGCGCAAGGCGATTTCCATGGTGCAGGTGCCGGAGTTGAAGGTGCGCACCGGACGCCCGCCGAAATATTCCGACAGTTGCGCTTCAAAGGCCGCGACCTTCGGACCGCTGGTGATCCAGCCGGAACGCAGGACATCGCCCACGGCGGCAATGGTCGCTTCGTCGATGGTCGGTTTGGAAAAAGGCAGGAAAGGAAGTTCGCTCATGGGGTCGTGACGTCCGATGTGAAGGCCGACAGTGCTCTACCGGCAGTGAAGAGTAGACAGCAAGGCTGCAATGCTGGCGATGATACTGTTTTAAGGTGAAAATTCGGTGCTTTTTTTGCTGTCCGGACGCTGAACGAGCACGTCGGGCCGGTGCCTGGGTGTCGATCGGCGGTTTCTGCCGGGCAACGCAAAACGCCGCGGGTGAGCGGCGTTCTGGTTTGTGGGTGAAGTGTTTGAATCAGTCTTCGGCGACGGTGTTCTTCGCCAGGATGGCGTTGGCCAGTTGCATGTCGGTGACCTTCAGGTCCGGGTTTTCGGCCCGCAGTTTCTGCATGGCGGCTTCCAGGTAAGGGCCACGGATGCCGCCATTGCTGGCGACGAAGCTGCTGGCATCGTCCTGGGCGGCGGCCACCAGCTTGTGGTCCTTCCTGAAGGTCAGGTAGGTGGAGCCGGTGGTGGCGCCAGAGGAAAGGACGTTGCGCCAGAACTCGTCGGCCATCGCTGCGCCGACGGGAAGGGTAAACAAGGCCAATGCGACAACTGCTGTTTTGAGACGCATGAGAGTGACTCCGGTGTGGGTATCTGAAAGGTTTGATTACCGTTGCCTCACCGGAGTTCCATCGCCTTCACTCAATCCTTTCCACCTGCAGGGTACTGCCGTCCTGGCCGACCACCCGGACTCGGGTACCCACTTCGCTATCCGGCCCGGTGGCCATCCAGACACTGTCGCCGACCTTGATCTTGCCGCGCCCGGCGACAATGGCGACATGCACCATGAACGTCTTGCCGAGCAGATCATGACCGCGCTCATTGAGCCCTGGCTGGTCGCTGGGCCGGGCATTGCTGCGCTGGCGCTTCCACCAGAGCCATGCGGTCAGAATCGACAGCACGCCGAACAGCACGAACTGCAAGGCCCAGTGCAGGCCGGGAATCAGGTAGGTCAGGACGCCCACGGCCGCGGCGGCAGTCCCCACCCAGAGCAGGTAACCGCCGGCGCCGAATATCTCGAAAATCAGCAACAGCGTGCCGAGGGCCAGCCAGTCCCAGAACGACAGGTGTTGCAGGAATTCCCACATGGGTGTTGCCTCAAGGTTTCTTGCTGTCGAAGGTGGCCTTGACGATCTCGCCGATGCCGCCTACCGCGCCGATCACCTGGCTGGCCTCCAGCGGCATCAGGATCACCTTGCTGTTATTGGCCGAGGCCAGCTTGCCCAGGGCGTCGATGTATTTCTGCGCGACAAAGTAGTTCACCGCCTGCACGTTGCCCTTGGCGATGGCCTCGGAGACCACCTGGGTCGCCCGGGCTTCGGCTTCGGCCTGGCGTTCACGGGCTTCGGATTGCAGGAAGGCCGACTGCCGGGCGCCCTCGGCTTCGAGGATCTGCGCCTGCTTCTTGCCTTCGGCGGTGAGAATCGCCGAGGCGCGCAGGCCTTCGGCCTCGAGGATTTGCGCGCGTTTGACCCGCTCGGCCTTCATCTGCCCGGACATGGCCGCCATCAGGTCGGCGGGCGGGCTGATGTCCTTGATCTCGATGCGGGTCACCTTGATGCCCCACGGCGCGGTCGCTTCGTCGACGGTGCGCAGCAGGCGTTCGTTGATGGCGTCGCGCTGGCCGAGCATGGCGTCCAGTTCCATGGAGCCGAGCACGGTGCGGATATTGGTCTGCAACAGGTTGCGGATGGCGTGCTCGAGGTTGTTTACCTCGTAGGCCGCCTGGGCGGCGTTGACCACCTGGAAGAAGCACACGGCGTCGATCTGGACCGTGGCGTTGTCGGCGGTGATGACTTCCTGGGGCGGGATGTCGAGCACGCTTTCCATCACGTTGATCTTGCGCCCGATGCGGTCCATGACCGGGATGATGATATTGAGGCCCGGCTTGAGGGTGTTGGTGTAGCGCCCGAAGCGCTCCACCGTCCATTGATAACCCTGGGGCACGACCTTGAAGCCCATGAACACCAGGGCAATGGCCAGGCCGACGAAGAGCAGGAGTACGCTACCGATTTGCATGACGATTCCCTGTTGCAAGTGTTGATCGAGAAGGCTGTTACCTTGAGTGTAACGGGGCTTGCCGGGATAAAAAGTGTTTACTCGGCAATGGACGCATGTCGTGACACTTTCATCAGCGCTGCTCGCTCTGCGGCGTGACCCGCAACACCTCCTCGACGGTGGTCAGCCCCGCCGCGACCTTTTGCGCGCCGGACAGGCGCAGGCTGCGCATGCCGTCCTTGAACGCCTGGCGACGCAGGGCCAGGAGGTCGGTATCGGCGTGGATATGCGCTTTCAGGCCGTCGTTCAGGACCAGGATCTCGTAGACCCCGGCGCGCCCGTGATAACCGGTGTCGCGACATTCCAGGCAACCGACGGCGCGCTGGGCACCGCTGGGCATTGGCGCCTGCCAGGGTCGGGTCAGGCTTTGCCAGTCGTCTTCTTCCAACTGGGTCGGCGCCTTGCAGTGCGGGCACAGGGTACGCACCAGGCGCTGGGCCATGACCCCGAGCACGGTGGCCTTGATCAGGTAATGCGGCACCCCCAGTTCCAGCAGGCGGCTGATGGCGCTCGGCGCGTCGTTGGTGTGCAGGGTCGAGAGCACCAGGTGGCCGGTGAGCGCGGCCTGGATCGCCATTTCGGCGGTTTCCAGGTCGCGGATCTCGCCGATCATGATGATGTCCGGGTCCTGGCGCATCAGCGCGCGCACACCACTGGCGAAGGTCAGGTCGATATTGTGCTGGACCTGCATCTGGTTGAAGGCCGGCTCGATCATCTCGATCGGGTCCTCGATGGTGCAGAGGTTGACCTCCGAGGTCGCCAGTTTCTTCAGGGTGGTGTACAGCGTGGTGGTCTTGCCCGAGCCGGTGGGGCCGGTGACCAGGATGATGCCGTTGGGCTGGCGGGTCATGTCCTGCCAGCGGCGCAGGTCGTCGGCGCCGAAGCCCAGTTGGTCGAAATCCTTGAGCAGCACCTCCGGGTCGAAGATACGCATCACCATCTTTTCGCCAAAGGCGGTGGGCAGGGTCGACAGGCGCAATTCGACTTCGCCGCCGTCCGGGGTCTTGGTCTTGACCCGTCCGTCCTGGGGTTTGCGCTTTTCCGCGACGTTCATCCGGCCCAGGCTTTTCAGGCGGCTGACGATCGCCATGGTCACCTGGGGCGGGAACTGGTAGACGTTGTGCAGCACGCCGTCGATGCGAAAGCGCACCGTGCCCTGTTCGCGACGCGGCTCGATATGGATATCGCTGGCCCGTTGCTGGAAAGCGTACTGGAACAGCCAGTCGACGATATTGACGATATGGGCGTCGTTGGCGTCCGGCTCCTGGTCGCTGGCGCCGAGGTTGAGCAACTGCTCGAAGTTACTCGGATTATGGTTTTTCTGGTCGACCAGGCTGGCCCCGCTGACCGACTTGGCCAGGCGGAAAAACTCCACGGTGAAGCGCTGGATATCCACCGGGTTGGCCACCACCCGGCGAATCGGCAGCTTCAACACATGGCTGAGGTCGGCTTCCCAGGCCCGCACATGGGGCTGGGCGCTGGCGATGGTCACGCCGTCGCGGTCGACCGACACCGCGAGGATCTTGTGCCGCTGGGCAAAGGCGTAGGACATCAATGAAGTCACCGCCGCCACGTTGATCTTCAGCGGGTCGATGCGCAGATACGCCTGGCCGGCATGGCGGGCCAGCCAGAGGGTGAGGTTTTCCAGGTCCAGGGGTTTGCCGGGACGACTCAGGTCGGCCAGTTGCTGGCTGGCGATGAACTCCAGCGGATGCTGCTGGGTATCGCGCGCGGTACGCCGGGTGGCCAAGGCCTGTTCGGCCGCCTCCTGGCTGATAAAACCCTGGGTCACCAGTTCGCGCAACAGCTCGTTGAGATCCAGCCAGCGGTCCTGGGGAAGGGGGGCGACGGGCATGCGGGCTCCTATTCGGTCGGTCCTGCAACCAGCGATTCAGACGTAGTCCCTGTCTGATCGTCAATTGCCAAGAATAGACGCGAGGCTGCCTGACGTTGGCGTCGATACCAAGACAAAGATTGCGATTCTTTTCAAAAAAGCCGTCAGCCCGCGGCCTGTGCGCTGTGCAGCTGTGCGCCTTGGGTCGGTTGCAGGGCCACGGAACAGACGCTGATCAGGTTGCGCATTTTTTCACCGATGACCTGGGCGCGGTGCCAGCTCAGGCCGTCCAGCACGATATCGATCGCCAGCAGTCCGTCGCCCTGTTGCGCCTGCACTTGTCGCGGGGTCAGGAACTGCAGGGCAAACAGGTTCAGCAGGCGGCAGAGCAGGTCCGGTTCGGCTTCGGCGAGGACCTGGTAGCGCACCTGGCAGTGGGCATTGCCCGCCGCCCAGACATCGGCACGGGTGGGGGCGTCATGGAGGGCTTTGGGAGAAGGCATGGTGGATTTCCTGGGGCGGCGACGGGATAGGCTGGGGGAATTTTTACACGCCGAGCCGGGTATTTCTTATCTATGATGGGCTGATAAGCTCTGATCAAGAGATGATCTATTCGACAATAGCCAGTTAGAGGGTTTTTTTATGCAAGGCGAGCTGGACACCTACGACCGCCGGATCCTGGCCTTGCTGCAAGAAGACGCCTCGCTTTCCAGCGCGCAGATTGCCGAGCAGGTGGGGTTGTCCCAGTCACCCTGCTGGCGGCGGATTCAGCGGCTCAAGGAAGAGGGGGTGATCCGTGCCCAGGTGACCTTGCTCGATCGCAAGAAAATCGGCCTCAACACGCAGATCTTCGCCGAGGTCAAACTCAACGCCCATGGTCGCTCCAATTTCACCGAGTTCACCGAGGCGATTCGCGGTTTCCCGGAAGTGCTGGAGTGTTATGTGCTGATGGGCGCGGTGGATTTCCTGCTGCGGATCGTCACGGCGGACATCGAGGCCTATGAGCGGTTTTTCTTCGAGAAGCTGTCGATGGTGCCGGGGATCCAGGAGGTCAACTCCATCGTTGCCCTGTCCGAGATCAAGTCCACCACCAGCTTGCCGGTATTGCGCCCGGCCTGAAGGTTCATTGGGCAAAGATGTCCTTGACGAACACCAGGACCGGTTTGCCGTTCTGGGACAGGATCAGCACCGTGTAGCGCTCTCCCGATTCCAGCGGGCCCAGGCTCAGGGGCGCGGTGACCAGGGTACCGTCGCAGAAGCCTTGCACGGACAGCTTGACCGGGTTGACGTCGCGTCGCTCCAGCAGACCGGGGTTCAGGTCATGGAAAATCGGCTGCTCCTGCCGACCTGCACGACGCAAACCGCCGCCGGTACAGTCCGGGTCGGCGTTGATCAGCGCCAGCGACGCCTGGAGGCCATTGAAGTCTTTCGGTTGTTCGCGCACGGTCAGCAGTTCAAAGCCCTTGTCGCCGGGGAGCACCACGAAGGTCACGAACTCGCCGGGGACCAGGTTCAACTTGACCGGCACGCTGACGCCGGCACTGCTCAACGCGCCCGTGACCGGTTTGTCGGCGGGAACCGCGGAGAACACTGAGACCACCGATGGCGCCAGTGTCGAAGGTGTCTGTTCGCCCTCCGGGAGCACGTCGAGGGGGCTGTCCAGGGCGTTGACGAAGCGGATGAGAGCCGAGTCCTGGCTCGGCCCGGTGGGATACAGCGCAGTATCGCCGTGGGCGGCAGCGAAGCTTATCAGCGTCGCCAGGCCCAACAGCAGTTCGCGTATCCGATTCATTTTCCCGCTGCCTTGAGCGCCGGTGCCTGCAACAACGCCTTGACGATGTCCTCGCTCCAGGTCTGGTAGCCGGTGCGGGTCAGGTGCTGGCCGTCAATGGTCGCCCACTGGCCCTTGGTGGAGAATTGCAACGAATCGATATAGCTGCATGGCGCGACGTTTTTCGACAGGAAGTCCGACATCGTCTTGACCCGTTCGTAGGTCTTGCCGTACATGCCGCCTTCGCTGCCCCAGTTCGGCCCGACCCAGACGCAGGGTGTGTGGTGGGCGGCGATGGCCTTGACCAGGCTGTCGGTCTGTTTCCAGATCCAGGCCTTGGGGAAACTCGGTTTGTCGTAGCTGGCCATGGTGTCGCCCATGACAATCAGGGTGAGGTTGGGTTTGTCGCTGTCCAGCAAGTCGCCGATCGAGCGGGTCGATGCACCGACCAGCACCGTGGCCTCGGCCGTGCCCCGGCGTTCGGCGCCGCCGCAGGGGCTGGGCGTGGCCTTGAGCCAATCGCCGGCATTGGCCCCGCAAATGCCCAGGGAGTGGACCTGGGCGCCCTGTCGGCTGAGGGCATCGTGCAGCGGGTTGAGCAGGAAATCCGGAGTGGCCAGGTGGCTGTCGCCGATGATCAGGATGGTCAGGCCCGCCAGTACGGATGAGGTTGCCACGATGCACGCTCCCTGGAGTCAGTTGGAGTAAGGCGAACGATAGGGGCTGACCGGCAAGGCCATGGGCCCGGTCATCTTCTCGAACAGGTAACGCAGGTACAGCTCGGCGTTCACCTGTCGGTAATCCTGGGCGTTATCCACCCCCAGCGAACCGCCGAGCAGCACATTCGAGCCGAGCCGGTATTCGCCCGCCGCATTCAGGTTGTAGCCGATGCCGGTGCTGTTCTGGCCCGGATACGTGAGGTTGTTGGCGGCCTGCTCGGCGCTGTGGCCGGGAAAGTAGTCGGCGCCTTTCTGGTCGATATGCTGGACTCCCAACGCGCCGCTGAGCTTGTAAGTGAAGCGGTCGGAACGCTGGGACCAGGTGACCGGGACCGCCATGGAGAAGAACGTCTGCGGGCTGAAGTAGCCGCCGTGGCCGTAGGTAAAGAACCCCTGGTTGTTCTCGTAGGACAGGGCCGAGGTGCTCAGGCCCACGGTCAGCTTGTCGTCGGGCTGGTTGTCCAGGTACCAGTAGATCCCGCCGCCCAGTTCGGCGCGGGTGTTGGACTCGACGTTGTTGCCGACCAGCTTGTGCAGGGCGCCGTAGCCGTAGACCCCGACTTCCTGGTCGTCGTAGCCGAGCTGGACACGTCCGCCGTTGGCGGTCACGCCACCCCACTTCACGCCGGTCCGCCGGTCCTCGGTGCCGGCGAATGAGGTCACGCTGTCGGTGACCGGGCGCCGCGACAGGGCGATGCTGTAGTGCATGTTGGGGCTGGATACCAGCGGCTGGTCCAGGCTCACGCCGCCGATCACGGTGTTGTAGGTGAAGCCCACCGGGCTCACGCCGATATCGGCCTTGATGCCGTGCTCCGGGTTCTCCACTGCCACGGCCATACCCACGCCGTTGGCCTGCTGCGAACCGGGGGAGCCGCTGGCCAGGCCGCTGCCGAAGCGGGTGAGGCTGTCGCTCTTGACGCTGCCGGCGTGCAGCGAAACCGGCGTCACCCGCAGCGCCACGCGATTGTCGCCGGCGGGCAGGTTGGCTTCGAACGGCGTTTCGACATCGGTCAGTTTGCTCAGGCCCGATTCATTGTTGTTGCTGCGCACGCTCAGGCCCTGGGCGATATAACCGCTGCGCTCCTGGAGAATTTCGTCCAGCGCGAGCTGCGCCGGGCTCTGGTTCAGGCGCGCGGGGTCGTCTGAACGGCGGCCGGGGGCAAAGGGATTGGCGCTCGGTGCCGGGTCGCTGTCCAGGCCGCTGTCGGGCACGGCGTCCGAGGCACTGTAGAGCTGCGGGGCCATGGCCGGGTCGGGTGGCATCGTATCGGCGGCCTCGCTGCCCGGCGCCAGCGGATCGGTTATACGGGCGGTACCTCGACGTGGCTGTCCGGTTTGATTGCGGAACGGGTTGTCGCTGTCGTCGTCCTGGCTGTCGAAGGGCTGGCCGTCGCGGCGTTGACCGCCCTCGATGGCCACGGCCTGGCGCAGCAGTTCGGCGGCCTCGGCACTTTTGCCCATGGCGCGGTAGGTTGCGGCGGCGCTGGTCAGCACCTTCGGCACGCCCGGCTTGAGCGCCAGGGCGGTCTTGAGGGACTTGTCGGCCTGTGCATAGTCGTGGTCCTGGGCGGCCAGGCTGGCCACGCTCAGTTGCAGGTCGGCGTTGCGCGGGTCGTTCTGCAACAGGGGTTTGTACAGGGCCATGGCCTTGGCGTTATTGCTGTTGGCGGCATACATCCGCGCCAGCGCCGAAATCGCCTGGGTGTCATGGGGGTATTGCTTCAGAGTCGGCTTGAGCAGGTCGTAGGCCCCGGCCAGATTGCCTTTCTCGCGCAACTGGTCGGCCTGTTTGATGCGATAGAGTTTCACCAGCTCGGCATAGTGGCGGTGATCGCTGTCGTTGAGCCGCGCCCCTTGCAGTGAGCGGAGGATGTCCGCGGCATCGTTGTCCTGGTCGGCCTTGAACAGGATGTCGGCGTACAGCAGTTGCAGTTTGGCGTCGGGACTGGGGGAGCGCTCCACCAGGTCGCGCATCAGGGCCACGCCCTGTTGCGACTGACCGGCGTCGATATAGGCCGCGGCCAGGATCGCCACCCGATCCGGCTTGCCGGCGGTCAGGGCCTGGCTGCGGGCCAGCAGCGCCTGGGCTTCCTGGCGCTGGCCGCGCCTGAGGTTGTCGACGGCGGCTTCGGTCTGTACATGCAGGGCGATCTCCTTGCCCAGTTCGTCCATCTCGCGGCTGCGCCTGGCCTGCGGGATGCGTGCGAGGCTGGCCTGGGCGTCCTGCCATTCACCCAGCTGGGCCGAGAGCAGGGTCCGGGTATACAGCGCATCGGGTTGGTCGGGGTGGCGTTTGAGCAGGTCGTTGACCTGGTCCTTGGCGGCCTGGGTGCGGCCTTGCCCCAGGTAGATCCGGGCCAGGGCAAAGCGCGTCCAGGTATTGCCCGGGTCGTCCACCAGGGCCTGGCGATAGGCTTGCTCGGCGGCGCGCAGGTCGCCGCGCTGTTCGGCGAGCCGCGCGACCTGGGTGGCGCGCAACGAGCGGATGGACACGGCGGAGCCCAGGCGGGCCTGGTCCGCCGGGGGAATCGAGTCGATCAGCTTGAGCGCTTCATCGGCTTTGCCCTGCTGCGAGAGCACCGCGATCAACCCGCCCAGGGCCTGGGGATCGTCGCGATGACTGGCGAGGATACGCCGGTAGCTGGCCTCGGCCTGGGCCAGATGGCCTTGCTCGGCCTGCAAGTTGGCCAGCGCCACCTGGCTGGCCGGTTGGCCGGGGTTCTGGCGGGCGGCCTGTTCGATCATTTTCCGCGCCTGGTCCTCACGTCCGGCCTTTTGCGCCTCGCTCGCGCCGGCCATCAGCCGCCAGTAACGGACGTTGTCCAGCGCCTGTTTCCAGGGATGCCCGCCGGGCTGTTGGGTGGCCCGCAGCAGCAGGTCCTCGGCTTCGTTCAGGCGGTCCTGCTTTTGCCGCAGGACACCCAGGCCGCCGAGGGCGTCGGGGTCGTTGGGTTTTTCCTTGAGACGGGTTTGAAACGCCTGCTCGGCGGCGGCCAGGTCACCGCCCTCAAGCGCCTGCAGGCCTTGGGCGTCCTGCGGGTCGCGTTGCCAGGCGGGCACTTTGCGGGCGGGTGCCGCACTGCTGCGGGCCAGGGTCTTGCCCTTGTTCATCAGGTCGCGGATTTCCTTGTCGTTCGGGTGCGCGGCGAGGAACTGCTCGAACAGCGGGACTTGCGCCGGCGCCGGCGGGCCGATCCAGGTCAGGGCGAAGCGCCAGGTTTCGTTGGCGTCACCGCCGACATCCTTGTCCTTGGCGAGGACCGCCAGGCGGCGGATGCCTTCGGCCCGGGTGTCGAGGTTGCGGACCATGTGCTTGGCCAGGAACAGCGCCACGGCGCGGTCGTCCGGGCGTTCGCGCAGCAATCGTTCAAGACCGGCGCGGGCCTCCTGTTCACCGCCCTTGGTGTAACCCAGCAGGTAGTAATACTCGCGGGCCAGGGTGCCCTGGGGCTGCCGACCGTTGAGCAACTGGCGGTAGACTTTCACCGCGTCGTCGTATTTGTCGGCGTCCACCAGTTGCCGCGCCTGGGCCAACAGCCGGGCCTGCTCATCGCTGCCCAGGGCAATGTCCTGTTCGAGTTGCTGGGCCTGGCGGGGCTGCGGCACCAGTGCCTGCAAACGGGCCAGGTACTTTTTCGCTTCCTCCGGGCGCTTGAGCTGGACGTTGCTCAGCCCCAGGCCATAGAGCGCTTCCGGTTGATCGGGGGCGATCAGCAGCAACTTGTTCCAGGCGTCCATGGCCCGGTCGGGGTTGTTCTGCGACTGCCAGTAGCGCCCTTGCTCGATCAGTTGCGCTTGTGGATCGTCGGCCCGGGCCTGAAGGACCGGGCTGGCCAGGGCAAACAGCAATGTCAGGGTGAGGGTGTGGCGCATGCCTGTTCTCCCGCGCCGTGGATTCACGACAACCGCCGTTTGGCCTGGGCCCGCAGCCCCAGGAAGATCAAGGCACAGAGCAACACGAAGCCGATCAGGACCGCGAGCAGCATCCCGCTCAGATGCCGCGACAGCAGCAGCTGCAAGTGCCGGAACCAGCCCAGGTGACCGACGTAGTACGGCTGGTCGGCGGCCAGGGTGGTGATCTGCTTGTCCTGGATCACGGCCAGGCGGCCCTGGATCAGGTCCTTGTAGTCATCGCCACCGATCATCGCTGTGGTGACCTCGCCCAGTCGCGCCGGGTCGCTGCTGGCGACCACCACCACACTGCGACCGTTTTTGAGCGGCGACTCGAAGCCCGCCAGATAAGGCGTGCCTCGGCCCGACCATTCCAGGGTGGCGCGGGTCTTGCGGATCGCCGCTTGCGAGTCTGGGCTGAACCAGTCGTGAATGCGCAAGGCCAGGTCGCTGAGGTCGAAGAAGTGCCGGCTGCCTTCGCTACGGGCCGGCGACGCGTCGGCCCATTGCTTGAGCAGGGGCTGGTCGTTGCCGGTGGCGAACACCAGCAGGTCCTTGTCGCTGACCGCCTCGACGTCACGGGCCTGGATCACTTGCAGGCCGGTGGCCGGATAGCCGGTGGATTCGCCGAAACGCCCGAGCACGGTGAGGAAGGCGCTGAGGGTCGCGGGCTCCTGGGTGTCGGGCATCACCACCGCGGTTTCCGAGAGGTCGGCCAGGCGGGTGAAGGGGAAGCCGCTGTCGCGGAACTTGCCCAGGTCGGGCATCGCCGTGTAGTGGTCCAGGCCGCTCAGGTCGAGGGTCGAGTCGCCCTCGATCTGGCCGCGCATGTCTTCGACGATGACGTCCCGGCATTCGCCTTGTTTGACATAGTCGTACAGGTAGCGCATTTGCAGCTGCGACTCGTAGGTGGCGATGTCCAGGGGCAGGTACATGCTGGCTTCGCGGGGCAGGCTGTCGTCTTTCTTCAGCCACTCGAGCAGGTCCGGGCCGCCGTTGAGATTGGGGATCGACGGCAATTGCATCGAACGCACCAGGTGGTCGTTGAGGTGTACCAGCAGTGCCGAGTTGGTCGAGAACTGCTGGGGCGTGTAACGGTATTTGAGCAGCAGCGGAGCGCCGCGTCCGCGCCATTCGAACAGGTCCGGCGGCAGGCGCAGGGCGATGACGATGTCCTCGGGGCTGTAGCCGGAGACATGCAATTGCCGGGCTTCGACCAGTTCGCCGAGCTTTACCGGGCGGTCGGTGGGCAGCCAGTTGGGCGCGTCATAGGGCACGCGCACCGGCAGCGGGTCGAGGTGGTCGATCAGCGCGGTGGCCCCGGACAGCGACTGGCTGCCCAGGGCGACGGCCGTGGCGGCAATCTTCAGTTCAGCGTCGTTGCGTCCGCTGATCACCAGCAGCTTGCCATAGGGGTCGTTGGGGTTGGTCATCATGGTCACGCTGGGGCCGCTGGCCGGGTTGCTCGACAGCTCGCCCAGCGCCAGGGTTTCGCGGTGGGTGACGAAGACAATGGCATTGCCCTTGGCCGGTAGTTGCCCGACGCTGGCGGGAAAGGTCGCGGTGCGATAGCTGGCCAGGGCGCCGAACTTGGAAGCGATCGCCGCGGCGGCTTCCAGCTTGGCGGGGCTGGGGTTGGCGTCGAACACAAAGGGCAGGACCAGCGGGCGCGCGTCGTGGCGGTCGAAGAACGGCACCGGCAGCAGGGCCAGGTCATTTTTCAGGGCGATGGGCGAATACTGGATATTCAGCTGGCTGTCGTTGCCGACCCTGGCCCACAGGCTCGAGTGCAACGGGTCTTCGCACTGCATCGTGTAGTGCCCGATCAGTTGCAGGTCCAGCCGGTTGAAGTCGGTGATCAGCCGCGCGGGGATCTCGACCACCCGCTCCAGGTCCTTGCCGGCCTGTTCCCGGGGTAGCGGCAGGCTGACGGCGACCCTGTCGTTGACCAACACGTTGATCTGCGACAGCTCGGGCAGCATCAGCGCCGAATAACCGTAATGCAGGACCACCTGGACACCGGTCACCACCTGATCGGCGCGAATCCCGAAGTCGACGCTGTCGGTCGACTCGACACCGCGCAGGTACAAGGGGTCGCGGCGTCCCAGTTGCTTGAAGGTCAGGCTGTAGCTGTTCTTGTCAGCGGCGATCACCGGTACCTGGCCGGTGCCGGCGGCGGGGCTGCTGCGGTTGTCTGTTTGCGTCACGGCGTTGCCGGAGCCCGGATAGACGCCGCAGCAGAGCAGCAACAGGAGGGCGTAACGAACGCAGCGTCCGTCGCTGCCAGCGGAGAATATCGGGCTCATGGCGTGTCCAGGGCAGGTGCTGAGGAAGAGGTGCCGGAGCGCCGCCGTTCGAGCGCCTGGCCGGGTAATCTGAGGGTTGCCTTGAGCAACTCGGAAACGCCGTGCACGGCGATGACACTGATCGCGCGCAGGGCCTTGAGGGGGGAGTCGGGTACGCTGGTGCCCCAATTCCGCGCCCAGGTGTCGGCGCGCGAGAAGGTCAGGTGGACCAGGTCGCTTTGCTGGCTCAAGGTCATCGGGTCGAAGCGGATGCCGACCGTATTGTCGCGGCTGAAGACCACGCTGCCGTCGAAGTGATAGTGCTGCTGGTGGCGAAACAGCGAGACCCGCAACGGCGTGCCGAGGGGAATCGATTGACCCGGCGCCAGCTTCAGGCCCAGGCCGCCCTGGGAAAAGTCCTGGGTGTGGCTGTGATACTCGGTGCCGTCGGCCAGCCGCAGACCGACCGGCAATTGCGCCTCGACCCGGGGTTCGGCCCGTACCTGGCGGGTTTCGCTGGCGACCGCGATGGCGGCGGCGCACATCAGGGCGTTGTACAGGGCCCAGACCTGGTTGAGCAGCACCGTTTCATCGGTGGTGACATCGGCGCCGAGGTAGTCGTAGACCCCGTACACCACGGCGGCGATATTCAGGACCAGCAGCACGATGTAAGGCCGGGCCATCTTCCAGTCGAAGAAGCCATGGTGCAGGTCGCCGCCCTTGTCGGTGACGTTGAAGTGCCCGGATTTTGGCCTGAGCATACCCATCAGCACCGGCGTCAGGATGTACCAGGCCAGCACCGTTTCGTAGACCTCGTTCCAGTACGAATGGCGGAAGCGCCCCTGGATGCGCGAGTTGGTCAGGTTGGCCAGCAGCAGGTGCGGCGCCGCGTAGGCGGCCACCATCAGCGGCGCGGCGTGGAAGATCTGCGCACCGAAAATCAGGTAGGCCAGAGGCGCAGTGAGAAACACCAGGCGCGGGAAGCCATAGAAGAAGTGCAGCATGGCGTTGCTGTAGCAGATGCGCTGGCCCAGGGTCAGGCCGCGGCCGAGCATGGGGTTGTCGGTGCGGAAAATCTGCGTCATGCCGCGGGCCCAGCGCACCCGCTGATTGATATGCCGCGAGAGGTTTTCGGTGGCCATGCCGGCGGCTTGCGGCAGGGCCAGGTAGGCGGTGTTGTAGCCGGCGCGGTTGAGTTTCAGCGAAGTGTGAGCGTCTTCGGTGAGCGTGGTTTCATCCATCCCGCCGACGGCTTCCAGCGGTGCCCGGCGCATCAGGGCGCAGGAGCCGCAGAACATCGCGGCGTTCCACAGGTCGTTGCCGTCCTGCACCAGGCCGTAGAACAACTCGGCTTCGTTGGGGACCTGCTGGTAGGTCTTGAGGTTTTTTTCGAAGGGGTCCTGGGAAAAGAACACATGGGGGGTCTGCAGCATCGCCAGCTTCGGGTCCTTGAGGAACCAGCCCATGCTGATTTGCAGGAAGGAGCGCGAGGGCACGTGGTCGGCGTCGAAGGCGGCAATGTATTCGCCATGGGTGACCTTGAGCGCCGCGTTGAAATTGCCGGCCTTGGCGTGCAGGTTGTTGTCGCGGGTCAGGTAGTGGGCGCCGACGCTCTCGCAGAACAGCCGGAACTCCTCGCGGTGGCCATCATCCAGCACATAAACCTTGAGCTTGTCCGCCGGCCAGTTCATTCGTAGCGCGGCGAATACGGTGATCTTGACGATCTCCAGCGACTCGTTGACGGTGGTGATAAACACATCGACGCTGGGCCATTGCGCCGGGTCTTCGCCGAGCAGGATCGGCCGGCGCTTGAGCGGCCAGGCGGTCTGCACGTAGCCGAACACCAGCACCAGCAGCGCATAGAGCTCGGCCAGCACCAGGGTGTAGCCGAACAGCATGTCGTGGAAGTTCTCCAACTCCAGGGTCTCGGTCAGGCGCCAGTACATGTAGCGCAGCGAGGCAATCAGCGACAGGCTGATCATGGCGATGATCGGCAGGTGACCTTCGAAGCGTCGCAGGACCAGGACCGCGACCAGGCAGGCAAGGCCGAACAGGGTTTGCTGGAGCAGGTCCGCGGGCGCGCTGATCACCCCGGCCAGGACCACGGCGCAGAGGATCGCGGCGCACAGGATCAGGCCCAGGCGCAGTGGCTGCGACCATTGGCGGAGGTGGTGCAGGGCGGTGCCGAGCAGGCGTTGGACGCGGCGTTCGAAGGTCATGGGTGCTGTGACTCCAGCTGATCGTGGAGCTTGTCGGCGATGGCCAGGAGGTCCTGGCAGCCGCGGGATTCGGCGGATTGCTCGAACGGATTGCATTCATAGGCCAGCGCCTCGGCGATGGCCTCGTCCCAGGTGATCGTGCCGAGCAGTTGGGTTTTCAGTTGGCTCTCGAGGATCTGCGCAATGTCCACGGACAACGGGTGGGCGTTGTCCACGCCGTTGATCACGAACCAGCAGCTTGCCGGCCTGTCACCGCCCAGGTGGGGCTTGATCGCCGTGATCAGGCGCTCGAGGGCGGCGTGGGAGGCCGCGTCGGGCCGGACGACGGCGATCACCAGGTCGGCCATGTGCAGCGCCTGCTGCTGATAGAGCGTGCTGCCGGGAGGGGTGTCGATGATCAGTGTGTCGTGCTTGCCTAGGGCCAGTTCGTTCAGGTGGCGGGCTAGCCAGTGCGGGTCACCTTCGAGCTGGTGTTCAAGGGCTTGCAACTGTTGCGGGTCGTTCTCGCCGAAGGCCAGCAGCCGGGTGTTGGCGTAACCGGTTTGCGCAAGATCGTGCCAGCTGCGCTGTTCCAGGCTGGCCTGGCAGATACCTTGTGCGGGTGGGCGGGTGCCCAGGTGATGGTATTGCGCATTCTGTGGGTCGAGTTCGAGGACGATGGCCTGCCGGTCAGTGCTGTTGAGCAGGATGGCCAGGAGACTGGCCAAGGTGCTGCGGCCGACGCCGCCACGGGTCGAGACCACCGCAATGATCCGGCCCGGAACCTGGGCGGCGAGGGCCGGCTGGGGTTGTTGCGTGGCCTGCGCCTGGCGTTGCCGGGCGAGATCCTGGAGCAGTGTGCGCAGGGACGGTGCTGCGGTTGTTTCAGGCGCGCCGGTATCACCCTGGACGAGCGGCGGCGAGGTCGGTTCGGCAGGCGTGGGGGCTGGAGGCTGGGGGGCCGCAGGGGTGGGCGCTGGCGTTTCGGTGAAGACCCGGGCCACCTCGATTTCCCGATAGCGGTCGGCCTTGGCACCGAACTTTCCCATCAGGTTCGCAACATCATCGTCGTCATCTGAAGGCTGCATGACAGCACCCATCCGTACCATTCTAAGAAAATCTTGAAAGGGGACAGATACGGCTAATCACACAATGCCGTCGTGCTGCATGCCTACCGTACGGTGGGCAAACGATGGTGTTCTTAAAGGTGTCGCCTGAACGTCTTGCGATAGAACCGAAGGCACTTAGTGTTAATCCAGAGTGCTTTATCGATCTATCAGGTTCAAATGTAGACCAGATTTACCGATGCAAGAAATTTTCGGTGAGTCTGATGTCGAACAGCGTCCTGCCGAACGACACCTTCCTGTAGGAGCGTGGCTTGCCCGCGAAGAGGCCCTTACTACCGCCAAAAGCTTTGCTGGCAAGCCATGCTCCTACAGATTGCGGGGCGTTACAGACGCAACAAGGTCTTCCAGGCACGGCTCTGGAACACCGTCAGCGCCTGCTGCACCCGGGCCTCCAGCACTTCATCGCTGATATCGGTCTCGGCCAGTTGCGCCAGCTTGTTCATTTCACCGAACAGGCGATCCAGCTCCGGCAACTCCAGCACGCCACGGGCCAGATGCAGCCAGGCCTGGATGCGTTCGATACGCGGCAGTTGTTCGGCGAGGTCTTCCGGTTGCTGCTGGTAGCGTCCCAGTTGCAACGAGGTGGCTTCCTCGGCCAGCAGCCGTGGCAACCAGTTCTGCAACTGCGCCGCGCCCTGGCGATTGCCGCGGGTGGTGCGCTCGGCGGTCCAGCTACGGGCCAGCAACCAGCGCGAGGTGTTCAGCGAGAACAGGCCCCAGCGCACATCTTCCAGCTCTTCCAGGAACTGCTCCGGCGCGGCCTTGCGCACGTCTTCGTCTTCCTGGCCGGCGTGGACCAGTGGGCGCCAGTCTTCCAGCAACGCATCCAGGGCGCTGCGCAGTTCGCTGGTGGATTGCCGTGGCGCGGCCTGGCCGAGGCTGCCGAGCAGGGCGCGCAATTCGATCAACTGCTCGACCCAGTCCTGCAGCAAACGCCAGTGACCGTTGAACCGGTATTGTTCGGCCAGTCGCTGGCTGCTGGCGAGCAAATGCCAGCCCAAGGCGGCGAACGCATCGTCCAGCGGCATCTCGGCGCTCAACTGCGGGGCCGGCAGGCTCAGCGAATAGCTGTTGGCGTCAAACAGACGATAACCGCGTTCGGCCTTGCTGATATCGCACGGCATCAGCGCCAGTTTCTCGGCCAGCTCGGCGGCCAGTTCCAGCAGTGCCGACGGGTCGCCTTCGCGCAATTCCAGTTCCAGCTCGCAGATTTCTTCTTTCTGCTTGCCGGCGATGACAAAGCCCAGGTCCAGGGCGGCTTCGATCACCACCTTGGCCTTGCCGCGACCCCAGGCGATTTCGGCGCGTTCGCGGACGAAATCGGTGGTGAAGATCGGCTTCAGGGTTTTCTTGTCCAGCTCGGCCAGCGCTTCGGGCCAGCATTCGCCGTCGAGTTTTTTCACATCGAGCTTGGCCTTGGCCAGGTGCCAGTCGTACTCGTTGCGTTCCGACAGACCGGCGACGCTCTGGCCGCGGGTCTTGAGGGTCTGGATCACTTCTTCGCCGTCACGGCGCAGGCGCAGGGCGACCTTGGCCTTGGCCAGGTCGCGCTCGGGGGTGTCGAAATACTGATTGGTCAGCTCGCGACGTTCCCAGCCACTTTTGTTGCGTTTTTTCAGCAGCGGGTGCTCGCGCAGGGCGGCGAGGGTTTCGCGGCTGACGCGGAGTTTGATTTCGGTTTCTTTCTGCATGGCCGGAAAATCCAGGATCGGGAGCGCAGCCGGGGGAGAAGGGGGCTGCCTAGGCCGTGCAGTGTACAGGACAAGCGGGCGGCACGCGTCGCGGCGGTTTATTCCAGTCGCCGGATGGCTCTATGATGAGCTTCGCCTTGGAGTTCGGGAGTCAGCGTCATGCCGTTGCCGTCGATGAAAGATCAATTCGCTGCGCTGGTTGCCGCGCCGTCGGTCAGCTGTACCCAGCCGAGCCTGGATCAGTCCAACCGTCCGGTGATCGACCTGCTGGCGACCTGGCTCGGCGACCTGGGTTTCAGCTGCGATATCCAGCAGGTCAGCCCCGGCAAGTTCAACCTGCTCGCCAGCTTCGGCAGCGGCCCCGGCGGCCTGGTGCTGGCCGGGCACAGCGACACCGTACCGTTCGATGGCGCGCTGTGGCAGACCGACCCGCTGAAACTGACCGAAGTCGATGGCCGCTGGGTCGGCCTGGGCAGTTGCGACATGAAGGGCTTTTTCGCCCTGGCCATTGAAGCGGTGATCCCGCTGCTCGAGCAACCGTTCAAGCAGCCGTTGCTGATCCTCGCCACCTGCGACGAAGAAAGCTCCATGTCCGGCGCCCGGGCCCTGGCCGAAGCCGGCCGGCCCCTCGGTCGCGCCGCAGTGATCGGCGAACCCACGGGCTTGAAGCCGATCCGCCTGCACAAGGGCGTGATGATGGAGCGCATCGAGATTCTCGGGCGCAGCGGCCACTCCTCCGACCCGAGCCTGGGCCATAGCGCCCTGGAGGCCATGCACGACGCCATCGGCGAGCTCAAGGGCCTGCGCTGGCAATGGCAGCGCGAATACAACAACCCGCAATTCAGCGTGCCCCAGCCGACCCTGAACTTCGGCTGCATCCACGGCGGCGACAACCCCAACCGCATCTGTGGCCAGTGCTCCCTGGAATTCGACCTGCGGCCCTTGCCGGGCATGGACCCGAGCGTGCTGCGGGCGGCGATTCGCGCCAAGCTCGAACCCCTGGCGCAACGGCACCAGGTGAAGATCGACTACGCACCGCTGTTTCCCGAAGTGCCGCCGTTCGAACAGGCCGCTGACTCGGAACTGGTCCAGGTCGCGGAAAAAATCACCGGTCATCGCGCCGAGGCAGTGGCATTCGGCACCGAAGCGCCTTATCTTCAGCGCCTTGGCTGCGAAACCCTGGTCCTGGGCCCTGGCGACATCGCGTGTGCGCATCAGCCGGGGGAATACCTCGAAATGTCACGTTTGCAGCCTACCGTGCATCTACTGCGTGAATTGATTCAACATTACTGCTTGAGCCCGGCCGCAACCTTGCGTTAAATGCGCGGCTCATTGATTTTTTCCTGGATACCAAGGAGAGCGCGCGTGTCGCCAAGCCTGTTCCGACGATAACCAACAGCCCGTTGTGCGTTTTGACGTTGCATCTATTTTCTATTGGCTGTTTTTTATACAGGTTCAGGTTTTATGCCCGATTACGTGAATTGGCTTCGCCATGCGTCTCCCTATATCAATGCCCATCGGGACTGCACCTTCGTGGTTATGCTCCCTGGCGACGGTATCGAGCACCCCAACTTCGGCAATATCGTCCACGACCTGGTGCTGCTCCACAGCCTGGGCGTGCGGCTGGTGCTGGTGCACGGCTCGCGTCCGCAGATCGAAAGCCGCCTGGCGGCCCGTGGCCTGACCCCGCATTACCACCACGGCATGCGGATTACCGATGCGGCGACCCTGGAATGCGTGATCGACGCCGTCGGCCAACTGCGGATCGCCATCGAGGCGCGTCTGTCCATGGACCTGGCCGCCTCGCCGATGCAGGGCTCGCGGCTGCGGGTGGCCGGCGGCAACCTGGTCACGGCGCGGCCGATCGGCGTGCTCGAAGGCGTCGACTATCACCACACCGGCGAAGTGCGCCGGGTCGACCGCCGGGGTATCAACCGCCTGCTGGACGAGCGCTCGATTGTCCTGCTGTCGCCGCTGGGTTATTCGCCTACCGGGGAAATCTTCAACCTGGCCTGCGAAGACGTGGCGACCCGTGCCGCCATCGACCTGGAGGCGGAAAAACTCCTGCTGTTCGGCGCCGATCACGGCCTGATCGATGAAAATGGCAAGCTGGTCCGCGAGCTGCGTCCGCAGCAGGTGCCCGCGCATCTGTTGCGCCTGGGCAACGATTACCAGGGCGAGCTGCTGGATGCGGCGGCGCAGGCCTGTCGTGGCGGTGTGGCGCGCAGCCATATCGTCAGTTATGCCGAGGATGGCGCGCTGTTGACCGAGCTGTTTACCCGTGACGGCGGCGGTACGCTGGTGGCCCAGGAGCAGTTCGAACTGGTGCGCGAGGCGGCTATTGAAGATGTCGGCGGTTTGCTCGACCTGATCAGCCCGCTGGAAGAGCAGGGCATCTTGGTGCGGCGTTCGCGGGAAGTGCTGGAGCGTGAGATCGAGCAGTTCAGCGTGGTTGAGCGCGAGGGGATGATCATTGCCTGTGCGGCGTTGTATCAGATTGCCGATTCAGAGGCGGGGGAGTTGGCGTGCCTGGCGGTGAACCCGGAGTATCGCCATGGCGGTCGCGGCGATGAGCTGTTGGAGCGGATTGAAGCGCGGGCGCGGGAGCAGGGATTGAAGACCTTGTTCGTGCTGACGACCCGTACGGCACACTGGTTCCGTGAGCGTGGCTTTGAGCCGAGCAGTGTGGAACGGCTACCGAGCGCGCGGGCTTCGCTGTACAACTATCAGCGTAATTCGAAGATCTTCGAAAAAGCCCTCTGATCTTCACGAGCGGGTCTGGTCCTTGAGGTTTTTGTCGGTCTCAAGGGCCTCTTCGCGGCGGTGCGGCGTCCCGACAAGCCCTGCTCCTACAGTTCTGTGTCGTACACAAAATCAGTGGGCGACGACGTACTGTAGGAGCAGGGCTTGCCCGCGAAGGCGTCAATGAAGACGCCGCATCAATTACTGATCGCCAGAATACTCGCCTGGTACGACCCGACAAACACGTCGAAATCCCCCACCTCGTTCTGTTCCAGCTCAGCCTGTTGCACCAGGGATTTACGAGCCGCTTCCTCGAAGCCGGCCTGTTCTTCCTTGCTCAACGGCTGACTGCGGAAGAACTCGGCATGGGCCTGGCTCTGGCGCATCGAGAACTGCGCGAAGCTTTCCTTGTGCGCGGTCATGCTCGCCAACACCTGGGCCGATGGTGTCAGGGACGAATCCTTGACCTTGGCAAGCTGCTCGTCCAGCGCCTTGGCGTGACTATCACCACCATGGCTGCGGTCCAGCAACGCCGCCAGCGGCGCGATCTTCTCCAGCAACTCGTTGGCCCATTCCTTCAGGCCCACCGCCTCACCCCGACGCTGCAATTGCAGGCCCGGGCGCCGACCTTCCTTGACCACGCTGAGGAAGTTCGAGGTGGCATTGCCGCACTCGTTGTTTTCGAACAGCGGACTGTCGTTCAGCGCGCAATACAGCAGGAACGCATCGAGGAAACGCGCCTCGGTCAGATCGATACCGGTCGGCAGGAATGGGTTGATGTCCAGGCAGCGCGCCTCGACATACTGCACGCCACGGGCCATCAGCGCCTGGATCGGCCGCTCGCCGGTGTAGGTCACGCGTTTGGGGCGAATATTGGAGTAGTACTCGTTTTCGATCTGCAGGATGTTGGTGTTGAGCTGTACCCACTCACCATCCTTGTGTGTGCCGATCTCTACGTAAGGTGCGTAGGGAGTGGCCACCGCCTTGCGCAGGCTGTCGATGTAGCTGTCCAGGTCGTTGTAGCAGGGCGTCAGGCCGGCCTGGGCGTTGCTCTGGTAACCCAGGTCGCTCATGCGCAGGCTGGTGGCGTAGGGCAGGTACAGCGTATCGGCGTCGAACTGTTCCAGCGAATGGGCACGCCCGCGCAGGAAACCGGCGTCCAGGGCCGGCGATGCACCGAACAGGTACATCAGCAGCCAGCTGTATCGGCGGAAGTTGCGGATCATCGCGATGTAGGCCAGCGACTGGTAGTCGCGGTCCGTGCCGACGAAACCCTCTGCCTGCTTGAGCACGGGCCAGAGCTGTTCCGGCAGGGAGAAATTGTAGTGAATCCCGGCAATGCACTGCATGGTCTTGCCGTAGCGCAGGGCCAGGCCCTGGCGGTACACATACTTGAGCTTGCCGATATTCGAGGTGCCGTAATAGGCGATCGGAATATCTTCTTCCGCCGGCAACGGGCAAGGCATCGACGGGCTCCACAGGTACTCGTTGCCGAGCTTGCTGTAGGCAAAACGATGGATCTTGTCCAGGCTGGCCAGGGTGTCCGCCGGGTCGGCCAGGGCGGGAGTGATGAACTCCAGCAGCGACTCGGAATAGTCGGTGGTGATTTGTTCGTTGGTCAGTGCGGAGCCCAGCTCTTCGGGGTGCGGTGTCTGCGCCAGACGAGCAACGCCGGTGACGCGCAGGCATTCACGCTCGATGCCGTGCAGGCACTGTTCGAGCAGAGAGAGGTGGTCGCGCTCGCCGAGCAGAGCCAGGCGGCGGTTGAGAAGTTCGCTCAAGTTGGATTCCTTCACGCGTCGGTCGCCCCAATATGGGGGTGGGCAAGACGGTCTACAAGGGTGAAGTTGAGAACTGGCGTGGTCGCCTGGTAAATATCAGAAAACGCCGACACTTCCTCCCTGGGTCGGAGGCAGTGAAAGGGAAAACCCCGACACTGCTTTCACAGTGTCGAAATTAACCCAAATCGAGCCAGGGCGGCTAGAGAACAGCGAAGGTGCCTTGTGCTTTAGCGACAAGTTTGTCGCCTTGGCGCACTTCGGCTTCGACCACCAGGGTGCGGCGGCCGGGGTGGATGACCGTGGCGACGCACAACACTTCGCCCTCGGCCACCGCCCGCATGTAGTTGATCTTGCACTCGATGGTCACGCTGCGCTGGTCAAAACCATGGGAGCTGGAGCAGGCCAGTCCCATGGTGATGTCCACCAGGCTGAAAATCGCCCCGCCGTGCATCACGTTGCCGCGATTGCGCAGGTGCGGCTCCAGCGCCAGGGCCACCTCGGCAACACCGGTTTCCAGGCGTTGCAGGCGGCAGCCGAGCATCTCGCTGAAAGCGCTCTGGGTGAGGCCCTCAGGAATGTCCATCAGCGTTTCTTCAACTGTTTGGCGTTGGCGAACAGCGAAGCCATGGCATTGTTGCTTGGCGCGGCCGGGGTGCTTTCCTTGCGCGGCGCGCTGTTCTGCGACGGCCGTGGTGCCGAGCCCGGACGCGAGCCACGGGCCCCGTCGACTTTCTCGCCCGGGGTGTCGCTCATGCGCATCGACAGGCCGACGCGTTTGCGCGGGATATCGACTTCCATGACCTTGACCTTCACCACATCGCCGGCTTTCACCGCTTCACGGGGGTCCTTGATGAATTTCTCGGACAGTGCGGAGATATGCACCAGGCCGTCCTGGTGTACGCCGATATCGACAAAGGCACCGAAGTTGGTGACGTTGGTTACCACACCTTCGAGAATCATCCCCGGCTCCAGGTCCTTGAGGTCTTCGACGCCGTCCTGGAACGCTGCGGTCTTGAACTCGGGACGCGGGTCGCGGCCCGGCTTCTCCAATTCCTGGAGAATGTCGGTGACGGTGGGCAGGCCGAAGGTTTCATCGGTGAATTTCTTCGGGTCCAGGCGCTTGAGGAAGCTGGCGTCGCCGATCAGCGAGCGGATGTCGCGGTCGGTTTCTGCGGCGATGCGCTGCACCAGCGGGTAGGCTTCCGGGTGCACGGCGGAGGAGTCCAGCGGATTGTCGCCGTTCATCACCCGCAGGAAGCCGGCGGCCTGCTCGAAGGTCTTCTCGCCCAGGCGGGCGACTTTCTTCAGCGCGGCGCGGGTCTTGAACGCGCCGTTTTCATCGCGGTGGTTGACGATATTCTGCGCCAGGGTCGGGTTGAGGCCGGAAATCCGCGCCAGCAACGCCACCGAGGCGGTGTTCACGTCGACGCCGACGGCGTTCACGCAGTCTTCCACCACCGCATCCAGGCCACGGGCCAGCTTGAGCTGGGACACGTCGTGCTGGTACTGGCCGACACCGATGGATTTCGGGTCGATCTTCACCAGTTCGGCCAGCGGGTCCTGCAGGCGGCGGGCAATGGACACGGCGCCACGGATCGACACATCCAGGTCGGGGAATTCCTTGGAGGCCAGTTCAGAGGCCGAGTACACCGAGGCGCCGGCTTCGGACACCATGACCTTGGTCATCTTCATGGCCGGGTATTTCTTGATCAGCTCGGCGGCCAGCTTGTCGGTTTCACGGCTGGCGGTGCCGTTGCCGATGGCGATCAGGTCCACCGAATGCTTAGCGCACAGGGCGGCGAGCACGGCGAGGGTCTGGTCCCACTTGTTGTGTGGCACGTGGGGGTAGACGGTGGCGTGGTCCAGCAGCTTGCCGGTGGAGTCCACCACCGCGACCTTGCAGCCGGTACGCAGGCCCGGGTCGAGGCCCAGGGTGGCGCGCGGGCCGGCCGGGGCGGCCAGCAGCAGGTCGTGCAGGTTGTGGGCGAAGACATTGATCGCCTCGGTTTCCGCGCCGTCGCGCAGCTCGCCCAGCAGGTCGGTTTCCAGGTGGGTGTAGAGCTTGACCTTCCAGGTCCAGCGCACCACTTCGCCCAGCCATTTGTCGGCGGGACGATTCTGGTTCTGGATGCCGAACTGCTGGCCGATCATGCCTTCGCACGGGTGCATGCTGCCCGGCTGCTCGTCGCCGACCTTCAGCGCGGAGCTGAGGATGCCTTCGTTGCGGCCACGGAAAATCGCCAGGGCGCGGTGCGACGGCATGCTTTTCAGCGGCTCGTCGTGTTCGAAGTAGTCGCGGAACTTGGCACCTTCCTCTTCCTTGCCGGCGATGACCCGGGCACTCAGGGTGGCTTCCTGCTTGAGGTAGTTGCGCAGCTTGTCCAGCAGGCCGGCGTCTTCGGCGAAGCGTTCCATCAGGATGTACTTGGCGCCTTCCAGGGCCGCCTTCACGTCCGCCACGCCTTTTTCACCGTCGACGAAACGCGCGGCTTCGACTTCCGGATTCAGCATCGGGTCGTTGAACAGGCCGTCCGCCAACTCGCCGAGGCCGGCTTCCAGGGCGATCTGGCCCTTGGTGCGGCGTTTCTGCTTGTACGGCAGGTAAAGGTCTTCGAGGCGGGTCTTGGTGTCGGCCAGCTTGATATCGCGGGCAAGTGTAGGGGTCAGCTTGCCTTGCTCCTCGATGCTGGCGAGGATGCTGATGCGCCGTTCGTCGAGTTCTCGCAGGTAGCGCAGGCGCTCTTCCAGGTGACGCAGCTGGATGTCATCCAGGCTGCCGGTCACTTCCTTGCGGTAGCGCGCGATGAAGGGCACGGTGGAGCCCTCATCCAGTAGAGCGACGGCCGCTTCGACCTGTTGTGGGCGGACGCCGAGTTCTTCGGCGATGCGGCTGTTGATGCTGTCCATAAAACCACCTGACAAAGTGTGAAAGCAGACGCGTCGAGGCTCTCAAGCCATCGGGACGAATCTGGTTTGGGATCAAAAGGCAGCCTTGAGACCCATGAAATCAGCACATTGCTGTGTGCCTTGGAAAATAAAGAGCGGCACGCCACAGCAATGATCAGACGTTGCCTGAGACAAGAGGCGGCGCATTATAACCAGCGTTCCGGGCTTGCGGGGATTGTGCACCCGCGCGGTGCCTTTAGAGCGTTTACTGGTAGTTGAGGAAAAATCTGCTAACAATGCACCGGATACGGATAAGGGCCGCTGGGCCCATAATGCGTGCCGAGATCAAAGGAGCATCCAATGAGCAGCACTGCAAACCCTGCTGAAGGCGAAAAAATTCTCATCGTTGATGACGATCCCGGGCTGAGCAGCCTGCTGGAACGTTTTTTCACCAGCAAGGGCTATCGCGCCCGCGCAGTGGCGAACACCGAACAGATGGACCGCCTGCTGTCCCGTGAAGTTTTCAACCTGGTGGTCCTCGACCTGATGCTGCCCGGCGAAGACGGCCTGACCGCCTGCCGTCGCCTGCGCGCGGCGAACAACCAGGTGCCGATCATCATGCTCACCGCCAAGGGCGATGAGCTGAGCCGGATCAAGGGCCTGGAGCTGGGCGCCGACGATTACCTGGCCAAACCCTTCAACCCCGATGAGCTGATGGCCCGGGTCAAGGCGGTGTTGCGTCGCCAGTCGGCACCGGTGCCGGGCGCACCGGGCAGCGAAGACGAGAGCGTGACCTTCGGTGACTACGAGCTGTCCCTGGCCACTCGCGAACTCAAGCGCGGCGAAGAAGTGCACATGCTCACCACCGGCGAGTTCGCCGTGCTCAAGGCGCTGGTCATGCATGCCCGCGAGCCGCTGACCCGCGACAAGCTGATGAACCTGGCCCGTGGTCGTGAATGGGATGCGCTGGAGCGTTCTATCGACGTGCAGATCTCCCGTCTGCGCCGCATGATCGAACCGGATCCGTCCAAGCCGCGCTATATCCAGACCGTCTGGGGCGTGGGTTACGTGTTCGTGCCGGACGGCGCCGCGACCAAGTGACGATGCCCGGTGCCTGTTGACGGGTGCCTGTTGATCGGTAGGAACGATTCGCCCGGGTAAACCCCGGGCGAGTCGCAATCCGCAATATGCGAGCCCGCCCGCTCGCCTCTGCAAAGTGTCCAGCGGCTGCCCATGAAAACCCCTCTCTGGTTCCCCCAAAGTTTCTTCGCCCGTACCCTCTGGCTGGTGCTGATCGTCGTGCTGTTCTCCAAGGCACTGACCCTGGTGTACCTGCTGATGAACGAAGACGTGCTGGTGGACCGTCAGTACAGTCACGGCGTGGCCCTGACCCTGCGTGCCTATTGGGCGGCGGACGAGGACGATCGCGACAAGATCGCCGATGCCGCCGGCTTGATCCGGGTGGTCAGCGGTGGGGTGCCGGAAGGTGAACAGCACTGGCCCTACAGTGAGATCTACCAGCGCCAGATGCAGGCCGAGTTGGGTGCCGACACCGAGGTGCGGTTGCGCATGCACTCGCCGCCGGCCCTCTGGGTGCGGGCGCCGAGCCTGGGTGCCGGCTGGCTGAAAGTGCCGCTGTATCCGCATCCGCTGCGCGGGCAGAAAATCTGGAGCGTGCTGGGTTGGTTCCTGGCCATCGGGCTGCTCTCCACCGCGTCGGCGTGGATCTTTGTCAGCCAGCTCAACCAGCCGTTGAAGCGTCTGGTGGATGCCGCGCGGCAACTCGGCCAGGGGCGCAGCGTACGGCTGCCGATCAGTGATACCCCCAGCGAAATGACCGAGGTGTACCGGGCCTTCAACCAGATGGCCGAGGACGTCGAACAGGCGGGTCGAGAACGGGAGTTGATGCTGGCAGGTGTGTCCCATGACTTGCGCACGCCGTTGACGCGGCTGCGCCTGTCACTGGAGCTGATGGGCAGTCATGACGATCTCAGCGATGAGATGGTCCGGGATATCGAGGACATGGACGCCATCCTCGACCAGTTCCTCGCCTTTATCCGCGACGGTCGCGACGAGTCGGTGGAAGAGGTCGACCTGAGCGAGCTGGTGCGCGAAGTGGTGGCGCCCTATAACCAGAGCGAAGAGCGGGTACGCACGCGGTTGCAACCGATCCAGCCGTTCCCGTTGCGGCGGGTGTCGATGAAGCGGCTGTTGAATAACCTGATCGGCAACGCCTTGCACCATGCCGGCGAGGGCGTGGAAGTGGCGGCCTATGTTTCGGGCGACAGCAGCGCGCCGTACGTGGTACTGAGCGTCATGGACCGAGGGACGGGGATTGATCCGGCGGAGCTGGAAGGCATCTTCAATCCCTTCACCCGGGGCGACAAGGCCCGTGGCGGCAAGGGCACGGGCTTGGGGCTGGCGATTGTCAGGCGGATCGCCTCGATGCATGGCGGCAATGTCGAACTGCGCAACCGCACCGGTGGCGGCCTGGAAGCGCGGGTTCGTTTGCCGCTGGGGTTGATGCTGCCTCGCGACGCGGTGTAGAAATCAGCCTTTACCCTTGGTCCGGGTCATGTTCGGGCCGCCGTTCTTCTCGATGTGCTCGATGATGATCCCGGCCACATCCTTGCCGGTGGTCACCTCGATGCCCTCAAGGCCAGGCGAGGAGTTCACCTCCATCACCAGCGGGCCGTGATTGGAGCGCAGGATATCCACCCCGGCCACGCTCAGGCCCATCACCTTGGCCGCGCGAATCGCGGTCATGCGTTCTTCCGGGGTGATCTTGATCAGGCTGGCGCTGCCGCCGCGATGCAGGTTGGAGCGGAACTCCCCAGGCTTGGCCTGGCGCTTCATCGACGCAATCACCTTGTCGCCCACCACGAAGCAGCGGATATCGGCACCACCGGCTTCCTTGATGTACTCCTGGACCATGATGTCCTGCTTCAGGCCCATGAACGCCTCGATCACCGACTCCGCCGCCGTCGCCGTTTCGCACAGCACCACGCCGATACCCTGGGTGCCCTCGAGCACCTTGATCACCAGCGGTGCGCCGTTGACCATGGCGATCAGGTCGGGAATATCGTCCGGCGAGTGGGCAAAACCGGTCACCGGCAAGCCGATCCCGCGCCGCGACAGCAACTGCAGCGAACGCAGCTTGTCCCGCGAGCGAGCGATGGCCACCGACTCGTTGAGGGGAAACACCCCCATCATTTCGAACTGGCGCAGCACCGCGCAGCCATAAAAGGTCACCGAGGCGCCGATCCGCGGGATCACCGCATCGAAACCCTCCAGGGGCTTGCCGCGATAGTGGATCTGCGGCTTGTGGCTGGCGATGTTCATATAGGCGCGCAGGGTGTCGACCACCACCATCTCATGGCCGCGGGCAACGCCGGCCTCTACCAGGCGACGAGTGGAATACAGACGCGGGTTACGCGACAGCACAGCGATCTTCATGCAACACCTGTGGCAGAGGTAGTAGTGACCGGGAAAACCGGCTTGTCTTGAACGTATTTGTGCTCTGGATTGACCACCAACTGGCCATCGATCAGGGCTTTGGAACCGAGCAACAGGCGATAACGCATGGCTTTGCGGCAGGCGAGGGTGAACTGCACCTGCCAGACCCGGTCGCCCAGGGCCAGGGTGGTGGCGATCACATAACGCACCTGGGCATGGCCGTTGGAGCTCTTGATGGTCTTCATCGTCAGCAACGGCGCTTCGCAGCGGCGGTGACGCAATTGCACCACGCTGCCCAGGTGGGCGGTGAAACGCACCCACTTCTCACCGTCGCGCTCGAAGGGCTCGATTTCGGTGGCGTGCAGGCTGGAGGTGCTGGCACCGGTGTCGATTTTCGCCCGCAGGCCGGCGACTCCCAAATCCGGAAGCGCCACCCACTCGCGCAGACCCACAACAGTCAAATGGTCAAATGTCTTCAAAATGCTCAACCGGTGGAGAAAGGCGCTCTGGCTGCCCGGCAGCCGTAATTGCGGTATTCACGCAGAATATCGGGTAAATGGCGATAGTTATCTCTGCGACCTGTTTCAGGTCGTGAAATTACCCCCTGGATCACCTGGCATTCTAGACTGGCCAGGACCATTCAGCTTCGACGGCAACGGTAGTACAGTTCGACAATATTTCAGTTTGAGGAAGGACAGTGGCGCAGAAAGCGGAAGAGGACGACAAGGTTCGGTTGGACAAGTGGTTGTGGGCGGCGCGCTTCTATAAGACCCGTGCCCTGGCCAAGGCGGCGATTGAAAGCGGCAAGGTGCATTGTCGCGGCGAGCGCTGCAAACCGGGCAAGGAGCCACGGGTGGGCGACGAGATCCAGATTCGCACCGGTTTCGACGAACGGACCGTGGTGGTGCAGGCGCTGTCGCTGGTCCGTCGCGGCGCTCCCGAAGCGCAGACGCTCTATGCTGAGACCGAGCAGAGCCTGGCCAAGCGCGAAGCCGCGGCGGCGCAACGCAAGGCCGGTGCGCTGGGCCTGACCACCGACGGCAAGCCGAGCAAGAAACAGCGACGTGATCTATTCAAGTTTCGTGGCAGCGGCGCCGAATAGGGCGCAGCGCGTCGCCTCAGTCCTTGACTGAGCGCCATTCGCCCCCATGTTGCTTGGTACAAATCCCGTTTGTTCATAAAATGCTCACTTCCCTGGGCAGAACACCCCTATTCCTACTTCCAGAATTGATACCTATGTCAGACCTACCGGACACCGACTACACCCAGCGCTTCATCTTCGATGACAGCGACACCCGCGGCGAATTGGTGTCGCTGGAGCGCAGCTACGCCGAAGTACTGGCCAAGCACCCCTACCCGGAGCCGATCGCGCAACTGCTCGGCGAGCTGATGGCCGCCGCGTCGTTGCTGGTCGGTACCCTGAAGTTCGACGGCCTGCTGATTCTCCAGGCGCGTTCCGAAGGCCCGGTGCCGCTGCTGATGATCGAATGCTCCAGCGAGCGCGAGATCCGTGGTCTGGCTCGCTACGACGAGGCACTGATCCCGGCTGACGCGACCCTGGCCGACCTGATGCCCAATGGCGTCCTCGCCCTGACCGTCGATCCGACCCAGGGCCAGCGCTACCAGGGCATTGTCGACCTGGACGGCGAAACCCTGTCGGAGTGTTTCACCAACTACTTCGTCATGTCCCAGCAGGTCGGCACACGCTTCTGGCTCCACGCCGACGGTCGCCGTGCCCGTGGCATGCTGCTGCAACAACTGCCCGCCGACCGCCTGCGCGAGCAGGAAGAGCGCGACGCCAGCTGGCAGCACCTGACCGCCATGGCCAGCACCCTGACCGCTGACGAGCTGCTGAGCCTGGACAACGAAACCGTCCTGCACCGCCTCTACCACGAAGAAGCCGTGCGCCTGTTCGACCTTCAACCGCTGCGTTTCCATTGCAGCTGTTCGCGGGAGCGTTCGGGCAATGCACTGGTCAGCCTGGGGCTGGAAGATGCCCAGCAACTGGTGGTCGAACACGGCGGCCATATCGAGGTCGATTGCCAGTTTTGCAACCAGCGCTATCTGTTCGATGCCGCTGACGTTTCGCAATTGTTCGCCGGTGCCGGCGTCGACACCCCGTCAGATACTCGTCACTAAAACGGTTCAGCGCAGGTAAATCTCCTGTCAAACGACAGAAAATAGGCGTTCTGACAGGAGGACCCTACTCTTTTTGGGCTTTTCTGGCATAATCCGGCCCACTTTTTTCGCGGTAGTAGTGCACGACTTTCTACTACAAAACGTTTGGAGCACTCGGCCAGTGGCCGACGGGGAATCTCATGACGCAAGCAAACAATGCCGTGTACACCGATCTGAGTGTTGACGATCTGGTAAAAGAAGCCCTGGCTCGTGGTGAAGGCGAACTCGCCGACACCGGCGCGCTGGTCGTGCGCACCGGTCACCGTACCGGTCGTTCGCCGGTCGACCGTTTTATCGTCGAAGAGCCTTCCACCCAGGATGCGATTGCCTGGGGCCCGATCAACCGCAAGTTCCCGGCCGACAAGTTCGATGCCCTGTGGAACCGCGTTGAAGCCTTTATCGGCGAGCGCGAGCGTTTTGTTTCCCACGTGCACGTCGGTTCCGACCCGGCGCACTACCTGCCGGTCAAGATGACCACCGGTACCGCCTGGCACAACCTGTTCGGCCGTTGCCTGTTCATCAACCCGGAAGCCGGCCAGTACAACGCCGGTGGCAAGGACGAGTGGCAGATCCTCAACGTGCCGGAGTTCGAGTGCGTGCCAGAGCGTGACGGCACCAACTCCGACGGCACCGTGATCCTCAACTTCGCGGCCAAGAAAGTCCTGATCGCCGGCATGCGTTACGCCGGTGAAATGAAAAAAGCCCTGTTCTCGGTGCAGAACTTCCTGCTGCCGGCCGTCGATGTACTGCCGATGCACTGCGCGGCGAACATGGGCGAAGAGGGCGACGTGACCCTGTTCTTCGGTCTGTCGGGCACCGGCAAGACCACCCTGTCGGCTGACGAAAGCCGTTACCTGATCGGTGACGACGAACACGGCTGGGGCGTGGGCGTGGTGTTCAACATCGAAGGCGGTTGCTATGCCAAGTGCATCGACCTGTCCGAGAAGAACGAGCCGGTGATCTGGAAAGCCATCCAGCACGGCGCCGTGCTGGAAAACGTCGTGCTGGACGCCAACAAGAAGGCCGACTACGCCGACGACAGCCTGACCCAGAACAGCCGTGCGGCCTACCCGCGCGAACTGATCGAAAAACGCGCACCGAAAAACCTCGGTGGCGAGCCAAATGCCGTGATCTTCCTGACCTGCGACCTGACCGGCGTACTGCCACCGGTGTCGATCCTCAGCGAAGAACAGGCCGCTTACCACTTCCTGTCCGGCTACACCGCACTGGTGGGTTCGACTGAAATGGGTTCGGGCGCCGGCATCAAGTCGACCTTCTCCACCTGCTTCGGCGCACCGTTCTTCCCGCGTCCGGCTGGCGTGTACGCTGAACTGCTGATCAAGCGGATCCGTGGTTTCGGTTCCAAGGTCTACCTGGTCAACACCGGTTGGACCGGCGGCGGCTACGGCGTTGGCAAGCGCTTCAATATCCCGACGACTCGTGGCGTGATTGCCGCGATCCAGAGCGGTGCGTTGATTGGTGCTGAGACCGAGCACCTGGACACCATCAACCTGGACGTGCCATTGGCCGTACCGGGCGTCGAGACTGGCCTGTTGAACCCACGCAACACCTGGGCTGACAAGGCTGCCTACGACGAAGCGGCGAAAGCGCTGGCGGGTCTGTTCATCGAGAACTTCAAGAAGTTCGACGTGAGCGACGCGATCAAGGCGGCTGGGCCGAAGTTGTAATCGAGTCTGGTTATCCGCCTCAAGAAAACCGCCCTTCGGGGCGGTTTTTTATTGTGTGGCTGATTCTGCTGTCGATAGCTTCAGGGGTATCCACTTTTGACGGTTTGTGAACGGCTGCGGGATTTTTGCTCATGGGCTGGGTGCTGGTAATCCGTTTGCACTAGCGGATTCCAGTAGTTTAAAGGGATGTCTCAGTATCTCCAGATCGTCCAGTTGCCTGCGCTTCGACTCTGGCAAGGTCTGATACCTGGCCTTGTAACGCAGCATTGTGTCGTAGCCCATGAGCTGAACAGTGGCGGCCAGGTTTTGTGGGTCGTCGGTTGCGGAGAAGTCCGGCAGACCTGTTTCCCTGGCCATCTGTGTGGCAGCGAGTAGTTCGAGAGTGGCATGCTTCTCGCACTCCCACGACGCCAGGGATCTGAAGTACAGCAAGGCAATTTTCTTTTCTTCGTCATCCAGTCCGGCAGGGGACAATAGATTGGCAGGCAGGACCTTTTCCGTGTTTAGGCAGGCTTGTTGTTGTGCCTCCATGGCGGCGGTGGCCCTGGCGAAGTCGGCAATAACGAAGCCATGGAAGCGCTGCTCGACGGTTATGGACTGATCGGCGCTGGCTCCAAGGGCCAGTGCGCCAAGGCATCCGATCCAGATTGCCTTAGTACATGCAGCCATTGGCGACTCCTTTCCAGAACTCGAATTGAGCTCGATCGTGTAAGTGCTGCAGTGCCTGGTCATTGGCGATGGTGACGACTCGATTGCGCTGTATTTTCGACCAGGCATGTGTGCTTTCGCTGAAGAGTTTCCAATCGTATTGTGTGATGTTGAAGGCCGTTTCCAGCGGCACGCTACGGGTGAATAAGCGGGCTATCACGCCACTCGATGTCACGGCTGCACCGAGCTGGGTCATGCGAGTGATTTTGTTGATCTGTTCGATGCTGGCGAGGCTTTGGGCATCGAGTTTCAATTGATGAATCAATGGGCAGGTATACACGGGAGCAGACCTCAACAGTATGAGGTTGCCTTATAACAATATTTATTTTTCGTGCTTAGTATGGCGAGCATCTTTCAGGCAGGGCTTTCGATATTAAAAGAAATAACTTACAAGAAAGTATGCATTTCTTATCCCCAGATGCACGAAAGCCCGCTCGATGAATCGATGCGGGCCTCGGAAGGTGGGCAAATGGTTGACCAGATGCGTTGTGGCTATTTTATCAATCTGCTCGTCCCAAGACAACAAACTTGGCGAGTAATACTTCAGTGAACCCAGTCTTCGTATTCAAGACCTGTAACACGACTGAACTCGCGCAGATTATTGGTGACTAGCTTGCACCCCATGGCTATGGCGTGGCCCGCAATGGCAGTGTCATTGCCGCCAATGATTGAGCCGCTATCAGTTAATTGACGTCTTACTTCGACCGCTGCGTCCACGGCGCTCTGATCCCACGGCAGGACAGCATCCAGGCGTTTCACAAACTCATCAACCATCGTTTTGTGTCTGGCGGATGCTTTCTTGCCGATCTGTCCGTAGCGCATTTCTGAATAAGTGATCGCAGAAATTACGATTCGGTTATTTCGGCCAACTTCTGCTACCAACCGCTTCAATACGGATTCGGGGCGTTCACGCATGATGAACGAGCAAATGCAGGTATCGAGCATATAGGTGGTCACAGGTTGAACCTACCTTCATCGGTGATGATGTCCGGACGCTCTTGCAGAAAGTCCGTGTCAGCAGCGGGCACTTCTGCCAGCGATTGCCAGCTGGGACGCACGGGGCGCAGGGTGATCACATCGCCATTGCGGGTAATTTCCAGTTCTCCTACACCTTCGTAAGCCATGTCGTTTGGCAGGCGAATCGCCTGATTTTTTCCGTTCTTGAAAATTGAGACTGTGCGCATGATGTCGCTCCTGCATATGTCTAGCATATGCAGAGTAGCATCGGTTTTTTGCATAGGCAAGGCATATGCTTGCTCGAGCATTGTCTGAATTGTCACCTGATTACCTCCAGAAGGGATTTTCTGCGGGCTATTGAGAGGCTGCGTCAGAAAGCCGAATGCAAATAATGAAGGCGCTGATACCTGCTGTGGATCAGCTCTTACATTCATTCTCGTAGCCAGACTCTCAAAATGGGTTGTGAATTACCCAAGCTAAGTAGGCCATTTCCTATAGAGAAATGGCCTGTCTTTGATGGCGTTACTGAGCGACTTGCCCGCCCAATGCCATCGTCCGCTGCTGGAGCAGTTGCAACAGGTCGCAACCTTCACGCACCAACAGGTACGCGGCATTGGTGACGTGGGTGAAGTCTTTGTCGCAGGTGGTGATGAGGCTCATGCACGTCATGGTTTCCAGCAGATCGCTGGCGGCCTGAAGGCGTTGGTAGGCGCTGGTTTGCAGATCGTCGAGGCTGGCGTTGGTGTCGATGAGCAGAACTGGGATTGTGGTGAAGTTGGTGCTGAGGGGGATGTAGCGATTTTGAGTGTTCATAGGTATGCGCTCTGATGAGATTCATTGATCCGTGCGCACTCTGACAGGTGACCAAACCCGGTCGCTGAATTGGCAGCGACGGGGCGAACTATAGGAGGCTTCGGCGGGGCAGCGCAAGGCGTGGCGATCTGCTCTCAAGATGATGCAACCGGAAGCACTTTTCACATTGACAGTGCTTGTGGCGCTTGAGCGAGTTGTCCACAGTCCATGGACCGTGGACAAGCGCCAAAATGTGTTCGACCAAACTCAAGATAAAAACAATGTGCGCTTGTTTCGGGGCAGCCGAATTGGCATCGATAGATGGGGCTCGGCAGGAGCGTCAGATTTACTCCGCTGCGCTATACGTCTTCATCGCCGTGCAATAGCGCACCTGCATCTCCTTGCTTTTCTCATCCTGGTCGCGGTCCCAGCGCTTGCCCCATTCGCCGCACTGTTCCTTGAAAAAGACCTCCGCCGATTTGCGACATTCACGGCGCTCGGTGCTGCCGGCGAGGAAGTTGCCGCAGACGCTGGCGTTGTCGATGACGTTGTTGAAGATCCGCCATTTCGCCTGATAACGGTCGCGGCCATCCCATTCGCGAATGCTCACCGTGGCGATTTCGTATTGGCGTGTCTGCCTGGCTTCAGGTGCGTTCAAGTTGGCTTGGTAGCCCGCCAGGTAGCTGGCCGACACCAGGCCCTGGACCTTCGGGGTGGGTGGGGCTGCGGCGTGTGCTGCTGCCGCGGGCGCCTGGGTCTGCACCACGACAACCACTTGCGGTGCAGGCGCTGGCACGAGTTTGGCGGTAGGTTCTGGATGCGATACCGGCTCCACTGGCGCTTCGGACGGCTTGGCCGTTTCAATCGGCACTGGCTCATCCGCTGGCAGTGCCGCAACAGGGATCGGGTGGCTGCTGTTACGGTTGACCGTCATGTAGCCGAGCATACCCACCAGTATCAGCACCAATACCCACATTCCATAGGATTTGGGCTGCGCTGGGCGCGGTACTTTCTGTTTGGCCGGGTGCGATCCCAGCACCACGTCAAAATGTTCGGGGTGCAGGCGCTTGAAACGGATGACGCCATCGTCATCTTCTTGCTCGGGTTGGTGCATGTCGCCGCTGCCTTCCTTGGTGAGTCAGCGGGTTATCGGCGCTTTCTCGTGGGCTTTGAGGGGAGTTGCAGATTAAATCGTCAAATGGCCGTTGGCGAGTAACGATGGCTCCACAAAAATGAAATTTTCCTTTTGAAAAGCAGGCACCTCAGACAAAAAATCGGTATGTTTCCCACCAATTTTTAGGGCGCCATCCGGTGCTCGATTTTTGCACTTAAAGGGAGTTAAGTATGTCTCTGCTTCGCGTGGCCTCGGTATTGTCGTTGTGTGCCGCCGCCTGGTCGGTCCAGGCCGGGCAATTGCCCATCGAAGTCCTCAGTGCCGTGGTCAAGGATCAGAAGATCGCCGACGCCGAAGTGCTGTTGCAGCGCAACGGTGAGCAGAACGTGGTTGGCAAGACCAACGCCCAGGGTCAGGTCGTTCTCGAGGCCAACTTCGCCGACGATGCCAGCAATCTGCTGATCATCAAGAAGACCGGTTATTCCAATCTGGTGGTCAAGTGCCCCTGCAAGGACATGACCTATGCCGTCAGTCCAGTGATGCAGAGCCTCGACGGCCTGCGCGTGGTGCTGACCTGGGGCAAGACTCCGGCAGACCTCGACTCCCACATGATTTTCCCCGGCAACAATATCTACTTCGAACAGCAGAAGGGCACCGACGCCGAATTGGACGTGGATGACACCGACAGCTATGGCCCGGAAACCATCACCCTGCAGAAGAAGCACTACGGCGAAAGCTATGTGTATGCGGTGCATGACTACACCAACGCCAACAATCCGAGCTCTCGCCAGTTGTCCAACAGCCAGGCCACGGTATTTGTCTACATGGGGCAGTCCCTGGTCCGTACCTATTACGTTCCCGTCAATCGCAGCGGCAACCTGTGGACCGTGTTCCGTATGACCGGCAACGGTGACTTCCAGGACATCAACACCTTCAGCGGTGTGACCGTGGAGGCCAAGAATGTGTTGAATGAAGTCTCGCCGCTGCTTGACGACAAGGTCGCGGTCGCCGAAGTGGCGGTCAGCTCTACGGCGCAGATCGATGCGAAGGCTCTGAATGTGAAAGGCGAGGTAGCCTACAAGGCCGGTAATCTGGAGCAGGCGATTGCCTTCTTCCGTCAGGCCATCGATCTGAACAACGGCTTTGGTCAGGCCTACAGCAACCTCGGTCTGGCGTATCAGAAGGCCGGTAATACTGCTGAAGCCATTTGGGCCAACCGCAAGGCCGTTGCCCTGGCAGCCGGCAACTCGGCCAACACCGTGCGCGCGAGCTCGTACTACAACATTGCCCGTATCTATGAAGACGCCGGGCAGTTCTCCGACGCCCAGCGTCACTACGAGTTGGCCAAGGAACAGAAAGCCAACCCGGTGTACGACACGGCGATCGAGCGGGTAAAAAATCGCTGAATCGCACACTGATCCAACCCCACAACGCGCCCTGTCTGGCGCGTTGTTCGTTTCTGGGGGCCGTTACGGGGTGTTCTATCCCGCAGGACCGTTATCGGTAGGCGAGATTTGTCGGCTGCTGCTCCGCACGCTCGCCTGCCAGCCGCGTCGCCGCCGCCAGATCCATCAGGCCACGCCCATAAGCCTCCCCCTTGGCAAAAAAACCGTTGTTGTTGGCGCTGTCGAGCAATACATCACGCAGTTGCTGGGGTGTGAGTTCGGGAAAGCGACTTTGCAGGGCGGCAAGCGCGCCGCTGACCAGCGCCACGGCAGGCGAGGTACCGGCCGTTTCCTTGTAGCCGCCCTTGGCACTGGTGGTCAGCAAACCTTTGTCGACGCCACCATCCCCGCCCGGGACCGCAATGCACCAGCGTTCGGCCACGCCGCAGTAGTTGGACTTCTGGTTGATAAGCGTGCCGTCATTCTTCAGCGCCACCACGGCGATCCAGCCCTTTTCCAGCTCCGGCAAGGCCACGGGCAGACCGGGTTCGGCCAGGGGTTCGCGGCGTAGCTCATTGCCCGTGGGAAAAACAAACACGGCGCCGTCGGCCACCAACTGGCGAGCAACCGGCAAGGAATCGCCCATCACCTGTTTGTAGCGCGCTTCAGTGATTTCGGTGGCGGGAATGTCGTTGGCCCAGGAGTTACTCAGGATCCGGGCCCCGGCCGCGAAGCTGTCTTTCCAGGCGCGGGCGATCTGATCGTCGAAAAAGAACGGTTCGTTGTTGTCGCCGATGCGCATGGCGATCAGCTTGGCATCGAAGGCGATGCCGTGCATGCCCTGGCCGTCGCGGTTGGCGGCGATAATGCCGGCCATCTGCGTGCCATGGCCGTGGGGATCGATCAGTTCGGGGACGTCGCGCACGTAATCGTGGCCAGGTGTGGCGAGGCGGTCCTTGAATTCGGGCAGTTCGGTATTGAGGCCTGAATCGATGATCGCCACGCTGATACCTTTGCCGGTGCCGCCCTGTGCATAAAGTGCCGACGCCTTGACCAGTGCCAGCGCGCGTTGGGCCTTGTATTCGGGGGTTTCGAAGCGGCTGGAGAGCGGCTCGGTCTCAGCCGCGCCCGGCTTGAGCAGGCTGGAGTCCAGGCCGGACAGGCAGCCGCTCAGCAAGAGAGGCGCCAGGAGCAGGCCGTGACGGGCCAAGCGAGAGAAGGGGCGAGGTGCGGTGTCCATATAAGCTCCTGTGCAAACGAGGGCCGTTGAACCGTCCGTTTCAACGGCGCAGTGATCGGCGACTGGGCGTCAGTTGCCAAAGGAGCTTCGATGTAACCGGCATTTCCACAGGCGCGCACTTGAGGATTTGTATCCGGGTATTGGCCGCCATCGCGCAACCGCGGCCTGCTTTGCGCTAGTCTGGCGCGCCGTAGCAGTTTGTAATGCTTGCCTCGGACCTTTTCTCGCCCGACCGCCTAGGGTTTGTTTATCCACAGCGGTCAACGGAGTGACAGCTTATGCACGACACCCTCCAGCGGGTTTTTGGTTATCCACAGTTTCGCGGCGGCCAGGAGGCCGCGATCAGCGCGGTATTGGCCGGGCGTTCGGCGGCGGCGATCTTTCCCACCGGTTCCGGCAAGTCCTTGTGTTATCAACTGCCGGCGCTGCTCCTGCCGCACCTGACGCTGGTGGTGTCGCCGCTGTTGGCGCTGATGCAGGACCAGCTTGCGTTTTTGCAACGCCACGGTATCGCAGCGGCGAGCATCGACTCGGCCCAGAGCCGCGATGAAGCCAATGCGGTGATGGCCCGGGCCCGCTCCGGCGAGCTGAAGATCCTGATGATTTCCGTGGAGCGCCTGAAGAACGAGCGCTTCCGCAATTTTCTCCAGCAGGTGCGGATTTCCCTGCTGGTGGTGGACGAGGCGCACTGTATTTCCGAGTGGGGCCACAATTTCCGCCCGGACTACCTGAAGCTGCCGGACTATCAGCGCCAGTTCCGCATTCCCCAGGCCTTGCTGCTGACCGCCACCGCGACGCCGAAGGTGATTGCCGATATGCAGGCCAAGTTCGCCATTGCACCGGACGATGTGGTCACCACCGGTTTCTATCGGCCGAACCTGAACCTGCTGGTGGAATCGGTCGGTGGCCAGGACAAGCATCGCCGGCTGGTGGAGTGGCTGGGCGGGCGCCTCGGGCAGCCGAGTATCGTCTACGTCACCTTGCAGAAGACCGCCGAGCAGATCGCCCAGCACCTGAGCCGCAACGAAATCCCGGCCACGGCCTATCATGCCGGCTTGCCCCATGAGCAGCGGGAGGCGATCCAGAAGCAGTTCATGGCCGGGCAGTTGAACTGCATCGTCGCCACCATCGCATTCGGCATGGGCATCGACAAGGCCGATATCCGTAACGTGGTGCATTTCGACCTGCCCAAGTCCATCGAGAATTACAGCCAGGAAATCGGCCGGGCCGGGCGCGACGGCCAGCCTTCCGATTGCCTGGTGCTGGCCAACCGCGACAGCCTCAATGTGCTGGAGAACTTCGTCTACGGCGATACGCCGGAGCTGGAGGGGATTCGTCGGGTGCTGGACGAACTGAAGGGGGCAATCCCGGATGGCCAGTGGGAGTTCCTGCTCGGGCCTTTGGCGGACCAGAGCAATATCCGCCAGTTGCCGCTCAAGACCTTGCTGGTGCAGTTGGAGTTGCGTGGCTTGATCGCGCCGCGTTATGCGTATTTCGCCGAGTACCGTTTCAAGTTCCTGGTGGAGCCCGAGGTGTTGCTGGCGAAGTTCGAGGGCGAGCGGCGCGACTTTGTCTCGGCGATTATCCAGACCTCCAGCCGGGCGCGGACCTGGGCCACGGTGAACTTCGACGCCTTGTATCAACAGCATCAGGCCGAGCGCGGCCGGGTGGTGAAGGCCTTGGACTTCTTCCAGGAGCGGCGCTGGATCGAGCTGGAAAGCAAGCAGATGACCGAGGTCTACAGCCTGTTGGTCAGCGACTTCGATTCCCATGCCCTGAGCCTGGAGCTGTACGCCTATTTTGCCCAGCACGAGGTCAGCGAGATTGCGCGGATTCACGCGATGCTGGCCTTGTTTGCCACCGAGCAATGCCTGGGCTACCGGTTGGCCCGCTATTTCGGCGACGAGCAGGCGCCTGAGCGCTGTGGGCATTGTTCGGTATGTCACGGGCAGGTGGCGTGCCTGCCGGAGCCGCCGGCGTTGCCTGCTCTTGATCAGCGCGACTTTCCGGGGCTGTGCAGTGGTTTTATCCACAAGCACCAGGAGCACAACGGGCATTCGCCGAGTGCGGAGTGCCTGACGCGCTTCCTCTGCGGTATCAGCGTGCCGTTGTTTACGAAGTTGAAGGCCAGGGCGCTGCCGGGGTTTTCGGCGCTGGAGGCCTATCCCTATGCCGATGTGCGGGAGTGGGTCGCGGCCTGGTCCCTTGAGGGGCAGGCCGCCTAGGGGCTACCGAGGGCGCTGCGTCTTATTGCACAACCGGTCGGTCACTGAGCACGGCGTACTCGTCGCCTTCCAGCGTAAAGCCTGCGACTTCGTGCATGCCCAGGCGTTCATGGGCTCGCAGCGAGGTGGTGTTGTCCCGGCGTATGAATAGAATCGCTTCACGACCGGGGCAATGCCGCTGAAGTTGCGCGTAGAGCTGCGGCAGCAGGCCTTGGCCTCTTTCCGTGCTGGCGATGCAGGCGGGGCCGTACACGTAGGCGTCGGGCGTACCCGGCCATGCGCTCAGCATGGCCTGGATCGATGGCGGCGCGGGGTGCATATCCTTCGGCGCGCTGAACAATACGCCAACGACACGGGCATCGCGGAAGGCAACCACCACGGGGGAGCCGCCAAGGGCCATCTGCCTGACCTTGTCGAGAGGAAACTCTCCGGTCAGCGATCCGCCCTGGGAAGGGGAATTGGCCTGGAGCAGTTGGGCGATACCCTCGATATCAGCAGCGGTAGCAAGGTTGATCCTGTACATGGGTGGTCTCCTGGGGGGAGGCGAACCTACTGCATGGATGGCGCCCAAGTTTTTATATTACGCCCGGATTTCGAGCGTTGCAGGCATGGCCGTGTTGCCTTCAGTTTTCAGGCGGCGCGGTTGGCAGGTTCTGTCCCACCGCCAGCCCGGCGCGGATCGCGGCCAGCGCGGCCTGGTAGTAGGCCTTGCCTTCCGGCGACTCGGCAAAGTTGCTGAACTCTTCCAGCTCCGGGTCGGACAGGCCGCGATAGACGTAGAGCAGGGTGTTATCCAGGTCGTTGCCGATCTGTTCCATCAAGCGTTCGCGCTGGCCGTTCAGCATGCTTTGTGCCGCGCCGGCACCGAGCAGCCCCGGAATCATCGAACTCAGGCTGTCGGCCGCGACGCCGGCGATGGCCAGGCTGACTTCCGCCCCGGCTTCGCGCGCCGGCAGCGCACGGCCCAGGTGGTTGATCAGCAGGCGCCGGGTGGCACTGGCTTCGATATGCGGCAGGCCCTTGGCGTTCTTGGCCAATTGGTCGCGGCGGGTGGCGAGCAGTTCGGCGGAGACGATCTTGCGCCCCAGCGGTGACTGGAAGAACGTCAGGGCCGGCTTCGGGTTGGCGAGGTTCTGGCGCAACTGGGCCTCGGCCCGCTGGTCCATGGCCTGGGGCGCGAAACGCTGGTTGCTGTTGCTCACCAGCGCGTCATAGACCGCCGGTGGCAGGCTGTTGCGGTACTTTTGCTGGGCGGCGCTCAGGGCATCGTTGAAATGCGCGCGTTGTTCCGGCCAACCGGCGACCCGGTACAACTGGTCGTGGTTGTCTGCCCAGGCGGGCAAGGTGCAGAACATCAATAGCGAAAAAAGCAAACGGCGCATAGGGACTCCTGTCTACAGCCGGCTATTGTCCCGGCGAGCGCGGTACTTGTCGAGAATTCCTGTAAGTCGTTCGGGGGGCTCTGTCGGATTTCCGGGCTTCTGGATACTATGCGCGGCATGCACATTCCCTCTGATCACCCGCTGCTGCTACGTATCGTCGACGACCTGGCCGAGCGTGGCTGGTCGCAGCAGAATATCTTCCTGCCGCAGGCGCTGACCCTGGCCCTGGCCGCCGAGTGCCGCCAGCGATCCGCCGAGGGCGAGCTGACCCCGGCTGGCGTGGGACGCGGGCCTGCCCAGGAAGTGCGCGAGGGAATTCGTGGCGATCATATCCAGTGGCTGGAACCCGGCCAGACCAGGCCCTGCGATGAATACATGGGGTTGATGGACAGCCTGCGCGAGGCCCTCAACCGTGGCCTGTTCCTGGGGCTCGAGGATTTCGAAAGCCATTTCGCGCTGTACCCGCCCGGAGCCTTCTACAAAAAACACGTGGACCGCTTCCGTGATGATGATCGACGGACGGTGTCGGCGGTTATCTACCTGAACGATGCTTGGTTGCCGGAGCACGGCGGCCAATTGCGTATGTACCTTGACGACGGCGTGGAGCATGACGTGGTTCCGACCGGCGGTTGCCTGGTGCTGTTCCTCTCGGGGGAGGTGCCCCATGAAGTCTTGCCGGCGACCCGTGAACGCCTGTCACTGACCGGCTGGTTTCGTCGGCGCGGGAGCGATCCGTTTCCATGAAGCAGAAGATTCTGGTCAGTCGCTGCTTGCTGGGGCATCTGGTTCGTTATGACGGTGGCGCCAGCGGGCCTTACGCGCAGCTGTCCCAGTGGCAGGATGAAGGTCGGGTGGTGCCGTTGTGCCCGGAAGTGGCCGGTGGCCTGCCGACGCCCCGTGCGGCAGCGGAGATTCCCGGCGGGCAGGGGGCGCAGGTGCTGGAAGGGCTGGCCCGGGTGATCACCACCGAGGGCGAGGATGTAAGCGAAGCCTTTCTCTCTGGTGCGTATCAGGCGCTGGAGTTGGTGCGGCGGCATGACATCCGTATCGCGGTGCTCAAGGCCAACAGCCCGTCCTGTGGCAACCTGTTGACCTATGACGGGACCTTCAGTGGGGTGAAGGTTCGCGGCGAAGGGGTGACGGCGGCCTTGTTGAAGCAGGCCGGCGTGCAGGTGTTCAGTGAGTTGGAACTGCCTGACGCGCTTATCGCCCTGCAGGTCCTGGAGCATCACCCGAAGCCGTAAACCGCTGGCTCACGGCTTCGGCGGCTGAGTCGCATCTATCCCGAACCACTTCTTTGAGAGCGCCGCGAGGCGCCCGTCCGCCTTCATGCGCTGCAGCGCATTGTCCAGGCTTGCCTGGAACGCCGGGTTACCCTTCTGAAACGGAATCGCCAGGGCCACTGTCGGCCCGTCGGAGTCCTCCGGAACCAGTGGTAGCGAGCTGTCGCGCATGGCGAAGGGGATCTGTGTCGGCGGTTCTTCCCGGTGTGTGATCCATTTCATGCTGGGATAACCATAAGGCTCGCTGAAGTCGTAACGTTTTCTCAGTTCTGCAGTCATAGGCATGTGGTTGATGGCGACATCGTACTTTCCACTCTCGACGCCTTGCAGCAGGTCGGTGACGTCGGTGGGGACAAACGAGGCCTGCACGTCCAGTTCCCGGGCCAGTTGTTCGCCCAGTTCGACTTCGAAGCCGGTCAGGCGCCCGTCTTCGGTAAAGCCGAAGGGTCGCATGTCGCCTTCCAGGGCAATGCGCAACTCGCCCCGGTCGTTGACGTCATCAATCAGTTCAGCCTGGACGAAAGGGCTGACGAAAGGCAGTAAAAGTAATAGGCCAGGCAGAAAACCCATGGTCGCTCCCGAATTGGAATACAAATATGTACCGCGCCGTTCAGGCACGCTTTGCTATGTTATTGAGTGCCTTGGACCACAAATCGCCACAAAGTTGTCATAACCGTACTGAAATTGCGGAAAACTGGAGAAGTTAATGAAAACCTTAGTGTCTCGTGTTGCGTTGGCTACTGTTTTGCTGGGTTCTTCGATGCTGGCGGTTGCGGATGATCTTCCGCGTATTGCGGCGCCCAAGGACGCCAAGGTCTTTATCGTTTCGCCGAAAAACGGCGCCACGGTCGACAAGACCTTCACGGTCAAGTTCGGCATGAAGGGCCTGGTGCTCAAGCCGGCCGGTGACGAAACGCCAGGCTCCGGTCACCACCACCTGCTGGTCGACCAGAAGGCCCTGCCGGACCCAGCCCTGCCGATTCCGGCGACCGACACCGTGATCCACTACGGCAAGGCCCAGACCGAAACCCAGCTGACCCTGACCCCGGGCAAGCACACCTTGCAACTGGTGGCGGGTGACAAGGGGCATATGCAGTTCAATCCGACCGTCGCCTCGAAAGTCATCACCGTCAACGTGAAGTAAATCCGTGTCAGAAAAAAAGGGAGGCCCTCGCAGGCCTCCCTTTTTTCGTCCAGCGCTTGAGGCTTAGAACAACACGCGGGACCGGATGGTGCCGTTGATGTGTTGCAGCTTCTCTTGCGCCAGGTCCGAGTACTCGGCGTCGACGTCGATCACCACGTAACCGACTTTCTCGTTGGTCTGCAGGAACTGACCGGAGATGTTAATGCCGTTTTCCGCGAAGACCTTGTTGATTTCGCTCATCACACCCGGGATGTTCTGGTGGATGTGCAGCAGGCGATGCTTGCCTGGGTGAGCCGGCAAGGCCACTTCAGGGAAGTTCACGGACGATACCGAGGTACCGTTGTCGCTGTACTTGACCAGCTTTTCCGCCACTTCCAGACCGATGTTGGCCTGGGCTTCGGCGGTCGAGCCACCGATGTGCGGGGTCAGGATCACGTTGTCCAGGCCACGCAGCGGGCTTTCGAACTCTTCGTCGTTGGAGCGTGGCTCCACCGGGAAGACATCGATGGCCGCGCCGATCAGGTGCTTGTCCTTGATCGCGTTCGCCAGGGCGTCCAGCTCGACCACGGTGCCGCGTGCGGCGTTGATCAGGATCCCGCCTTTCTTGATCGCGCGGATTTCCTTCTCACCGATCATCCACTGGGTCTCGGCGGTTTCCGGAACGTGCAGGGTGACGATGTCGGACATGCCCAGCAGGTCGGTCAGATTCGAGACCTGGGTGGCGTTGCCCAGCGGCAGCTTGGTCAGGGTGTCGTAGAAGAACACCTGCATGCCCAGGCCTTCGGCCAGAACCGACAACTGCGTACCGATCGAGCCGTAACCGATGATCCCCAGCTTCTTGCCCCGGATTTCGAAGGAGTTGGCCGCGCTCTTGATCCAGCCACCGCGATGGCAGGAAGCGTTCTTCTCGGGAATGCCGCGCAGCAACAGGATCGCTTCGGCCAGCACCAGCTCGGCAACGGAGCGGGTGTTGGAGTACGGGGCGTTGAACACGGCGATGCCGCGCTCGCGAGCCGCGTTGAGGTCGACCTGGTTGGTGCCGATGCAGAAACAACCGACAGCGACGAGTTTCTTCGCGTGTTCGAAGATGTCTTCGGTCAGTTGGGTGCGCGAGCGAATGCCGATGAAGTGGGCATCGGCGATCTTTTCCTTCAACTGGGCTTCTGGCAAGGAGCCAGTCAGGTACTCGATATTGACGTACCCGGAGGCCTTGAGGACGTCCACGGCGGATTGGTGGACGCCTTCGAGAAGAAGGAACTTGATCTTGCTCTTATCGAGAGAAGTCTTGCTCATCTGCGTAAACCTGTGTCCCGGAGAAAAATGGCAGGGAAATGGACAGCTTGAGCTGACCGCGCGGCGTGATCGCCGGCACCGCAGATCGGCCTGATAGCACGCTTCTGCGGGGGGCGTATGCTAGCATATGCGACCCGCAAACACTCATTCTGCGACGTGAAGCGTCCTCAGGATGACCATGAATTGTTCGAGAGTTCTGTCGATGACCCATCCTGCCCTGATTGATGAGCTGAAGACCCTGGTTGAGCCTGGTAAGGTCCTGACCGATGCTGACTCCCTGAATGCTTACGGGAAGGATTGGACCAAGCATTTCGCTCCCGCGCCGATGGCCATCGTGTTCCCGAAGACTACCGAACAGGTCCAGGCCATCGTGCGCTGGGCCAACCAGCACAAGGTCGCGCTGGTGCCATCGGGCGGTCGTACCGGGCTGTCCGCCGCGGCCGTGGCGGCCAACGGTGAAGTGGTGGTGTCCTTCGACTATATGAACCAGGTGCTGGACATCAACCTGACCGACCGCACCGCGGTTTGCCAGCCTGGCGTGGTCACCGAACACCTGCAGAACGTGGCCGAGGAAAAGGGCCTGTACTACCCGGTGGACTTCGCCTCGGCCGGTTCCAGCCAGATTGGCGGCAATATCGGCACCAATGCCGGCGGGATCAAGGTGATTCGCTACGGCATGACCCGCAACTGGGTGGCCGGCATGAAGGTGGTGACCGGCAAGGGCGATGTGCTGGAACTGAACAAGGACCTGATCAAGAACGCCACCGGCTACGACCTGCGCCAGCTGTTTATCGGCGCCGAGGGCACCCTGGGTTTTGTGGTCGAAGCCACCATGCGCCTGGATCGCGCGCCGAAGAACCTGACCTGCATGGTCCTCGGCACCCCGGATTTCGACTCGATCATGCCGGTGCTGCACGCGTTCCAGGGCAAGCTGGACCTGACCGCCTTCGAATTTTTCTCCGACAAGGCCCTGGCCAAGGTCCTCGGCCGTGGCGACGTGCCGGCGCCGTTCGAAACCGACTGTCCGTTCTACGCCCTGCTGGAATTCGAGGCGACCACTGAAGAAGTGGCCAACCACGCCCTGGAAACCTTCGAGCACTGTGTCGAGCAGGGTTGGGTGCTGGACGGCGTGATGAGCCAGAGCGAAACCCAGTTGCAAAACCTCTGGAAGCTGCGCGAGTACATCTCCGAGACCATTTCCCATTGGACGCCGTACAAGAACGACATTTCGGTCACTGTGTCGAAAGTGCCAGCGTTCCTCAAGGAAATCGACGCCATCGTCGGTGAATACTACCCGGACTTCGAAATCGTCTGGTTCGGTCACATCGGCGACGGCAACCTGCACCTGAACATCCTCAAGCCGGAAAACCTGAGCAAGGACGAGTTCTTCGCCAAGTGCGCTACCGTGAACAAATGGGTGTTCGAAACCGTCGAGAAGTACAACGGTTCGATCTCCGCCGAACACGGCGTGGGCATGACCAAGCGCGATTACCTGACCTACAGCCGTTCCCCGGTTGAAATTGAATACATGAAAGCGATCAAGGCGGTGTTCGATCCGAACGGGATCATGAACCCGGGCAAGATCTTCGCGGTTTGAACCAGAAGTCACTGATGACAAAGACCAGGAGTCAGTCATGAGCTATCAGCACCAGTATGTCGACGGTACCCGTATTCACTTTCCTCTCGGCAAGGTGGTATGCATCGGCCGTAATTACGCCGAGCACGCCAAGGAACTGGACAATCCGGTGCCGACCGAGCCGTTGCTGTTTATCAAGCCGGGCAGCTGCGTGGTGCCGATCGAGGGTGGTTTCAGCATTCCGGCGGACCGTGGTTCGGTGCATTACGAGGCCGAGATTGCCGTGTTGATCGGCAAGCCGCTGTCCAACAAGCCGAGTGTTGAAGAGGTTCTGGATGCCATTTCCGGGTTTGCGCCGGCATTGGACCTGACCTTGCGTGACAAGCAGGCGGAGCTGAAGAGCAAGGGCCTGCCCTGGGAAGTCGCCAAGTCGTTCGACGGTGCCTGCGTGCTGTCGCCGTTCGTGGTGGGGAGTACCTTCCCGGACCTGACCCAGATCGGCATTCGCCTGACCATCAACGGTCAGGTTCGCCAGGACGGGATCAGCAGCGACATGCTCAACCCGATCGTGCCGATGATCCAGTACATGGCCGCATGCTTTTCGTTGCAGGCCGGTGACGTGATCCTGACCGGTACGCCGGTGGGCGTCGGCCCGCTGAATGCCGGGGATGAGCTGGTACTGGAATTGCCGGGCGCCAGCCGCTTCAACAGCAGCGTCCGTTAATCCCGACGCCCCCCCTGTAGGAGCGAGCTTGCTCGCGATGATGGCACAGACACCGTGGGGCATCAGGCGCCCCGCGTTATCGTTAACGCCCATCGCGAGCAAGCTCGCTCCTACAGAGGGGGGGCGGTGCTTGCCTCAGGCCTTGAGGGTCTTCACGCCTTCGCTGGTGCCCAGCAGCAGCAGGTCCGCCGGACGCGCCGCGAACAGGCCGTTGGTGACCACGCCGACAATCGCATTGATCTGGCTTTCCAGCTCCACCGGGTTGGTGATCTGCAGGTTGTGCACATCCAGAATGATGTTGCCGTTATCGGTCAACACGCCCTCGCGATACACCGGATCACCCCCCAGTTTCACCAACTGGCGCGCCACATGGCTGCGGGCCATGGGGATCACTTCGACCGGCAGCGGGAAAGCGCCGAGCACCGGGACCAGCTTGCTGCCGTCGGCGATGCAGATAAAAGTCTTGGCCACGGCCGCGACGATCTTCTCGCGGGTCAGGGCCGCGCCGCCGCCCTTGATCAGGTTCAGGTGTTCGTCGCTTTCGTCGGCGCCGTCGATGTAGAACTCCAGGTCGCTGACGGTGTTCAGCTCATAGACCGGAATCCCGTGGCCCTTGAGGCGCGCGGCGGTGGCTTCGGAACTGGCGACCGCGCCGTCGAAGGCGCCCTTGTGTTGCGCCAGGGCGTCGATAAAGCAGTTGGCGGTGGAGCCGGTGCCCACGCCGATAACGCTTTTGTCATCGAGCTTGGGAAGGATGAAGTCGACAGCGGCTTGGGCCACGGCCTGTTTGAGTTGATCCTGGGTCATGCGGGCTCCGAAAGCGGGCAGGGGGTGTGCGAAAGGCCGGCATTATAAGCGTCGGGGCGGGGAAGGTCATTGTCCGTTTGGCCGCAGGCACGGGCAATAAAACCTCAGGAACCCTGTGGTCGTTGCCGCAAGCGCTGGGTTAGACTCCTCGGTCCCTGTCCACACCCGCCAGCGATGCCTTCCGATGCTTGAACAGTACGTCAAGAAGATCCTCACCTCGCGCGTCTACGACGTTGCCGTGGAAACCCCGTTGCAGACCGCTCGCCAGCTCTCCGAGCGGCTGGGCAACAAGGTCTGGCTCAAGCGCGAAGATTTGCAGCCGGTGTTTTCCTTCAAGATTCGCGGTGCCTACAACAAGCTGACCCAGCTTAGCGAGGCCGAGCGCGCCCGTGGCGTGGTCACGGCATCGGCGGGCAACCATGCCCAGGGCCTGGCCCTGGCGGCCAAGGTGCTGGGGGTCAAGGCCACCATCGTGATGCCCAAGACCACGCCGGAAATCAAGATCGAAGGCGTGCGCTCCCGGGGCGGCAAAGTGGTGTTGCATGGCGACTCTTTCGCCGAAGCCCTGGCCCATTCCCTGCGGCTGGTCGAGGAAAAAGGCTACGTCTATATCCACCCCTACGATGATCCGCACACCATTGCCGGGCAGGGCACCGTGGCGATGGAGATTCTGCGTCAGCATCCGGGGCCGTTGGATGCGATCTTCGTTCCGGTCGGTGGCGGCGGCTTGATTTCCGGGATCGCGGCCTATGTGAAGTACCTGCGGCCGGAGATCAAGGTGATCGGTGTCGAGCCGGATGACTCCAACTGCCTGCAACAGGCCATGGCCGCCGGCGAGCGGGTGATCCTGTCCACCGTGGGGTTGTTCGCCGACGGCGTGGCCGTGGCGCAGATCGGCCAGCACACCTTCGACATCTGCAAGGACTATGTCGACGAGGTGATCACCGTCAGTACCGACGAGATCTGCGCCGCGATCAAGGATATCTACGACGATACCCGCTCGATCACCGAGCCGGCCGGTGCCCTGGGTGTGGCTGGGATCAAGAAATACGTCGAGTCGCGCAAGATCACCGGGCAGACCCTGGTGGCCATCGACTCCGGCGCCAACGTCAACTTTGACCGCCTGCGCCATGTGGCCGAGCGTGCCGAGTTGGGCGAAGGGCGCGAAGCGATTATCGCCGTGACCATTCCGGAGCGACCGGGCAGTTTCAAGGCGTTCTGCGAAGCCATCGGCAAGCGTCAGATCACCGAATTCAATTACCGTTATCACACCGGCCACGAAGCGCATATTTTCGTCGGCGTGCAAACCCACCCCGACAGCGATCCGCGCAGTGCCCTGATCGACAGCCTGACCGGCCAGGGTTTCCCGGTGCTGGACCTGACCGACAACGAGCTGGCCAAGTTGCATATCCGTCATATGGTCGGTGGCCATGCGGCCCGTGTCAGTGACGAGATGGTGTTGCGCTTCGAATTCCCGGAGCGTCCGGGGGCGTTGTTCAACTTCCTCAACAAGCTCGGCGGGCGCTGGAATATCTCGATGTTCCATTACCGTAACCATGGTGCCGCCGATGGCCGGGTGGTCGCGGGCCTGCAGGTGCCGGAGGAAGAGCGTCATCTGGTGCCGGCGGCCCTGGCGGAAATCGGCTACCCGTATTGGGATGAAAGCGATAACCCGGCGTATCGGTTGTTCCTCGGCTGAAACACGGTGGATGGCTGCTAAGCTGATGGGCAGGTTCCATTCTGAAAGGCACCGCGTAACCTTGTAGGAGCCTGGCTTGCCAGCGAAGCTTTTGACGCTCTCACGGGCCCCTTCGCTGGCAAGCCATGCTCCTACACGGGAGGTGTTCGACTCTGCATCTGATTGCTGCTCGAAAGTTGATCGTAAAACCAAGGAAACGATGAAATGGAAACCCTCACTGCCTTGAAACTGCTACACGGTGCGGCGCCGGTGCTTTTGCTGGGCAGCGCGCTGGCGGTGACGATCAGGCTTTGGCGCGGACGCCGTGCCGGCGATACAGCCATTCAAAATCACACTTTGCAGCGTCCCTGGTTCTTCGTTTGGGGGCTGATGGCGCTGTGCCTGGCCGTGCTGCCGGTCAGTGGCTGGTGGTTGGTGCACCTGTCCGGTTGGCCGTTGGGTCAGACCTGGCTGCTGGGTTCGAGTGTGCTCTACACCCTGTGTACCCTGAGTTGGGTGTGGCTGGTGGTCCGTCTCAATCGCCTGCGCCGTGGTATCACGGCGCGGCATCCAGGGTTTACGCTGGCCCTGGCGATTTTCACGGTTGTCGGTTTTGTCGCTATTGCGGGCCTGATGGGCGCGAAACCGGTTTAAGCCGTCAGGCCGGGGATTTACCATGAAGGTGCTTCTGGTGGGGGCCACGGGGTTCGTCGGCCGCCATTTGCTGGCGGCGTTGAGTGCCGCCGGTCACGAAGTGATCGCCACCAGCCGTGATCATCACCTGCGCTCGCTACCGGGGGTCGAATGGCAGGTGCTCGACCTGGATCGGTTGGCCGAGGACTCCAAGCATTTCATCCTGCCCCATGGTATCGATCTGCTGATCAATGCCGCCGGGTTGCTGAGCACTGATGAGCAGGCACTGCGCCTGACCCAGGACCTGGGCACCCGGGCGCTGTTCGACCTGGCGGCGCGCCGTGGCGTGCGGGTGCTGCATATTTCCGCGCTGGGCGCCGGCGAGCAGCCGGATGTGCCATTTCTGGCGAGCAAGGCGGCAGCGGATGATTACCTGATGACGCTCGGCGTGCCGGCCGTGGTCCTGCGCCCCTCGTTGCTGCTGGGGGCCGGCGGGGCCAGCAGTGCCTGGCTGGCGCGCCTGTCGCCCTGGCCGCTGATCCCCTTGCTGGACCTGCAAGCGCGCTTGCAACCGCTGCATATCGACGATTTGTCCGCCGCCGTGCTGGCCTTGCTGCGGCATTGGCCGGCGCACTCCCAGGTGTTGCCGCTGGTGGGGCCGCAAGTGCTGACCCTGGCGCAAGTGCTCGATCAGTTGCGTGCGGCCCAGGGCTGGGGGCCTGCGCGGTATGTGAAGGTGCCGGGGATCTTGTCGCGGGCCGTTGCCTGGCTGGGCGAGCGCCTGGGCTGGCGGGCCTTGAATCGCCAGAGCCTGCGCATGGCCCAGCGTGACAATGTCGCCGGTCCCGAGGCGTTGGTCGAGGTCTGTGGTTACCGCTCCGCGCCGCTCTCCACTCGCCTGCAGGACTGGCCGAACGCCGGCCAGAGTGTCCAATCGGCACTGCGACCGTTGTTGCTGGCGGTGATGCTGTTGATCTGGCTGGGCACGGCGGTGGTTTGCCTGGGGCCGGGTTATGACTGGAGCCTGCGGATCATGGCCGAGGCCGGGGTAAGCGGGGACTCCGCAGCGTTCGCGGTCTACGCCGGGTCGCTGTGCGACGGGCTGCTGGGCCTGGGGATGTTGTTCCGGCGTACGCGCAAGTGGGCGTTCCGGGCGCAATTGCTGTTGATGGGGGCCTACACCCTGATTATCAGCTTCGTGCTGCCGCACTACTGGTTTGACCCTTATGCCGCCGTCGCCAAGAACCTGGTGCTGATGGTGGCGACCCTTTGGCTGCTTTGGACCGAACCGCGTCGATGAGTGCTTACCTGCTGCTGAAAACCTTGCATATCCTGTCTTCCACCATTCTTTTCGGCCTGGGTGCCGGTTCCGCGTATTACGCCTTGCGCGCCTGGCGCACGGGCAACGTCGAGGTGATTGCGGCGACCTTCAAGCACCTGGTGTTCGCCGATTGGGCTTTTACCACCACTACGGCGGTGTTCCAGCCGTTGAGCGGGCTGGGGTTGATGCATCTGGCGGGCTGGCCGATCCAGCAAGGCTGGCTGGTGTGGAGCCTGGGCCTGTTCGTGTTGGCGGGGATCTGCTGGCTGCCGGTGGTCTGGCTGCAGATCCGGGTGCACAGGATGGCCGAGCAGGCCTTGGGTGACGGCACGGCGATGCCGATCCAGGCCGAGACCTATATGCGCTGGTGGTTTGTGCTGGGCTGGCCGGCGTTTTTGTCGTTTATGGCGATTTTTTATCTGATGGTTGCCAAGCCGGTCTGATCTGACACCGAGTCGCCTTCTTCGCGGGCAAGCTCCGCTCCCACATCGGGTCCTGAGTCGTACGCACCTTCTGTGCACGGCGCAAATCTAATGTGGGAGCGGAGCTTGCCCGCGAATAGGCCATCAATCGCGCAGCGTAATCACCGGCCATCCACGCTTCTCGGCTTCGGCCCGCAGATTCGGATCCGGGTCCACCGCCACGGGATTGGCCACCTGCTCCAGCAACGGCAGGTCATTCATCGAATCGCTATAGAAATAGCTGTCTTCCAGGCCATGCCCGGTTTCTTCCAGCCAACGGTTCAAGCGCGTCACCTTGCCCTCGCGAAAGCACGGGATATCGGTGCTGCGCCCGCTGTAGCGGCCGTCGATCATCTCGCACTCGGTGGCGATCAGGGTCTCGACCCCCAGCCGCGCGGCAATCGGTGCCGTGACAAAACGGTTGGTGGCGGTGATGATCACCAGCTTGTCGCCGGCGTCGCGGTGTTGGGCCAGCAACGCCAGGCCCTTGGGCAGCACGATGGGTTCGATGCAGTCGCGCATATAGTCGCGATGCCACTCGTCCAGTTGCGCCATCTCGCTGCGGCCGAGAATTTCCAGGCAGAAATTCAGATACTCGGCGTTGTCCAGGCGGCCCGCCAGATAATCCTGGTAGAACTCGTCGTTGCGGGTTTTATAGGCCACCGGGTCGAGAATCCCCCGTTCGCAGAGGTAATCGCCCCAGGCGTGGTCGCTGTCGCCGCCCAAAAGTGTGTTGTCCAAGTCGAATAAAGCCAGACGCATTGCGGTTACTCGCTGATAAGCCTGTAAAAAGGCCTCCAGAATACGGTCTTTTCACAAGAGTGCACATAAGGTAGGCAGGCTCGTTGCTGCTTTCACAACCTTTGTGGAACAATGCGTTGACATGCGTTTGCGAGGTGGTTGCCGTGATCGACCCCGATGGTTTCCGTCCTAATGTCGGGATAATTCTGACGAATGATGCTGGGCAGGTCCTCTGGGCACGTCGCATCAATCAAGATGCATGGCAGTTTCCGCAAGGCGGGATCAACCCGGACGAGACGCCTGAAGACGCTTTGTACCGTGAATTGAACGAAGAAGTCGGCCTGGAACGCGAGGATGTGCAAATTCTGGCCTGTACCCGGGGCTGGTTGCGCTATCGTTTGCCGCAACGCTTGGTGCGTACCCACAGCCAACCGCTGTGCATCGGCCAGAAGCAGAAATGGTTTCTCCTGCGCCTGCTCTCCAACGAGCAGCGGGTGCGGATGGATTTGACCGGTAAACCGGAGTTCGATGGCTGGCGTTGGGTCAGCTATTGGTACCCGTTGGGCCAGGTGGTGACATTCAAGCGCGAGGTCTACCGTCGCGCGCTCAAAGAGCTTGCCCCGCGCCTGTTGGCGCGCGACTGACACGGAGTTCGACCCCGAGCCATGCTCAATACGCTGCGCAAGATCGTCCAGGAAGTTAACGCCGCCAAGGATCTCAAGGCGGCGTTGGGCATTATTGTATTGCGCGTCAAAGAGGCCATGGGCAGCCAGGTCTGCTCGGTCTATTTGCTGGACCCCGAAACCAACCGCTTTGTCCTGATGGCCACCGAGGGCTTGAACAAGCGCTCGATCGGCAAGGTCAGCATGGCGCCGAACGAAGGCCTGGTTGGCCTCGTGGGTACGCGCGAAGAACCGCTGAACCTGGAAAACGCCGCCGATCACCCGCGGTATCGCTACTTTGCCGAAACCGGCGAGGAGCGTTATGCCTCCTTCCTCGGTGCGCCGATCATCCACCATCGCCGGGTCGTCGGCGTGTTGGTGATCCAGCAGAAAGAGCGTCGCCAGTTCGACGAGGGCGAAGAAGCCTTCCTGGTGACCATGAGCGCCCAGTTGGCCGGCGTTATCGCCCATGCCGAGGCCACCGGTTCGATCCGTGGGCTGGGGCGTGAAGGCAAGGGCATCCAGGAAGCCAAGTTCATCGGTGTGCCGGGTTCGCCGGGTGCTGCGGTGGGTACGGCGGTGGTCATGTTGCCGCCGGCGGACCTGGACGTGGTGCCGGACAAGGCGATCGCCGATATCGATGCCGAACTGGCGCTGTTCAAGACCGCCATCGAAGGCGTGCGTGCCGATATGCGCACGCTCTCGGCCAAACTCGCGACCCAGCTGCGTCCGGAAGAGCGCGCGTTGTTCGACGTCTACCTGATGATGCTCGACGATGCCTCCCTGGGCAGCGAAATCACCAACGTGATCAAGACCGGCCAATGGGCCCAGGGCGCCTTGCGCCAAGTGGTGACCGATCACGTCAACCGTTTTGAACTGATGGACGACGCCTACCTGCGCGAGCGTGCGTCGGACGTCAAGGACCTCGGGCGCCGGCTGCTGGCCTATCTGCAATCCGAGCGCCAGCAGGCCCTGGTCTACCCGGACAACACCATCATGGTCAGCGAAGAGCTGACCGCGGCGATGCTCGGCGAAGTACCGGAAGGCAAGCTCAAGGGCCTGGTCTCGGTACTGGGTTCGGGTAACTCCCACGTGGCGATCCTGGCGCGGGCCATGGGCATTCCAACCGTCATGGGCCTGGTGGACCTGCCGTATTCGAAGGTCGACGGCATCGAGATGATCGTCGACGGCGCCCGTGGCGAGGTGTTTACCAACCCCAGCGAAGTGCTGCGCAAGCAATACGCCGGTGTGGTGGAAGAAGAACGCCAGCTGTCCGAGGGCCTGGACGCCTTGCGCGAGCTGCCGTGCGTGACCCCGGACGGCCATCGCATGCCGCTGTGGGTCAATACCGGCCTGCTGGCGGATGTGGCCCGGGCGCAGCAGCGCGGGGCCGAAGGTGTCGGCCTGTACCGCACCGAAGTGCCGTTCATGATCAACCAGCGTTTCCCGAGCGAGAAGGAACAGCTGGCGATCTATCGCGAGCAGTTGTCGGCGTTCCATCCGCAACCGGTGACCATGCGCAGCCTGGACATCGGCGGCGACAAGTCGCTGCCGTATTTCCCGATTGAAGAAGACAACCCGTTTCTCGGCTGGCGCGGTATCCGCGTGACCCTCGACCACCCGGAAATCTTCCTGGTACAGGCGCGGGCCATGCTCAAGGCCAGCGAGGGCCTGAACAACCTGCGGATCCTGCTGCCGATGATCTCGGGCATCCACGAGATGGAAGAGGCGCTGCACCTGATCCACCGGGCCTGGGGCGAGGTGCGCGACGAAGGCACCGACGTGCCGATGCCGCCGGTGGGGGTGATGATCGAGATTCCGGCGGCGGTCTACCAGACCCGCGAGCTGGCACGGCAGGTGGACTTCCTCTCGGTGGGCTCCAACGACCTGACCCAGTACCTGCTGGCCGTGGACCGCAACAACCCACGGGTCGCGGACCTTTACGACTACCTGCACCCGGCGGTGCTGCAAGCCTTGCAGAACGTGGTGCGTGACGCCCATGCCGAAGGCAAGCCGGTGAGTATCTGCGGCGAGATGGCCGGTGATCCGATGGCGGCGGTGCTGTTGATGGCGATGGGCTTTGACAGCCTGTCGATGAACGCCACCAACCTGCCGAAGGTGAAATGGATGCTGCGTCAGATCAATCTGAGCAAGGCCCAGGAACTGCTGGCCCAGGTGATGACCATCGACAACCCGCAGGTGATTCGCAGTACCTTGCAGTTGGCGCTGAAGAACCTCGGGCTGTCACGGATGGTGGTGCCGACTGTCACGCATTGAGAGGGCGGAGCTAGACCTTTAGCTCCACCTCTCCCAGATGCCCGCCATACGGCCCGAAGCTGCGCTCCATGAGATGGCGCGTGCCATCGGCGTGGCTGATCAGCACCGTGCTGGCCCGTGTGCCGTAGGTGGGGCTGGAGATAAACACGCTGGACAGCAGACTCTCGGTTGTCTGTCCCACTCCGGTGTCCGGCAACTCGGCAAGCGGCGCGATCGTCGGGTCGCCGAGCATCGCCAGCAACGCCTCCGGTCGCGGATCCGCCAGTTCCCAGGACAGCGCCGCGCGGGCCTTGAGCAGTTTCGGCCAGGGCGTATCGAGCCCGGCATTGGACAGCCCGTAGACACCCTCCGCCAGTTGGCGCGGTTCACCCTCGTGGGAATTGAGATGCCACAGCGCATCCGCTGTTCCCAGGAGCAGGTTGAACCCGGCATATTCTGCCGATCTTGCGCGAATTTCGGCTAAATACTCATCAATCGGCAGGCCTTCGGTGAGAAAGCGCGCCACCAACTCCCCCCGTGAGCGCCGGGCCACCGGCTGGTGCGGATTGCGGATATTGGTCAAGGCCGCAAAGCGCCCCCGGGCCCCGATCCCCAGCCAGGTCCCGCCCGCCTCCAGATCACGCCCCGCATACACCTGCGGCGCTTCTGGCCATTGCGCCAGGGGCAGGCTTGGTCGGGCATAAAATTCGTCACGGTTGGCCGCGACGATCAGCGGCTGGGCGTGGCCCGGGCGCCAGGCAAAGACAATCAGGCACATCAGGTGGTCCTCGATGTTTTTGCCCACTCTACGCAGGGTATCCATCGCCATCCAGTAGAGCCGTGTGCCGCCTTCCGTTACCATGCCGGACTTGTTTTGCGGGGTCGCGCATGGAATTTCTGCTCTATCTGGTCTTGGGGGCCTGCGCCGGCGTGCTGGCCGGGCTGTTCGGCGTGGGCGGCGGGATCATTATCGTCCCGGTGCTGGTGTTCAGTTTCACCCTGCAAGGGTTCGATCCGCTGATCCTCACGCACCTGGCGGTGGGCACGTCCCTGGCGACGATCATTTTCACCTCGTTCAACACCATTCGCGGGCATCACAAGCGCGGCGCGGTGCTCTGGCCGGTCTTTGCCTGGATGGCCGTGGGCATCCTGCTGGGCTCGGGCCTCGGCGCCTTGACCGCCAAGGCCATCGCCGGCCCGCACCTGCAGAAGATCATCGGCGTGTTCGCCCTGGTGGTGGCGGCGCAGATGGCGCTGAACCTCAAGCCCAAGGCCAGCCGCAGCGTGCCCGGCAAGTTCGGCCTCGGCCTGGCGGGGGCGTTTATCGGCTGGGCCTCGGCGATTTTCGGGATCGGCGGCGGCTCCCTGACCGTGCCGTTCCTGACCTGGCGCAGCGTGCCGATGCAGCAGGCGGTGGCGACGTCCTCGGCCTGTGGCTTGCCGATTGCCCTGGCCAGTACCTTGAGTTTCATGATCCTGGGTTGGCACGATCCATTGTTGCCGGCCCACAGCCTGGGCTTTATCTATTTGCCGGCCTTGCTCGGGATTGCCCTGACCAGTATGTTTTTTGCTCGCTTCGGTGTGCAACTGGCGCACCAACTGTCGCCGCTGTTGCTCAAGCGGCTGTTTGCCGGCCTGTTGTTCATTGTCGGCCTGAAGTTCCTGATCTGAGCCACAGGCTCGGTTCAGTCATGCCGGCGCAATATTGGCTTAATGGCGCGGTTGCAACATGACCCGCCGGCCCGGGCGATTGCTGTTCGCCGGGCCCTGAATTTTTACTCTATCGAGGAGTTGCAATGCTGCCTTACCCGCAGATTGACCCGGTGGCCCTGGCCATCGGCCCGCTGAAAATCCACTGGTACGGCCTGATGTACCTGGTCGGCATTGGCGGTGCGTGGCTGCTGGCCTCCCGGCGCCTGAACCGTTTCGATCCGACCTGGACCAAGGAGAAACTCTCCGACCTGATCTTCTGGCTGGCCATGGGTGTGATCGTTGGCGGGCGCCTGGGTTATGTGCTGTTCTACGATCTGAGCGCCTACCTGGCCAACCCGACGCTGATCTTCGAGGTCTGGAAGGGCGGCATGGCGTTCCATGGCGGCTTTATCGGGGTGATGGTGGCGGCCTGGTGGTTTGGCCGGCGCAACGGCAAGTCGTTCTTCCAACTGATGGACTTTGTCGCGCCGATGGTTCCGATCGGCCTGGGTGCCGGGCGGATCGGCAATTTCATCAACGCCGAGCTGTGGGGCAAACCGACCGACTTGCCGTGGGCGATGATCTTCCCGCCGTTCAGCGACCCAGCCCAGTTGCCGCGTCACCCGTCGCAGCTGTATCAGTTCGCCCTGGAAGGCGTGGCCCTGTTCGTGATCCTCTGGTTGTTCTCGCGCAAGCCGCGGCCGACCATGGCGGTTTCGGGCATGTTCGCGTTGTTCTACGGGATCTTCCGTTTTGTCGTCGAGTTCGTCCGGGTGCCGGATGCGCAGCTCGGCTACCTGGCGTTCGGCTGGGTGACCATGGGGCAGATCCTCAGCCTGCCGATGATCATCGGCGGCCTGGGCTTGCTGTGGTTCGCCTATCACCGCGCCCCGACTACACCGGCCGCGAAAGACGCCGCGCTTTAAATTCGAATCGGGGCTCGCGGGCCCCGTATTCAAGGATGCAGGTAACTCATGAAGCAATATCTCGAACTGGTCGCCCACGTCATCAAGAACGGCACCAAGCAGGCCAACCGTACCGGTGTGAACACCATCAGCTTTCCCGGGGCCATGCTGCGTTATGACCTCCAGGAAGGTTTTCCGGCGATCACCACCCGCAAGATGGCGTTCAAGTCCGCTGTCGGCGAGATGTGCGGTTTTCTCCGTGGGGTGAACAGCGCCGCCGAGTTCCGTGCGCTGGGCTGCAAGGTCTGGGACCAGAATGCCAACGAAAACGCCCAGTGGCTGGCCAACCCGTTCCGCCAGGGCGAAGACGACCTGGGCGAGATCTATGGGGTGCAATGGCGTAAATGGCCGGCGTACAAGCAGATTGCCAAGAGCAACGTCGCGGCTATCGAGCAGACCTTGGGCCAGGGTTATCGGCAGATTGCCGAGGGCGAGGAAAACGGCCAGGCCTATGTGGTGCTGTACAAGGCCATCGACCAGGTGCGCCAGTGCGTCGACACCATCATCAAGGATCCGGGTAGCCGGCGGATTCTGTTCCATGGCTGGAACTGTGCGCAGCTGGATGAAATGGCGTTGCCGCCGTGTCATTTGCTGTATCAGTTCCATCCGAATGTGGAGACCAAGGAGATTTCCCTGACCCTCTACATCCGTTCGAATGATCTGGGGTTGGGCACGCCGTTCAACCTGACCGAAGGCGCGGCACTGCTGAGCCTGATCGGGCGCCTGACCGGTTATACGCCGCGCTGGTTCACCTATTTCATCGGCGATGCCCATGTGTATGAAAACCACCTGGACATGCTCAACGAACAGCTGACCCGCGAGCCGTTCCCGATGCCGAAGCTGGTGATTTCCGAGCGTGTGCCGGAGTTTGCCAAGACCGGGGTGTACCAGCCAGAGTGGCTGGAGCTGGTGGAGCCGGGGGATTTCTCGCTGGAAGGCTACCAGCACCATGCGCCGATGACGGCGCCGATGGCGGTCTGAGGAGTATCACTATCCCT
>NZ_JALMEZ010000029.1:0-23974 GCF_023242495.1 Pseudomonas sp. MWU13-2862 | reverse complement strand
CCAGGCGACGCGGTCTGACAGGACACCGCGTCGATCCCATCGCCAGCAAGCCGGCTCCTACAGGGGTTGGATTCAGGCCTTGGCCGCAATCACCATGATTTCCACCAACACTTCAGGCCGCGCCAGGTTGGCTTCTACCGTGGCCCGTGCCGGGGCACCGCCCTCCGGCAACCAGGCATCCCAGACCGCGTTCATCGCCGCGAAGTCGCGGTCGATATGCTTGAGCCAGATCTGCGCGCTGAGCAAACGGTTCTTGTCGCTGCCGGCCAGGGCCAGCAGCCCTTCGATCTTCTCCAGCACCTGGCGGGTCTGGGACTCAATGTCGCCTTGCAGATCGCCCGGTACCTGGCCGGCGAGGTAAAGCACATCGCCATGGCTGACCACGCCGGACATCCGCGCATTGCTCTGGAAACGTTGAATCGTCATCGGTCTTTCTCCTTGGATAAACGTCAGCCGGCCGCGTGTTCGACCAACCGCACCAGGCGCTGCGCGCTGCCAAAGGCCAGGGTCATGCCCAGTGCGCCATGCCCGGTGTTGAGGTACAGGTTACTGCCTGCGAGGTGTTCAAGCACAGGTCTGCCAGTGGGCGTCGCCGGCCGCCAGCCGCTCCAGGGCTGACAATCCCCGGTGTGCCAACCGCCGCCGAACAACGCCTCGGTCGAGGCTTGCAGTTGCTCGATCCGCGCCGCCGGAATCGACGCGTCCATCCCGCACAACTCCACCATCCCGGCCACCCGCAGACGGTCACCGATGCGGGCGAACACGGTCTTGCGGCGCATATCGGTGATACTGACCGTCGGCGCCCGGGTGTGCCCGGTAATCGGCAAGGTAATGCTGTAGCCCTTGAGCGGATAGACTGGCAAACGGCTACCCAGTTGCGCCAGCAAGCCGGTGCTGTAGGCGCCCGCGGCCAGGACCACCGCCTCGCTGTGCAGCACTTCGGCCCCTTTATCGGCATGCCTCAGGTTCAGCGCGGTGATCCGCTCAGCACGGCGCTGGAAACCTTCGACCTTGCGCTCGAACAACAGCTGCACGCCCTCGCCCGCCATGATCCGGGCCATTTCGCGACACAGCTTGAGACCGTCCACCGCGCATTCGCTGTCGGTGTGAATCGCGCCATGAAACGCCGACTGATAACCGGCCAGCGCCGGCTCTATCGCCACCGCCTCACTGGCGCTGACCACCTGTTGTCGCGAGCCCAGCCCCGCCTGGAACCGCACCTGACGCTGCGCCTTGTCCAGCCCTTCGGCGTCCGGGTACAGCACCAGCTTCCCGGTGCGGGTGAAATCGCAGTCCAGACGCTGCTCTTGCATAAACCCGTCCAGGGCCTGACGGCTCTCGGCCGCCAGCGCCAACAACTCCACCGTGGTCTGGCGCGAGACCGAAGTCCGGCAGGCCGCCAGGAACGCCATGCACCAGCGCCATTGTTCCGGGCTCCACTGCGGGGTGAAGCGCAACGGCCCGCTACGGTCGAGCAACAGCTTGGGGATCCCCGGCAACAGCGACGGATCGGCCAGCGGCTGCACATAGCTGTAGCTCAACTGCGCGCCGTTGCCGCCCACCGCGCCCATGCCGGGACCGGACGCCTGGTCGATCACCGTGACGCGATGCCCGGCCCGGTGCAGGAACCAGGCACTGCTCAGCCCGACGATCCCCGCGCCCACCACGCAAATCTCCATTACACCGCCTCCTTGTCCAGGGCCCAGCCGCTCGGCGTCAGTTGATGCCAGTCGGTCTGCTGCTGATAGGCATGACCGATGCGCAGGATCAGCGGCTCGGCGAACGCCTTGCCGACGATCTGCATCGACACCGGCATGCCCTGGCCGTCAAAACCCACCGGCAATGCCACCGAACACAGATTGAGCAGGTTGGCGAAACGCCCCAGCAGGGCCAGCGGCGTGCCGTACTCATCCACTTGATCCAGCGGCACACTGCCGACGGCATTGGTCGGGAACACACAGGCGTCGATATTCAGCATCGCCTCCTGCATGGCCTTGCGCGCGGCGCGGCGCTGATTGTGCAGATCGATATAGGCTGCCGAATCGATGGCCTTGCCGCTCAATACACGGCGCTGAACGTGGGGGTCGAAGCGCAGGTCGCTCTGTTCGAACAGCGCACCGAGACTGGCATAACCTTCGGCGCTCATCAGCCCGCCGGCCACCCGCATGCACAACTCCAGCGAGCGTGGCAGCGGCTGCTCCACCAGATGCATCCCCAACGCGGCCAACTGCTCCAGCCCTTGATCGTAGGCCGCCAGGATATCGGGGGCAATGGCGGCGCGCTCGGCTTGTGGCAACACCCAGATCCTGAGTCCCGCTACCGCTTGATTGAGTCCCGCCGCGGCACTGAACACCGGGGCCTGGGCCGAGACCGGGTCCAGCGGATCGGGGCCAAGCAAGGCATCGAGCATCCAGGCCGCGTCCTCGACGGTGTGGGTGATCGGTCCCACCGAGTCCAGCGACGGGCAGAGTTCGATCAGGCCATGACGGCTGATCAGCCCACGGGTGGTTTTCAAACCCACCAAGCCGCACATACCGGCGGGAATCCGCACCGATCCGCCGGTATCGGTGCCCAGGGCGGCACTGGCCAGGCCGCTGGCCACCGCCACCGCCGAGCCGCTGCTGGAACCGCCCGGCGCCCGATGGACTTCGCGGTCCCAGGGATTCCAGGGCGTGCCCATCACCGCATTGGTGCCCCAGCCGCCGAAGGCGAACTCCACCGTGTGGGTCTTGCCCAGGATAATCGCCCCGGCCCGCTCCAGACGCTGCACGGCGGTTGCCGTGAGGCGGGAGATGCGCGGACGCTGCGCCAGCGAGCCACCGGTAATGGCCTGCCCGGCGATTTCAAACAGGTCCTTGATCGCCACCGGAATGCCGTGCAACGGCCCGAGATCGACCCCGGCGGCACGCTGCTGGTCAGCAGCGATCGCCGCCCCCAGCGCACGCTGGGTGTACGCCTCGACATAGGCATTGAGCTGGCCGTTGAAGCGTTCGATACGGGCCAGTTGGCCGCGCACCAGGGCCTCGCTGGTCAGTCGGCCGCTGCGCAGCGCCTGCTGCAACTGGCCGATACTGTGGAAAGTGCTGTGATCCAGGGAATTCATCCAGTCAACCTCTCAGGCTTTTGCGGCCACGGGAAAAGCGCTTCTCAAGCACTCGCGACAGCAGGGAAAGCGGGAACGCGATCACGAAATAGAACAGGCCGACCAACAGGAAGATGTGCATCGGCAGAAAGCTCTCCGAAGCAATCGCCCGGGCAGCCAGCATCAGCTCATCGGTGGCGATCAGGGCACAGAGCGAACTGTCCTTGAGGATCGACACATAGGCGTTGAGCAATGGCGGCAACATCCCGCGAATCGCCTGGGGCAGGATCACCGCGGTGAACGCCTGGAACGGCGTCAGGCCGACGGCAATCGCCGACTCCCGCTGCCCCCGGTGCAGGGCATCAAGGCCGCCGCGCAGGATCTCGGCGATATAGGCACTGCCCTGCAAGCCCAACCCGAGAATGCCGGCCTCGAAGCCGGACAAGGTCAGGCCCAGGCTCGGCAAGGAGAAATACAGCGCCAGCAACAACGCCAACAACGGCAGCGCGCGCATGCCCTGGATGAAATACACCGCTGAGCGACGCAGCCAGGTAAACGGGCCGCGCAAGGCCCAGGTCAGCAAGCTGCCGAGCAGCGCCGCCAGGGCAAAACCGCCCAGGGACAACTTCGCGGTGACCACGCCGCCTTGCAGCAGGCGCGCGGTCCAGTCGCTCCAGTACTCGGGGTATTGCGCAAGGAAACTGATCATCGTGCGCTCCCCCAATGCCGTTCAAGACGGATAAAACCCAGGCCGATGGGCAGGATCATCGCGGCGTAGATGCACATCACCGCAAAGTAGATCAGCGAGGTCTGGAAGGTCGAAGTCACCAGGTTGCGCGCCAGGAACATGATTTCCGGCACGGCGATGGCCGAAGCGATGGAGGTGTCCTTGATCAACTGCGTGACATAGTTGGCGAAGGCCGGCAGCGAACGGCGCAGCGACTGCGGCAGAAGAATGTTGGCCAGTATCTGCATCCGGGTCAGCCCGACCGCCAGACCGGCCTCGTATTGCCCGACATGCAACGACTGCAGGCCGGCGCGAAAGATATCGCAGAGCACGGCACTGCCCACCAGGCTCAGGCCGACGATGGCCGCCAGCCACGCGGGCAGATTGATCCCCAGGTACGACAGGCCGAAGTAGATCAGGAACAAATGCGCCAGGGCCGGCACGTTGCGCATCCATTCGATAAAACAGGCAATGCCCGCCTGCACCAGTCGCGAACGGCTGAAGGTCAGCCACACCGCCAGCGCCAGGCCGCCGATACTGGCCAGCACCAGAGTGCAGAGGGCGATTTCCAGTGCCGTCAGGGCACCGCTCAACAGCAGGGGCAACAAGCCGAAAAAGGTCTGGAGGCTGCTCATTCAAGCCTGCTCCATGGCCATGCGCCCGAGAAAGCTGCGGGTGCGCTCGTGGCTGGGCGTGTCGATCACCTGGGCGGAAGGTCCCTGCTCGACGATATGGCCGCCGTCCATAAAGATCACCCGATCGGCCACATCGCGGGCAAAGCGCACTTCGTGGGTGACCATGATCATGGTCCGGCCCTCTTCGGCCAGTTCGCGGATCACCGCCAGGACTTCGCCCACCAGTTCGGGGTCGAGGGCCGAGGTCGGCTCATCGAACAGGATCACCTTGGGTTGCTGCGCCAGAGCCCGGGCAATCGCCACACGCTGCTGTTGCCCGCCGGACAACTGCTCGGGGTAGGCATCGGCCTTGTGCCGCAGATGGACCTTCTCCAGCATCGCCTCGGCCAGCTCGTAAGCCTGCTTGTGCGGCATGCCACGGGCCTTGATCGAGCCCAGCGCGACATTGTCGCGTACGTTCAAGTGCGGCCAGAGGTAGAACAGCTGGAAGACCATGGCGATCTCCAGCCGCTGCGGGGCCATTTCCCGGTCACTCAGCAAACGCAGGCGCGAACCGTCCCGGGCTTGCCCGATCAGTTCATCGCCGAGCCAGATTTCGCCCCGACTGGGCTTCTCCAGGTAATTGATGCAGCGCAGGCAGGTCGACTTGCCGGAACCGCTCGGGCCGATCAGCGACAGGGTTTCCCCGGCCTTGAGCTCCAGGCTGATGCCCTTGAGCACCTCCAGGTCGCCATAACTCTTGTACAGATCACACACGCGCAACAGCGCAGGTTCTACCAGGTTGGACATCTTGCTCACCCGCTTTTTCTCGGTCCGGCGCAGGGTCGACCACCTGACCCTGCGCACCACGCTTTATTATTGGCAGCCAGGCAGTTTCCAATCCGCCGGACGGTCGACGCTCAGGCGCAGGTCCTTGCCCTGGGGCATGAACCAGACATCCTGGGTCAGGCCGTAGCGAGCGCCGATCTTGCGCATCTCGCAGGTTTTCCAGAGCGCCTCGATCTGCGCATTGACCGCCGCCAGCAACTGCGGATTGTCCTTGTTGAAACCGAACACCACCTGTCCCAACCCGGTCAGCAGGGGGAAATCCGGGTCGTTGTCGGTGAAGGCGTTGAAGTGCAGGTGCCACTGGGCATTGCGCGAAATGGCGTACTGCATGACCGGCGGATCACCGATCACCGCGTCGATACGCCCGGCCAGCAGGTCACGCACGGCGGCGTCCGAGGTATCGTAGAGCGTCACTTGCAGCCCCGGGATCTTGCGCATTTCAGGAATGAAGGAGAACCCGGTGATGGTCCCGACCTTCTTGCCCTGCAGGTCCTTGAGGGTTTTCCAATCGGTCTTGTCGGTCTGGGTGATGCCGTTCTTGAAATAGTGGATCGGATCGCTCAGGGCCATGATTTTCGAGCGTTGCTCGGTCCAGCCCATGGTCCCGGCCATAACATCGACGCGGCGGGCCTGCACCGAGGCAATGGTTCCCGACCACTCCATCAGCGCCGGCTTGACCTTCATCCCGAGCTTCTCGGAAATTTGTTGAAGGATTTCACCGTCATAACCGACCATCTTGCTATCTTGATAACCAGTCCCCGGCATGTCACCGCTGAAGGCGATGGTCAGGCTGCCCGGCTCCACGGTATCCAGCGCGAACACCGGTCCCGCGGCCAGCAGGGACAGTATCAATCCGGCGCAAAGGCCGGCAAAACGTTGCATGTCAGGCTTGTTCATCGTGTGCACCTCGTTGGTTTTCTTATTGAACGACAGGATGTTGGGCAGGCCTCCATCCTAGGGCCGAGGGCACATAAATCAGTTGGATGCTTTGCACGAATGATTGAATATTTGCGACATCTGCATGAAACCGCGAACGAGGCCGGCGAGCCGAGCCTGGTGGCGCGCCTCGACCAGCAACCGGCACCCGCCCCGCACAAGCGCCGCGGAACGGCCGAACTGTCGGTGGGCATCGTGCTCTGGCCGCGTTTTCCGTTGCTGTCCTTGTCCGGGCTGACCGATGCCCTGCGCCACGCCGCCGACACCGGCGACCAGAGCCGGCCGATCCGTTGCGAATGGAAGGTGCTGGGCACGCCGGGGCAACGCGTCGCCTCCAGCGGTGGACTGGACGTGCCGATCGACAGCGAAATGGGCGACCCGCAACGCTTCGACTACATCGTGGTGATCGGCGGCCTGCTGGACTCGTTGGCCGATGTGCCGAAAAGCTACCCGGCGTTCCTGCACCAGGCCGCGGCGGCCGGCGTGCCCTTGATCGGCTTGTGCACCGGCAGCTTCGTCCTGGCCCGTCACGGGCTGATGGATGGCCACACCGCCTGCGTGCACGCCTACCATGCCGATGACTGGAAACGCCTGTTCCCGACCCTGCGGTTTATCACCCACAACGACTTCCTGATCGACAAGGACCGCATCACCTGTGCCGGCGGTGTGTCGGTGATCGAGCTGGCGGTGCATCTGATCGGCATGCACTGCGGCCCGGACCGCGCCGGCAAGGTGGTGCACCAGATGACCGTGGCCAAGAGCGGCACCGGCAGCTTTCTCGACCGACGCAAGGCCCTGGGTTATGCCAGCTCGTCCAACCGGCGTTTGCACGAGGCGGTGATGCTGATGGAAAAACACATGGCCGAACCGCTGGAAATCGAGGCCATCGCCCATTGGGTCGGCACCAGCAAGCGCCAGCTGGAACGGTTGTTCATGGCGGAAACCGATACCAGCCCGGCGCAGTTCTATCGCCAGGTGCGGCTCCGCTTCGGGCGCTGGCTGCTGGTCAGCTCGGATCGACAGATCGGCGAAATCGCCTTTGAATGCGGCTTTGCCGACGCGCCGCATTTCATCCGGCATTTCCAGAGCCTGTTCGGTCTGTCACCGGGCAAATTGCGCAAGGAGTTGCTCAAGCACGCCGGTCCGTGATCGGCGTGAAGGCCGATCAGCCCGAAATCACGCCAACCACCAGCGCAGCAGAAAAAAGAACGCCATGCTCAGCAACATGCTGAGCAAGGTATTGCGGGTGTAGAGCACCAGGCCGATGGCCACCAGCGAACTGAGCAGGTACGGATTATCGTACTGCAGGTTCAACTGGTGATCGGGCATGAACACGATCGGCCCGCAGATCGCCGTGAGCATGCCCGGCACGGCAAAACCGAGGAACTGCCGGGCATTGCTGCTCAGGCGCACCGGCAAGCGGGGTTCGAGAAACACGTAACGGTTGAGGAACACCAGCAGCCCCATCCCGAAAATCACTGCCCAGACGATCATTCGTGCCCCCGATACAGCTTGTTGCAGAGAAATCCTGCCGTCATTCCCGCCAGCCCCGACAACACCAGGGCCGAACCCAACTGCCAGTAGCTGAACAGCACCGAACAGAACAACGACACCGCCACACAGACCACGGTCGGCACATTGCGTACCACCGGGGTGATCAAGGCGATAAAGGTCGCCGCGATGGAGAAATCCAGCCCCAGATGCTCAAGACCGGGAATGCTGCGGCCCAGCACGATCCCCGCCAGGGTGAACAGGTTCCAGGCGATATAGAACGTCAACCCCACCCCCAGCGCATACCAGCGGTTGAACTGTCGCTTGTCGTGCTGGCTGGTCAAGGCAAAGAGCTCGTCGGTCAGCAGGAAGCCCAGGCCGACCCGCCAGCGGCCGGACAACGGGGAAATCACCGAGCGCATGCTCATGCCATACAACAGGTGTTGCGAGGTCAGCAGCGCGGTGGTGAGCAGGATCGAGAAAATCCCCGCGCCGCCCTTGAGCATGCCGATCGCCACCAGTTGCGCGGCACCGGCAAATACGATGCTGGACAAGCCCTGGCCTTGCAGCGGCGTCAGGTTGGCCTCGATGGCCATGGAACCGGCCAGCAATCCCCAGGGCGCGGTCGCCAGGGACAGCGGCATGATGGCCACGGCACCGCGCAGGAAAGCGGTGCGAGGTAACAGATGATCGGACATAAGACTCGGGCACACAGAAAAAGACGCCGACTTTGCCAGCCCGCCGCACGCCTGTCTTGAACATTTGTGCACAAACGGGCACTTGAGCCGCGCGTCGAATCAAGCGCCGCCCAGGTATTCCGGAGCAATCAGCGAATCGGCGGCACGCGCACCGGCCCTTGTCGGCATTGATTCCTGACGCCTTTGCCGCACTCGCCGAAGCCCAGGTCCTTGGTCAGGCACACACGCACTTCGGCCAGTTCCGGTCCGCTGCAACGCACCGTCACCCCACCCTCCGGCATCCCCGGATTGCTCTGGCGGAACAGTTGGACGATCTGGTCGGCGGAGTATTCCCGCGGCGTCGTCGAAGGTTGCAGGGCGGGTGGAACCACCACTGTCCCCAGCGCCTTGTCGGCCGCATTCAGGTAGCCAGAGGCGCCCAAGCCACTGCAGGTACCGTGCTTGTCCCACTCATGCTCCAGCAGTTTGCCCGAGGGAAACAGGGTAAGGCCCTTTTGCCGCTCCTGCTGCGTCAAGGGTGTCAGTGGCGGGCAGGATTGTGGCCAGCCGCCCTTGGCATACTGCGGCCACAAGCCATGGAGCACAAAACCATAACCCTTGCCGCTGCACTGCTGATCCTTGGTATGAGTCAGGCAGAAGGTCGGCGACCAGGACAAGGTCAGCAGGTAGTAATCGAAGACCCCCGCCACCGACTCCGTCTGCTGCCTCGATTGCCGGGCTTCGCTGAGACTTGCATGGCCCATCGTCAGGGCGATGAACAAGACGACTACAGAAGATAATTTCATTGGTTTTCCTATCCCATCGGGCGCCATCATGGCGCTCAAAACATCGTAACCATAGCGTCAGATCAAGGTCTGTCTTGAACAATAACTGTTAAATGTCACTGCAAAACAGTAACATTCAGCACTTTTTTCCAGGCTTTGCCGCGCCGTCCCGGCGCACGCCGCACTTGACGTAGTCGCTCTAGGAGCAGGTTTCATGAGTATTCGCAACATCCGCAAGAAAGTCGTCTCCGCCCTCTGGACCCTGGCCGTACTCTTGCTGATCTACTGCTTTCCGAAAACCATTCTCGGTTTTCTGCTCCTGGTTGGTGTCTGCGGTGTCTATGACTTCCTGCGCAACGGCATCTACACCGCCGAACTGGCGAAGAAGTATTTTATCGGCAACGGCCGCAACACCTGGGTACTGTCGCCCTTCAACTCGCTGTTCGACCTGATCAGCAAGCCCAATCGCGGCATCTACAAGATGCAGGACCTGCCAGAAGACTGCCAGCGCGACCTGCAGCAAGTCATCGACAAGGCGATGAGCCACAAGGACGAGATCATCCAGTACCTCGACTCACGGATGGCGGAAAACAAGCGCGGCATGTTGTTCTTCCAGTGGTACGGACGCAAGATCGACACCGAACTGGATATCTCGGAACTCCAGCAGAAGTTCCCCTACGTCAAGACCGTGGGCGTGTCGGTCTTCAATGAAAACCGCTCGACGTCCTTCCACTTCGGCCCGTTGCGCATGATGTTCCGCGTGCTCTACAACATGGCCCCGGCGCCGCACCACGACGGCGTCTACATCCAGTGCCGCAAGCAAAAGCATTACTGGCATGACGACCCGCTGTTCATTTTCGATGACACGCTGCTGCACGCCTCGTTCAACAAGAACGACGCCAAACGTTACTGCCTGTTCATCGATATCGTCCGCCCGTCCTACGCCCCGCGCATTATCAGCGGTGCGATCGCTGCGTTCGCCAGCGCGGCGTTCACCCTGCGCCAGGGCTTCTACAAGAACTGGAAGGTCATCAAGTAATAACGGCTGGAGGTTGCGCCGCGCCTTCGAAGCTGCGCGGCCAAACCCGGCAATAGCCTTGAGGCGCTGGATTGACCAGCCCCTCAAGTGACCGCCTCAACCCCGCAGGACGCGGGCGCTGATTCAGGCCTGGATCAGCTTGGCAATCGCCACGTCCGGGCTGACGTCGGCCTCGTAATCCACCCCTTCGACCCCGAAACCGAACAGACGCAGGAACTCGGCCTTGTAGCCGGCAAAATCCGTCAGTTCGTTGAGGTTTTCGGTGGTGACCGCATCCCACAGCTTCGCCACCTGCGCCTGGACTTCCGGCTGCAGTTCCTTGTAGTCGGCACGCAGGCGGCCGTCTTCGTCGAGGATCGGGGTCGGCGAGTACAGGCTGTCCTTGTACAGGCCGTAGACCTGCTCGATGCAACCTTCGTGGGAGCCCTGCTCCTTCATCACCTTGAACAGCAGCGACAGGTACAGCGGCATGATCGGGATCGCCGAGCTCGCCTGGGTGACCACGGCTTTCAACACCGAAACCCGCGCGTCGCCGCCTTTGGCCGCCAGACGCTCACGAATCTTCAGGACCTTCTGGTCCAGGTCCTTCTTGGCCGCGCCAATGGAACCGTTCCAGTAGATGTCGTGGGTCAGTTTTTCGCCCAGGTAGGTGAAGGCGGTGGTTTTCGCGCCGTCAGCCAGCACACCGGCCTCGTCCAGGGAATCGATCCACAGCTGCCAGTCTTCGCCACCCATGACCTTGACGGTACCGTCGATCTCTTCCTGGGTCGCCTCGGCCAGCGTGGTGACGTTGACCTCTTCCTTGTCGGTGTTCAGTCCGCGCTGGGTGACCGACTTGCCGATCGGCTTGAGCGTCGAGCTGTAGACTTCACCGGTTTTCGGATCGGTACGACGCGGGGCCGCCAGGCTGTAGACCACCAGGTCGATCTTGCCCATGTCGCGCTTGATGGTCTCGATGGTCAGGCGCTTGACTTCATCGGAGAAGGCGTCGCCATTGATGCTCATGGCGTACAGGCCTTTCTCTTCGGCAAACTTGTGGAACGCGGCGCTATTGTACCAACCGGCGGTGCCGAGCTTGCCTTCGTCGCCTTCACGCTCGAAGAACACCCCCAGGGTGTTGGCACCGCAGCCGAAAGCCGCAGTGATGCGCGCTGCCAGGCCGTAACCGGTGGATGCACCGAGCACCAGGACGTTCTTCGGTCCGTCGCTGACCGGGCCTTGCTGGGTGACGTAGTCAATCTGTTGCTTGACGTTGGCTTCACAACCCACTGGGTGGGTGGTCACACAGATAAAGCCACGAACGCGTGGTTTGATGATCATAAGGTTCCCTTTTTTCATAGGCCGATATCGACACTGACGGTAAGCAGCGTCGCGGATTCTAGTCATAGACGTTCAAAAAGCCGATGCGTCACTGCTTTTACAACACAGGCCCGCGCGGGGAAAGCAAATTCCCCTGCCATGTATCGCCTGGACCTTGATTAGCCGCCGTGCGCGCAACATTCTAGCGCCCACCTCCGCCAGCGAAGCCTGATCGATCATGAGCGCCACGCCTTCTACCGAAACCGATAGCGACGTCTACAAAACCCTGCTCGAATCGACCAAGGCCATTCCCTGGCGAATCGACTGGCAAACCATGACCTTCAGCTACATCGGCCCGCAGATCGAGACCCTGCTCGGCTGGACACCGGACAGTTGGGTCGGGATCGATGACTGGGTGTCACGCATGCACCCGGATGATCGGGAGTATGTGGTGAACTTCTGTGTGTCGCAGTCCAAGGCTGGCGTCGACCACGAGGCCGACTACCGGGCGCTGACCCGCGACGGCGAATACGTCTGGATCCGCGATGTGGTGCATGTGGTGCGCAAGGACGGCGAAGTCGAGGCGCTGATCGGCTTCATGTTCGATATCAGCGAACGCAAGAAAACCGAGGAACACCTGATCCGCCTGCAAAAGCAGTTGGAGGAGTACTCGTTCCAGGATGGCCTGACCGGTATTGCCAATCGTCGTATGTTCGACACCGTGCTCGCCCGGGAGTGGGAACATGCCCAGCGCAATCAACTGCCGCTGTCGCTGATTATCCTGGATATCGACTTTTTCAAGCAGTACAACGACCACTACGGGCATATCAGGGGTGACGAGGCCCTGCGACAAGTGGCCCAGACCCTGTCCCAGGCGACCAATCGGCCACGGGACTTTATTGCCCGGATCGGCGGTGAAGAGTTCATCTGGCTATTGCCCGAAACACCGGCGGACAAGGCTCGGCAAGTGGCGGATAAATGCCTGCAACTGATTCGCCAGCAGCAGATCGAACATGAGAAGTCGGCGATTTCCGGGCTGCTGAGTCTCAGCCTCGGAGTCGGCACCATACGCCCCGCCGTCGATGAAGCGGCACTGGGTTTTGTCGAGAAAGTCGATGAGTTGCTCTACAAGGTCAAACGCAACGGCCGTATGGGGGCCGAGTACGCCAACTTCAGCGACTGACCGATGGATTCACTGGATATCGAGGCTCGGCGTCGGACGCTCCGATGTCGCTGCCGATACAATTGCGCAGATTTGTATCAATAATGACTATCAATACAGCTGATAAGCCATCATCCGGCGACAATGCTACTGTTCGCGCCGATGGCAACGTTATGCCTCAACTATTCTCCGGGCACTTGCGCGGAACAGTTATTGAGTCATCTCGACTTCATCATCCCTTTGGTAAGTTTTAGCTACTGCGCCGAGTGCCCTGCACTTTGTGCGGTGGCTTTTTTTAGCTCATTCAAATACTCGAACTTGATTAATCCAAGGCACTTGTCGTGGGCGCTACTTTTTCATGGCGCTGCAAACAGTGCCTGGCAAGGGGCGAAAAAAAACGACGGTAATTCAGCTGCCTTCATTGCAGTGATCGGAAAACTTGCGGTAGTCGAGGACGTGCTCCCGGCTCTGGGAGTCGAGGTAGGTCATCCGGGCGTTGACGATACTGCAGGCGGCATCGTCGCCCTCGGTGATGGACAGTACTTTGCGGACATCCAGATGGCTGCCGTAGGTGTAGGTCTCAGGCTGCACCTGGGATTCGGCACGAGCCGACAAAGTGCAGATATTGAGGGCGGCAAAAAGGCAGGCGGCGTAGAGGGCTTTGCTGTTCACGGTCGATTCCTGTCGGTTCAAGGGTGGGTTGTTCAGTGAGGTCGAGGTGATCCGCATCGCCTCGATGGAGTTCATTGAATGCCCTTGAGGTATCCCGAATGTGTCGCGAACCGGCCGCCGTTAAAGCTCAAGTGTCCCAAGGGCCTCAAGATACAGATCGATACAAATCCCTCGGCCAAGGGCCAGCCTTGCTCCGCCATCGCCAGGCGTTTTTGCATGCCTGTGTATCCGTAGCCCGCCAGATACACTGCAATACAAAGGCCCGATGCCAGCCGCCACAGCCCTCGCTAGACTGTGCCCTAAACCAACATTGACGGAGCCCGGCCCCATGGATCATGTCGATCACATCCTGATCGTGGACGATGACCGCGAGATCAGAGAGCTGGTGGGCAACTACCTCAAGAAGAACGGCCTGCGTACCACGGTGGTCGCCGATGGCCGGCAGATGCGTACCTTCCTCGAAACCACGCCGGTGGACCTGATCGTGCTGGACATCATGATGCCCGGCGACGACGGCCTGCTGCTGTGCCGTGAACTGCGCGCCGGCAAGCACAAGGCCACGCCGGTGCTGATGCTGACCGCCCGCAGCGACGAAACCGACCGCATCATCGGCCTCGAAATGGGCGCCGACGATTACCTGGTCAAACCCTTCGCCGCCCGCGAGCTGCTGGCCCGGATCAACTCGGTGCTGCGCCGCACACGGATGCTGCCACCCAACCTGATCGTCACCGAAAGTGGTCGACTGCTGGGGTTCGGGCGCTGGAAGCTCGACACCAGCGCCCGCCACCTGCTGGATGAAAACGGCACCCTGGTGGCCCTCAGCGGCGCCGAATATCGCCTGTTGCGGGTGTTTCTCGACCATCCACAGCGGGTCCTGAACCGCGACCAGTTGCTCAACCTTACCCAGGGCCGCGACGCCGATCTGTTCGACCGCTCCATCGACCTGCTGGTGAGCCGCCTGCGCCAACGGTTGCTGGACGATGCCCGCGAGCCGGCCTATATCAAGACCGTGCGCAGTGAGGGTTATGTGTTCTCACTGCCGGTGGAAATCCTCGGTGCAACCCAATGAAACCGGTCCTGCTCTGGCCGCGCACGCTGGGCTCACGTCTGTCGCTGATCTTCCTCGCCGGGCTGATCCTCGCCCAGGCGCTGTCCTTCGGCGCGCAGTCCTACGAGCGCTATCAGAGCGCCAAGACCGCCATGCTCGGCAACCTGGAAACCGATGTCTCGACCTCCATCGCCATTCTTGAACGCCTGCCGGCGAGCGAACGCGAAAGCTGGTTGCCACGCCTTGAACGGCACAACTACCGCTACCTGCTGAACGAGGGTGTTCCCGGCATTCCCATGCAACCGGATGAAGTGCCGATCGCCGTCCCCTCGCTCAAAGAGGCCATCGGGCGTGACTACCCGCTGACCTTCAGCGACATTCCCGGCCCCCGCAAACACTTCCAGGCCCATCTGAAACTGCGTGACGGCAGTCCGGTGACTCTCGACATCACCCCATCGGTCATGCCCATGTCGCCCTGGTTGCCCTTTGTCCTGCTCGGTCAGTTGCTGCTGATGCTCGGCTGCGCCTGGCTGGCAGTGCGGATTGCAGTGCGCCCGTTGACCCGCCTGGCCCATGCCGTGGAAAACCTCGACCCCAATACCCACGGTGTACACCTGGACGAAACCGGCCCGACCGAAGTGGCCCACGCGGCGGCGGCCTTCAATGCCATGCAGGCGCGTATCGCCGCCTATCTCAAGGAGCGCATGCAACTGCTGGCGGCGATTTCCCATGACCTGCAAACCCCCATCACGCGCATGAAGCTGCGGGCCGAGTTCATGGACGACTCCACCGAGAAGGACAAGCTCTGGCAGGACCTGGGCGAAATCGAACACCTGGTGCGTGAAGGCGTGGCCTATGCCCGCAGCGTGCATGGCGCCACCGAAGCCAATTGCCGCATCGACCTCGACGCCTTTCTCGACAGCCTGGTATTCGACTATCAGGACACCGGTCAAGCCGTGGAGCTGATCGGCAAGAACGGCGGGCTGATCGACACCCGCCCCCATGCCCTGCGACGCGTATTGGTCAACCTGGTGGACAACGCACTGAAATTCGCCGGCAGCGCGCAGATCGTCATCACCCCCCAGAAAAACCGACGACTGTCGATCCTGGTCCTGGACCGCGGCCCGGGTATAGCCCAGGCGGAACTGGAAGAAGTCCTCAAGCCCTTCTATCGCGTGGAAAGCTCGCGCAACCGCAGCACCGGTGGGACCGGCCTGGGCCTGGCCATCGCCCAGCAACTGGCAACCGCCATGGGCGGCACATTGACCCTGAGCAATCGTGATGGCGGAGGGCTGTGTGCGGAACTTGAGCTGAACATGGGCGATACGCCTGCGGGTTTCGCGACGCGTTAAAATCCTGCAAGCTGAGCCAACCGGCACCAACCACCTGGGTGCCTGATTTAGCTATGCTAGGAACACGCGTGCGCGCGAAGCCTTTCTGGTGCAGCCGGCGCCTTAGCAGCCCGGCGACATCGCCTTGATGGAATAAAGCATGACCCAACGATCGGTAATCAACGCCTCGGTTAGCCCCAAGGGCAGCCTCGAAACCCTTTCCCAACGTGAAGTGCAGCAACTGAGCGAAGCCGGCTCCGGCAGCATCTACACATTATTCCGCCAGTGCGCCCTGGCCATCCTCAACACCGGCGCCCATGTCGACAATGCCAAGACCATTCTCGAAGCCTACAAGGATTTCGAGATCCGTATTCACCAGCAGGATCGTGGGGTCCGCCTGGAACTGCTGAACGCCCCGGCCGATGCCTTCGTTGATGGCGAAATGATCGCCAGCACCCGCGAAATGCTCTTCAGTGCCCTGCGCGATATCGTCTACACCGAAAACGAACTGGAGAGCCAGCGCATTGATCTGGACAGCTCCCAGGGCATCACCGACTACGTTTTCCACCTGCTGCGCAACGCCCGCACCCTGCGCCCCGGCCTGGAGCCGAAAATGGTGGTGTGCTGGGGCGGTCACTCCATCAGCACCGAGGAATACCAGTACACCAAGAAGGTCGGCCACGAACTGGGCCTGCGCAGTCTGGATGTCTGCACCGGTTGCGGTCCTGGGGTGATGAAGGGGCCGATGAAAGGCGCGACCATTTCCCACGCCAAACAACGCATCACCACCGGCCGCTACCTGGGCCTGACCGAGCCGGGGATCATCGCCGCCGAGGCGCCGAACCCGATCGTCAACGAGCTGGTGATCATGCCCGACATCGAGAAACGCCTTGAGGCGTTCGTGCGGGTGGGCCACGGCATCATCATCTTCCCGGGCGGCGCCGGTACGGCCGAAGAATTCCTCTACCTGCTCGGCATCCTGATGCACCCGGACAACCGCGAACTGCCGTTCCCGGTGATCCTGACCGGCCCGCGCAGTGCAGAAGCCTACCTTCAGCAACTGAACGCCTTTGTGGTCGCGACCCTGGGTGAAAAAGCGCAGAAGCACTACGAAATCATCATCGACAACCCGGCCCAGGTGGCCCGGCAGATGGCCCACGGGTTGAAGGCGGTCAAACAGTTCCGCCGCGAACGCAATGACGCCTTCCACTTCAACTGGCTGCTGAAGATCGATGGCGGCTTCCAGCACCCGTTCGATCCGACCCACGCCAACATGGCAAGCCTCAACCTCAGCCGCAGCCTGCCCCCCCACGAACTGGCGGCCAACCTGCGCCGGGCGTTTTCCGGGATAGTCGCCGGCAACGTCAAGGACAAGGGCATCCGCCTGATCGAGGAGCACGGCCCCTACGAGATCCATGGCGACGCGGCGGTGATGCAGCCGCTGGACAAGCTGCTCAAGGCCTTCGTTGAACAACACCGCATGAAGCTCCCCGGTGGCGCGGCTTATGTGCCTTGCTATCGCGTAGTGAGCTAAACCCGCGACAACGATCTGTTTGTATCTGCCAAGCCGGTGCAAACAGATCGCCCTCCTGCGCCCAATACATCGATCCTGTAGGACCCGTCCCAAAATCCCTCGGGAAACGTAAGCAAGCCCGAAACCCCTATTGAACGCCCCGGCAAAACCCTTCAGTCTTGACCCTCAACATCAGTGCAACTATATTTAGTTGCAGCAAGAAGGCTTGGTGTCCAAGAATGAAAAATTGCTCGCTAAACTGCTCAACCCCTGGTCGAGCTTTAGCTGGACGGAGCTGGTGACGCTATTGGGTCACTTTGGTTACCGTCGGCTCGAAGGCCCAGGTAGCCGGGTCAAATTCGACAACGGCGACCCGCAGGCAGCGATCAACCTGCACAAACCTCATCCTGGCAACGAGCTGAAAACCTATATCAAGCGTCAGGTGATTGATCACCTGCGTTCAGGAGGACTGATTTCGTGAGTAATCAGATGCATTACAAAGGCTATTACGGCTCCATCGAAGCCAGCGTCGAGGACAACTGCCTGTTCGGCAAGCTCCAGTTCATTCGCGCGCTGGTAAGTTATGAGGGGCAAACCGTGGCGGAATTGGAAACGGCGTTCAAGGAGGCCGTTGACGACTACCTCGACACCTGCAAACAGTTGAACCAGGCGCCCGAGATGCCCTGCAAGGGCTCATTCAACGTGCGCGTGGGTCACGATCTCCATCTGGCCGCCGCGTTGACCGCGACGCGCCAGAAGGTGACGCTCAATGACCTGACCCGTCAGGCCCTGAGCGAGTATCTGCTGCAGCATGCCTGATCGACTCAAGCAGAGACCCTTGAGCAGGTTTCAGCGCGTCGCGACCACGAACAACCTGGGAAACGGTAATAACACCGTTCCATCGGCGAGCGCCGGGTAGGCCCCGGTGATCGCCGTCAGGTAAGCCTGCAGAAACGCCGCTTTCTGCCCCTCATCCAAGGGTGCCAGGTACGGCCGTAGCGCCGAGCCCTTGAACCACTCCACCACGGCGGCATGACCGCCGGCCAACGGGTGGTGATAGGTGGTGCGCCAGACATCCACGTGGCTGCAGTGCGGACGCAGCAGTTCGTAATAGAAACTCGCGTCGTGCCGCGGCGGGTGCCGAACCGTCGCGATCTTGTCCGCCCACGGTCCGCTGGCGGCCACTTCCCGCGCCAGCCGGTGCGATGGCTCCTGCATATTGTCCGGAGTCTGCACCGCCAGGCTGCCACCAGCCGCCAACTTGCTCACCAGATGGGGATAGAGCGTGGCGTGATCCGGCACCCATTGCAGAGAGGCATTGGCCAGGATCACATCGAAGGTTTGATCCGGGTTCCAGGTGGCGATATCGGCGAGTTCGAAATTCAACGCGGGCAAGCGCGCCCGAGCACTGACGAGCATATCCTCGGAGCTGTCCATGCCGGTGACCCGCGCCTCGGGAAAACGCTGGGCCAGGACTTCGGTGGAGTTGCCCGGACCGCAACCCAGGTCGACAGCCACGCCGACCGTGCCGGTAGGAATGGCGGCCACCAGATCGCGGACGGGACGGGTGCGCTCTTCTTCAAATGTCGAATATTGCTTGGCTGACCAGGTCATCACGCTTCCTCTTGTGCATGGGGAGTGAGCACAAGCGTAGGTTTTGCACGCCATGATGACAAATGCTAATAATGACAAGCTGCCATACTGAAAAGGTATCGAAATGTTAGAGCTGCGTCGCTTGCATGCGTTTGTCGTGATCGCTGAAGAAGGTCATATCACCCGGGCGGCGGAGCGTCTGCATATGCAACAACCGCCCCTCACCCGCCTGCTGCAGAAGCTGGAGGCCGAGATGGGCGTGGCGTTGATGGAACGCCTGCCACGGGGTGTTCGCCCGACCACCGCGGGCCTGGCGTTGCTGGAAGAAGCCCGTGCTGTCTTGGCACGGGCCGAGGGCGTGACCGAGGTGGTGCGTCGCGCTGCCCGGGGTGAACAGGGGCGGCTTGGTATCGGCTTCACCAGTTCGGCAGCGCTGCACCCGTTTGTGCCGGGCGTGCTGCGGCACTTTCGCGAGGCGTTTTCCGGCGTTTCGGTGATTCTGGAAGAAGCCGGCACCGGGGAGTTGATGGATGCGCTGGTGCACGAACGCCTGGATGCCGCCTTCGTGCGCTCGCCCTTGAGCGGTACACCGACCTTGCAGGCCGAGCCGATTCTGGTCGAACCGATGTTGCTGGCACTGCCGATGGATCATCCCCTGGCACAGGACACCCGCGTCCCCCTGCCCTTGTCCGCGCTCGCCGGCGAAGCCTTTGTGCTGTATCGACGTCGGGTGGGATTGGGGCTCTACGACGCCATTCTGGTGGCGTGTCGCGAGGCGGGATTCAGCCCACAGGTGATTCAGGAAGCCCCACGCATGGCCGCCACCCTGAGTCTGGTCGCCGCCGGCCTGGGGGTTTCCATCGTCCCGGCCTCGATGCAGCGCCTGCGGGGCGACGGGATTGCCTATCGCGCGCTGTCACAGTGTCCGGGACTGATCGCACCGCTGCACCTGGCGACCCGCGTGGGCGATAGCTCGTCGGTACTGCGGCGGTTTCGGGAGTTGGTGATCGAGGCGGCGGCAATGGAGACCCCATCAGCGCAAATCTGAAAGCACTGGCACTTTCAATTATCCGGCATTTACCGGACTCTATTCGATAAATGCCGTATAAAAAGAGGTGTCCCCATCATTCCTCTCACCCCCCTCAAGACACGTACAGCCAAGGACCAGCGGCTGACTATCAATGATAGCGACCCATTGCTTCGTGCGGTTCGCATCACCGCCATAGCGAATACGCTTTTCGGCAATGATGAGAAAGCCAAGCGCTGGTTGTCCAAACCCAAGGAACACTTCTCGGGGAAAAGTCCCATGACCATGCTGTCGACTATTCAGGGAACCCGTCAGGTAGAGGAAATGCTCATACGTCTGGCGGAAGGTCTTACCTTTTAACCTAGAGCGTTTTCCGACCTGTCGAGACGTACCCACGCCGTACGTCCCGTGTGAGTGGCTTCAGGAATCAACGCGCAAATTGGCATTGGCCCGCTGCAGAAAGTCCACAAAACGCTCCACCTCCTCATCACTGAAACCCGCCAGCGCCTTGATATTGCCCTCCCACAGAATCTCTTTCGCCTGCGGTATCCGGGTCAGCGCCAGCTCGGTCAACTCCACGATCTGAACGCGCTTGTGCTCCGGATCGGGCCGGCGGCGGATCAGTTGATCCCGCTCCAGACGAACCAAGGTCTGGGCCATCGACGGCTGCTCGACCTGCAGCAAACGCGCGAGCTCAGCCTGGGTCCGCGCTTCCCCCCGCTGCAGCGCACCCAACACCGGCATGCTGGCCATGCCGATTCCCAGCGGGCGCAAACGCACCTCGGCCTGCCGGATCAACTCCTGCGACACGCGCTTGATCAGGAAGGACGGCACCCGGTTCAGATCTAAATTGTTCATCTAACGACCCCTTGTCATAGGCACCTATGCTAATTCATCATAGGTGCCTATGACAAACCGCGCTCTGGAATGACACCATGGTCTCGACTCCACGTATCGCCATCGTCGGCGCCGGCCTCGGCGGCTTGATGCTCGCCCGTATGCTGTACCTCAAAGGCGTGCCTTTCCTGATCTTCGAGCGTGATGAGTCCATCTCGCAGCGGCCACAGGGCGGCATGCTCGACCTGCACGTGGAAACCGGCCAATACGCGCTGCGCCTGGGCGGGTTGTTCGAAACCTTTCAGCAATTGGCCCGCTACGAAGACCAGGGCCTGCGGCTGTTCGACCAGCACGGTACGTTGCAGATGGAAAAAGCCGATGCTGCCAGCGGCGACCGCCCCGAGATCGATCGCGGCCAGCTCAGGGAGCTGCTGCTGGAATCGATCCCGGAAGACACTTTGCGCTGGGGCCACACCCTCAGGGAAGCCGAACAACAGGACGACGGCTATACCGAGCTGCGCTTCGACAACGGTCTGAATCAGCGCTTTGAGCTGGTGGTCGGCGCCGACGGTGCCTGGTCCAAGGTGCGCGCTCTGGTCTCGACAACACAGCCCGCGTTCACCGGACTCACCTTGCATGAACTGTCGATCCCCGACGCCGATGCCCGTTATCCTGAGGTCGCGCAACGGGTCGGGCGCGGCATGCTGATTGCCAAGGGCAAACGCCAGACAATCTTTGCCCAACGCAACGCAAACGCCCATATCCGCGTGTATGCCGCCTTGCATCGGCAGGTAACAGCGCACGAAGCAAAAACCAGGAGCGACCTGCTCCGAGACTTCAAGGGTTGGGACGCCTCATTGCTGCAACTGCTTCACGTAGCGGACGAACCTGTACGCCCCTGGCCGGTTCATGTGCTGCCGATCGGTCATCGCTGGGAGCACCGCGACGGCGTCACCCTGCTGGGCGATGCCGCGCACCTGATGCCACCCGCCGGCGAAGGCGCCAACCTGGCGTTGCGCGATGCGGTGGATCTGGCGGATGCGCTGCTGGACGACCAGGACTGGAAAACCGCGGTTCGAGCCCATGAACGGGTGATGTTCGAACGCGCCGCCCTGGCTGCCGTCGAGGCAGACAAAATGATGATGGCCGACTCGGTCGAAGAAAACCTGGAACTGATGAAAAGTCATCTGGGCGCCGAAGCCTGAGCCACACTCGATCGACATCGGCAATTGACAAACCCGGCGCCAGCTTTTAAAAATGGACGCCTGATCCAGGGTGTAAACAAATATGTGCGCAACGCTCAACCTCATTGCTGTCGCCGTTGGCTTGAATGCCAAGGCCCCGGCATGCGTTGCGTTTGCCCCTAAATCGAAGAAACAGTCGCTCATGTGACCGGGGCGCGCTGTCCCGTCAGATGAGCTGACAGGACATTGAGCGCGACGACGGGTCACCCCTCCTCTTCTGCCAACTTCCTTCTACGCTTCTGACGGTGACGACACGGTCAACCATCAGGAGAAAGTGCATGTCATCGTTTCAAGGTATCTGGGTCCCCCTCGTTACGCCGTTCGTGAACCAGGCCATCGACTTCGTCGCCTTGCGGCGGCTGGTCAGCCATCTGCTGGACAGCGGCGTCGACGGCATCGTGGTCTGTGGCACCACCGGGGAAGCCGCCGCACTGGGCAAACATGAACAGCTGGCGGTGCTGGATGCCGTACTGGAGCTGGTCCCGCCACAGAAGGTGGTAATGGGCCTGGCGGGCAACAACCTCAGCGAGTTGCTGCAGTTCCAGAGCGAGATACTCAAGCGCCCCCTGGCCGGGCTGCTGGTGCCTGCGCCCTATTACATCCGCCCGTCCCAGGCCGGCCTGGAAGCGTTTTTCAAGACTGTCGCCGATGCCTCCAGCGTGCCGATCATTGTCTACGACATTCCCTACCGCACCGGGGTGAGCTTCGAGCAGGCAACCCTGCTCAGGATCGTCGCCCATGACAATATCGTCGCCATCAAGGACTGCGGCGGCAACCTGAACAACACCCTGGCGGTGCTGGCCAGCGGCCTGGTCGATGTGCTGTGTGGCGAGGACAACCAGATGTTCAATGCAATGTGCCTCGGCGCAACCGGTGCAATTGCGGCTTCGGCGCATATCCATCCCGAGTTGTTCGTCCAGTTGTACCGGCAGATCCAGGAGCAGCAGCTCGCAGCTGCCAGGACGACATTTTTCCAACTGACGCCGCTGATCCAGGCCCTGTTTGTCGAGCCCAACCCTGGTCCGGTGAAAACCGCCCTCGCCCTTCAGGGGTTGATTCGTGACGAACTGCGCGCGCCCATGCAAACCAGCAGTGAAGCCACGGCCCAGCGCCTGAAAGACATCCTCGCAACGCTCAAGTCCAACGCGCGGTAGAGGTCGGACCAGCGACCCGGGTAGGATATCCGCACTTACGTCATGGATCAGAAAAGGAAGTCGAGATGTTCTACCGGATAGCGGCCGACGGGCTGGTGTCGTTTCACCTGCTGTTCATCTTGTTCGTGCTGTTTGGCGGGTTGCTGGTGCTCAAATGGCGCCGGTTGATCTGGTTGCACCTGCCCGCCGCGACCTGGGGTGTGATTGTCGAAGTCTTTCACCTGGAATGCCCGCTGACCCGCTGGGAAAACCTTTTTCGCCAGGCCGCCGGACAAGGCGGTTATGGCGAGGGCTTTATCGAGCACTACCTGATTCCGCTGATCTACCCCGCCGGGCTGACACCGACGATACAGCTTGGCTTTGGTGCCTTGGTGCTCTTGCTCAACCTCACGGTTTACCTGCATCTGTTCAAAACCCGCCGCCTGAAAGCCGCCCTCTAGACACCTCACCGAGAAGCTGCGACGAAACAGCGCGTTGCGCCCCAGCGGATTGACCGACCGCAAAAACCACCATATAGTGTGCCAACCTCACATAAAAACACTACATGATGTGCCATGCTTCTCCTACGGCACCTCTCATCCCCCTGGAGCGCCAGGGTTTTCCAATGCCTGCTTGTGCCGTGAATCCTGTTGAACGGGAGCTCCAAACACGTGTCTACCTGCCTGACAAACAGGCAGTGAACCAGGCCTACCCACACCCCCACACAAGGAACATCCGATGCTCAGCTGGGACGAATTCGACAAGGAAGAAGGCGCAGCCGCCATCAAGGGCGCCAACGCCGGCCACGCCACCGAAGCCAACATGGACCGCCTCGACAGCGCCGGTGGCGCCGCGGCCCAGGAGGCCCGTGCCGTGACCGCTTCCGACTCGGCTGCCATCGCCCGCGCCAAGGCG
>NZ_JALMEZ010000028.1:0-31157 GCF_023242495.1 Pseudomonas sp. MWU13-2862 | reverse complement strand
TGCCTTGGCACGGGCGATGGCGGCCGAGTCGGAAGCGGTCACGGCACGGGCCTCCTGGGCCGCGGCGCCACCGGCGCTGTCGAGGCGGTCCATGTTGGCTTCGGTGGCGTGGCCGGCGTTGGCGCCCTTGACGGCCACCTCGCCTTCTTCTTTGTCGAATTCGTCCCAGCTCAGCATGACGTGTCGTCTCCTGCGTGAGGGCCTGATGCCCGTGTGAAAAACACTGATGGTTGGCTTGTCACACGACCAATGGCCGCTTTGGATCTAAAGGATATGTTGCTTGCAGCAGCGGTTCGTGCACGCAAAAACATGGAATAGGTACGGGATGACCCCGTGTCGTCGACGGGAGAGGGCGCCGGGCCTTCCCCTGTGGCCTGCAAGGGCCTGAATCAACGAGGGTTTTCAGCTCGATTCGACGCTTTTTCAGGCGCGAATGGATGCCGACAGTATAGGGAATTTGTCCGTTTGTTTCAGCCAGTTTTTGTCGCCAGGGAGGCGAAATGATCCGGACCGGGGCGCGGAGGTCGTGGCGGCGGGGGATGCGGGGAGGAGCACCTTTGCCGCAAGAAGCGCTTCTTGCGGCGGGTGGTTTTGCAAGGGTGGATCAGGCCGGGATATTAACCGTGGGAGCAACCGTTACCCATGACGCGGTATTCCATGATATGCCGGGCGCCCTGGGAGTCTTCATAGACCATGCGCGCCGGGACAACTTCGCAAACATCCGGAACTTCACTCATGGAGATAACTTTCTGAATATCCGGGTGAGAACTGTAAGTGTACTCTTCCACCGGAACGGTGTGGCTGGCAACGTCGGTTGGAATCTCGTCAGCCATGGCGGTTGCACACAGGCTGCTGAGGGCCAGAACGACTAGAGCTTTCATCTCGATTTACCTTCTTCGGGTCGTAAGGGGTCACATGGCCCTTGTGAGGCCACGTGTGGAGCGGTGTTGATTGGAATTCGAATTAACGGCCTTCGTGGGGGCTGTCGCTAAGTTAATTCGCTGCCTTAGTTGGCGGAATCAATGTTAAGAGTCTACAAAACATTCATATAGAGGGGGTTTTGATAAAGACTATTGACAAAACCTGTAACAATCGTCGAAAAACGTCTCCGGAGACCGTTTCCCGAGTTATTTTCAGGGTGTCGGAAATCGCTACAGGCAGCGTGCTTGAGGCCTTGCAGCGATTGAACCGAGGTTTTTCAGGGTTTTGTTACTACCATCGTCGAATGGTTCCATGGCGCAGGCCCGGCTACAACAGGGTCATAAAACAACAACATATCCACCGAGGTAAGAAAGATGAGTGCGGCTTCCCTGTACCCCGTTCGTCCTGAGGTCCTGGCGACTACGCTGACCGACGAGGCGACCTACAAGGCGATGTACCAGCAGTCGGTCGTCAACCCCGACGGCTTCTGGCGTGAACAAGCCAAGCGCCTCGATTGGATCAAGCCTTTCACCACGGTGAAGCAGACTTCCTTCGACGATCACCATGTCGATATCAAGTGGTTTGCCGACGGCACCCTGAACGTTTCCTACAATTGCCTGGACCGCCACCTGGCCGAGCGGGGCGATCAGGTCGCGATCATCTGGGAAGGCGACGATCCCGCCGAATCCCGCAACATCACTTACCGCGAGCTGCACGAGCAGGTCTGCAAATTCGCCAACGCCCTGCGTGGCCAGGATGTGCACCGCGGCGACGTGGTGACCATCTATATGCCGATGATCCCCGAAGCCGCGGTTGCCATGCTGGCCTGTGCCCGCATCGGCGCGATCCACTCGGTGGTGTTCGGTGGTTTCTCGCCGGAAGCCCTGGCCGGTCGCATTATCGACTGCCGTTCTAAAGTGGTGATCACCGCCGACGAAGGCGTTCGCGCCGGCAAGAAGATCCCCCTCAAGGCCAACGTCGACGACGCCCTGACCAACCCGGAAACCAGCAGCGTCCAGAAAGTCATCGTGTGCAAGCGCACCGGTGGTGCGATCAAATGGAACCAGCATCGCGATATCTGGTTCGAGGACCTGATGAAGGTGGCCGGCAGCGTCTGTGCGCCGAAAGAGATGGGCGCCGAAGAGGCGCTGTTCATCCTCTACACCTCGGGCTCCACCGGCAAGCCGAAGGGCGTGCAGCACACCACCGGCGGTTACCTGCTGTATGCGGCACTGACCCACGAGCGGGTGTTCGACTACCGTCCGGGCGAGGTCTACTGGTGCACCGCCGATGTCGGCTGGGTTACCGGCCACACCTACATTGTCTACGGCCCGCTGGCCAACGGCGCAACCACCGTGATGTTCGAAGGCGTGCCGAACTATCCGGACATTACCCGGGTGGCGAAGATCGTCGACAAGCACCAGGTCAATATCCTCTACACCGCCCCGACCGCGATCCGCGCCATGATGGCCCAGGGCACGGCGGCCGTCGAAGGCGCCGATGGCAGCAGCCTGCGTCTGCTCGGTTCGGTGGGCGAGCCGATCAACCCGGAAGCCTGGGAGTGGTACTACAAGAATGTCGGCAAGTCGCGCTGCCCGATCGTCGACACCTGGTGGCAGACCGAGACCGGCGGCAACATGATGAGCCCGCTGCCGGGCGCCCATGCGCTCAAGCCGGGTTCGGCGACACGGCCGTTCTTCGGTGTGGTGCCGGCGCTGGTGGATAACCTGGGCAACATCATCGAGGGCGCCGCCGAAGGCAACCTGGTGATCCTTGACTCGTGGCCGGGTCAGGCGCGGACCTTGTACGGCGATCACGATCGTTTCGTCGATACCTACTTCAAGACCTTCCGTGGCATGTATTTCACCGGTGACGGCGCGCGCCGCGACGAGGACGGTTACTACTGGATCACCGGGCGCGTGGATGACGTGCTGAACGTCTCCGGCCACCGCATGGGCACTGCCGAGATCGAAAGCGCCATGGTCGCCCACCCGAAAGTCGCCGAAGCGGCGGTGGTCGGTGTGCCCCACGATATCAAGGGGCAGGGCATCTATGTCTACGTCACCCTCAACAGTGGCGAAGAGCCCAGCGAAGCGTTGCGCCTGGAGTTGAAGAACTGGGTGCGCAAGGAAATCGGGCCGATTGCTTCGCCGGATGTCATCCAGTGGGCACCGGGCTTGCCGAAGACCCGTTCGGGGAAAATCATGCGACGGATCCTGCGCAAGATTGCCACGGGCGAGTACGACGGCCTGGGCGATATCTCCACCCTGGCGGACCCGGGCGTGGTGCAGCATCTGATCGATACCCACAAGACCATGAACGTCGCGTAACACCTGTTCAGGGTTGACTGAGCCCCGTCCGGCATTGCGCCGGGCGGGGCTCTTTGCGTTCTGTGGCCTGTCTTGTTTCCGTAGGAGCCGGCTGGCTGGCGATGGCGGCCGGAAGGGCGCGGCAAGGCTCAGGGCCTCATCGCCAGCCAGCCGGCTCCCACAAGGTGGCGGTGTCCGTGAATGAAGTGAGATAAATATCGGTTTTTGCTGTGAATTCCTCTCTCTGTTACCGATTTTTCGGTAGGTAACCAAATGTGTCACTCGCCGCCCGAACACGGGGCAAAGGGAAACGCTGCTGCCCGTTTTCGGTCAGAATCCAGGGCCTTTTAAATCTCATCGAACGCCGTGCTTGCCGGAATAGAAGGCTTTGCCAATAATAGGCCCGCTATTTGCAGGATAGATCGGTTACCCCTTCTTTCGCTCTTGCATGAAAATCAAGAGTTGTCAATGTGTCCATCCCGCTTTCTCGGCGCTTCTGTAATTAGTTGTCGCATTGAGGAAATATCGGCTTCGGACCTGTCGTTAGAATGCCGATCACTCGCTGGTTGTGGCGCACGCTGAACGCGCTCGCCGTTGACCGTTACGCGAAGACTGCTTTCCCATCCGCATATTGGGCTGTTGCTCACTCTGCCGTTTTGCCCTTTACCGATGGAGTCTCAAGATGAAGAAACTCGTGCTGCTTGGCGCCCTGGCACTGTCCGTGCTGTCGCTGCCGACCTTCGCCGATGAAAAACCACTGAAAATTGGTATCGAAGCCGCTTACCCTCCGTTCGCCTCCAAGGCGCCGGACGGCAGCATCGTTGGTTTCGACTACGACATCGGCAATGCCCTGTGCGCAGAGATGAAGGTCAAGTGCGTCTGGGTCGAGCAAGAGTTCGACGGCCTGATCCCGGCCCTCAAGGTTCGCAAGATCGACGCCATCCTGTCGTCGATGTCGATCACCGACGATCGTAAGAAATCGGTCGATTTCACCAACAAGTACTACAACACCCCGGCGCGCCTGGTGATGAAGGAAGGCACCGTTGTCAGCGACAACCTGTCCGAACTCAAGGGCAAGAAGATCGGTGTGCAGCGCGGTTCGATCCACAACCGTTTCGCTGAAGAAGTCCTCAAGCCGCTGGGCGCTGAAATCAAGCCTTACGGTTCGCAGAACGAAATCTACCTGGACGTGGCCGCCGGTCGCCTCGATGGCACCGTGGCTGACGCCACCCTGTTGCAGGACGGTTTCCTGAAGACCGATTCGGGCAAGGGCTTCGCTTTCGTCGGCCCGCAATTCACCGACGAGAAGTACTTCGGTGACGGCATCGGTATCGCCGTGCGCAAAGGCGACAAGGCCGATCTGGACAAGATCAACGCCGCCATCGTCGCGATCCGTGCCAATGGCACGTACAAGCAGATCCAGGACAAGTACTTCGACTTCGATATCTACGGCAAGTAAACCGCCGCGGTGACAAGTCCGAAATGGCGCAAGCAGCAGGAGCTCTGAGGTTTGCGCCATTTTTTCATCCCTAATTCCGAGGATCTGAATCATGTTGAAAGGCTACGGGGCTGTCATCCTCGATGGCGTTTGGCTGACGCTTCAGCTCGCCTTGTCGTCCATGGCCCTGGCCATTGTCCTGGGCTTGATCGGGGTGGCCTTGCGCCTGTCGCCGGTGCGCTGGCTGGCCTGGCTCGGCGACCTGTATGCCACGGTCATCCGTGGGATTCCCGACCTGGTGCTGATCCTACTGATCTTCTACGGTGGTCAGGACCTGCTCAACCGCGTCGCGCCGTTGCTCGGTTTTGACGACTATATCGACCTCAACCCCCTGGTCGCCGGTATCGGCACCCTGGGTTTTATTTTCGGCGCTTACCTGTCGGAAACCTTCCGCGGGGCCTTTATGGCGATCCCCAAGGGCCAGGCCGAAGCCGGCATGTCCTACGGCATGAGCAGCCTGCAAGTGTTTTTCCGGGTGCTGGTGCCGCAGATGATTCGCCTGGCGATTCCCGGTTTCACCAACAACTGGCTGGTGCTGACCAAGGCCACCGCGCTGATTTCCGTGGTCGGTCTGCAAGACATGATGTTCAAGGCCAAGCAGGCGGCGGATGCCACTCGCGAGCCTTTCACCTTCTTCCTCGCAGTGGCGGCGATGTACCTGGTGATCACCAGCGTCTCGTTGCTGGCATTGCGTCACCTTGAGAAGCGCTACTCGGTAGGCGTAAGGGCGGCTGATCTATGATCTTCGACTACAACGTCATCTGGGAAGCCATGCCGCTGTACCTCGGCGGCCTGCTGACCACTTTGAAACTGCTGGCCTTGTCGTTGCTGTTCGGTCTGCTGGCGGCATTGCCCCTGGGGCTGATGCGGGTGTCCAAGCAGCCGGTGGTGAACATCAGCGCCTGGCTCTACACCTACGTGATCCGTGGCACGCCGATGCTGGTGCAGCTGTTCCTGATCTACTACGGCCTGGCCCAGTTCGAGGCGGTGCGCGAGAGTGTCCTCTGGCCCTGGCTGTCGAGCGCGACCTTCTGTGCCTGCCTGGCCTTTGCCATCAACACCAGCGCCTACACCGCCGAAATCATCGCCGGCAGCCTGCGGGCCACGCCCAATGGCGAGATCGAGGCGGCCAAGGCCATGGGCATGTCGCGCTACAAGATGTACCGCCGCATCCTGCTGCCGTCGGCCCTGCGCCGGGCGCTGCCGCAGTACAGCAACGAAGTGATCATGATGCTGCAGACCACCAGCCTGGCGTCCATCGTCACCCTGATCGACATCACCGGTGCCGCCCGTACCGTCAACGCCCAGTATTACCTGCCGTTCGAGGCCTATATCACCGCCGGCGCGTTCTACCTGTGCCTGACCTTTATCCTGGTGCGGCTGTTCAAGTTGGCTGAACGCCGCTGGTTGGGTTACCTGGCGCCGAGGAAGCACTGACTATGCAACGTATCGATCATCCTTTGCCCTGGGGCAGCCTGGGCACGGAGCGCCAGCTGTCGGTGTTCCGTTTCGGCAGTGGCGAGCGCAAGGCCTATATCCAGGCCAGCCTGCATGCCGACGAGTTACCGGGCATGCGCACGGCCTGGGAGCTGAAAAAGCGCCTGGTCGAGCTGGAAGCCCGCGGAGCCCTCAAGGGCGTGATCGAGCTGGTCCCGGTGGCCAATCCGATCGGTCTCGGCCAGTTGCTGCAAGGTAATCATCAAGGACGTTTCGAGTACGGCAGCGGCAAGAACTTCAATCGCGATTTTGTCCAGTTGACCGAGCCGGTCAGCGCCCTGGTGAAAGATCGCCTGGGCGATGATCCGCATGCCAACATCCGACTGATTCGCCAGGCCATGCTTGAGGTGCTGGCTTCGTTGCCGGCGGCGACCAGTCAGTTGCAAGGCATGCAGCGGGTGCTGTTGAGCCACGCCTGCGATGCCGACCTGGTGCTCGACCTGCATTGCGATTGTGAAGCCGCGTTGCACATGTACACCTTCCCCCAGCATTGGCCGCAGTGGCGTTCCCTGGCGGCGCACCTCAAGGTTCGTGTCGGGCTGCTGGCGGAAGAGTCGGGCGGCACCTCGTTCGACGAGGCCTGTTCGTTGCCGTGGTTGCGCCTGTCCCGGGAGTTTCCGGACGCGCAGATTCCGCTGGCGTGCATGGCCACCACCATTGAACTGGGTGGCCAGGCCGATACCGGTCGCGAGCAGGCCGAGGCCCAGGCCGAAGGGATTCTGGCGTTTCTCGCGGAGCAGGGCCTGATCGATGGCGAATGGCCCGCCGCGCAACAGGAACCTTGCGAAGGCATGCCGTTCGAAGGCACCGAGCTGCTCTATGCACCGCACCCCGGTGTGTTGAGTTTCCTGGTGCCGGTGGGCAGTTGGGTGGAAACCGGCGACCCGCTGTTCGAAGTGATCGATCCGTTATCCGACCGGGTCAGCACCGTGTGTGCCGGCACGAGCGGTGTGTTGTATGCCGTGGAACGGCTGCGTTACGCCCAACCCTCGATCTGGCTGGCCAAGGTGGCGGGGCGCGTACCGCTTCGCCACGGACGCCTGCTCAGCGACTGACCTGACTGTTTTTGTGAGAACCGACCGCATGTACAAGCTTGAAGTCCAAGACCTGCATAAACGCTATGGCAGTCACGAAGTGCTCAAGGGCGTGTCCCTGGAAGCCGCCGCCGGCGATGTGATCAGCATCATCGGCTCCAGTGGCTCCGGCAAAAGTACTTTCCTGCGCTGCATCAACCTGCTGGAACAGCCCTATGCCGGGCGCATCCTGCTGAACAATGAAGAGTTGAAGCTGGTGGCCGGCAAGGACGGCGCGCTGAAGGCCGCCGACCCGAAACAGTTGCAGCGCATGCGCTCGCGGCTGTCGATGGTGTTCCAGCATTTCAACCTGTGGTCGCATATGACCGCGCTGGAAAACATTATCGAGGCACCGATTCACGTCCTCGGCATGTCGAAGAAAGAGGCGCTGGAAAAGGCCGAGTACTACCTGGCGAAAGTCGGCGTGGCACATCGCAAGGACGCCTACCCGGGTCATATGTCCGGCGGCGAGCAGCAGCGCGTGGCGATTGCCCGGGCGCTGGCGGTGGAGCCGGAAGTGATGCTGTTCGACGAGCCGACCTCGGCCCTCGACCCCGAGCTGGTGGGCGACGTGCTGAAGGTGATGCAGGCCCTGGCCCAGGAAGGCCGGACCATGGTGGTGGTGACCCACGAGATGGGCTTTGCCCGTGAAGTCTCCAACCAGCTGGTGTTCCTGCACCAAGGCGTGGTCGAAGAACGCGGTAATCCGCGCGAGGTGTTGTCCAACCCGCAGTCCGAGCGTCTGCAGCAATTCCTCTCGGGCAGTCTGAAATAGTCGTCGCTTTTTATGCTGCCGTTGCGCACCCAAATAGGTCATGCTGCGCGCCGAGCGCGGCGTGGTCTACTTTGAGTTGGTTGCCCTCGGCTTTTCACTCTGTTCTGTTTTCGGATTGCCTGCCATGACTGCCCATCGAATTGGTTTCCTGATTTGGCCCAGCACCCAAGCCTTGACGCTGGCGCTGGCCGAGGAGGCCTTGCGTGTCGCACAGCGGGTGCATCCGGAAGTCGTCTACGAATTGTCTTTCCTGCAGGCCGAAGTGCCTGGCGAGGCCTTGGCCGGTGGTGGCTGGCAACTGCCGGGCGAGCCCTGGGCCGGCAAGCTGGAAGGCTTCCAGAAACTCTTCCTGCTGGCCGACGAGCCGCCGACCAGCCTGGCGCCGGCCTTGAGCAGCGCCCTCAAGCAACTGGTTCGCGCCGGTTGCGTGGTGGCCGGTTTGTCCGCCGGGGTCTACCCGCTGGCCCAACTCGGTTTGCTCGACGGGTATCGTGCAGCGGTGCACTGGCGCTGGCAGGATGATTTCGCCGAACGTTTTCCCAAGGTGATCGCCACCAGTCATCTGTTCGACTGGGACCGTGATCGCCTGACCGCCTGTGGCGGCTTGTCGGTGCTGGACCTGTTGCTGGCGGTACTCGCCCGTGACCACGGTGCCGAGTTGGCCGGTGCGGTTTCCGAGGAGTTGGTGGTCGAGCGCATCCGCGAAGGCGGCGAGCGCCAGCGTATTCCATTGCAGAACCGCCTGGGCTCCAGCCATCCGAAGCTGACCCAGGCCGTGCTGCTGATGGAGGCCAATATCGAGGAACCGCTGACCACCGACGAGATTGCCCAGCATGTCTGTGTGTCGCGGCGCCAGTTGGAGCGGATTTTCAAGCAGTACCTCAACCGCGTGCCGAGCCAGTATTACCTGGAGCTGCGCCTGAACAAGGCCCGGCAGATGCTGATGCAGACCAGCAAGTCGATCATCCAGATCGGCCTGTCCTGCGGTTTCTCCTCGGGGCCGCACTTCTCCAGCGCCTATCGCAACTTCTTTGGCGCCACACCCCGTGAAGATCGCAACCAGCGGCGCAGCAGCAGTCCGTTCGAGTTGTCGTCGGTGCCTTCGGAGCGCGGCTAAGGCTTATTCTTCGAGGGGCGTGGGCGGCGTTATGGGGGATGCCGCCGGCGGGACACTGCCGCCATTGTCGCTGTCGCTTTCACTCTCTTCGCCGCTGCTCACATCGTCGCCGATCAGGATTCTGACCTGCTGCACACCGCCGTTCAGCTCCCTGTAGCTGCGGACTCTTTGCAGGCTGGCCTCGCTCAGGGGATTGTTCCTGAAGTCATAGGTCACCGCTTGCGAGGTCGGGACTTCGAACAGGCTTTCTGGTATGTCTCGGATCTGGTTGTCGCGCAAGTCGGCAATCCCCAGCACACGGAGTCCGAACAGTCCCTCGGGTATCTGTTCGAGGCCGCTGTCGCTCAGGTCGAGCACTCTCAGGTCGGTCATCCGTGCGATGTTCGGTGTCAGCAGCATGCCCTCGGTGCGCGGCGGGCCCGGTTGCAGCGGGTTGCCGGACAGATCAAGCATCTGCAGGCCGGTCATGTCCGCGAGCTGCTGGTGCGTGGTGTCGCTCAGTTGGATCTGTCCATAGGGCAGATCCAGGTTTCTCAAGTGCGGCATGTCGAAAATCGCGGCGGGAAAATCCCGGTCGATAAAACTGGAGGCATACAGCACGCGTAGATGGGGGAAGCTGTGGAGGAAACCATCGAGCCCGTCGCTGGCGCCGTAACCATGGAGCTCCAGGCGGGCGATATGACTGAAGTCGGCTGAAAGCGCGGGCAGTCTGCCGGTGATCCTCTGGGTGAAAGAGAAGCTATACAGGCGTGTGCCGTCGGGTAGTATTTCTTCGCTCTGGCGTTGCCAGCTCCGTTGCAGTTGTTGGGCAAAGTCGTCTCGGTTCAGACTTTCCAGCGCCAACTCGACCGGACTCAATGGCTCCTGCGTTTGCGGGTGATGCGTGGGGACATCGCCGCTCCAGGCCTGCAGATCGGCGCGCAGTTGGCGGTATTGGGCTTCCAGTCGGCTCAACTGGTTCAAGGAGTCCTCGAGGACTCGCGGTTGAGCCCGGATGAAACTCTCCAGCTGTTCGCCATTCAGGCCCGGATAGAGCGCCTGGATACGTGTTCGCTCGGCCAGGGACTGAACGCCGAGCGAGTGGCCGGTTCTGCGGTAATAGTCCCGGGCGCGTTGCAGGCTGGTCTCGGACAGCGGGTTGCCGTTCAGCTCCAGGCCGGAACCGAGCTCGCCGGAGATCTCGTTGAGCGTCTGCGGCAGGTCGCTGATGGCGTTGTCGTTGAGCAGGGCGGCTTCCAATCGTGGCAGTTCGAACAGTCCATCGGGAAGCGCGTTGATCCCGGTGTGACTCAGGTCGACGACCGCCAGTGCATGCAGTTGACGCAGGTCGGGGACCAGGCCGAGGGGGTTGCGGCTCAGGTCGAGAACCTCCAGGGCTCGCATGCCGGTGAGTGCCTGCCTCGTCTGGACGTTCAGGCGCAGATTGCAGTTGATCAGGCTCAACTCGGTCAGCGGCCCGCGTGTGATCGATTCGGGCAGGCTGTTGAGTTGGAAGCCGCGTATGGAGAGCCGGCGCAGATTGGGAAAGTGTTCCATGAACTGGCCCAGCTCCCGGGCCGGTGAGTCGGCCACCAGGTTCAGGTAGCGGACGTGGTTGAAGTCGACGGACAGTTCGGGCAGTTCCCCCAGCAGGCCATTGGCGCTGAGGGTGTAGCCGTGTTCATCGGGATTGTTGGAGTAGAACAGGTCGGGTTCACGGCGCCAGCAACGCCGGATGGCTTCGGCGAACTGGGCGCGGGTGCGTTGCTGGTTGAGGCGCTGCATCAGGCTCAGGCGTTCCCCGCTGACCGGGTGAGAGGAGGAGGTGATGAACGACCATAGCTCCAGTTCTTCCGTCAGTTGTTCGTAGGCCTGCTCCAGCCGCCGTATTTCATCAAAGACCCGCATGCTGTTCAGGCTGCCGATAAATTGCCGGATCTGCTCATCGGAAAAGCTCGGGAACAGCCGGGCTACCCGATCTTCGAGGGCCCAGCGACTGCCCGCCTGGGGCGCTCCACGGCCGCTGAGTTGATAACCGGGGCGCCTCTTGGCCAAGGCCATGGGCGATGGTTCGCTGGGGATGGCGGGTGGCATATCCAGCAACTGGCGGATTTCATCAGACCCCGGCAGGCGGCTGTTCTGCACGGCTTGCTGGAGTTGGGCACCCTGCTTGGGATTGGGGTAGCCCAGTTCACTGCGCTGGGTGTCTGGCAGGGCATGCAGCAGCGATGCGTAGAGATCGTCGGAATCGTGCAGTTCCTGGTCCAGGGCATCGCGGGCCTGGTACAGGTCGTTTTCCTTGATCAGCACTCTGCGGATCGGCGCGTTGCTGGCACCGATACTGTCGAGCAACGGCCCGGTCGAGGATTGCGCGCGTATCTCGATGCGCACCTGCGTGGACCAGCCCGGGAGGCGTTGCACGCTGTGCAGGATCAGTTTTTCGCTGTCGGCATTGCCGCTCGACGCCAGGTACAGCCCCTCGCGGGCGCGGGCCAGGCGCACTTGCTGCTGATACAAGGCGGCTTCGTCGGCGATGCCCGGGGCGATTTGGGCAGACTCGCGCAAGGCTTGCAGTTGTGCGCCGCTGGCCTGTTCGGCGAGCTCTTCGAGCACGGCCACGGGCAGCTCGGGAAACGCCTTTTGCAGAACACCCACCGAGGGATCCTGTGATTGAGTGCGAAACCGGTATTGCGATTCGAACAGGGCTTTTCGGCGCAGGTGGGCATGGCGGGCGATTTGCTTGCGAAAGTTCAGCAGCCGGGTTTCCGGCTTTTCGGCGGGGGTGGCGAAATTCTGGCTTTCCCCCAGCAGTCCGCGGATATCGCTTTCATCGAGGTCGGGCGAGTTCAGCACGGTCTTGAGCAGATCACCGTTGTGCAATGGGTCGAGCGAGATGACCACCCGTTGCCCCTGGGCCGTGCCGCTGCGCACGGTCTCCATGACCACTTGTCCCTGATCGTCCACAAACCTTAGTGCCTTGGGTTGCGATTGCCAGAAGTCGAGCAGGATCTGCTCCTGCATGCTCTCGTCAGGCGTGGCCTCGCCGCGGGCCATCTGCTCGATAAAACGCTGGATATCGCGGTCGAGGCGAAAGCGCAGCAGGCTGTCCTTGAGCAGTGCCGGGGGGCGCTGGCTATCGAAATGCACCCGGCGCAACAGGGCTTCGTCGGTGTCGCTGACCGCCATGATCCGCGCGGCGTCGAGGTCGGAAAAGGCTTCGCCGGCCAGACCCAGGCGCTGCATCAACTGCGGGCCCTGCCACTCCAAGGGGTTCTCCAGTTCGTGAAACCAGGCACCGGCACCGTTATGCCAGAAGCCGGGCGAGTATCGGCCAGGTCTGTTCGGGTGTTTGATCCGACCACGGTTACCCTGCGGGTTCAGTTCGGCTTCATAGAACCGCTCGTCTTGCTTGAGGTATTGGCGGTCGTTGATTTCATACAGGCCGCTGGCGTTCGGTTGTACGCCGTCGGGCACTATCGGTGATTGCGCGTAGGGGGCCAGGTCGTGTTTCCACAGGGTGCTTTCGCCGCTGGGCAGGGTCACCTGTTTCAACTCCTCGACCAGTCCGGCCCCGGCGAATCGGTGGGCGACTACCGTGATGCCGCCAATCAGCGCCAGGTTCAGGGTGACACCGATCAGGCCCTTGAGGGCTTGTTCGCGTTCGTCGTGATGCCAGTCCTCGATGCCGTTGTAGATCTGGCTGATCATCTGCGCACCGGCCACCGCGAGCATGGCCTCGCCCAGACCGGGGACGAACAGGGCGGCGATGTTCAACAGGTTCAGGCCGATATTACCCAGCGATTGCAGATAGTCCCGGTGGTCCTGGCGGTCAATATCGGCCACCGGCACGGCGCTGAAATTACCATCGTCCAGCAGCTTCACCAGGTGCTGGGTATAGAGCTCGCGCAGCGGGTGACCGATCAGCGGAAAACGTTTGAGTTGCAGGTCGGTCGTCGTGCCTGAGGTGTCAAGGTGGCGTTCGAGGGCACTGAGAAAAGCTGATTGGGTACGCTGGTTGACGTAGCGGTTGAAGAAGCTCCGGTAGTCGATGCGGCCCAGGCGGTGACCCAGCTCCTGTTCGAATGCCTCGAAGCTGGCGTATTGCTTGAGGGCCTGCTCCGGATCACCGCTCAGATAAACGATGCAAGGTCGGTTGCGCGCGACCAGGGTGTCCTGGTGCTCGATCAGCCAGGCGCCTTTGAGCGTGACGCCGGTCGAACTGCTGAGCGGTGTTCTGAAGTTGAACATTTGCAGTTCAAAGCAGCTTGCGGGCTTGCCATCCCAGTAGGTCAAGCGACCCTGTTGGCTGGCGGCCAGCAAAAACTGGTGGGTCGAACGGCTGATATTGCCTTTCATCAGGGCAATATGGGTCTGGGTGATCAGTTCGTAGCGTTCACTGAGTTCAAATTGATCACGAAAGCGGTTGTCCGCTTCGCCGGAGGGCTTTTTCGGCAGCAGCACCGCGCTCATATGGCGGTCGTACTGGCCACCGATATCCAGCTCCCGGCACAACTCGACGAACGCCCGGAGCGTGAAGGCCTGGATGGGCCGGTTCTGCCTGGCGTTGACCTGGCGGTACAGGCTGGACTCATTATAAAAAACCAGGTTTTCCTGCCGGGGGGCAACGAAGTTCTTCAGGGCAGCTTCCAACAGGCTCATATCGACGACGGAGACCTTGCGCGGCGTCGAGAGTGTGGCGGCAGTGACCAGTCGCACGCAGTTGATCCGGTCGCGCTTCGGGTCCAGTCTGTACCCGAAGCGGCTGCTCAGGGCATTGGACAGGATCGGCACGGCAAAGGCCTCAAGGCCCTGCAAGGCTTGCAGGTATTCCGCCAGTCTGGCCTTGTGGGTATGGGTCAACAACAGGCTGTCTCCATGGGCCTGAAGCAGGGTCCGGGAGGCGTCGGTCAGCCAATCCGGCAGTTTGTTTTTGATCAGTTCGAAATTATCGGGGTAATGTGGCAGGTCAGTTTCGGCGGGTATCGGCATGGCGCGGTTTCTCGTGCGGCGGTAAAGCTGCGAGGCTATCCAGCGCCCGGGGACAACCGTGCCTAAATAGATACCAAAACCCGGGCCAGCGTTTAAACTGCGCCTTTGCGACGCAATTTGTCGCATTGCCGACAACCTCGGCAAAACCCGGTTTGGCGCTATAAGAAGTTGTCGCTTGGCGGCAAGGCCTGACCTAAAACTGTCCTTACAATCCCCCCATCGCTCGCCAGTTCCAGGCAGGCGTTCCTCTTCAGGAGACTCCGATGTCCGTTGAGCAAGCTCCGGTGCACCGCGCCGATTTCGACCAGGTCATGGTTCCCAACTACGCACCTGCGGCTTTTATTCCTGTGCGCGGCGCGGGTTCCCGAGTATGGGACCAGGCGGGCCGGGAGCTGATCGATTTCGCCGGCGGTATCGCGGTTAACGTATTGGGCCACGCGCACCCGGCGCTGGTCGGTGCGCTGACCGAGCAGGCGAACAACCTGTGGCACGTATCCAACGTCTTCACCAACGAGCCGGCCCTGCGCCTGGCCAAGAAGCTGGTGGACGCGACCTTCGCCGAGCGCGTGTTCTTCTGCAACTCCGGCGCCGAAGCCAACGAGGCCGCCTTCAAGCTGGCCCGTCGTGTCGCGTTCGACCGCTTCGGTTCGGAAAAATACGAGATCATCGCCGCACTGAACAGCTTCCACGGTCGCACCCTGTTCACCGTGAACGTGGGTGGCCAGTCGAAGTATTCCGACGGCTTCGGTCCGAAGATCACCGGCATCACCCATGTGCCGTTCAATGACCTCGACGCGCTGAAAGCCGCTATCTCGGACAAGACCTGTGCCGTGGTGCTGGAACCGATCCAGGGCGAGGGTGGCGTGCTGCCGGCCGAGCTGGCCTACCTGCAAGGCGCCCGCGAGCTGTGCAACCAGCACGACGCGCTGCTGGTGTTCGACGAAGTACAGACTGGCATGGGCCGTAGCGGCTCGCTGTTCGCCTATATGGAATACGGCGTGACCCCGGACATCCTCACCAGCGCCAAGAGCCTGGGCGGCGGTTTCCCGATTGCCGCGATGCTCACCACCGAAGCGCTGGCCAAGCATCTGGTGGTCGGCACCCACGGCACCACCTACGGTGGTAACCCGCTGGCGTGTGCGGTCGGCAACGCGGTGATCGACGTGATCAACACCCCGCAGGTGTTGAGCGGCGTGAAAGCCAAGCACGACCTGTTCAAGACCCGCCTGGAGCAGATCGGCGCCAAATACGGCCTGTTTACCCAGGTCCGTGGCATGGGCCTGTTGCTCGGCTGCGTGTTGGCCGATGCCTGGAAGGGCAAGGCCAAGGACGTGTTCAACGCCGCGGAAAAAGAAAACCTGATGATCCTGCAAGCCGGCCCGGACGTGATTCGTTTCGCTCCGAGCCTGGTGGTTGAAGACGCGGACATCAATGAAGGCCTGGATCGCTTCGAGCGCGCCGTGGCCAAGCTGACGCAAGCCTGATGGACCGCCCGCTGGTGGCCTGGGATGGCCGCCAGCGGGCCAAATTTCCTGTACCTGTAGGAGCGAGCTTGCTCGCGATGATCGTCAACGATAACGCGGGGCATCCGATACCCCGTGGTGCCTGGGCCACCATCGCGAGCAAGCTCGCTCCTACCCCGGTATTTTTTTCTGTCGGTACACACCGACCTGTTCTGGATTGAAGGAGTGACACCATGCTGGTGATGCGCCCCGCGCAAATGGCTGACCTGGACGAGGTACGGCGCCTGGCCGCGGACAGCCCGATCGGTGTCACTTCCCTGCCGGACGACGAAGGCCGCCTGCGCGACAAGATCGCGGCAAGCGAAGCCTCGTTTGCCGCCGAAGTCAGCTTCAATGGCGAAGAAAGCTATTTCTTCGTGCTCGAAGACACGGCCACCGGCAAGTTGGCGGGCTGCTCGGCGATTGTTGCCTCGGCCGGTTACTCGGAGCCGTTCTACAGCTTCCGTAACGAGACCTTCGTGCATGCGTCCCGCGAGCTGAAGATCCACAACAAGATCCATGTGCTTTCGCAGTGCCATGACCTGACCGGCAACAGCCTGCTGACCAGCTTCTACGTGGTCCCGGAACTGGTCGGTTCGACCTGGTCGGAACTCAATTCCCGTGGGCGCCTGCTGTTCGTCGCCAGCCATCCGGAGCGCTTCGCCGATTCGGTGGTGACCGAGATCGTCGGTTACAGCGACGAACACGGTGACTCGCCGTTCTGGGACGCCATCGGTCGCAACTTCTTCGACCTGAACTACGCGGCGGCCGAGCGCCTGTGCGGCCTGAAAAGCCGGACTTTCCTCGCCGAACTGATGCCGCATTACCCGATCTACGTGCCGTTGCTGCCGGACGCCGCCCAGGAGGCGATGGGCCAGGTGCACCCGCGTGCGCAGATCACCTTCGACATCCTGATGCGCGAAGGCTTCGAAACCGATCATTACATCGACATCTTCGACGGCGGCCCGACCCTGCATGCGCGGGTCAGCGGGATTCGCTCCATCGCCCAGAGCCGGGTGGTGCCGGTGAAGATCGGTGACGCCTACAAGGGCGGCGGACGCCAGTACCTGGTGTCCAACGCGCTGCTGCAGGATTACCGCGCGGTGTTGCTGGAGCTCGATTATGCGCCGGGCAAACCGGTCACCCTGGACCTGCAAGCCGCCGAAGCCCTGGGCGTCGGCGAAGGTGCCAGCGTGCGCCTGGTAGCGGTTTAAGGCCGGTATCGAAAGCAGCCTTACAGCGAGTTTCGCGGGCACCCGTCAGCCGGTGCCCGTTTGAGGAGATAGCATGATCGTTCGTCCCGTACGCAGCAGCGATTTACCCGCTCTGATCGACCTGGCCCGTAGCACGGGCACCGGCCTGACCACCTTGCCGGCCAACGAAGAGCGCCTGGCCCATCGGGTCGGTTGGGCGGAGAAAACCTTCACTGGCGAGGCCGGTCGCGGCGACGCGGACTATCTGTTCGTGCTCGAAAACGATGAGGGCCGCGTGGTCGGTATCAGCGCCATTGCCGGCGCCGTCGGCCTGCGTGAGCCCTGGTACAACTTCCGGGTCGGCCTGACGGTCAGCGCCTCCCAGGAACTGAAGATCTACCGCGAGATTCCGACGCTGTTCCTGGCCAACGACCTGACCGGCAACTCCGAGCTGTGCTCGCTGTTCCTGCACGCCGATTATCGCAGTGGCCTCAATGGCCGCATGCTGGCCAAGGCGCGGATGCTGTTTATCGCCGAGTTCCCGGAACTGTTTGGCAACAAGATCATTGCCGAAATGCGCGGCATGTCCGACGAAGCCGGGCGCTCGCCGTTCTGGGAAAGCCTGGGCCGGCACTTCTTCAAGATGGAATTCAGCCAGGCCGATTACCTGACCGGCGTCGGCAACAAGGCTTTTATCGCCGAACTGATGCCCAAGTTCCCGCTGTACACCTGCTTCCTCTCCGAAGAGGCGCGCGCGGTGATCGGCAAGGTCCATACCGACACCGAGCCGGCACTGGCGATGCTTAAAAGCGAAGGTTTCAGCTACCAGGGTTATGTCGACATCTTCGACGCGGGCCCGGCGGTGGAATGCGAAACCAGCAAGATCCGCGCGGTGCGTGACAGCCAGGCGCTGGTGCTGGCGGTCGGCACCCCGGGTGACGATGCCACGCCGTACCTGATCCACAACCGCAAGCGCGAGGACTGCCGCATCACCGCGGCTCCGGCGCGCCTGGCGGCGGGCACCCTGGTGGTCGATCCGTTGACCGCCAAACGTCTTCAACTCAGTGCTGGCGATCAGGTTCGCGCGGTACCGTTGTCTGCTTCCAGGGAGTCGAAATAATGAGCACGCTTTACATCGCCGGTGCCTGGCAGGAAGGCCAGGGCGAAGCCTTCGAATCGTTGAACCCGGTGACCCAGCAAGTGCTGTGGTCCGGCAAGGGCGCCAGTGCCGCGCAGGTCGAAGCCGCCGTGCAAGCCGCGCGCCAGGCGTTTCCGGCCTGGGCCAAGCGTTCCCTCGACGAGCGTATTGTCGTACTCGAAAGTTTTGCCGCGCATCTGAAAAGCCGTGCCGACGAGTTGGCCCGCTGCATCGGTGAAGAGACCGGCAAGCCCTTGTGGGAGGCGGCGACCGAAGTGACCAGCATGGTCAACAAGATCGCCATCTCGGTGCAGAGCTACCGTGAACGTACCGGCGAGAAGAGCGGCCCGCTGGGCGACGCCACCGCCGTGTTGCGCCACAAGCCCCACGGTGTGGTGGCGGTGTTCGGGCCTTACAACTTCCCGGGCCACCTGCCCAATGGACATATCGTGCCGGCTTTGCTGGCCGGTAACAGCGTGCTGTTCAAGCCGAGCGAGCTGACTCCGAAGGTTGCCGAGCTGACCGTGCAGTGCTGGATCGAAGCCGGTCTGCCGGCGGGTGTGTTGAATCTGCTGCAAGGCGCGCGGGAAACCGGGATCGCCCTGGCGGCCAATGCGGGAATCGACGGTCTGTTCTTCACCGGTTCGAGCCGCACCGGCAACCATCTGCACCAGCAATTCGCCGGGCGTCCGGACAAGATCCTGGCCCTGGAAATGGGTGGCAATAATCCGCTGGTGGTCGATCAGGTCCAGGACCTGGACGCGGCGGTGTACACCATTATCCAGTCGGCCTTTATCTCGGCAGGTCAGCGTTGCACCTGTGCCCGTCGCCTGCTGGTGCCTGAAGGGGCCTGGGGCGACAAGCTGCTGGAACGTCTGGTTGAGGTCAGCGCGACCATTGAGGTCGGTGCGTTCGACCAGCAGCCGGCGCCGTTCATGGGTTCGGTGGTATCTCTCGGTGCCGCGCGTGCCTTGATGGATGCCCAGGCGCATCTGCTGGGGCATGGCGCGCTGGCGTTGCTGGAAATGACTCAACCGCAAGCCAATGCGGCGTTGCTGACCCCGGGTATTCTCGATGTAACGGCAGTGGCTGATCGTCCTGACGAGGAATTGTTCGGGCCCTTGCTGCAAGTGATTCGCTACGCTGATTTCGACGCGGCGATTGCCGAGGCCAACAACACGCAGTACGGCTTGGCGGCAGGCCTGTTGTCGGATTCCGAGTCGCGTTACCAGCAGTTCTGGCTGGAAAGCCGGGCCGGGATCGTCAACTGGAACAAACAACTGACGGGTGCTGCCAGCAGTGCACCGTTCGGCGGGGTCGGGGCCTCGGGCAACCATCGCGCCAGTGCCTATTACGCGGCGGATTATTGCGCGTACCCGGTGGCGTCCCTGGAAACGCCTAGTCTGACAGTGCCGGCGACTTTGACGCCGGGTGTTCGGCTCTCCTGAGCCGTCATACGCAGATGATTTGTGCTTATAAAAACAGATTCGTGGAGCCTCGCCGATGAAATCCTTTGAAGTCAATTTTGACGGTCTTGTAGGCCCGACCCATAACTACGGCGGCCTGTCCTACGGCAACGTCGCTTCCCAGAGCAACAGCCAGCAGGCTTCCAACCCCAAGGAAGCGGCGCTGCAAGGCCTGGCGAAAATGAAAGCGCTGATGGACATGGGGTTTGTCCAGGGCGTGCTGGCCCCGCAGGAGCGCCCGGATGTGGCCGCCCTGCGCAGCCTCGGTTTCGCCGGCAGCGATGCGCAGGTGATCGAACAGGCCGCCAAACAGGCGATGCCGCTGCTGGTCGCCAGCTGCTCGGCGTCGAGCATGTGGGTGGCCAACGCCGGCACCGTCAGCCCGAGTGCCGATACCGCCGACGGTCGCGTGCATTTCACCGCCGCCAACCTCAACTGCAAATATCACCGCAGCATCGAACACCCGACCACCAGCCGCGTGCTGGGGGCGATGTTCGCCGATGCCAAGCACTTCGCCCATCACGCGGCACTGCCTGCCGTCGCCCAGTTTGGCGACGAAGGCGCGGCCAACCACACGCGTTTCTGCCGTGAGTACGGCGAAGCCGGTGTCGAGTTCTTCGTCTTCGGCCGCAGCGCCTTCGACACCCGCTACCCGGCCCCGCAGAAATACCCGGCGCGCCAGACCCTCGAAGCCTCCCAGGCGGTCGCCCGGCTGCACGGCCTGAGCGACGACGGTGTGGTCTATGCTCAACAGAACCCGGCGGTGATCGACCAGGGTGTGTTCCACAACGACGTGATCGCGGTGGGTAACGGCGAGGTGTTGTTCTACCACGAGGATGCCTTCCAGGACACCGAGCAGATGCTCGCCGAGTTGCACGGCAAGCTGGCCAAGCGTGGCGGTAACTTCCAGTCGATCTGCGTGCCGCGCTCGAAAGTGGCGGTGGAAGACGCGGTGCGTTCCTACCTGTTCAACAGCCAGCTGCTGAACCGTGCCGACGGCGGCATGCTGCTGATCGTGCCGGAAGAGTGCCGCGCCAATCCGCGGGTCTGGGCTTACTTGCAGGAACTGACCAGCTCCGGCGGTGCGGTTCGCGAGGTCAAGGTCTTCGACCTCAAGCAGAGCATGCAGAACGGCGGTGGCCCGGCGTGCCTGCGCTTGCGCGTGGCGCTGAAGGAAAACGAACTGGCGGCGGTCAATCCGGGGGTTATCATGACGGCGCCGTTGTATGGCACGCTGACCCAGTGGGTCGACAAGCACTACCGCGACAGCCTGCGTGAAAGCGACCTGGCTGACCCGCAATTGTTGCTTGAGTGCCGAGCGGCATTGGATGAACTGACGCAAATCCTTAAACTGGGCTCGGTTTACCCATTCCAGATCAATTGAAGGCCGCCGCTTGGTCTTTGCGCGCGGCGTTTTACTTCCAGACGAGAGCCTAAAACATGAGCGATACCCTGCAGCTGATCCTTGAAGACACCGATGGCACTCAACTGGAAACCTCCTGCACCCGCGTCGCGGTGATCTGGCAGGGCAAGGAATTGTGGATTCAGCACGACGGCCGCGGCCAACTGCTGATCGGTGTCGATGTCGAGGAAGGCGACGCCGAATACGCCAACCTGCTGTTGCGCCCGCTGGCGACCAACCTGGTCAGCCTGCAACTGGAGATGGAGCCGGCCGAAATCGGCGAGGACGACCATGTCCACGGCCCCGACTGCGATCACCATCACTGATTAAGGAATAGCGCATGCTCGCCCTCGGCAAACTGCTTGAACTGACCCTTGCCGGTCATGAACCGGCGGAGAAGACGCAACTGACGGTCGAAGGTGTGCGCATGCGCTGGCTGAGTGAGGGCGCACTCGAAGTGCGACCTCCCGAGGCCCGGGACAATGGGCTGGACCTGCTGTTGTCCGCTGGTATCCACGGTAATGAAACAGCGCCGATCGAGTTGCTCGATCGGCTGTTGCACGACATTGCCCGGGGCGACCTCAAGCCCCGGGCCCGTATTCTGTTCCTGTTCGGCAACCCGGAAGCGATGCGTCGCGGCGAGCGCTTTGTCGAGCAGGACGTCAACCGGCTGTTCAACGGCCGGCATGAGCTGAGCAGTGGCAGTGAAGCCTTGCGCGCTTGCGAGCTGGAACGCCTGGCGGCGAGTTTCTTCAGCCTGCCGGATCGCCAGCGCCTGCACTATGACCTGCACACCGCCATTCGCGGCTCGAAAATCGAACAGTTCGCGCTCTATCCCTACAAGGAAGGGCGTGCCCATTCCCGTCGCGAGCTGGCCCGCCTGCGCGCGGCCGGGATGACGGCGGTGCTGTTGCAGAACAAGCCCTCCATCGTCTTCAGCAGCTACACCTACGACAAGCTGGGCGCCGAGTCCTTTACCCTTGAGCTGGGCAAGGCCCGGCCATTCGGGCAGAACGAGGGCGTGGATGTCTCTCGCCTGGAGTTGCGTCTCAAGCAGATCATCGAAGGCCGCGAGCCGGTCACCGATGAAACGCTGGAAGGTTTGCAACTGTTCAGCGTGGCGCGGGAAATCATCAAGCACAGCGACAGCTTCCTGATGCACTTGCCGGTGGATATCGAGAACTTCTCGGAACTGCCCAAGGGTTACCTGCTGGCCGAGGACCTGGCGAACAGCCGCTGGGTCGTGGAAGAGCAGGGCGCCCGGATCATTTTCCCCAACCCGAAGGTGAAAAATGGCCTGCGGGCGGGGATCCTGGTGGTGCCGTCCAGCAATGAGACGCTGGTTTAGCGCGGTTTTACCCAGGCTCGCGGTGCCAATCCCAACTCTTCACGCAAGCCGTTTTCGGTGAAGGGTGTCGGGTTGGTATCCAAGGGGGGAGTGCTTGGGTCTGCATCGAAATCGAAGGGCCTGACCTCAGCCGGCAGGCCTATGGCTTGGAGTTCTTCATTCGGCACTCTACGTGTGGACTTGTCGTCACGCGGACCGTCGAAGCCATCCCCGGGGAAAGAGGTTCCGGTCACTCTGTTATAGACATGGCAGAGTTCGTGGTAAAGCAATACGACCCCGGGGGTTGCGTCGATTTCAATGGCGGGGTTGTAGTGAATGCTTCCCCCTGGGAGTCCATCTCCCGCGCGGGTATCCCGGATGTAGGGATCGCCCGTGGTCCGGGCATCGACCAGAAACAGCGCATTCCTCTCATACTCCAACGGGTTGATCACGACGGTGATGCCATGTTTCTTGGCCGTTTTATCCAGCACCGACAAAAGCTGGCTGCCCCGGGGGGAGCCGCCCAGAAGCCTCAGGTCGTCATTGACCCGGTCCTGAAATGCCGGAGGGCCGTTGACCAGGATACCGGTCTGCTGCAGATTCAGGTTGCCGAGCAGGGTTATCTGAAAGCCTTCGGAAGACGATGGGTGAACACGCAATTGCTCGGCATTGGCGGGTGGTTGGGGAGCAACCTGGAACAATTGGTCGCGGCCATCGTTGCTGAAGACGCTATCCGTCGGTTTGATCAACATGACCGTGTCCCGGCCTGCTCCGGTGTAGATGGTGTTGCTCCCGACGCCTGCCAGGATGGAGTCGTCGCCGTCGTTTCCACTGAGGATGCTGTGTCCCTGGCCACCGATCAGCAGATCGTTGCCTTGGCCGCCGTCAAGCAGGTGGCGACTGTCGTCCCGGCTGGAAGTGGCGCTGATATGATCATTGCCGGCCCCGCCGTAGACGGTTGCGTCACCTTCGACAAAGATCATGTCGTTGCCTTCCCCGGCCTCTATATAGGCCTTGCCCTCGCCTGTGGTGATGAAGTCGTCGCCTGGGCCGGCATGGATCTGGGTTTCACTGCCTTCGCTGTGGATCACATCGTCGCCGTCGGCCGTTTCGACGATAACCTGGATGCTCACCTGTTCGTCCACCGTCACCCGGTCCGGGCCGCCGCCGGTGCGGATGATCAGCTTCTGCTCGGAAGAGGCCGGGTTGATCAGGTAACGTTCATGGTTGATGTCGACTATCAATTGCTCCTGCGGGCAGTAGACCCTGATGGTGTCAGCACTGTCGCCGGTGGTGAAGATCAGGTAATCCAGCGGCGGGTATCCTGGCCTGTAGGGGGTCGAAACGATCTTTCGCTCTATCAGGACCGGGTCATTCTCTGCCGAGAGTCGGTAGATTGAGGTCGGTTTGTAGTCGTCCGGGTATTCCTGGACGATCTGGTAGTGTTCATCAATGGAACGAGCACTACCGTCTATCAGGCGCTCGGACCTGGCCGGCGGGATGTCGGGAAAATGGTTCATGAAGGCTCCGTTAAAGTCGGGTGCGGATGGACGGCGAATCCGTTTACTCTTCCCGGTATTGCTTGCGCGGCGGAATACCGAACTCCAGGCGCAGCCCGTTTTCGGTAAAGGCCTCGGGGTTGGTGGTCAGGGGCGGTGTCGCGGGATTGGCGTCGAAGTCGAAGGCCGGGGCGTGAGCCGCCAACCCGACGGCCTGGAGCTCCGCGTTGGGGACCGAGTCGCGAGGCTTGCCCGCGTCCACACCGTCTGCCCCCCAGCCGGGAAAAATCGTCCCTGTCACGTGGTTATAGGCATGGCACAGCTCGTGGTAGAGATGAACGATGCTGGTGACTTCGCCCTTGAGAAACGAGGGGTCGTAATACACCGTACAACCGAGGGCCGGAGCTCCGGCCTTGCCATCGTGGATAAACGGGTCGCCCTGCTGCGCGCGTCCCGGGAAGCACATGCCGTTTTCTTCCTCGGTCAACTCCTTGATCAGCACGGGCACGCCGCTCTTGCGCGCGATCTGACCCAGGGCACCCAGTAGTTGCTGGCCGTTATCGGAGCCCAGCAGCAGTCTGAGGTCGTCATTGACCCGTTCCTGGAACCGGGGCGTGCCATCGACGATCACGCCGCAACTGTCCAGTCCCTTGGCGGCGATGATGACGCCAGGATCATCGGGAATCGTCGAAGGCGTGGGTTCGGAGGCGGAGTAGGCATTGAACAATTGGACGTCGGGTCTCAGGTGGGCGACGAAGTCCGTGCCTGTTCCGGTGTAAATGGTCGTGCGGCCGGGACCGGGGGTGATCTGATCGTCGCCGTCGCCTCCGCTGAGCACGTTGTGGCCTTTGCCGCCTGATAGCACATCGTCGCCCTGGCCACCGTCGATGAAACAACTGCCTTCGCCTGCGCTCAAGGTGTCGTGGCCCCGGCCTCCATAGACGGTCATGGGGCCGTTGCCATGGGCGCTGACAATATCGTCGCCGTCTCCGGCTTCGATATAGCTGGCGCCGGAGCGCGTGAAAATCCGATCGTCGCCAGGTCCCGCATCGACCTTGGTGAAGCCTCCCCCGCAAAACAATCGGTCGTTTCCCGCTCCTGAATGGATGAACACCGCGATCCGTACCTTGTCGTCCACCCTGATATCGTCATCGCCACCTTGTGTGTCCAGCACGATGACCTGCCCGGAGGAGACGGTTGTCAGGTGATAACGCCAGCCATTGATATCCAGCACCAGATGATCGGACTGGTACAGATGCACGCGGTTGTCGCGGCCACCGATGGTGAAGCGCAGATGATCGGCCGGTCCCCGGTAGTCGGGCGGGGCCTTGAGTTGCTGGCGTTCCACCCGGACGTTTTTATCCAGGTGGAGCCGGTGGGTGTGCAGGATCCTCTGGTCGTCCGGGTACTGGTTCAAGGGCTCGACAAGGGGATGTGCGGTTTCGATGGTGCCGTCGATCCAGTGTTCCTGGTGAGGCATGATCGGCTGGCTTGGGCCAAGTCTGGAGAAGTCGTTCACGTTGAGGTGTCTCCGCAGGCGGTGGTTCTCGAAAGCCCTGGTAGGGCGAAATGTCGAGTTCACTTAACTGCAAAGACGAAGCGGGGAGAGCGTAGATAGTTATGCGTTGGCAATGACCTGCCGGCCCGGGCCGGCAGGTGCGGGGCAGTCAGACCGCCAGTTTCTGCGCTGCCGGGCGCGGCAGCGCACGCAGTTTGTGCAGGGTGTCGGCGCAGGTTTTCGCCGCTTCCTGGCCCTTGTGCACGAAGTGATCGAAGAAGAACTTCTGGTGTTCTTCACCGGCGTGGAAGTGGTGCGGGGTCAAGACCACCGAAAACACCGGCACTTCGGTGTCCAGCTGGACCTGCATCAGGCCGTCGATCACCGCGGTGGCGACGAAGTCGTGGCGATAGATCCCGCCGTCGACCACCAGGCCCGCGGCGACCACGCCGGCATAACGCCCGGATTTGGCCAGCAGCTTGGCATGCAGGGGGATTTCGAAGGCGCCGCCGACTTCAAAGAAATCGATATCGCTTTCCTGATAACCCAGCTTGGCGATTTCCGAGACAAAGCCGTGGCGTGCCTGGTCGACAATGTCTTTGTGCCAGCAGGCCTGGATAAAGGCGATACGTTGGTTGTGATGAATGGTGGTGGGTTGCATCTGTTCTGACTCCTGTTTGTGTGAAAAACAGGGCGATATGAATCGAATGGGATTCAAGGGTACGTTCAGCGTCGCCGTGGGATGCTCGCAGGCCTCTACGGATTCAGCGGACGGCCCCTGGGTGTCAATCCCGTTCTCTCTTCATCCGGACTATGACCGTCGGCCCCGGGATCACACCGGGTCTGCTGACCTTGTCGACCGACGGCCGAGGCCGTGGAAATCGTCAAGCGCTCGCGGGCTAGACGCATTGCGCGCCATTACCGCCGGTGGGGAGTTGCACCCCGCCCTGAGAACGTTGCCGCCAGACTTTCTGGCGGCGCTGAGTTTTTAACATATATTTTCAGGGGGTGCATGTCGTCGTTTCGATAATGACTATCGAAATTCTTCAGTAAACGCCGGCCCGGCCTGTCGTCGAACAGGCTGAAACGACCCGGGGTACAGGGACGCCGGATGTACGCAAGTTGAACAAGTTGTTGCGGTATTGGCCGAATTTGGCCGTGAATGAGGCAGCAGGCCGTCCAATTGACGGTTTCTATCGTATAAACACGCTGTACCCAAGGCGCAGGGCCGATATAATGCGGCCCTTTGCAAGTCGCAAACCCTTTTGGATGTGATGCACTTGCGTTTGGCCGCAGACTCCGTGGAAGAACCTATGAAAAGCGCAGAAATCCGTGAAGCCTTCCTTCGCTTCTTCGAACAGCAAGGCCACACCCGTGTAGCCTCCAGCTCTTTGATTCCGGGCAACGACCCGACCCTGCTGTTCACCAACGCGGGGATGAACCAGTTCAAGGACTGCTTCCTGGGTCAGGAAAAGCGCGCCTATACCCGCGCGGTCAGCAGTCAGAAATGCGTGCGCGCCGGCGGCAAGCACAACGACCTGGAAAACGTCGGTTACACCGCCCGTCACCACACCTTTTTTGAAATGCTCGGCAACTTCAGCTTTGGCGACTATTTCAAGCGTGATGCGATCACCTTCGCCTGGACCTTCCTGACTTCCGACAAGTGGCTGAACCTGCCGAAGGAAAAGCTCTGGGTCACGGTCTACGCGACCGACGACGAAGCCTACGATATCTGGACCAAGGAAGTCGGCGTGCCGGCCGAGCGTATGGTCCGCATCGGTGACAACAAGGGCGCCCCTTACGCCTCCGACAACTTCTGGACCATGGGCGATACCGGCCCGTGCGGTCCTTGCACCGAGATTTTCTACGATCACGGCGCCGATATCTGGGGCGGCCCACCTGGCTCGCCGGAAGAAGACGGCGACCGCTACATCGAAATCTGGAACAACGTGTTCATGCAGTTCAACCGCACCGCCGATGGCGTGTTGCATCCGCTGCCAGCGCCGTCGGTGGATACCGGCATGGGCCTGGAGCGGATCAGTGCGGTGTTGCAGCACGTTCATTCCAACTATGAAATCGACCTGTTCCAGAGCCTGCTGAGCGCTTCGGCCCGGGCCATCGGCTGCACCAACGACAACCAGGCATCCCTGAAAGTCGTCGCCGACCATATTCGCTCCTGCGGCTTCCTGATTGCCGACGGTGTGCTGCCGTCCAACGAAGGTCGTGGCTACGTGCTGCGTCGGATCATTCGCCGCGCTTGCCGTCACGGCAACAAGCTGGGTGCCAAGGGCAGCTTCTTCTACCAGATCGTTGCGGCCCTGGTCGCCGAGATGGGCGAAGCCTTCCCTGAGCTGAAATCCCAGCAGGCGCATATCGAGCGTGTGCTCAAGGCTGAAGAAGAGCAGTTCGCCAAGACCCTGGAGCAAGGCCTGAAGATCCTCGAGCAGGACCTGGCCGAACTCAAGGGAGCGGTCGTCCCGGGTGACGTGGTGTTCAAGCTCTACGACACCTACGGTTTCCCGATGGACCTGACCGGTGACATCGCCCGCGAACGCAACCTGACCCTCGACGAGGTCGGTTTCGAGCGTGAGATGGAAGCCCAGCGCGTGCGTGCCCGTTCGGCCAGTTCCTTCGGCATGGACTACAACAGCCTGGTCAAGGTCGACGTCGCCACCGAGTTCACCGGCTACAGCGCTACCAGCGGTTCGGCGAAAGTCGTGGCGCTTTATAAAGAAGGGCAGTCGGTCGACGTCTTGAATGAAGGCGAAGAGGGCGTTGTCGTCCTGGACCAGACGCCGTTCTATGCCGAGTCGGGCGGCCAGATAGGTGATTGCGGTTATCTCAAGGCGGCTGCCGGTCGCTTTGATGTACGCGACACCACCAAGACCGGTGGCGCGTTCCTGCACCACGGTGTCCTGGCGCAAGGCAGTTTGCTGGTCGGTGCCCAGGTTGAAACCCAGGTGGCCGCTGATGTGCGTCACGCCACTTCCCTGAACCACTCGGCCACGCACCTGCTGCACGCCGCGTTGCGCCAGGTGTTGGGCGAGCACGTCCAGCAGAAGGGGTCGTTGGTCGACAGTCAGCGCCTGCGCTTCGACTTCAGCCACTTCGAAGCCATCAAGCCTGAGCAGCTCAAGGCCCTTGAAGACATCGTCAACGCCGAGATCCGCAAGAACTCGGCGGTGGAAACCGAAGAAACCGATATCGACACCGCCAAGAAAAAAGGCGCCATGGCGCTGTTCGGCGAGAAGTACGGTGACAGCGTTCGGGTACTGAGCATGGGCGGCGATTTCTCCGTTGAGCTGTGCGGCGGTATCCACGCCAACCGCACCGGCGATATCGGCCTGCTGAAAATTACCAGCGAAGGCGGCGTCGCCTCGGGCGTACGGCGTATCGAAGCGGTCACGGGGGCTGCGGCACTGGCCTACCTGAACGCCGCGGAAGAGCAACTCAAGGAAGCCGCGAACCTGATCAAGGGCAGTCGCGACAACCTGATCGACAAGCTGTCGGCGGTGCTGGAACGCAACCGCCTGCTGGAAAAGCAGCTGGAGCAATTGCAGGCCAAGGCCGCCAGTGCGGCGGGCGACGACCTGTCGGCTGCGGCCCTGGACGTCAAGGGCGTCAAGGTCCTGGCCGTGCGTCTGGACGGGCAGGATGGCAAGGCGCTGCTGGCGCTGGTCGATCAACTGAAAAACAAACTCGGTCGCGCAGTGATCCTGCTCGGCAGTGTCCATGAGGAAAAGGTCGTTCTGGTCGCAGGCGTGACCAAGGACCTGACTGGCCAACTCAAAGCCGGTGATCTGATGAAACAAGCCGCTGCGGCAGTGGGCGGGAAGGGCGGCGGTCGTCCGGACATGGCGCAAGGCGGCGGTATCGACGCTGCGCAACTGGATGCCGCACTGGCCCTGACCGTGCCGTTTGTCGAACAGGGCGTTTAAAGGCCGCGACGGGTGCCTGTTGTCTAGTGGCAGGCACCGCAGCTGTGAAGTTGAATGATTAATGGGCGCCCCTTTACGGGCTGAGGCGGCTTAGAAATGGCTTTGATCGTACAGAAATTCGGAGGTACCTCGGTCGGCTCCGTCGAGAGAATCGAGCAGGTAGCCGACAAGGTTAAGAAGTTCCGTGAAGCCGGTGATGACCTGGTGGTTGTACTGTCCGCGATGAGCGGCGAGACCAACCGCCTGATCGAACTGGCCAAGCAGATCAGTGGCGATCAGCAGCCGGTTCCCCGTGAACTGGATGTGATCGTTTCCACCGGCGAGCAGGTGACCATCGCCTTGCTGGCCATGGCACTGATCAAGCGCGGTGTGCCGGCGGTCTCGTACACCGGCAACCAGGTGCGAATCCTGACCGACAGCGCGCACAATAAGGCGCGCATCCTGCAGATCGACGATCAGAAGATTCGTGGCGATCTGAAGGCCGGTCGCGTGGTAGTGGTCGCCGGTTTCCAGGGCGTCGACGAGCACGGCAATATCACCACCCTCGGGCGTGGCGGTTCCGACACCACCGGCGTGGCGCTGGCGGCGGCCTTGAAGGCTGACGAATGCCAGATCTACACCGACGTCGATGGCGTCTATACCACCGATCCGCGCGTCGTCGCCCAGGCCCAGCGCCTGGACAAGATCACCTTCGAAGAGATGCTGGAAATGGCCAGCCTCGGTTCCAAGGTGTTGCAGATCCGTGCGGTCGAGTTCGCCGGCAAGTACAACGTTCCGCTGCGCGTCCTGCACAGCTTCAAAGAGGGTCCGGGTACCCTCATTACTATTGATGAAGAGGAATCCATGGAACAGCCGATCATTTCCGGCATCGCCTTCAACCGCGATGAAGCCAAGCTGACCATCCGTGGCGTGCCAGACACCCCCGGCGTGGCCTTCAAGATTCTCGGCCCGATCAGTGCCGCGAACATCGAAGTCGACATGATCGTGCAGAACGTTGCGCACGATAACACCACCGACTTCACCTTCACCGTGCACCGCAATGACTACCAGGCCGCGCAAACCGTCCTGGAAAACACCGCGCGTGAGATCGGTGCCCGTGAAGTGATCGGCGACACCAAGATCGCCAAGGTGTCGATCGTCGGTGTCGGCATGCGCTCCCACGCTGGCGTAGCCAGCCGGATGTTCGAGGCCCTGGCCAAGGAAAGCATCAATATCCAGATGATCTCGACCTCGGAGATCAAGGTCTCCGTGGTGATCGGAGAGAAGTACCTGGAGTTGGCGGTACGGGCGCTGCACACGGCTTTCGAGCTCGATGCCCCGGCCCGACAGGGCGAGTAACGCCTAGTCCCCAAGGGCGCGGTTGAACCGCGCCCTTTGTTTTTCTTGATGGGCGTGGGTGGGTGCTGTTCTTTTGCCTGCGCTGGTCAATACTCAGGGGTGTAGGGCGATGGCTATATAGCCTGTAAGCCGAAGCCCTTTTTGCAGACTGTTGTCCCTGAACTGAAGTGCGTGTAGGAGAAAGGTATGCTGATTCTGACTCGTCGGTGCGCAGAGAGCCTGATCATCGGTGACGGTGAAATCACTGTGACCGTGCTTGGCGTCAAAGGAAATCAAGTACGAATTGGGGTCAATGCCCCCAAGGAAGTGGCCGTACACCGTGAGGAAATCTACCTGCGGATCAAGAAAGAGAAGGACGAAGAACCAAGCCATTAATTTTATTTGATTTTTTGCTTTGCAAACGGGGAAAAGGTTGGTTATTATACGCCCCGTGTTGCGGAGAGGTGGCCGAGTGGCCGAAGGCGCTCCCCTGCTAAGGGAGTACACCTCAAAAGGGTGTCGGGGGTTCGAATCCCCCCTTCTCCGCCATTATTTGTGTAGTACGTGTAGATCTGGCTTATTCGGTAAGTTGTTGAAATTACTAGAAAAAAGCGCTTTACAAAAAGATTTCACGGCCTATAATGCGCGGCATCAAATGCACTCGTAGCTCAGCTGGATAGAGTACTCGGCTACGAACCGAGCGGTCACAGGTTCGAATC